>CAMJQW010000016.1 GCA_946408125.1 uncultured Fibrobacter sp.
GATTTGTTCGAAGGCCAGTACGTGGTGCCCGAGGGCATGGCCTACAATTCGTATGTGATTATTGACGAAAAGATTGCCGTGACGGACACGGTCGATGCGCACAAGGTGGGCGAGTGGCTCGCTAACTTGGAGACTGCTCTCGCTGGTCGCAAGCCGGATTACTTGGTGATTCACCACCTGGAACCGGACCATGCCGGTGGCATTGCTGATTTTGTCGCGAAGTATCCGGAGACGACGCTCGTGGCGTCTGCAAAGGCGTTCGCGCTTCTGCCGCAGTTCATGGCGCTCCCTGAAGCGGTCAAGAAGCAGACCGTGAAGGAAGGCGATACGCTTGCGCTCGGCAAGCATGCGCTGCAGTTTATCGGTGCCCCGATGGTGCACTGGCCCGAAGTGCTGTTCAGTTACGAACAGAGTGAAAAGGTCTTGTTCTCGGCCGATGCGTTCGGCAAGTTCGGCGTGTACGATGCTGACCCGGACGACTGGGCCTGCGAGGCCCGCCGTTACTACTTCAATATCGTGGGCAAGTACGGCAACCAGGTGCAGGCGGTTCTCAAGAAGGCGGCTGCGCTCGACATCAAGACGATTTGCCCGCTGCATGGCCCGGTGCTTACCGAAAATCTGGGCTACTACATCGACAAGTACAACACTTGGAGCAGCTATGCTCCCGAAGACAAGGGCGTGCTTGTGGCGTATGCCTCGATTTACGGCGGAACCAAGAAGGCCGCGGAATTGCTCGGCGAAAAGCTCAAGGCCGCCGGTGTCGAAAAAGTCGTGGTTTCTGACCTTGCCCGCAGCGACATGGCCGAAGTCATTGAGGACGCCTTCCGCTACGACCGCATGGTGGTAGCCGCTCCTACTTATGACGCGGGCCTCTTCCCGGTTATGGAAGATTTCTTGAATCATCTGAAGGCAAAGAACTACTCTAACCGCAAGGTGGGCGTCGTGGAAAATGGCACCTGGGCTCCGATGGCCGCTAAGAAGATGGCCGAAATCCTTGCCACGCTCAAGAACGTGACGCTCGCCGAAACAGTGGTGACGGTGAAGTCTACGCTCAGCGCCGAATCCGAAGCCGCGATGGACAAACTCGTGGCCGAGATGGTGTAGAAAACGCCGTAGTTGTCTTTGTAAAATAAATTTTTTGAGAACATTTAAGAATGGCGAATTTCTTTGAATTTCGCCATTTTTGTTTGTTTTGTGGCTAATTACGGGCGAAAAATGGTGTCAATAGCAAAAATTTCTATTGACTATTTCCTTTTTTGAATATAAATTTTGAGAAAAATTTTGAGAACAATGCGGACGGGTTGTCCGCGGCTCAAAAAAGGATGGATGTTATGGGATGTAATTCGTTAAGGATGTCGCTCTCGGCACTGCTTGTGTGCGGGGCGACGGTTGTCGGTACGGCGACTTCCGCATTCGCGGTCACTTCGCCGGACTTCCCGATGGCGGGATTTGCCACGCAGAATGGCGGCACCACGGGCGGCAAGGGCTATTCCGAGGTCACGGTGGACAACGTGAGTGACCTCAAGAGCTACGCCAAGGCGGGCAACAAGATTATTTACGTGAAGCCGGGGACGTACATGGGCCCCGTCGAGGTCGGGAGCAACGTGACGATTTACGGCTACCAGGGCGCCATTATTGCGCAGCCCAGCACGGGTAGCGCCATGAAGCTGAGCGGCTCGAAGAACGTCATCATCCGCAACCTGAAATTCAAGGGCGTGGGCGCGCATGACGACGACGACGAGGATTGCCTGCAGGTGAATCACGAGTCAAAGAACGTGTGGATTGACCACGTGGATGTGTACGACGGTCACGACGGCAACCTGGACATTACCAATGCTTCGGACTACGTGACGATTTCGTGGACCAAGTTCAGCTATACCTCGGCATCGAGCGGCCACCAGTTCAGCAACCTGATTGGCAACAGCAAGACAAAGACGAGCGACCGCGGGCATCTGAACGTGACGATTCACCATACGTGGTGGGCGGACGGCGTGGTGGAACGCATGCCGCGCGTGCGTTTTGGCAAGGTGCATGTGGCGAACAACCTCTTCGACAGCAAGGACGCGAGCTACTGCGTGCGTGCAGCCATCGAGGCGGATATCCGCATCGAAAGGAATGTATTCATCGGTGTGCAGAAGGCGCTTGACTTGTACACGAGCGATGGCGCTATCACGGCGGCGCAGATGATCGAAAATTACGAAGAAAACGTGAAGAAAACGCAGGCCGGTACGGGCACGGCGTTCAAGCCGAGCTATTCCATGAGCTTGACTGACGTGAGCACGCAGGCGAATGCGTATGCCCTGCGCGATTCAATTAAGTTGTATGCAGGTGCGACGCTTCCGGATCCGGGTGCATCGGGTTCGGTGACTCCGGCAAGTTCGAGTTCGGCAAAATCTAGCAGCAGTGTTGCGTCCAGTTCGTCCGCGAAGTCGAGCAGCAGTGTTGCGTCAAGTTCCTCGCAGGGGCCGGCGGTTTCGGGCGAGGCGACGCTTACCAAACATGGCTCGGGCAGCACGACGCAGACGGTTGCCGCAGGCGAATCGATTGCGGAATTCTACTACACGATTGCGGGCGCGACGGGTGCCACGGTGACGGGCCTTCCGGATGGCGTGTCGGGTACGCTCAAGGGCTCTGACTTCTACATTTCGGGAACGGTCTCTGCGATGGTGGCGCCGGGTGCGTACAAGTTCACCGTCACCACGACGGGTGCGACAACGAATGCGTCGAAGAGCGGGACCATTACCGTGACGGGGAACGGCACGGCGCCTGCATCGAGTTCCAGCGTCAAATTCTCATCGTCATCCTGGAGCGGAGCGATAGGATCCAGCAGCAGTAGCGAGGCCACTGAGCCTGCTGAAGTGACGTCCAGCAACAGCGAAGATTCCGATGCGATTCGCGGAACGGGTTTTGCCCCGCAGTTCACGGTCTCTATCGCAGGTCGCGTGTTGCAAGTCCAGAATGCAGCGGGCAATACGATGGCGATTTTCGACATGCAGGGCCGCCTGCTCTTGACCAAGCGCATAGCGACTTCCGCCGAATCGGCGCTACTCCCGCATACGGGAACGTTTATACTGAAAATCGGCCCGCGCACCATGCGCGTGAATGCCCGCTAAACGAAAAATTTCTCCTCCAAAATATCGGCGTCTGCGTAACAGCGGGCGCTATTTTATTACATTGTGTATAAAATAGGAGGACCACTTGGGCTACGGCAATGGACAGTGTAGGCGAGTGGAGTACAAATGGCGAGGGTTGAAGGGGTGGCACTTGCCTGATACAACGGAATGGCAATCATTGTTTTCCGCTGTCGGCGGAAAAACTGCGGCGGGCAAGATGCTCAAGTCTACTAGCGGTTGGAATAGCAACGGTGAGGGCTTGGATGCTTTCGGGTTCTCGGCGTTGTCTGCTGGCTACAGGGACTACCGTGGGGGGGGGGGGCACTATGAGGGCATCGACTTCAAGTACTTCGCGTATTCAGTCCGCTGCGTTAAGGACTAGTATTGATTAGTTAAACGCCTGCGGGAGCATGTCGATGACATCGCTTGGGAGCATGCTGAATGCGCCGAGTTTTTCGCGGGCTATGCGGCCCGCTTTTTGGTGCAGTAATGCTCCGAGTACGGCGGCTTCGCAGGTGGGCAAGCCTTGTGCGAGCAGAGCCGTGATGATTCCGGTAAGAACGTCGCCCGAACCGCCCTTGGCGAGGCCCGAGTTGTGTGCGGGTACAATGAAAACGCGCTCGTCGGGGCTCGCGACGAAGGTGGGCGCGCCCTTCAGCAGGATGACTTTCTTCGTGTGGCGTGCGATGTTGCGCAATTGGTTCGGTATGTCGATATCGTTTGTCGGGAGTGCTCCGAAAAGCCTTTCGAATTCGCGGCGGTGCGGGGTGAGCACGGCCGTGGTCGCAAATCCGTGAAGGAATGATGCCGCTCCCGAGGAAGGGCTTGCAGAAGTCTTGTTGAGCGAGGCAATGGCATTCAGCGCGTCGGCGTCGATGACTACCGGGCACTTGATTTGCGGAAGTAGGTCGATGACGGCGTCGCGCGTGCATTCTGCGCTTCCGATTCCGGGGCCGATGGCTAGCGCCTGGTTGTGCTTGGCCTTCTCGAGAATCTGCGGGATGTGTGTGGGGGAGAGGGCGGTGGCGCGGTCATCGACCGTGTCTCCGTCCTGGCCAGCCATGTCTTGCAGGTTGCAGAATACGGGTTCCGAGAGTTTCGCCTGCAGTACGGGCATAATGGCATCCGGGCTCGCGAGCGTCACGAGACCGGCACCGCTCCGGAGGGCTGCCCCGGAGCAAAGTGCGGCGGCTCCCGGCATATCGCCGGAGCCTGCGACAATCATGGCGCAGCCCTGGGCGCGTTTGTCGCCCCAGTCGTCGCGCTCGGGCAACATCTGCGGTATGATTTGCTCTGTCGCAAGGTAGACGATCTCGTCGAATTGCTTGATGTTCTCCTCGGGGTAGCAAAGCGGCGCTACGGCCGCATTGCCGAATACCGGCCCGCCTTCACGCGTGTATGCGTCCAGCCGCGGGAACCCGAACATCAGGGTTTCAAGTGCGTGTGTGCAGGGTTCCCGACGCCCGTGCGCCTGGGAATCGTATCCGGTAGGGGCGTCGGCCGCGACAACCGGGACGCCTGCGGCGCCGATGTCGCGTACCGCGGCTGCGTACAGTTCCCGCAGTTCGCCGTGCGCTCCGTTCCCGAGCATGCAATCGACAATCAGGTTGAAATCTGCGAATCTCGGCGCGGTTCCTGTCTGCGACAAACTTTCCGTTGTCGGCGAATACAGAATTAAACGGCCGCCAGCCAGCGAAAAATCATCCAGCGCCATCTTGGCTTCGTTCTGGAACTTGTCCGCGGTGGCAAGCGAATACGTGGTGCAGGGAATCCCTGCTTCAATCAAGAGCTTCGCGAGCACGAGCCCGTCGCCGCCGTTGTTGCCTCCACCGACAAATACCGCGACGGATCGCGGAGTGTTTTCCAACCCGCAAGTTGATTGCTCGCGGTTCAAAATCTCGACCACCTTCTTGAACAGCGCGGCGCCCGCCTGCTTCATCAGGCCGTATCCCGCCTCAATCGCGGTTGTTTCTCCGGCAAGAGCTTCCTTGGCCGCCTTGTCAAGCGCCCTCATCCCCTCTGTCGAGAGAACGGGCATGAGTTCCGTATAGCTGAACTGGTCGAGAAGTTTCATATCCAGAATATATATTTATACCGCGGTCTTTGACAAGACCTAGATGGCGTATTCGCTCGGAAAACTAGAACAAATCCAGCGAACTGTCCAGATAGATTTCTTCGCGCACCTTGAGCTGGTGCTCGGGCTTGGTCATGTAGTAAAGTAAAAATTCCAGGATGATGGCGCTGCCGAGGCTGCGGCCCTCGATTTTGAAGTGGCGGAATCCTGCAGGCGCGTACACGTTCTGGATGTCGTCAATTCCGATAAAGCCGGGGTTCTTCATCGCGTCGGAGAAGTGGTAGCCTCTCTGGGCGGTGGGCGAGACGCATTCATGGTCTGCGCAGTCTTCGCCGAGGCTTTTGCGGCTTACGTTCTCGTAGCAGTTCTTGCGGTCGTAACAGCCGAACCAGCAGCATTCATTGCACAGGAACTCGACCTTCTGTTTTTGTGCATCCGTGAGCGCATCCAGCTTATCGAATTGCTTGTTCAGCCGGAAGTCCGGCACGACAAATTTGAATTCATCGCGGCTTAGTTCGGCAACAAACTGCTCAAAGTCTGTAATTACTTTCGTGGTCGAAGAGACGAAATAGAATCCGGGATACTTTGCCTTGATGTAATTGAGCAGAAGGTCCGAATGGATGATGATGCCAGCGCCACCCTCAAACATCTTGCACAACGCATTGCACCGCGCGTCGCCAAGGTGTTCCTCGCGAATCAGCGAGTTGCTGAAGGTGAGTCGAGGTGAAATCCCGTATTCCTTTACGAGTGCAGCCACTTTTTCCGGCTCGGCATCTCCGAAGCCTACACGCCCACCTCCCCAGATGCAATCGCTCGGCGCCCCGTAAATGGAGCCGATTTCGCACCAGTCGTAAAAGTATTCCCGATGTTCGCGCCATAGCGGCAAAAAAGCCTTGTACAGGTCGTAAAACTCGAACAGTCCAGGAAGGTGGTAAAAGATTTTCATCTCGTCAAAGTATAATATATTTGAATGTACAAAAAAAGGAACCCTCGCGGGTTCCTTTTTTTTAAATGATTGAACTAGTCGCAGAACCATTTGTGATGTCCGTGCGAACAGGCTGTCTCGTGGCCAAATGCGGAATTCCCGGGGGAATCGTCGTCGTCATCAAAGAGACCCAAACTGCGAACTGAACCTTGTAACAACTCTGTGCGTTCGCTCATATCGATTGCTTCTAATAGGGGCTTTTCGTATGCTTTCTTCATTGTTCTTATGGTTGCTTACTTGATGATGAGCATAGAATCGTCCCACGCTTCGTGCTTTTCGAGGCCGAGGAGGTTGGCCGTCGTAGCAGCGATGTTGGAGAGACCCCAGTCGCCTTCCTTGAGGCCGAGCTTGCCGCCCGTTACGTTATCGTAAAGGATGCAAGGAACCTTGTTGAGCGTGTGGCTCGTCTTGGCCTTGAAGGTACCGTCCTTGTTGACCTTCGGCATGCCGGTCTTCTTGTCGATTTCGTACATTTCGTCGGCGTTACCGTGGTCAGCCGTGATGATGGCAACACCACCGAGGGCGTCAATCACCGGGAGGAGGCGGGCGAGGCCAATATCGACAGCTTCGATAGCCATCGTAGCGGCGCGGAAGGAACCGGTGTGGCCCACCATGTCGCCGTTCGGGAAGTTGCAGCGGAGCGTCTGGTACTTGCCGCTCTTCAAGGCTTCGATCATGGCGTCGGTGATTTCGGCAGCCTTCATCCACGGGCGCTGTTCGAACGGAACAACGTCAGATTCGATTTCGAGGTAGGTTTCGCCGTCGAACTTGCTGGAACGGTTACCGTTCCAGAAGTAGGTCACGTGGCCGTACTTCTGCGTTTCGGAACAAGCGAACTGCTTAACGCCTGTTTCAGCGAGCCATTCGCCGCTGGTTTCCTTGATTGCCGGAGGCGGAACGAGGAAGCGGTTCGGGAGCTTGAGGTCGCCGTCGTACTGGAGCATGCCAGCGTAGCAGACGTGCGGGAAGCGCTTGCGGTCAAATTCGTTGAAGGATTCTTCTTCGAAGGCGCGGGTGATTTCGATGGCGCGGTCGCCACGGAAGTTGAAGAACACCACGGAGTCGCCATCGTTGATGGTGCCGACCGGCTGGCCGTCCTTCGCGATCACGAACGGCGGGAGATCCTGGTCAATAGCCTTGGTTTCGCCACGGAGGGTTTCGATAGCCTGCGTAGCGTTGTCGAAGTAGCGGCCTTCGCCGAGCACGTGGGTCTTCCAGCCGAGTTCCACCATCTTCCAGTTAGCGTTGTAACGGTCCATGGTGATCTGCATACGGCCACCGCCGCTAGCAATGCAAACGTCGAATTCCGGAGAGCGGAGTTCGTCGAGGAACTTTTCGAACGGGCCAACGTAATCGAGAGCGGAAGTTTCCGGCACGTCACGACCGTCGAGGAGGATGTGCACGCGGACCTTCTTGAGGCCTTCCTTCTTGGCCTGGGCAACCATGGCCTTGAGGTGAGAAATGTTGGAGTGAACGTTACCGTCGCTGAAGAGACCGATGAAGTGGAGGACGGTGTTCTTTTCGCGGGCGTTGCCGGCGATTTCCTTCCAAGCGTCGCGGCCGAAGATGTCGCCAGAGACGATGGCGTCCTGCACGAGGGCGGCACCCTGGTTGTACACCTGGCCAGCACCGATAGCGTTGTGGCCCACTTCGGAGTTACCCATGTCTTCGTTGGTCGGCATACCCACGGCGCGGCCGTGAGCCTTCAGGAGCACGTTCGGGTACATCTTGAAGAGGTTGTCGAGGGTCGGGGTGCGGGCAGCCTTGATGGCGTTGCCTTCGACCTTATCGGTGATGCCAAAACCGTCCATCACGATCGTGACAACGGGTCCCTTGATACCGGGGAAGTTGGAAAGTTTTTTGAGCATGGTTTACTCCGTGTTTAAATTTACGCGCGTAAATTTAGCAAAAAACCAAGGAACAAAAAGAAAAGGGCCCCGACGGGGCCCTCTTGAATTCTGTATTCGCAGGATTACTGCGCAGCCTTCCAGACGCGGAACGTCAGGTCGAAGTCCTTGTTGGTTGTTTCCTGGGCTTCAAGGAGCACGATTGCGAAGAAGCCAGCGGCGGTTGCCTCGTTGTAGGCGGCCGTCTTGACGACGTACACGTTGGCCTCGTTTTCGATAATCTTGTTGAGACCCGTACCGGCGATTGCCTTGAATTTGAAGTCGGTATTGTAGGTGGGGAGACCGCCCTTGTTGTCTTCGGGGTAGTAGTCCTTGCTCCAGTCGTCGTTGTAGTTGCCGTCGTCACCATTGGTGATCGGGGAGAACATAGAACCGTTGCCGCTGGTGATGTTGACGTCACCGTTGCCATCCTTTGCGACGACAATGTCGGCTGCCGGGTTGGCGGCTGCGGTGCAGGTTGCAAGGTCAATGCCGTTAGCTCCGTTAGTGGAGGCCTGCACGTCGCAGGTGGTCATCACGATGCCGACCGGTGCGGCGGACGAAGAAGACGGAATCAACGCCTGGCAGTAAGAGTCAGGACGGTTGAAGGTAGCCTTGGCGGTCATGGGGAAGTTCTTTTCGCCATCCGTCGCATTGACGGTGATGTCGACGTGGAAGGCGCCGCATTCAGAACCGAAGCCCGGATCCGTGAGGCTCACGTTCGCCTGCAGGGAGGCAATGTTAATCACGCCCTGGGTCGGGAGAGCGAGGGCCGCCGTGTTGTATACGACCGGGACTCCCGATACAGTTCCCTTGGTGTCGTTCACGACCTGGAACGAAATGTTGTTGAATGCGATCTGGTCGGCGTTCTTGGAAGCGTTCGTGTCGAGCTTGAGGCTGAAGGAGCCGGCAAAGAACACGGCTTCGCCGACGACGTTCGAACCGACGCCGTTTACGACAATCACGTCGTACTCGGTGTTCTGGGGCGGAACGTACGGTTCGCCTTGGGAGGCGGAAGAAGGCGGCGGGGTCGGGTCAGCGTTGCTGCCGGAATCGCCACCGCAAGCCACAAGACCAAAAGTGGTAACGGCCAAAGCCGAACCGAGGAGAATCTGCTTAAAGTTCATGAGTATACCTCTAGTATTTATTTCCCTTGAAAATACACAAAAAAAAGCAAAAACGAACACTTTGACTTCGTAAAAAACGATAAAAGAATAAAAATATGGCTTAAAACACCTCTTTTTGTCCAAAATTGCCCTCTAGCCGCTCGGTAAGGCGGGTAAAACGGCGAAATTTGCGGTTATTCCGGACCGCCTGCGCCAGTGCTCCCGGGGCCGAAAGTATCCAAACGTGCCCCTTCGCGCGAGTAATCGCCGTGTATACGAGGTTCCTCTGGAGCATCATGTAGTGGCTCGAGTCGAGAATCACGACGACGGCCGGGTACTCGCTGCCCTGGCTCTTGTGGATGGTACTCGCGTAGGCAAGCGAAAGCTGTTCGAGCTCGTCGCCTTCGTACTCGACCGTCTTGTCGTCGAAAAAGACGGTAATCTTTTCGGAGTCCTTCGCCACCTTGAAGATGATGCCCACGTCGCCGTTGAATACGTTCTTGTCGTAGTTGTTCTTTATCTGCATCACGCGGTCGCCGTCGCTCCAGGCGACGCCCCGGATGTTGTGGCGCGGGATACCCGGGTTCATCAGCCCCTGCAGGAACGTGTTCAGCTCGAATACGCCGAGCGGGCCCTTGCGCATGGGCGAGAGGATTTGCAGTTCCGTTTTCTGATCGATGGAAATCTTGCTCCGGATACCGGTCGCAAGCAGCCCTGCCAGAATCGCCTTCGCCTGTTCCGGTTCCTCGAACGGGACAAAGTGGAAATTCGGCCCCTCGATAGGCGAAGGGAGAATGCCCTGGTTGATTTTGGCGGCCTTGTCCGCGATGTCGTTGTCGCCCGACTGGCGGAAGATATGCATGAGGCGGGTCGTGGGAATTCCCGGAAAGCGGATGAGGTCGTTCAGCACGTTTCCGGGGCCTACGCTCGGCAGCTGGTCAGCATCTCCTACGAGCACGATGCGCGTGCGGTAGGGCGTCGCCGCGAAAAGTGCCGCGGCAAGCCAAGTGTCCACCATGCTGAACTCGTCTACGATGAGCAGGTCGCAGTGAATCTGGTTTTCGGCGTTGTAGGTGAACTTCTTTGTGACGGGATCCATCTCGAGCATGCGGTGGATGGTGCGCGCCGGGAGCCCGCAGAGGTCGCCCATGCGCTTGGCGGCGCGTCCGGTGGGAGCGGCTAGGTACACGCTCTCGTCCATCTTTTGCGCGAGGTGCAGGATGCCCTTGAGGATAGTCGTCTTTCCCGTGCCCGGTCCGCCTGTGATAATGGATATGCGGTATGCAATCGCCATCTGGATGGCCTGGCGCTGGATGGGGTCAAAGGCGAACCGGTGCTCGCGTTCCCAACTGGCGAGGTCGCGTTCGAAACCCTCGGTCGGGAGAGCGTTGCTTTCCAACCTGCGTAACACGTTGTCGGCAATGTCCTGTTCGGCACGGAATATCGGAGGGTAGAAGCAGTCGTCGTCTACGCGCTTGATGCGGCCGCGTTCGCAAAGAATGTCGAACTGCCTGAGCAGAGAGTTTACGGAATCTTCGTCTTCCATCGCGATGCGGAGGTTGCGCAGGGTCTTTTCGAGCAGGATGTTCCGTGGCAAGTAGACATGCCCTTCGTTGAAGCTCGATTCCTGCAGCACATACAGGATGGCGGCCTGGAGGCGTACGGGACTGTCTTTCGCGATGCCGACCTTCATCGCGATTTCGTCGGCTTTCAGGAAACCGATACCCCAGACTTCTTCGCATAGGATGTAGGGGTTCTCGGTGATTGTTGCGATGGTGTCTTCGCCGTACTGGTTCCACAGGCGTCTTGCGACGCTGCCCGCGATGCCGTGGTTGCTTAGGAACAGCATCGTTTCGCGGCTCCGGCGGTTCAGCTGCCACGCGGCAAGGAAGTTCTCGACCTTCTTGGCGGGAAATCCCTTGATTTTTGCCTTGCGGAAAAGTTCGGGATGGTTGTCGAGGATGTCGGCGGTATCGTCCCCGAAAACTTTCACGATGGATTCTGCCGTCTTGGGACCTACGCCCTTGAAGAGTCCCGAGGCGAGGTAATCGACGATGTTGTTGTTTTGCGGTGCGACAATCTCGAAGCCGTTGCACTTGAACTGGCGTCCGTACTTGGGATGGTTGCCCCATTCTCCTTCCATCTTGAGTGTTTCGCCGGCCCTTAAATCGGGAAAAGTCCCCGTCACCACGACGGGGGCTCTTTCGCCTTCCACGTTTACCCGGAATACGGAGAAGCCGCTGTCGGGACTGTGGAAGGTGACGCTCTTGATGGTACCTTCAAGCTGCATTCGGGAGGATTCGATTCCTTAGTCCGGTTTGTAGTTGTGCCTTTCGTCGATAGAGCTGTCCCACTTGTCGGCATCGAAGTTCTTGTTCGAGTAGAGAGTCTTGCCGCGGCGGCAAAGGAGGGCACCGAGGATGACTGCGTTCTCGAGGGCGAGCACGAGGGCCGTCTTGTAATCGAGACCGAATCCGAGGGGAGCTCCCTTCAGGTTCTCGGGGCTAACCCAGAAAATGTAGTCGAAGCAGATGAACGCCATGAACATGCACGGGAAGAGGGTAATCCAGAAGTTCTTGCCCTTGCTGCGGAGGTAGACGGTGGCGACGCAAAGGCTGCACACGGCCATGAGCTGGTTGCTCCAGCTGAAGTAGTTCCACAGGATGTTGAAGCCTTGCGGGTTCAGATTGCTCCAGAAGATAATCACGAGGCAGATGGCGAACATCGGCACGGTGAGGAGCAGGCGTTTTTTCGGGTCGGTCTGGTCGATGCCGAAGAGTTCCGAAATCGTGAGGCGGAGGCTGCGGAGGCTCGTGTCGCCGCTTGTAATTGCGAGGATGATGACGCCCACCACGACGAGGATGGAAATCGGGGCGAACGGGATAACGGTCGAGACGAGGACGCTCAGGACCTTCACGCCACCGGCTGCCATGAGCTCGGGTTGCATGTGGTAGATGAACATGCCGCCTGCGGCCCAGATCATGCCGATGAGGCCTTCGATAATCATCATGCCGTAGAATGTCTGACGGCCGGTCTTCTCGGTGACTTCGGTGCGGGCCACGAGCGGGCTCTGCGTGCTGTGGAAACCGCTGATGATGCCACAGGCAATCGTCACGAAGAGCATCGGGATGATGGGCTGGTGGCCCGGATGCTGAGTGAAGTTCGAAGCGATATCGCACAGGTTGAATTCGTCAAGAACGTTAAGGTGCGGGGCGATGCCGATCATGATGCCGAGGGAGGCGAGGATGAGCATGCCGCCGAAAATCGGGTAGATGCGGCCGATGATCTTGTCGATGGGGAAGAAGGTGCTCGCGAAGTAGTAGGCGAAAATCACGCCGACGGCCACCCAGAAGAGCGTGGGGGAAACTGCGCTGCCTGCGATGATGGGCGTGTTGATGAGCTGTGCCGGCGTGTTGGTGAACACGGCACCCACGAGGATGAGGGCGACCGAGATGAGTCCCATCACCAGCTTGGACGGACCCTTGCCCAAAAACTTGCGCGAGAGGGCGGGGACGTTGTAGCCGTTGTTGCGCATGCTGATCATGCCCGAGAAGTAGTCGTGCACCGCACCGCCCAGGACGTTTCCGAGCGGGAGGATGATGAACACGATGGCGCCGAACTTGATGCCGAGAATCACGCCGATGACGGGGCCGATTCCCGCGATGTTCAAGAGCTGGATGAGCATGTTCTTCCAGTGCTTCATCGGGACGCGGTCAACGCCGTCCGGGTTTGCGATTGCCGGAGTCTTGCGGTCGTCAGGGCCGAAGACATGTTCGACAAACTTTCCGTAGGTAAAGTATCCGCCGATGAGGATGGCGACACCGATAAGGAATGTAATCATGTTATGCCTTCTTGTTTTCGCGGCTATGCCGCAGTTTTAGAATTGGTACTGCACTCCGATGGATGTGAAAACGTAGGTCTGCCAAAGGAACGGTTCCAGGTCGCAGGTGCCCGTGGCCTTGGAATTCACGAACTTGTACCAGTTCTCGTATAGCTTGACAGACGGTACGATTGCAATGTTTTCGGTAAAGTAGTAGTGGATGTTGGTCACCAGCGCGATGCCGGATCCCATCAGGTGCGAATCTTGGACCTTATCCCCGACAAATGCCGAGTTTTCGGTGGTGAGGCTCGTGTAGGAATATCCGAGGCCGATGCCGACTTGGAAATCTTCGGGCCAGAAAAAGTTGTAGGTGAATTCGAAACCGACGCGCCAGATTGTGGCGTCTTCAGTCTCGTCGATGCCGACGAGGTCTTCCGAAGTTTTCCAGTATTGGAAATCGACGTTCAGCGAGAAACAGCGGATGTTTACGCCCAGGTTGATTTCGGGTGAAAGGAAAACGGCCATGTCCGGCGTATAGATCTTGTGCTTGTTCTTGACGGAATCCGTTACCGTGATGGGGCGCTCGTTGACATCCCCTCGGGTAAAGAACGAACCGAAGGCCGCATTTATGTAGTAGGAACGCGGCCAGTAGCTGGCATCGTACTGGATGTGGTCATAGGCGAGCGCGGGTGTCGCCGCGATGGCCAGAAAAACGATGGCGAGGATTCCCTTGAACAGCGGTCTCATTTGCTTGCCTAGAGGTTCGCGTAGTGGAACATCGCGTCGATGCACTTCTTGGCGGCGACTCGGGTCGGCTCGTCAATCGTGACGTGTTCCGCCTTTTCGGGGTGACGCAGCGTTTCAAGGATGTTCTCGAGGGAGTTAGACTTCATGTACTTGCACATGCTGCAGCTGCCGATGAATTCCATGTCCGGATGTTCGTAGTGCATGCGTGCGTTGAGTCCGCATTCCGTAAGGAGCAGGAACTTGGAGCCCTTCGGCTGTTCGCCGATGTATTTGACCATCTGGCCCGTACTGCCGACGTAGTCGCTCAGGAGGGCGACGCCGGGATGGCATTCGGGGTGGCTCACCACCTTGAGACCCGGGTTCTGGCTCCTGAAGAAGTTGATGAGTTCCGAATCGTAAGTCTCGTGGACGTAGCAGCAGCCGTCGTGCAAAATGAAGTCCTTCTTGACGCCGCGCTTTTCCATTTCGCTCTTGATGTTTTCGCCCATGAGCTTGTCCGGGACAAAGCAGATCTTGTCCGTCGGGAGGCTTTCGACAATCTTCATCACGTTGCCGCTGGTGACGCATACGTCGCAGGCGGCCTTGACGGCGGCAGTCGTATTGATGTAGCAGACGAACGTGTAGTCCGGATGCTGTTCGCGGAGCTTGCGCACCTGCTCGCCCGTGATGGAATCAGCGAGGCTACATCCGGTGAGGGGGCCTGGAATCAAGACGTCCTTTTCGGGATTCAGAATCTTGGCCGTTTCGCCCATGAAACGCACCGCGGAGAAAAGGATGGTCTTCTGCGTGACCTTGGTGGCGTCTTCGCTCAGCTTGAAGCTGTCGCCGGTATAGTCGGCAACGCCCAGGACGATTTCGGGCGCCACGTAGCTGTGCGCGAGAATGACCGTGTCCTGGTCCTTTTTGCGCTCGTTGATTTCGTTAATCAGCGGGAGCATCTGTTCCACCTTTTCCTTGGTGTACGTGCAGAGCACGGCTCCGGGCTGAATGGAACTTAAGCGCTTGAAAAGTTCATCTATTGTCATGTTGCATCCCTGTTTTTTCTATCTGAAAAAATAGAAAATGTCTCAAGGTGCAATCTTTCGCCTGAGCCTAGTAGCCGGCCCATTCGGCGCTGATGGACGGACTCGCCTTGCGGATGGTCTCGTCTTCGGCGGTATTGTGCGCGGGGGCGATGTCGCCGCTTTCGATTTTCGCCTTGATTTCGTCGAAGGTCTTCGGCGGCACGGAATCAGGAGAGTTGTCGCCCAACACCTTGCTGGGCGCCGCTTCGGATTCCTTCGCCTTGTCCTTGACGGGTGTGTATTCGCGTGCGGCGGGAATTTCGTAGAAACGGTCTTCTTCAGGGCACCAGGCGGTGAGGCACTTGCCGTAGACACAACCCGAGTCAAGCCCGATGAATCCGGGAATGTTCACGAATCCTTTTTTGGCCCAGTGCCCGAACACGACAGTCTTCGGCCATTTTACCAGCTTGTACCACGGCACGTCATTCCACTTACGGATGGAAAGCAACACTTCGGGAGCCATGTCCTCGAGCCTTGTCTTGCCCGGTTCGAGTCCGGCGTGCACCAGGAGCGCATGCGGCGTGTCGCGCCAGAGGGGCCACTCTTTTACGGTGTCGCGGATGGATTGCCACTGTTCCAGCGACAGCGCCTTGAAACGTTTCTTCTGCTTGTCGGTCCAGGTGCTTTCGGGCGTATCCATCATGCGGACGAGATGTTCCTCGTGGTTTCCGCGCACGGTCAGGATGCCGAGTTCCTTCACGATCTGCATGGCGCGCCACATGTCCGGACCCTTGTTGATGATGTCGCCCGTCTGGTAGAGCGTATCGCTGCCGCGCACGAATCCGAACGCGTCGATGATGCGTTCCAGTTCGTCGGCGCAGCCGTGTACGTCACCTATGTAAAGAGTTCGGGACACTTCGCACTTCTCACTTCACATTACACACTTCGCATTACACACTATTATAGGTGTACCGCTTGGCGCAGCTTGTTCATCTCGTCGGCGGTGAGTTCGCGGAATTCTCCGGCGGGCAAGTCACCCAGCTGGATCTTGCAGTAGCTCACGCGCTTGAGGTCGCGGATTTCGTAGCCGATGGCGCGCATCATGCGTCGAATTTCGCGGTTCTTGCCTTCGATGAGAACGAGTTCGGCGAATCCGTTTTCGAGGTACACGTCGGTCGCGAATGCGATTTCCTCTTCGGCATTCGGATCTTCGGGATCACGAATGTCTACGCCGTCCACGAGCTTCTGTGCCGCGGAATCGCTGAGCGGGCGCGTAGTCCATACGTAGTAACTGCGCGGAATTTCGTAGCTCGGGTGCGTAAGACGGTGCAGAAGTTCTCCGTCATCGGTGAACAGCAGGAGCCCGCGACTCTGCAGGTCGAGTCGTCCTACGTACTTGAAAGAACTGTATCCCGGCGGCAGGTAGTCATAGACGGTGCGACGTCCTTGCGGGTCGTCCTTTGTGCAGACGCAACCGGCGGGTTTGTGGAACAGGATGACCTTCGTCTTTTTCGGAAGCTTTGCAACCTTCCCGTCGACGGTCACGTTGTCGCTGTCTTCGTCTACCTGGTGTCCGAGGTCGCTAATGGTCTTGCCGTTAACCTGGACTCTGCCTTCGGTTACGAGCGTGTCTGCCGCCCTACGGCTTGCAATGCCGCAGAGGGAAATAAACTTGTTGATGCGCATCATGCCGATTCGCCTTCCATCTGAATCTTGAGGGCCTTCATCTTGCGCCACAGCGTGGACCTGCTGATGCCGAGCTTCTCGCAGATTTCCGTCTGGTTCCCCTTGCATACGCTCAGGGCGTGCAGTATGTGCCTACGCTCCATTTCTTCGAGCGAGATGATGTCATCCCCTTGTTCCGCGGGTGTGAAAGCAACGCTTGCTGCGGGCTTGACAACCGCATTGGCTGCGGGAACGGCCATCTCGGCGGCTCCCGTCTGGTCCTCGATGGCCTGGGCCGCTGTTGCATTTTCAGTCATGTGCGGAATGGCGAACTGTTTTTCGCGAGCCTCAGCCTGTACGTCTTCGGGCAGGTCCTCCAGCCGGATGACTCCGTTCTCCGAAAGCACGATGGCATGCTCGACGATGTTTTCGAGTTCGCGGATGTTTCCCGGGTAGGCATAGCGCGTCAGCGCGTATTGAGCCGCCGGTTCGAGGTCGACGATGTCTTTCCCGTGGGCTTCCTTGTACTTTAGGATAAAGTAACGGATGAGCGTCGGGATGACTGCCTTGCGCTCCCGCAGGGGAGGCAACTGCAGGTGGAACGTGTTCAAACGGTAGTAGAGGTCTTCACGGAACGTGCCCGCATGCATGGCCTGCTGGAGGTCGCGGTTGGTCGCCGCGATGATGCGGACATCCAGGTAACGCGCTTCCGTTTCGCCCACGCGGCGGATTTCGTGATTCTGCAGGAACCGGAGCAGCTTGACCTGCGTCGATGCGGAAAGCTCGCCGACTTCGTCCAGGAAAAGCGTACCGCCGTTTGCGGCTTCGAAAAGGCCCTTCTTGTCGGTGGTCGAACCCGTATAGGAGCCTTTCTTTGCGCCGAAGAGCTCGCTTTCCACGAGGTTTTCGGGAATGGCGCCACAGTTGACGGCGACGAACGGCTCCGCGGCGCGCTTGCTGTAGCGGTGCACCACGTTCGCGAGGAATTCCTTGCCGGATCCGGATTCGCCGGTGATGAGCACGGTGCTCGTGGTCGGGGCGATCTTGTATACCGTCTTGAGAATCTTTCTCATTTCGGGGGTGTCGCCCAGCAGGCTATCGAGTACCTGCGATTCCATCAGCTGGTGCGTATTCTTGGTCTGCTGCTGCGATTGTATCTTCTGGGCTGTACTCTCGAGCTGTTCCAGAGAGATGGGCTTCATCAGGAAGCTGTTTGCCCCGCGATTGATGGCGCCGGTCGCTCCGGGCCAGTTTTTCGAGTCACAGAGGACAAAAATCTCGATGCCGGGATTCCTCTCCTTCAGGTAACTCACCATATCCATGTTCTCGAGCGTCAGGAAGGGCACCTCGATAAACGCAAGATCGATATTATCGTTCTTGACCAAGGGCATTAACGATTCCTGGTCGCTACAAGTAAACAGCTCTGTGTCGTTTAAGGACCAGGAACGCTGGATGTCGCTGATGAAGGTTTTATCCAAATCGGCGATCAGGACGTTCATAAGGCGCGGCTAGCTTAAGCTCTGGATGATTTCCTCGACCTTGGCTCTCAGGGCCTGGAGGTCAACGGGTTTGTTGAACGTGGCGGCAACGTCGAAGTGCTGTGCCGTGACAAGGTAGTCGTCTGCAGCCGTGCGTCCACCACCGCTAACGGCGATGGTGCGGTTGCTCATACCCATGCGGCGGAGGTCCAGAATGACTTCATAACCATCGACGTCCGGCATAATGATGTCGGTTATGATGACGTCGTATTTCTTGTTCTGGTAAAGGGCCTTGGCCTCTTTACCGTTAGTAGCGGTCTCTACGTCATAGCCCTTGATTTCCATAGCGGACTTCAACATCAGGTTGAACTGTTCGTCATCGTCAATGATAAGAATCGTGGCCATGTTTACTCCTTGGATTCGTTATTATTTTCTTCGTACAGATTCCAATATAGATTAAATGTCGTGCCTTCGCCAACAGTAGTTTGTATGGTGAAATAGGCATTTCCCTCTTTTAGCAGGCGTAATGCGCTGGAAAGGCCCAATCCGAGGCCTTCTCCGGGGGCTTTTGTGGTAAAAAACGGTGCAAATATTCGTTCCAGCGTTCCCGAGTCGATGCCGGTTCCCGTGTCGGCGATGGATATTTTTGCATAGGTTCCTGCCGGAATGGGCGGGGCGTACGGGGTGAGTAGCTGGTGGTCCAGGACTTCCTTTTGTACATCGAAGCTCAGCGTGCCGCCTTTGTCCTTCATCGCGTAAATGGAGTTATTCGCAAGGTTGCTCAGGATGCGTTCCAGTGAGGGGACTTCCGCCTTGATTTCGATGGTTTCGTCCATCTTCGCGGAAACGACCTGAATGTTGGGCGGCAATGTGAGAATTACTTTGTCTATAACGCTTCGTACGATGGTTACCGGCGGGAATACGGTGCTCGGAATCTTGCTTTCCGTTTTTCCGCGCACGGTATCGAGCAGCACGTTCAGAGATTGCTTGCCTCGCTGTGCGGCGGTCGTCGCTTCGCTTACGAAGCTTGACGCCTTGACGAGATTCTTCTGGATTTTTTCGTCGGAGATGTTCGGCGTGACAGAATTCAGCAGCTCCTGGGCCAGCTGGCAGAAACCGATTTGCGAACCGAGCAGGTTGTTGTAGTCGTGTGCGAACGCTCCGCAGGCCGTACCCAAGTCTTCCAGACGGGAATGGATAATTTTCTGCTCGCGCAACATGTTCCTTTCTCTTTCCAAGCGCTTTTCTTCGCTCATGTCGATCTTGAGGCCGATGACCTTGTAAGGGGGCCTGTTGACGATGATGGGAATGAAGTGGTTCTGGTAGATGAACACCTGCTTGTCGTTCTTGATGTTGATGCTTGCTTCTTCTTCGGAAATTTCGTTGTGGTCCGCGTCTTCGAATGTCGTGAAAATCTTGCTGCGGCCTTCCTGACGGGCTTCGGTTTCTTCGGGCTTGATCTTGTCCGGAACGTCGGTAGTCTTGTTCAGGTTTCCACGCATATTGATGTCTTTCAGGTTCTGCGTGAGGTAGACTCCGTTCTCGTTCTTGGACCAGAACTGGAATGGCAGCGCGTTGATCAGGGTCGCGTTGATGTTTTCCGTTTCCTTCGAGCGCTTTTCTGAAATGTCGAGGCGTTCCTGGTAGCGGATAAGGTCCTGCTTGTATTCCGTGAACTGGCGGTTGAGCGTCTTGATTCGCTGCTGGTAGAAAAGCAGGTTCGTCTGGTCGCTCATCAGGAGCACGTTGATGGAGGTCGTGAGCGATTGCTTTAAAGTGAACACGCCAACGTTGAAGGTGTGGAGCTCGTTCTTGATCTGCACCTTGACGTTGTTGTAGGTCGCTTCCTGCTGGATGTTGATGTCGGGGAACAGCTTCTGGATTTGCATGCTCGAAATCTCGGCTTCGGTTGCCTGGAGGATTTGTTGCGATGCGGGGTTCGCGTATAGCACCTTTCCCTTGTCGTCAAAATAGATGATGCAGTCGCCCAGATGCTCGATGAACTTGTTGAGGAACCACCAGGAACTCTTGTTCTTGAACGAGACGGAGGTGAAATACTGGCTGCAAAGGACGGCGATGAAGACTGTGGAACCCTGGAACCATTGCAGGAATCGTACGGGGTCTTTCGAATTCTGGAAACTGTAGGCGAGGGGGATGACAAAGTCAAGCGTCATGGGCAGGAGTATGAAGAACGCAAACGAGGTGAGCATGTAGGCGTTGATCTGTGCAAGACTCCTGTCGCTGGTTTGCAAGCATTCGCGTAACAGCGTGTAGAATGTTCGCGTGAGCTCCGGAAGTACGAAGATGAGGAAAAGAATGCAAAAAGCGACGAAAGAAGGATGGCTTTCCAACCCGAGGAACCGTAGGCCGAAAATCGAGCTCATCATGTTGTAGTTTACGCAGAAAAGCGTTGTAATCACGATGACGCATGCGACTCCTGCCAAGTTTTTGATTTTCCAGATAAACGAGTCGTGTTTGGCGTAGATGAGGCTTGCGACAATGTTGGTCGCGTACCCTGCTTGGATCCATGCTAAGGCCTGGACGCCGAACAAGATGCGGGCAGGAACGCTGTTGGTTGTCCCGAAGAAGATGTTTCCCAGGATGCTCGTGGCGTTCCAGATGAAAAGGATGGAAATAACCCGCACGAGCGGCCGCGGGAAGTGCTTTGCCTGGGTCTTCTGGGTCAGTGTAAACGGAAACGAGATGACGAGCGCAAGCCCGACAATCGAAAGGATTAGGTCAATAGGGGAACTTGAAAAGAGTGCTTCTTGCAAAAAGTTCCCCCATGGCTAATTCGCACCGCTATAGCGCTTGATACCGAAGATCTTGGTGCGGTTGAAGGAATCGCCCGAACTGAAGCGTTCCTGCGTCTTCGCGTCTTTTTCCGGATTGGCGATGAATTTCGTCTTGAGGTCGATCTTGTAGATGTAGGCGCCCGTACCGACGGCGCGGCCGTTCTGGGAACGGACGCCGATTCCGGGCACGTTGGTCCATTCCACGAAGATCGATACCTTGTTCGCCGTGGAGAGGTAGGTCTCGGGCTTGATGGTGTACTTGCCCGAAAGCCTGTTGACGAAGGTTCCGAGGTTCGTGTAAATCGGCAATTCGTACTCAAGTTCGAGAGCAGTCCAGGCAGGCGATTCGCCCTGGGCACCGCCACGCGGAACGGTCAGGTCGAATACCCATACGGCTCCGGAGAACGGAGTGACGTTCGTGTCGACTCCTTGCCTGATGACATTTCCAGTATTCGGGTCGATGACATCGAGCTTCTGGGTGGCCTGGTTCATGATGTAGAGGACCATCGTCGGGTCTTCCGGCAAGGATGTCCCTGCGGCTGTGTTGATCCGAGAGAGATGATCGCGGATGTACACGTTGAAGGTGATTTCCGGATTGCCGTCGCCGCCCACGGTTACCCACGGGTTGTTCGTGGCGGGCATGTTCCCGTTCAGGTCCATGAATGCGCTCTGGGTGAGCGGCGCCATTCTGACTCGGTCGCCGTCCATGATGAAGTTGCTGTTCGTGTCGACGATGCTCAGCGCCGACGTCTTCAGGCCCCATCTGTAGATGTCGAACCTCTTGACGAACAGGTCGTCGCGTTCACGCAGGAAGAGCACGTTGTTGGAATCCACGATGACGAGCGGTTCGCTGATGTCGATGTTGGTCGCATTGAACGAAGACGACTGTACCGATGCCGAGACGAATACCGGACCGGCCTTGTCTTCGGCGAGAATGGAATTGCTTTCGTACGAAGCTCCCGTGCCGAGATGCTGCATCACTAGGCCCGCGCCCACGAGGTTCTTGCCGCCCACGACGCCTTCGTAGGGGCCGTTCGTGTTGCCGAGCTTGAATGCGGGATTCAGGTTGAGAGATGCAGAAGTCCTTGCGGCGTCGAAGGAGATGCCGTTCGAGCTGACCCAGAGCGTTTCGGGGGCGGCGCTACCGAAGATGATGGAAATCTTTTCGGGAGTGTGCTTCGCGTCGACCGCCTGCGAGAAGGTGATGTCCACGCGTTCTGCGAGACCATCTTCGTTCGCGTCGGAAATGCTTGCGTAGGTCATGGGGATGGGACGAATCTTGAGGAGCACGGTGAGTATTTCCGGCGGGCAATCTCCGATGCCGTTGCCGGCAAGGTCGCGGATTCCGCTGGTGGAAAGCAGCTGAACCTGCATGCCTTCGGCAATCAGGGCTCCGCCGCCCGCTTCGAATGCAATCTCGTATTCCCAGATGTTGAGGCTGTCGTTATAGAGCTTTGCGGCAAGCACCGTGATGGGATTGTCGTTGGGCATGACCTTCGTGGGCCAGGTGAGTCCCGGGGCCTGGATGGGCTCGCTGAACTGCAGGTACACGCGGTCGGTTGTCGCCGTGTCTACGCGTTCCAGCACGGAGACGGAAACGAGCGTGGGCGAGATGCCGTCCTGGTAGAAGTCCGTGGAGAATTCCTGCTTGCCCGCGATGTCGCTGATAAGCGTGATGCTTCCCGTGGGATTCGTCTTGACGGCCGTATCGGTAATGGGGGCGGCCACCACCAGGTCCTTGCCGTTCTGCGAGATGATCGTGGTCGAAGTAATCGTGTCGTTGCCGTACACGAACTTCACGGAATTGAATTTCTGTTGTTGGTCGGCCATGTACTCGTTGGAGAGCGTGATGGCGATGGCATCGGGAACCCCGTTGCAGTCCATGTCGACCATCCTTGCGAGGTCGATGATGGGCCAGGGCGGGAGATCCTGGATAAGGAGCAGAGCGGGGTTGTTGTCGTAGCGGACCTTCGAGGTGTTCGGGCCTGCAGCCTTGAGCCAGGTCTGCGTGGCCATGTCGGAGCTTACGTAGAAGACCGCTTCGCCATTCACGATGTCCACATTGAATCCGTCACCGCCGGCGACCGTTGCGTCGCTGGAGACGAAGAATTTGGCAAGTCCGTTTTCGGAACTGAGCTGGATGGTGATGCGTTCTGTGGTAATCGGGGTGAGGTTGCTGTCGAGCAGCTGGACATGGACCTCAGCCTTCTTGCCCGTGTAGGCCGATACGGTATCGACGGTGAACTTCAGGAAGCGCTGTTCCGGCGGTGCCGTGATGGTATCGATTTCTACGTTGGTACGCATGACGGCGCAGGCGCAGTCGTAGCTTCCGTTCAGGTTCGCGCCGTGGTTGTGCCAGCTGACCCATTCCATGTAGTTGTTGCCGTACGAGAGGACGGTGTCGAGCCCGAAGACGAATGCATCCTTGCGGGTGTCCGGATCGTAGATGGTGCGCCCGAATTGCGACGTGCCGTTCATTTCGAGGTCGTCGAGGATGCCGGTCGGCGTGACCTTGCTATAGCCCTGGTACTGGGTCGGATATTCTTCCTTTTCGATGGAGAAGAACGGAGTGACGAACGGGCTTACGAATTCAATCGAGACGTTGCGGCGGACCTGCGGGCCGGTTTCAGGCGTGTCGTCGGGTCCATAGCCGTAGATGTGCTTGCCGTGGTAGTACACCGGAACGTAGGGGTCGCGGGTGAAGGCGACGACCTTCGTGCCGCTCGAATTCTTTTCGAGCTGGGCCGTTTCGGATCCGGTGAAGTACGGGGCCTGCGTGAGGTCAATGCCTTCGAAGTCTTCGGGCGCGTCGTCTCCTGTATGCGGAACAAAGGACCATCCTTCGGTGAATTTTTCGTAAGTCGTATTTTGCCAGACGAAATGGAAAATAATACGGCCCGAAACATAGAGCTTGCTGCCTACGTGAATAGGCATGTAGTATTTGCCCACTCCATCCATAACCGGTTGGCCGAAGGTCACGTCGGGCTGTCCTTGAGATGTTCCTTCGCCGGAGAATACGTGCCCTAAGCGCCAGTATTGAGGGAGTTCCAGGTTTGCGTCTTGGTTTAGATAAAGTCGGAGATCAAAGTCTTCAAATTCAAGGGTGTCGTTATTGTCAATTTCGAAAATGAATGAATGGCAGCTCTTCCAGCCGTTAGTCTTGTTGCAGGCATCGTCCTGGTATGCGCTGGGCTTTATCCAAACATCGAGATCGGCATAGACGGCGTAGGCTTCCGTGGTGAAGGAGTATTCGTCGGAGGTCGCAGCGCCCGAAGAGACCTTGAAGTAGTAGGTCGTACCCGGTTGGAGGTTGGTGAGGGTGGCCTCGTGGAAGAGGACTGCACCGCCTTCGGCGCTCTGGGATTGCCCGAGAGCAGACGATGTACCGTAATTCACGACGCCGTTCATGCGGTTGCTGGTCCACCAGTAAATCTTGGCGCTTCGGTGGTCCACCTGGCAGATGGTCACGCCGCTGATGGTCGTGAGTTCCGGAATCATGGTGAACGTGTACCACTGGCCGTGGTTGTCATCCATGGCCACGTTGCGCTGCGTGTCCATGCCTTCCAGGAAGAAGTAGTAGGTCTGCCCGGAGATGAGGCCGTTGAGCGTAATCGAACCGCCCTTCGAAGCCTTGTCCTGCTGAACGGATTTCGCGGTGTTGCGGTCAGGAATGGTGTTGTAGAATACCGTGGTCAGGGCGACTTCATTTGCGTCCCAGCTGATGATGGCAGACGTGTCCGTAATCGGGGTGCCGACGATGTTGCTGTACAGCGGGCCTTCGGCGTCGATGGGGAGCGTTTCTGCAAGGCTCTGTGCAGGGAAAAGGAACTGAGCCGAGAAGTCGATGCAAGTTTCGGTGGAGGTGTACTTGCTCCAGTCTTCGATAAGCGTCTTGGTCGGTTCGCGGCCGCCCATGAGGGCTCCCTTCGGACAGCGGTACTTGTAGGGCATGGCGCCCGCGTTGTAGCCGTCGGGGTTCGCCGCGCGGTTATGGGGGTGTTGCGGGTTCTTGTCGCCCGCACCCATCAGGAGCGAAATGTCCCACGGGTTGGCGCCGAGGGCGTAATACATGTTGTCCAGGGCGACTTTCAGGTAGCGTTCGTCCTTCGTGAGTTCGTACATCAGGAACACGGCGACCGCGGTACCGAGGTTGTAGCGGATGACGCCCCAGTCAAAACTGACCCACAGGAGGTTGTACGGGGGAATCACGTGCAGGTAAGTGTCGCTCGCGTGCGGTTCGCCGCTTGTACCCGGGTTGTGGACGGCGACCGAGTCGCCGTCGTTGGTGGCATCGTTGATGACCTTGTTGAAGGTCGCCATCACGCGCATATCGAGAGAGTCGCGTTCCTGTTCCGTCAGACCGTACAATTCGATGGCGTTGATTTTATCGTCGAGAATCAAGCGCTTGAATCCGAACAGCACGTACGAATGGATATTCTGGTAGTCGGAAGCCCATCCGCCGGGAGTGAACCCGCTGATGTTCCCGAGGAAACCGCCCTTGAAGTATTCGAGGTTGAAATGGTAGTTCGATTCGTTATTGAAAATTTTCGGGTTCTTGTAGAGGTCATAGCGGTAGGTCGTATCGCCGGTTGCGTACCACAGGGCGAGAGCGGCAGCGGCGCCGTCGTCATAGAGCGGGCCTCCGCCCGTGTAGAATCCCGGGAAGCTCGTGTTGCGGCCGGTGGCCCCGAGTTCTTCAAAGAAGGACGGGTACACGACCTTCGCGTAAATGTCCTTGGCCGCATTGAGCAGGGAGTCGGAGTAGGCCGGATCGAAGGGCCTGTAGCCTACGGACACGTTGGCGAGCGCCGCGGCGAACATGCCCGAGGTGTTGGTGCCGATGCCCTTGAGCACCACGCGGTCGGGACCGCCCTTGGATTCGGGCTGGGCGTCCTGCTTTTCGGGAACATCCCAGAACTGGTGGTCCTTCTCGTCGACGCCGACAGAGTGGTACATGTCACCCTTGTCGAGCAGGCCGTCGGCCTTGGAAGCTTCGTAGAGTTTCAGGATGAAGTCCGTCCCGATGCGAGCCTCGTAAAGCACGTCCGGGATACCGTCGGTGAATACGGTATCTGCGTAAGAATTGCCGTAGCGGTCCTCGGCCTTGTTCTGGTAGGTGAGGTACACCATCGAGAGTACGTAGGCCGTGTAGCCGAGCGTTTCGGAAACCTTGAAGTGGTCGCCGCAGTCATGCCAGCCGCCGGTGAGGTCGTGCCCGATGGCGGAACCGTCCTTCAGGTGGCAGGGGGCGTGGAAATGCGAATGCGTGTTACCACAGCGCTGGATGCCGAAGAACTGCAGGGAGTTCTCGAGAATCGCGTTGTAGATGGAGGGGTGCACGTGGAAGGTGGCCGAGGTGTCGTTGCCTACGACGAGGTAGTATTCGCCCTGCGTGTTGAGGGTCGTGAAGTCGGCGCGGTACAGGTCTTCGGTCTGCGTGCTGATGGAATCCTGCTTACCGAATTCGTAGACGCTTTCGAGGGAGTTGAATGCGCCGTTGATCCAGATGTTCGGCTTTACGACGCCCTTCTTGATGAGCGTGAGGTTACCGCCGCCCGAGACTTCGTTGCCGGTATTCGCGTCGATGACCTTGAAAGTCATCACTTTCGGGTCGGCCACGTAGGCGTACTTGTAGTCCTGCGGTCTGAACCCGCTCTGGTTGATACGGATGGGGCGCCTGTTGTAGACGTTCAGGGAGTCCAGGTATCGGCGGCTATGGACTTTGTCGGTACGGTCGATGACGGGGAGTGCGGCGGAAGCTTCTTCGACGCATACGAGCCCGAACAGAAATAGAGCTAGAATCGATTTCTTCATAATGTATTTACTTAAGTAACTTTTTCTTTAATATAGATAAAAAGCTTAAAAACCGGACTCCCCGAAAGCCCGTTTATATATATTTGGATGCTAAGGTAATGAAAAAAACATAGGTTTTTAAATGAAACGGGTTAGGATTTTAACGCTGGGCGTCTCCTTTTTCTTCGCCCTATGGTTAATTGGGTGTGAAAGCGATGTCTCCTACGAGGTGGAAGACCTCCCGGAAAAGGTTGCCGGAGTAGCGGATCTTCCCGACTGCGACGACAATTACGAGGGCGACGAAGTCTTCGTTGAAGAGCTTTCGAAAGCTTTGCAGTGCGTGGACGGTTTGTGGAAGGAATCGCCAAAGGACCTGTTTAAGAAAACGTCCAGTTCGTCAAAGGAACAGGACAAGAATAGCTCTTCATCAAATTCTAGTTCGTCAGATGGCCACTGCGACACGTGCTATGTCGATGGCGGCATCCTGGAAGACAAGCGTGACGGAACCAAGTACAAGACGGCTATCGTCAACGGTAGACGTTGGATGGTGGAGAACCTTCGCTATGTCCCGGATACGCTGCAAGATTCCGTCATCTGCTATAAGGATTCTGCAAAGCTCTGTGACAAGTATGGTCCGATGTATCCGAATTCTGCGAAGGGCCCTGAAGTCGGAACCGGCGAGTCGTGGTTTTATGCTCGTTCAATCCCGTTCAAGGGAAGCGTTTGCCCCGAAGGCTGGGGCGTCCCGAATCGTGAGGATTGGAAAAGCCTTCTTGAAAGCGCTCACGAATTGGCTCGGGATGAGTCGTGGGAAGATCTAGACTCTTGTCCTGTTTTCTGGGCTGATCTTGATGACCTTTCGTATTCCTTTGAGTTGACGCGCGCGAAACACAATTCGACATATTGCATAACAGAATCTAGATGGACTTGTAACAATGAGCTCGAGCCGAAACATGCGTTTATCCGCTGCATAGAAAATGCCCCGGAGGATCCTCCCGAAATAGTCTTTGATTCCATTGTAGATAAACGCTATGGAGACAAGTACAAGATTGTAAAGATTGGTTCCCAGTGGTGGATGGCGGAAAATCTGCGCTTCAAGGAGGATGCAGAACAGTGTAATCCCTATTCCGATAACAAGTATATCAAGGATGAATGTTATTATAGCACTAATATTTATGGCAAAATGCTTGATTATAGCAGTGATCTTCATGAAGATGTTTGCCCTGAAGGATGGACTATCCCGACGAAGATTGAATGGTACCAATTGTTCTATTATGTCGTTACCCATAATGGGGATGAGCTTATATATGCAAGCCTTCTCGATTCGGCTTATTGGGAATTTCTGCCGGATAGCTTGAAACATTCCGACTATAACTTCGGAATGAATATAAGGGCGGCCGGGGACCATGCTTATCATCCTTATCAAGGCGATAGTAGTATTGTTTTCGATGCTGGTTCCAAAGCACGTTTCTTGACACGAACGCCGTATAATGAAACAAGTGTTATTAACAATTTCTATTATATTGAAACCGTAGGCTTTGAAATTCGCGAGAATCGTGCGCCTTTCGTTTATTTAGGTGGGTGGACGGAGCGTAAAGATCCGGATAATGAACGGGGCTTTTCCGTCCGCTGCATCAAGGAAGGTTCAGGAGAAGAATGAGCATGAAACGCATTTTGAAATTTTTCCCATTGTTCCTCTTGCCGATGCTTG
Organism: uncultured Fibrobacter sp.; assembly: GCA_946408125.1. Classification (GTDB taxonomy): domain Bacteria; phylum Fibrobacterota; class Fibrobacteria; order Fibrobacterales; family Fibrobacteraceae; genus Fibrobacter. Next base: position 28,178 of record CAMJQW010000016.1, read on the forward strand.
CAGCCTGTGACGAAGAAGTGAATACGATATCGCCGGAATATGCGCACGATGATGTCAAATCGGCAAAGGATTTGCCCAAGTGCAAGGAATCCATGCGCGGTACGACGTATTATGTTCAGGACGAGAACATGAAATACGAGTGCAACGGCTCGAAATGGATTAAGGAAATTACGGTCGAAACGAAATCTTCTGCCCAAAGCAGTTCCAGTTCGTCAAAAGAGGATTCCGGCAAGGATTCTTCCGGCAGTGAGAAGTCTTCCAGCTCGGGCAAGGCAGAGTCTTCCAGCAGTGCAAAATCCTCCAGCGGTAAACAATCTTCCAGCAGCGTCTATTATACAATCAAGCTCTGGGGCGAGTGCACCGCGGAACGCGAGGGGGAAAGGCGTATGCAGAAAGACACCCTGGAAATGTACTATGAAAATGAGTTCATTTGCGATCCTCCCCGCTGGAGGAGGATGGTGGCGTACGACTATCCTCTCGAGGAAATGATCAATCCGGATGTCGAATACGGGACGCTGAAGGATTCCCGCGACGGGAATACCTACAGGACGGTCGTTATCGGCGATATGGAATGGATGGCCGAAAATCTCCGCTACAAGATTCCGGGCGATACCGTGTTCGATACGGGAGCGAACTGCTTCCGTCATCAGTTGAAGTATTGTAAGACGGGCGGATACCTATATGGCACAGACGAAATGCTTGAAGCCTGTCCCGAAGGCTTTCTCTTGCCTGATGATCTCGCTATATACGATCTGTACAAATCGAGCTCCTATGAATCTTCGAGGGTCTCGAAGGCGTGGTATAGCGAAAAAGATTCCGCGCTGCATTATACGAATTCCAATGGACTCACCGTACTGCCTGATGGGTGGTATTCCGATCCTACTTACTGGTCGAAAGACCGTTATGAAAGGTATGCTGTAACCCAATATGATTTTAGGAATGTAGTCGCCTATTTCATTATGAACGCATCCAGAAAAGACGGGGATCCGGATTGCGAGAGCCCCCAAAAATGCCATTACATTCGCTGTTACAGGCGCCTCGGTGAGCAAGAAGAGTAGGTTTTTATCACGAAATTTTGAATATTCGCCAAACGGGGAGCGTTTGGCGAACATTTTTTTGTTACGAATTGCCTATTTGGGCTAGATAAACCTATTTTAATAGTAGATTTGGGATGTTAGGTATGCAGGGCCCGTAAGGCCCGGTTTTTGTGCTTGTAAAAAAAGGAGGCCTTGTGCCTATAAAGAAATGCTTGTCTGCGGTCCTATTTGCAACGGTGGCCGCCATGGCCGCCGGTCAAGAACAGCCGACCCCGTACGACCTGATTCGTCCGGTCTGGCCCTTGACATGGGATTCGACGGTCTTTAACCATTTCGTGCCCGATCCTTATCCGAAGAACCCGATTCCGAAGAACAGGACCCCGGCGGCATATGCCCCGAACGAGTTTATTCCCGATACGCTGAACCAGGCTTACCTGGATGCGTTGAACTACCGCATGTCCCCGATCCGCTTGAACCAGGCGGGCTACCTCGAGAAGGATACCGAGAAGCAGTTCTATTACGTGGGCAGCGCGACGACCTTCGAAGTGGTGGATGTCGATGGCAATTCCCTTTCTCCCGCGGCGACGGGAACGTTTTCCTCGAGTGGCCAGACGGTTTCTTCTACATGGCAGATTAATGCCGGTACGAATGCGGCAACCAACAAGCAGGACCGTTATTCCTTGAGCATTACCGGCCAGTCCGGCAGCATCCAGGTCGGCAAGCTGGGCAATATGAGCCTTCCCACCGACACGCGTCTGCGTATCAAGGTGGGCAACGATATTTCGAGCACCTTTATCATCAGTGACAAGGTCTATTCCATGGTGCGCTCCGCGGCACTCAAGTTCTACGGCATCAACCGCAGTGGCTATGGCGAATCGTGGTTCCACCCGGCAAGCCATACGCTGGATGGCGGCGCTTCTTCGGATTCCGGTGTCTATGCGTTCGACCAGTCCCTTGCGGGAACCCTTGAAGGCGGATACTACGACTGCGGTGACCACCTGAAGGAATCGCAGACGCAGATGTACGCGTTCATGGTGGCGGCCGTGATGGCGGCAACCAATCCGGATGCGGACGATGACTTCTATGCCTACAACCAGGGCGAGACGATGAATACCGACGGTATTCCCGATATGCTCCGCGAAGCGAAGCACGGGGCGGACTTTGTCCTGCGTGCCTACAAGCGTGCGAGTGGGGTCATTGACGATATGGCCCTCTCGGTGGGTGATTTTGGCTCTGACCACGGCTGGTGGGGCAGGCCCGAGAACCAGGATAAGCTGCCGCTGGACGCATCCCAGGGCGACCCGGCGCTCCGTAGGGGCGGCCCGCTCTCGAGAACGGTGCGTCTGGGTGAAATCGGTGCCAATATCGGTGGTGAGACGGCCGCGGGTCTGGCCATTACCGGTAAGATGTTTGCCGAATATCCGGGATACAAGGCCTTTGCCGATAGCTGTATCATGGTCGCCGAGAAGATGTACGATATGGCGAAAGCTGTCGCGCAGGGCAAGGGTACCTACGATGGCGGAAAGACCATTAAACACAATACGAAGGCTGCGGGCTGGTCTAGCCCCGCTTACAACGGCAACAACGAATTCTATGACGACATGGCCCTTGCTTCTGTCGCCTTGCTGTACGCTACGGGCAAGAAGGAATACGCAGACGACATGATCCGCACCAGGAACCTTGTGCAGGGACAGGAATATATGGATAACTGTGCCGGTTGCTTCGAGGGTGGCTGGTTCGTCACGAACGACAAGGGCTTCCTGAAGAACGGCAAGAACACGAGCTGGGCGAACGCCTATGCCTATGCGACCTACGCCCTCTACAAGCTCATCCTTGCCGACAAGACCAAGGCGACGACGGAATATGGCCTTACGGAAGATGAATGGCTGAACGCGGTCGAAGACTGTATCGCAAGCATGATCTACAACCTGGGCGACATGTCGTTCGGGCAGGGCTCAGCTTCTATCACCCTTCCGATGGGCGGCATCGGCTGGAAACAGACTACCGTCAAGTATGACCCGACGTGGTATACGATGTTTACGGATGGTACCTGGATTTATAACCGCTATCAGGCGGGCAACATTTTCGAAGTGCTTGCCTATTCGGATGTGGCGGCCGACATTGAGGAAAAGGGCCTCGCTCTTCCGCATATGAACACGCCGGAATGGAAGGCTTCCGAAATGTACCAGCTGGGCATCAACCAGCTGAACTACTTGCTGGGCGTGAACCCCTGGGATGTATCGTTCATTCTGGGCATCGGCGATAAGAACGATGCCCACCCGCACCACCGTGCGGCCAACCCCGAAGGCAAGAACTTCCCGGGCGCAAGCTACAAGTACAACCCGCCCGTGGGTGCTCTCTTCGGCGGTCAGGCTCCCGGAGCGACAAATGACTGGGATCCGGGTACGCGAAGCTGGGAAGAATACCACCTCTCCGAAACCTGTATCGATGCTGCCGCGACCCTCGTGAGTTCCGGTATGCTCGCCTCGCAGAAGATTGACCGCACCCGCGCCCCGAAAATCAGCGTGGAAGTGCAGCACGTGAGCATGGACTCCGCCGTGATTGTGGTGAAGCTCGACGTACGCGGTACGGTCGGCGTCTATTACGGCGAAAGTGAACAGACGATGACTTCGACCGCGACTCCCGACGACACGACCGCCGGTGTGCGCCACGAGGTTGTGCTCAGGAACCTTTCTGCAGGTACGACCTACTACTTCTTCGTCGGCGGATTCAACGTATACAATCCGGACAACTTTAGTGCGAAATACCAGGTGGACAGCACGCAGACCCCGTTCAGCTTTACGACGCTCAATTCCATCGAGAGCGCGGATATCCAGAACGTGACTGTCTGTAACGTGAGTGCCGATACCGCAGAAATTATGTGGTACACGCCGAACGGCGAATACGAATCCAGAGTCTATTGGGATACGGTTCAGCATGCGACCGCGGCCGAATTCGCCTTTAATTCGGGTAACAGGAATGCCGACGTGTCCGGCGTGCCCACCAAGTTCCACTATGTAAAGATTGGTGGACTCAAGGAACGTACGCAGTACTACTTCATGGTGGAAAGCAACGGCCAGTTTGCCAACGTGGAAGCTGAAACGGGCGCCCCGCTCAAGTTTACGACTCCCGTTACGCAGTACGACTTTAGCGTGAAGACATACCAGTATCCGTGGCAGGATATGGCCATGTTGAATATCAACGTGTATAACAATGAGGCCAGGGCGTTCGACAGCTTGACCATCCGGTTGTACATGCGCGGTACCGACGATATCGCGACGGATATCGGTATGGGTACGGATATCTGCCAGGCTTACGACGAAGCGGGCTTCAACAAGCCGTGCTCCGATGCTACGAAGGAACAGCTGGAACGCTCCCTGCGCGACATTCAGCCGGTCAAGATTGAGGACACGTACGATGCGGCCTCGGGAACGTGGCAGTGGTACTTCCCGCTGGAACTGGGCTCGACGGTTATCAAGAGCTCCAGCCGCCTGCGCTTCGACGTCCGCTTCGACCACCGCAGCCCGTGGCCTCCGTATAAGGATTTGATGAACGAGGCTCCGAACAAGAAGCTTTACTGCGTAGATGACGGCAAGTGGTATGCCCCGTCTAACGAGTTTGCCGGTGCGTCGGGCCTGACGTCCAATCCGGGTGACTGGAGCTGGATGCCGCACAGCAAGGCGAACGGTGATTATGCCGATTATCCGGGCATGCCCTGCATCAACAAGGATGTCGGCGACCTCGACTTCGATGCGGCTCCGGTGAACCCGTTTGTGGCCGTCTACCGCAAGGACGAATTCGTTTGGGGATACAGTCCCTCCAAGTCGGAAATGTCTACGAAGCGTGCGGATTACAAGATCGAGGTCACCTATGATGCTCCGTTCAATGTCTCGAACGGAAGCTACGTGGAAGTGGACCAGACAAGCAAGACCGTGTACGTGACGGGACACGCCCATATTACCGAGGGCGGCTACATCACGCAGATCTGGGCGAACGGAACCAAGATCGACGCCCAGCACATGGTCCTCGACAACGAAAGCTACCTTTCCTACAATGGCGTCGTGATTGCGCATTACAATCTCGCTACCGACCTCTGGGAGCTGAATATCCCCGTACGCATGGACGTGGGCAGCAACAAAATTGACATTACCGTGTTTGCGGGACCCGATCCCGAATGTGCGGAGTGTGGGGAGAACGGCGGATGCGCCTTCGACAACCGCAACTACTATGTGCTGTTCAACCGCCCGAACATGACGGACGGCGTGCTTACCGTGAAGGATGCTGCCGGCGGCGCAGTCGGTGTCAACGGCGTCGTGGATCCCGAATCCAGGCAGGGCTTCTACGTTTACCTGAACGACAAGGACAAGGCGAACACGACTAGTCCGATTACGGTCAAGATTATCAACGGCAAGAAGCTGGATACCCTGACCGTTGCGATGGAATCTATCGGTGAAGGCCTCTTCCGCAGCAAGAACCTGATTACGGCGGTTCCCATGGCGAAGGGAAGCCACGGCACGAACGAAATCGCCTTCTTTGCGGGCGATACCATCTACGTGGAATACCAGGATCCCGATGACGAAGAAGACTTCAGCAGGATTACCGCTTTCTTCGCCGAATCGAACTACCCGACGCCGCAGAAGGTCCTCGCGATGGATTCGGATTGCGACAACAAGGCGGACAAGCTGGTCATCTCCTTCAGCAACGTCCTCGACGAGACTTACTCGTTTACGCAGATGAAGGTGTTTATGGACGGCATGCTGGATACGATGCTGGTTTCCGTGCCGCAGCCTGTGACGGGACTTTCCGAAGTGACGGTTCCGCTTGATGCGAGCCTTGGCGTTGCGGCTACGGCAAGCCCGAGTGGCGCCGCGGTCATCTACCTCGCCAGTGGCGATGCCGTATCCGAAGAAAGAGTCAAGATTTCCGACGGTATCGCTCCGCAGCTCCTGAGCGTGACGATCCTCGAGAACCCCGGACACGAGGCGGAGCAGGATACGGTGATGATCGCGTTCACCGAACCGGTCGACCTGCAGTCCCTGAATACGTGGCCGCTCGACATTTCGGGTGTTTCTTCCGGAGCGGCCCTCTCCGTGGTCGGCAAGGCTACGACGACTACGAACGGAAAGAGCTGGCAGTATGTCATTACGGGTAACGAAAACGGCGCGTACATCCCTGTGGGCGGTACGGCTACCGTCAAGGCGGGATTCAACGTGGTCGACAAGGGCATGAACGCGGTCGACCCGGCTGCAGCTTGCATTACCGTGAATGTTGCCGAAACTCCGAAGCCGGTCGGCGTAAGGCTTGCCGAAATGCGTGACTTCGAGGGCGACGGCTTTGCCGATGAACTCTATATGCTGTTCGAGAAGAAGCTGCGTCCGAAGGATATGCTGGACAGCTTCGTGGTCGATTGGGGCATGAACTCCGTCGTCAGGAGCTTTATCACGAAGGCGGACACGAGCTCGGGCACGATTGTTCCGGTGGGCGGTTCCTGGACTATCGCGGATACGCTTTCCGAACCTTACGAGAAGTGGCTGGATTCTACGACCAAGATCACCGCGGTCGATACGTTCAGTATCTTGAAGATTTCCCTGAACCCGTCCAATGGATTTGCCGAAGGACTTACGAGCGGTGCGTATGACGGTTATGGTCATGTGACGCCTCGTCTCGGTCCTGAAGGCGGCTTCTTCGACAAGTTCTACTACGTTGTCGACAAGTGCCCGCCGATTCTCATGACCGGCAAGGCCGACACTTCGGGCACGTTCACGAGCCTTGTCGTGACGGCATCCGAACCGCTCGTTCTGGACGATAACGAACAGCTCGAATATATCGAACGTATGCGTGGTGACGAATCCGGCGTGTTCCTGCGTAGTGCCATTGCGGTCAAGCAGGGTGGCGAGACGCAACACTATACATACTATACCGATAATAACGACGCCATCCAGGCGGGTGACTACATCCGCCTGCCCATCCATGCGAGCCGCTATAAGGATGCCGCGGGTAACCTCCCGACATCGCAGAACCCGTGGAGAATGGTCACCGGCGCTGTGGGTAAGACCAAGTTCGAGGTGTTCCTCGCCAATAGCGTGACCAGGTCTTCCGGCGATCCTTCGGGCTACGGCGTGTTCCTGCCGGCAGAAGACGAATTCTTCCGCATCGGCGTGCTGAAGGATGGTCGTGAAATGCTGACGAACTTTGCGAACGAAGTCCTGACTCTCAACGGCATGGTCGTGGATTCGCTCAGTTACAGGCATGCTGGCCCTGTGTTCAAGGTGGACATCACGCTCCCGACGGCCCTGTTGAAGGATTCGCTCAGCGGAGGAACGGCGAGCCTGTATTCGCTTGACGTCAACTTCGGCATCGAGGTCTTCGACAATATGGGTCAGTTCATCAACTCGAAGGATGTCAAGATCGAGGCTGCGTCGGTCCGCGACATGATTTCTCCCGATGGCGTTATCCACCTGAACCTCGAATGGGTTGCCCACGACGGCGAAGCACCGAAGTCCAAGGCCGGAAAGAAGATTGGCACGGGCGCCTACATCGCGAAGTTCGACTTCAAGGCGGTCGAGACGAACGACAGGACTCAGACGACTACATCTACTTCCGACGACGCCACGAAGACCTTCGGCTTCAAGAGGGTCAAGAGAAAGTAGACCATAGTGTTACGTAGGTATGAAAGCCTGCTCCTTCTCGGGGGCGGGCTTTTTCGTATGGGAATGGGTATGCCTATGAACAAAAAAAGCGACCGATATCAATCGGTCGCTTTTACAAGATGTTGAACGAGCGGTCGCTTATCAATCCCCGGTGAAGATGATCACGAGAACGGAAGCGACGAACGCAGCAGACACAATGAGGAATTCCCACGGGTTTTCCATGATGGTGGTCTTGGCGTTCACGCCCTGGTTTTCGCCTTCGGCGCGGGCCTGTTCTTCAGCTTCTTCCTTGGCAGCGGCTTCGGCAGCCTTCTTGTCGGCTTCAGCCTTAGCGAGAGCGGCGCTGTCGACCGGGGCCTCTTCAGTCTTGGCTTCGAGGACTTCGGTCTTTGCGGTGTCGGCCGGGGCGGCAGCGGCTTCAGCAGCCGGAGCAGCGGAGTCGGCCGGAGCGGCGGCGGCTTCAGCAGCCGGAGCAGCGGAGTCGGCCGGAGCGGCAGCAGCTTCAGCAGCCGGGGCGGCTTCAGCGGCCGGCTGGGCGGCGGCTTCAGCCTTCGGAGCTTCGGCAGGGGCTGCGGCCGGCTGGGCGGTGGCTTCAGCCTTCGGAGCTTCGGCAGGGGCTGCGGCCGGAGCGGCTTCAGTCTTCGGAGCTTCAGCAGGAGCGGCAGCCGGAGCGGCTTCGGTCTTTGCCGGCGCGGCCTTGGCGGCGGGGGCAGCCTTATCGGCCTTGGCAGCAGGAGCGGCGAAGGCGACAGCGACGGCAACAGCGGTTGCCAGCATAATCTTCTTCATCATAGTAGAATCCTCTTTGAAGTGATTAGTTAAAAATTTATTGCTCAAAAAATAATACTTGTTAAGGTGTTTTGGCTTGCTAAAGTTAAAAAAAATTAAAAAAAATGCCGAATGTCGCTTTTTTATGTCGTTTTATCGCTTTTTTTGACGAAAAAGGGACTTCTAGGCGCCTTGACTCCGCCCCTCGGTCTGTTTTTTTGGAGGAGGGACAAGAAGGGCTCTTCTAGTTACTAGATTTTTATGGACACTCCTAGAAACTAGGAACTATTAACTATTAACTGCGCCTTTGGCGCCCAAACGACTATGGCATTCAAATACGAAGCGACCGTGCAGCACGGCGAAGACAAGACTGAATATGTGAACCTCGGCAAGGACGGCATCTCCGTCGCCGAATTCGAAGGCAAGAAAATCCTGAAAGTGGCCCCCGAAGCCCTCACCAAGATTGCCCAGGCGGCATTCGAAGAAGTGAGCTTCAGGCTCCGTCCGGCCCACACCCAGAAGGTCGCCAAAATCCTCCAGGACCCGGAAGCGAGCGATAACGACAAGTTCGTCGCCCTTACGCTTTTGAAGAACGCCTGCGTGGCCGCCAAGGGAATCCTCCCGTTCTGCCAGGACACCGGTACCGCTATTTGTATTTGCCACAAGGGCCAGCAGGTCTGGACGGGCTGCGACGATGCCGAAGCGATTTCTGAAGGTATCTACAACGCCTACACGGGCAAGAACCTGCGTTACAGTCAGATTGCCCCGCTTACCATGTACGAAGAGAAGAATACCGCCTGTAACCTTCCGGCCCAGATCGACATCCACGCCGAAGAAGGCGCTGACCTCAAGTTCCTGTTTGTAGCGAAGGGCGGCGGTTCTGCCAACAAGACTTACTACTGGCCGATGACCAAGGCGCTCCTCAACCCGAAGTCCCTCGAGAAGTTCATCAGCGACAAGGTGAAGACGCTCGGCACCGCGGCTTGCCCGCCGTACCACCTGGCCATCGTGATTGGCGGTACTTCTGCCGAAATGAACACCCACACTGTGAAGCTCGCCAGCTGCGGCTACCTCGACGACCTTCCGACCACGGGTTCTGAAGGAGGCCGTATGTTCCGCGACGTGGAAATGGAAGAAAAGGTCCTGCACATCTGCCAGAAGACGGGCATCGGTGCCCAGTTCGGCGGCAAGTATTTCGTGCACGACGTCCGCGTGATCCGCTGCCCGCGCCATGCGGCAAGCTGCCCGGTCTCCATCGGCGTCTCTTGCTCCGCCGACCGCAACATCAAGGCGAAGATTGACGAGAACGGCCTCTGGCTCGAAAAGATGGAACACCATCCGGAACAGTACCTGCCGAAGGGCGATGCCGTGAACATGGCCCCGGCTGTGGAAATCGATCTCGACCGCCCGATGAAGGAAGTTCTCGCCGAACTCACCAAGTACCCGGTCAAGACCCGCCTGAACCTCAAGGGCACGATGATCGTGGCCCGCGACATGGCCCACGCGAAGATTGCCGAAATCTTCGACAAGCAGGAAAAGGGTGAAGTTCTTACCGATATCGAGAAGACCGTTCTCGAAGTCGTGTCCAACCACCCGATTTACTACGCCGGCCCGGCCAAGACGCCGGAAGGCATGCCCACCGGAAGCTTCGGCCCGACGACTGCCGGCCGCATGGACCCGTACGTGATGCGCTTCCAGAGCAAGGGCGCCTCCATGATCATGGTCGCGAAGGGCAACCGCAGCCAGGACGTGACGGATGCCTGCCACAAGTATGGTGGCTTCTACCTCGGCTCCATCGGCGGCCCGGCGGCCATCCTCGCCGAACAGAACATCCTTTCGAACGACATCGTCGCCTTCCCGGAACTCGGCATGGAAGCCATCCGCAAGATCACGATCAAGGACTTCCCGGCCTTCATCCTCGTGGATGACAAGGGAAATGACTTCTTCAAGGACCTGCTCTAAGGGAAACTCATTAAAACTTAAAAAGGCGCCTCAAACGGCGCCTTCTTTTTTTTATATTGAGGGTGTCGAGCCTTAGGAGGTCTCAATTTGACTAGAACATCTTTCTTGCTTTCCGTGCCTGTCGCGATAGCTCTTTTCTTTGCCGCATGTAGTGATGATTCTTCGTCTTCTGAAGAACTTATATCTCGTCCGCCTGACGATGAGTCCTTCAACGCGGAGGCCGTCGAGGATTCGACCGGTGCGGAAATCGAGCTTACGGTCATGGGAACGTCCTTTTCGTGCGACCGCAAGACTGACGATACCTCCTTCGTCGTGTCGAACAAGCTCAGCGGCGTCGTGGACGCCTGGGAAGGGGCTGCAACCATTACGGTAAACGTCTCGTTCGCCGATGGTTCCGATTACAGCAGCAAGGATAAATACAAGGCAGATGCCAAGAAAGTCTACGAGGCCGCCAAGAAGGAATTCAAGTTCTCGGATTCGACATTCCCGATTGTGGATAGCGAGGATCCGTACCAGATTTCCTTCAGCGGGTCGGCTACGGTGTCCATGAAGCTCAAGGACCTGCCGGATTACCTGAAGAAGCATTGCGATACGTCGAAGGCGAAGTAGAATAAGGCCTTTTTTCGGGATATTCAGAATCTTCCTTTGTCTTTTTTTCAATGGAGATTTGGCTTTTTGGTGCTTTTTGAGTGCTGAATAGATTATTTTAAGAATATGCTGAATATCAATGAAATAAGCGATTACAGGGATTTGCTCAAGAATTACTATACCCAGCGCAAGCTGGATATGCCCCTGTATTCCTACAAGATGATGGGCCAGAAGCTCGGGCTCGAGACGAGCCAGATATTCCGCGTATTGAACAAGGAACTCCACTTGCCCAACCACAGCATCCCCCTGGCGAAGGACCTGCTGGACCTGAAGGGGCGTAGTGGGGAAATTTTTGAGATTTTGGTGGCGGCGTCCAAGACGAAATCGCCCGCGAAGAAGGAAAAACTCTACAAGATGGCGCTTTCGCTGCAGGATGTGGACCTGCGCAAGCTCAGCGCGAGCGAATACCTCTTCTTGAGCAAGTGGTGGATTCCCGTGGTGCGAGCTCTCATCGAGATGAACGGCGGGCATGCCGAGGTGTCTCACCTGGTGAAGCAGATTTCGCCGGCCGTCTCGGAAGATCAGGTGCGTGAGGCCATCGCGGTCCTCAAGGACTTGAAGCTGATTACGCCGCTTGCGTCGGGCCGTTATGCCGCGACTACCGCAAACTTTACGTCGGCGGGTTCGGCTACGAAGACGGCCGCTATCCGCAGTTACCAGAATCAGCTCCTCGCGCTGGCGCAGAATGCGCTGGTGTCCGTGGATCCGGCGAAGAGGAATATTTCGTCGTTGCTCGTTGGTGTCGACGAAGACTGCTTTTCAGAATTGAACGAGATGACGCTTGAATTCAGACGCCAGGTTCAGAAGCGTGTGGCCGAGGTCGACAAGCCGCATCGCGCCATGCAGTTCGTCTTTGCTCTTTATCCGGTAGCCGACATTTCCAATAACCCGCGGACCAAGAAAGAGGGGGTAAAAGTATGAAAAAGTTGCTTTTATTCCTTGCGGTAATGCTTGTCGTGGCCTGCTCCAAGGACGAGGTGGCTGGCGTCAGTACGGTGGAGACGGAAAACGCCTTCTTGATCCGCATTGTCCGCGACGATTCGCTGCCGGCGGCGAATGTGGTTGCCCGCGTACGCGCCGCAAATTTTGTCCGCGATGTCGGGGGCGATTCTGCGGATGCGGAATACTACGAGGAATTCGTGGCGGATTCCTTGGGACGCATCCGTGTAGATAGCCTCGCCGTGGATACGGCTACCTTTGAAATTTTCGACGAAGGCCAGGGACTGTTCAAGAAAATCCTTGCCGCGGACATCCACGAAGGGGATTCCGTCCAGTTCGTCATGGAAAAGACGGGAAGCCTGCGTGGTAAGGTTTACCTTCCCGAAGGTGTCGATTACGCTTGGATTCAGGTGTACGGAACGGACCGTCTCGTAAAAACCGACGGTGAGGGTTTCTACGAAATGGATTCCCTGCCTCCGCACGAATACGGCCTGCGCTTTGTCGTAGGGGACAGTGTCGTGGAACAGTCCGCGACAGTCGATGCCGGCGAGGAGACCTTTGCAAATGTCCTTGCGTTTGAACCGGACTCTATCCAGGTGCTGGACTTTGAATCTGCAGATGTGCAGTTTGAAATTAGTGAATATGGCCTGAGTGCGAAGGGCTACATGTCCGCCACGGATAGCAGCGTAAAGACGACTCCGGAGGTAAAACTTATTCCGGAGGTCCGCGAAGATATAGCAGATTTTATCGTAGATGCCGGGGCGGGCCGTGATGGCAAGGCGCTTCATTGGAAATCTTCTGCAGGGCATGGCTTCTGGTCTTTCTATGGAATCTGGGTGTGCGAGGAAGATTCTCCGTGCGACCTGTCTCTGACGGACTCTATTGTTTACTATGCCCGCGGGACCGGAGTCGTCTCGGTGATTTTCGAAACATTGAGTTCGGAAAATGTCGAGGGCAAGACTCTTGCCTACGATACCCTCAAGACTGCCGACGAATGGACCCGTTACTGCATAAGGCCTTCGGATTTCAAGCCCCGCGACGACAAGTACGGCAACCTTGGCTGGGAGGTCATCAGCAAGTCGGTGACGACCATTTCGATTGCCGTTTACGACGACACCGAAATCTGGGTTGACGATGTCGTTCTCTACGGTATCAAGCCTAGCGACTTCGCCGCTAAATAACTTTGTCTGTAACTATGCGCCATTCTCCGGGTTTTAAATCACCCAGGGGAATGTTTCCTATTTGTACGCGAATCAACCGGAGCGTAGGGAACCCGACAGCTGCCGTCATGTGGCGCACCTGGCGGTTCTTGCCTTCGATGAGCGTGAGCCGCACCCAGCTTGTCGGGATGTTCGCGCGGAACCGTACTGGCGGTTTGCGCGGCCAGAGCCAGTCGGGCTCCTCGGCGATTTCTGCCTTGCAGGGCTTGGTGTGATAGCCCTTGATGTCAACGCCCTTTGACAGCATGCGCACCGCATTTTCCGTAATCTGCCCGTCCACTTGAGCCAAGTAGGTCCGCGGGTGTTCGAATTTTGGATCGAGCAGTTTTTTTATTAGCGTTCCGTTGTCTGTAAGCAATAACGCGCCTTCGCTGTCATGGTCGAGCCTGCCTGCCGCATACACGCCCGGCGGGAAGGCGAATTGGTCCAGTGCCTGGTGTCCGGCTTCGGGCGTGAATTGGCTCAGTACGCCATATGGTTTGTTGAACAGGATGACGGAAGACATTGCCGTAAAAGTAAAAAATAATATATATTAAGGGCATGATTGATATTTATGCTCTTGCAAAAAATCCGCTTGTATTCCAAAAGCAGAGGACAATCACCTCGGCTTACATCGACGTATCGGGCAAGATGGGCATAGCGCAGACGGTGCTCATGGTGCAGGACAACTTTACCGAGAATTTCGGCGCACTTAAACAAGATAACTTCTGTGTGAAGGAAAAGGGTGCCTACTGGGTTATCTACAAGGCGAAATTCAAGTTCTTCCAGCGTCCGTTCTGGCGCGACAAGGTGGTTACCACTTCGTTTCCTGCAGACAACGCTCCTATCCGCACGTACGAAAACACCGCCGTCACGACTCCTGAAGGCGAACCGATTATCCTCGCCGTGCAGGAGGCATGCTGCCTCGATTTGAACCGTCACCGCCCCGTGAAACTTTCTGCGGTCGATTTTCCGACGGAAGGTTCTCCGGAGCCGTTCATGGACAACAAGTTCACGAAATTCCCGGTAGAACCCTCGGAGTATGTGGAGGTCTACCGCCAGAAGGTGTTGCCCCAGCATATAGACATGTCGCACCACATGAACAATATCGAGTACGTGAAACTTTCCTTGAACGTGTTCAGTTCCGAAGATCTGGAACTCTGCATTCCTTCGATGCTCGAGGTGCACTTTATGGGCGAGACGCACGAAGGTCAGGAAGTTAAGATTTTCCGTGCCGACAAGATGGGCGCGACATACATGAAGATTGAGGACGACGAAGGCCGCCAGGTCTTCGAGATGAAAATCAAGATGAAGTAGCCTAAACCAGGATGTCGAAGAATTCAGGCCGGTGAAAATCCGGCTTTTCTGTTTCGATGGGGAAGGCGCTCAGGTAGTGCGGCGTCTTCGCCTTGTCGCCACACTTGTAGAGGTTCCCGCGGAGCTGCACGCCTTCGAATGAGTCGAGCCCGAATAGGCTTGCCGGGATGCGGACGCTCATTCCCCAGCAGATAAAGTCGCCGACGACGCTCGCGAGCTGTTTTGTGCGCTCCACTTGGGCCAGCTGGGCGTTGTTGAGGAGCGTGCGGTTCTCTCTCCCGGAACCGCGAGCGGCGAGCAGAAAGCCTCGGCTTGTCGTTTCGAAATTGAAATATTCTTCCGGCTTCGCGGGGTTCTGCAGGAAGATTTCGACGCAGGAATCTTCCCAGCTGTGCCCGGCGTCTTCCATGACTTCGGCGCGGAAGCAGTCGAGAGGTTCCTCGACGGAAAAGTCTACCTGGAAAAAATCCTTGGAGATGGTCGTGTTCGCCATGACGGTGGGGAGCGAAATTCCCTGGTTTGCCGTCCAGTTCGTATTCGGTTTCAAGAGCATGCATTCAATATAGCTGAAAAGTGTCCTGGAGTGGAATCAGGACAGGACACTTTGCACACTTTTGGACACTTCCCGTTTTTGGAAAACTCGGAAATTTGTTCAAAAAAGCCTTTCGCCATAATGGCACGCCTTTTGCGAAAGGAGGGTGCCGTGATCGGCCATGTCGGCTGTTCCGGTTGTACCATCAAAATAGGAGGCCATATGGCTGAAAAGAAAAAAGCAACAAGTGAATCTACGGAAACGGAAAAGGCGACCTCGTCTGCCTTTGATTGCCTTGCGGTGACGCAAGTCTCGGTGTGGCCCTTCAAGGAAGGCGTCAATTACGGGCATGTGAAGGGAATGGCTCAGATTGTGCTGAATGACCAGATTGTCATCCGCGGACTCAGGATTACGGAAGGCTCCAACGGCATGTTTATCGGTTATCCGATTGACGCTTTCTACAAGGGCGAAGATTTCCGCAACATCTGCAACCCGATTACGCGTCAGCTCAGGGAACATATCGAAAACTGTGTCCTCGAGAAGTACCATGCCTCCGTAGCGGCTGCGGGGTAGCCATGTTCAAGCGAATCCGTTCTTACTGCCTGTTCGGGATAAAGGCTGTTCCCGTAAGTGTCGAAGTGGACTCTTCGCAGGGCCTGCCGGGCTTTACGCTCGTCGGCCTTCCGGACAATGCGGTGAGGGAATCCCGCGAGCGTGTCGTTTCGGCGATACGTTCCATCGGGAAAGTGGTGACAGGTTTCCGCACGACGGTAAACCTGTCTCCCGCGGATTTGCGGAAAGAGGGGAGTGCGTTGGACCTTCCGCTCGCGATAGGTTTGCTTGTTTCGACTGGGGAGATCGAAGTCCCGAAGCTGGAACGTTATGTCCTTGTGGGCGAGTTGTCGCTGGATGGTTTGTTGAAGCCTGTGAGAGGGGTATTGTCCATTGCGATGAGCTTGCCGAAGGATGGAAGCATCCTTGTGGTTCCCCGTGCGAATGCGCGGGAAGCTTCGCTGGTGGAAGGTCTCAATTTTATTTGTGCAGAATCGCTGAAAGAGTGCGTCGACATCCTGGTGTCGGGCGGTGATTCCGGAATTCGTATTGCGACTGGCCTGTGCCGCGATATGCAATCGGAGCTCGGGGATGTTCCGGATTTCGAGAATGTGGTGGGAATGGAAGGTGTCAAGCGCGCCCTCGAGATTGCGGCGGCCGGCGCCCACAATTTTCTCCTGGTAGGTTCGCCGGGCGCCGGCAAGACGCTCTGTGCCCGATGCCTCCCGGGAATCCTTCCGGAGATGACGGAGCAGGAAGTGCTCGAGACGACCCGCATCCATTCGTGCGCGAGGCGGGCGGGCGATTCGGGAGATTTCAATCCCGTGACCGTCCGCCCTTTCCGCACGCCCCACCACAGTGCGTCAATGGTTTCGTTGGTGGGCGGCGGATCGCGCCTCGCTCCCGGCGAGGCGAGCCTCGCGCACAACGGCGTGCTGTTCCTGGATGAACTTCCGGAGTTCAACCGCAGCGTCTTGGAAGCATTGCGCGAACCGATGGAGGAAGGTTCCATCTCGGTAAGTCGCGCGAGCGGGACCGTCGTATGGCCTGCGCGTTTCATGATGGGGGCCGCGATGAATCCGTGCCCCTGCGGGTTCGCGATGGACCCGAAGCGGGCGTGTACATGCTTACCCGACGCCCGTAAACGTTATCGGGAAAAAATCTCGGGCCCGCTCCTGGACCGCATCGACATCCAGGTGAGCGTGCCTCCCGTGGATACCAAGATGCTCTCGGGAAACCCGCGGGGAGAGTCGTCTTCCAAGATTCGGGCACGCGTCTGCCGGGCGAGGGATGTCCAGCGGGCGAGGTTCGAGGGGACGCCTTTCAAGTCGAATGCCGAGATGACCTCGGAAAAGGCGTACCGGTTTGCGGCGATGTCTCGGGAGACGGAACGGTTCGCGATAGCCGCGGCCGACAAGATGAACCTGAGCGCACGCGGGTATTACCGCCTGCTGAAAGTGTCCCGCACGATTGCGGATTTGCGGGGATGCGGAAATGTGGAGGTGGAAGACCTGTCCGAGGCCTTGCGCTATCGCGCCTTCTGCTAGCGGCGGATGCGGATGCTCGATTCTGCCCCGGCGCATCCGGGAATGGCGTCAGGTTTGCGGACGCTTACTTCGACCATCAATGCTTTGGGATAGTTGTTCAGAATGTGCTTGCCGGTCTCTACGACGAGCGTTTCTTCGAGCTGGAACTGGGAAAGGCGGATGAACGCCTGGATGTCATCCGCCAGTTGTGCATAATCAATGGAATGGGCGAGGTCCTCGTTGCGGGCCGCTTGGGCAAAATCGAGCCAGATGCTCACGTTCAGCACCACGGGCTGTTCGTTTTCCCTTTCGTAAGGGAGCGTACCGATGATGCAGTTGAACTGGAGGTCCTTGAGGCTGATCTTGCCGGTTTCAATTACCATACGAACAGAACGATGGCCGCCGTCAAGCTCACGCCGGTGACGCCGAACCAGATGTTACGGGCCGTGGCGTGCGAGTCGCGCGTCTTCTTGTTGGTGTCCATACGAGCTTCAAGGGTCTTGAGGCTGTAGCCGGCACCCATGGTCAGGTCATAGTAGCTAAGTGCCGCTGCGCACGCTCCGGCATCGGAGGCCGCATTCTTCGTACAGGCTTCGTCGATCTTAGCCTTCAGCTTGTCGTGAACTTCGTCAAGTTCGTCGTAGGCGTCGCCGGCCTTGTTCGCATCCATGTGCTCGAGGACACCGAGGACGGCACTCGTGGCGGCAAGGGCGGAAAGGGCTACAGCACTCCAGAAGCGGACTTCGTCGGCGATACCGAAACGGTCGGTTGCATTCTCGGAGGCGTCGTCGGCGGCGTAGCTGGCGGAGTTGTCACGTTCGTCGGCATCCCTGTTGGACTTGTCCATGTCGCCGGCGACATCGTATTCGTCTTCATCTTCGTCTTCGCAATCTGGATCGTATTCGTCGCATTCTTCGCCTGCGCTGCTTGCGACGGCCGGTGCTGCAGGAGCTTCATCCTCTTCAGGAGCGGCTTCTTCGTCTGCTTCGGGGACGGGCGCTGCCGGTTTCAGTTCGACAGGAGTGCCTGCGATGAACACGATGGCGGAAGACTTGTTCGGGATATAGACGTTCTTGCCGTCGAAGTACACTTTTTCGAAATCTTCCTCGGCAGGCATGCCGCGGCGCTGGTAAATCTTGGTCTTGACCACGTCGCTGTAAGAAGTTCCTTCGGGAACGGCGAGCGGCGTCAGGCCGTCCATGTCGCCCTTGGCGCCCTGGTACAGCTGGTAGGTGGTCTCGGCTTCACCGAACGGGTCGACAAATTTCTGGCGGACGACCAACCGGCCATCCTGGAGCGATTCGACCTCCTCTGCCGGAGCGACCTTGAGTTCGCCTCCGAATTCAGCGGTGATATAGTCATCAGGGGTACCCACGTCTTGGGCAGTAAATTCATCAATATCGTAAGCACCCGCGAAAGCCGCGGCTGCAGAGAGGCAAATTGCCAACAAGAAAGAACGCTTCATTATATTACTCCGAATGGACTAATTTTTCAAGAAATATATAAAAAAAAAGGGAAATGATAAAAAAAATAAAGAAAATGGCCGTTTTGAGTGGCTTTATTTGATGATTCTCAAAGATTATTGAGGGTTGTGGGACGCATTGTGGCGTTTTTGGACAAAAAATTCTAATTTTTAGCCCGTAAATTTTAACCCTAAAAGAGGAATCCATAATGGCAAAGCTCTCTATTGAAGATCTCGAACTCGCCGGCAAGCGCGTGTTCATCCGTGTCGACTTCA
>CAMJQW010000017.1 GCA_946408125.1 uncultured Fibrobacter sp.
CCTACATGTTCCAGATTTACTTCGACTTCTCGGCGTATTCGAATATGGCAATCGGTCTCGGCCTGATGCTCGGGTTCCATTTCCCGCGCAACTTCAACGGCCCGTACCGCTCGGGGAGCATTACCGAATTCTGGAAGCGCTGGCACATTTCGCTCACGAGCTGGTTCCGCGATTACCTTTACATTGCCCTCGGCGGAAACCGCGTGGGCAAGAAGCGCCTGTACTTTAATCTGTTCATGGTTATGTTCCTGAGCGGCGTGTGGCACGGTGCGAACTGGACGTTCGTTTGCTGGGGCCTCTACCATGCCTTCTTCATGATTCTGGAACGTGCGAACAACAAGAACGCGCTCTATTACAAGGCTCCCCGCAGTGTGCAGATCATCATTACGCAGGTGCTCGTGTTGTTTGGCTGGGTGCTGTTCCGTGCCGATAACATCGGCGAGGCGTGGCGCATGTGGAAGGCGATGCTCGGGTTTATGCCGGTGAGCGGTGCCGATGCCATCCTGACGGCCGAAATCTTTACGCCGACGTGCGTGGTCTTCATGGCGGTCGCGGGCCTGCTTTCGTTCTGGAGGTTCCGCAGTTTCGACTGGTGCAACGAGGTAAAGACCTGGAAGGCGGTTGTCGCGCTCGGGCTCTTTGTTCTCGCGACACTTGCGTTGTTTACCCAGAGCTACAACCCGTTCCTGTATTTCCAGTTCTAATTCGCGAAAAGTCCTGCTTTTTTTACTATCTTGGATTACATGAGTGAAGATGTACAGAATATGGACGAAGCTGCCGAGGAATCGGCGGAACTCCCGAAAGTGGAAAGCCGGGAGGACCTGGCCCGCATTATCCAGGCGCTCGTTTTTGCTTCGCCCGACATTGTGACTTTGAAAAAGCTGCGCGAGATTCTCGGCGACTTCCTGGACGTGCGTTCCGTGTCCGACGCCCTGATTACCGCGAATGATTCGCTGAACAAGATTAACGCCCCGTTCGAGATCGTGGAACAGGCCGGCGGTTACCGTTTCAGGACCCGCGCCAAGTACTACCCGTGGGTGCGCAAGCTGTTCCCCGAGGCGAACGCCCGCCGCCTTTCGCAGGCCGCCCTTGAGACACTTGCAGTGATTGCATACCAGCAGCCCATAACGAAGGCGGCCATCGAACAGGTGCGCGGCGTGTCCTCCGTGGACGGCCCCATCCGTAACTTGCTCGACAAGGGATTCATCGCGCTCGGTGCGCGTTCCGATACGGTCGGTAACCCCTACACCTACGTGACGACGCAGGAATTCATGAAGTACTTCGGCATCAACCGCATTCCGGAAGACCTGCCGCGCCTGCGCGAGTTCAGCGAGCTGCTTGAGGCCGGCGCCCTGGTGCCGCAGTACCCGAAGCCGGAAAATTCTCCCGAGGAGCCCAAGCCGCCCGAGGAGAATCCTGGTCAGATTGAATTGTCGATGGGGGATGCGTAATGGCTGCGACCCCGTTGATGCAGCAGTATTACGAAATCAAGAAACAGAACCCGGGCTGCATTCTCTTTTTCCGCATGGGCGACTTCTTCGAGCTTTTCGAGGACGACGCCGTCATAGCCTCCAAGATTCTGGGACTTACGCTCACGAGCCGCAACAACGGTGCTTCGGGAGCGACACCCTTGTGCGGGTTCCCGCACCATGCCGCCGACCGCTACGTGCCCAAGATGGTGGCCGCCGGTTACCGCATCGCGATTTGCGAGCAGGTGGAAGATCCCAAGCTCGCGAAGGGAATCGTGAAGCGCGATATCGTCGAGATTATCAGCGCCGGTACCGCGATGGACGAGACGAACCTCAATGCGAAAGAGGCGAATTACCTGTTCGCGTACGTGCCTTCGGGCAAGGATGTAGCATTCGCCGTGGCCGACGTGACGACGGGTTACCTGGCCGCTTGCCGCAGTAGCGTGCAGTCGTTCGAGTGCGAGTTCAGCCGCCGCATGCCGAAGGAGATTATCGTTCCCGAGGGTTGCGAGATTCCCTCATCGATTATGGATCTGGTGCGTTCCGAGAACGTGCTGGTGACGGAACTGCCTGCGTTCCTGTTTACGGTGGAGCAGGCGAAGGACGTGCTGTTCTCCCACTTCAAGGTGGAGGCTCTGGACGGGCTCGGGCTCGATGGCCGCGATGACGAGACTGTCGTGACGGGCGCACTTCTGCAGTACCTGATGGACCAGAAGAAGTCCGAACTTACGCATTTTACGGGTCTCGAGATTCTGAATCTCGACGACTACATGACGCTTGACCCGAGTACGCTTCGCAATTTGGAACTGGTTCGCCCGCTGAATGCCGACGATTATTCCAGCACGCTCTGCTCCGTGCTTGATTTTACGGTGACTGCGATGGGCGGGCGCATGCTCAAGGATTGGGTGAGCCACCCGCTGATTTCGGTGGACCGCATCCGCGAGCGCGAGGAGGCTGTCGAGGAACTGGTGAACAATCCGGTCGCCCTCGACGAACTCAAGGATTCGCTGACGAGCATCCTCGACATGGAACGCCTGATGGGGCGTGTCGGTTCGGGACGTGCGAACGCGCGTGACCTCGCGGGCATGGGACGTTCCCTTTCGCAGGCATCGCGCGTGGCCGACGTGCTCGAGGGCTTGCATGCGCCGATTTTCGAGAGCCTGCGTGAGACGTTGATTTGCGCGAAGGGACGCGGCGAGGACCTGCTCAACTACTTTAACGAGGACCTGCCGCTCACGGTGCGCGAGGGTGGAATGATTCGCCCCGGTGCGAATGCTGAACTCGACGCGATGAACGAGGATATCAAGGAACGTCGCGAATGGATAGCCTCTCTCGAGGGCCGTGAACGCGAACGCCTCGGTATCCCGAGCCTCAAGGTCGGTTACAACCGCGTGTTCGGTTACTACATCGAGATTACCAAGGCGCAGATGGCCAAGGCTACTGCCCCGATTCCCGAGGAGTACATCCGCAAGCAGACGACGGTGAACGGCGAGCGTTATATCACGCCCGAGATGAAGGAATGCGAATCCGTCATCAGCAATGCCGAAGTGAATATCCATGCGCTCGAATACAAGATTTTCTGCGAACTGCGCGAGCGCGTGAACGGCTGGCGTGCCGAACTGCAGGGCATAGCCGACGCGGTTGCCCGCGTAGATACCTTCTACAGCTTTGCGCGTGCCGCCCGCAAGTACAATTACGTGCGCCCCGAAGTTTTCGAGGGCACCGGCATCGATATCCGCGGCGGTTTCCATCCCGTGATTGTCGCGGTGAATTCCGATCTGGATTTTGTCCCGAACGATGTTTCGCTTTCTCCCGATGGCACGCGCCTGATGCTCATTACGGGCCCGAACATGGCCGGTAAGTCAACTTACCTGCGCCAGACGGGGCTTATCGTGCTGATGGCGCAGATTGGATGTTTCGTGCCGGCGGAATCGGCCCGCATCGGCGTGGTGGACCGCATCTTTACGCGCGTGGGTGCGAGCGACCGCTTGAGTCGCGGGCTTTCGACGTTCATGGTCGAGATGATCGAGACTGCGAACATTTTGCGCAACGCGACGCCGCACAGCTTGGTGTTGCTCGATGAGATTGGACGTGGTACGAGCACCTTTGACGGCCTTTCCATCGCGTGGGCGATCGTGGAAACTTTGCATGACGAACCGGCCCGTGCGGCAATCACTTTGTTTGCGACGCATTACCACGAATTGACGGGACTTGTCGAGAGTCTCGAACATGCCGGAAACTTCCAGGTGGCGGTGCAGGAGAAGGGCGACAAGCTCGTGTTCTTGCACAAGATTCTTGCCGGTGCCTGCGACTCGAGCTACGGCATCCATGTGGCCGAGATGGCGGGCCTCCCGAATAACGTGCTCCGCCGCGCCCGCAAGATCCTGCTGCGCCTCGAAAAGGAAAAGATTGACCCGAGCGACAAGGCTGCCCACAAGAAGATCGTGGAAAAGCCGCAGATGGATCTGTTCGCGCCTCCCGACGAGAATACGCAATTGCTGAAGGACGAAATTCGCCGCATCAAGCCCGAAGAGATGACTCCGATGCAGGCGCTGCAATGCCTGATGGACCTGAAGGAGAATTACGGGAAATAGGTTTGCCCATGATTGACTTCGCCGCCTTACAGGATTTCGTCTACGGGAACCGGGTGTTCGATTCGAAACACCACGGGCTCGAACATTGGCGCCAGGTGGAATTCAACGGGCTCATGCTCGCTCCTTCGACCGGAGCGGACATCACGGTGGTGCGTCTGTTCGCGCTGTTCCATGATTGCAAGCGCGAAGACGACGGCTACGACGGCGAACATGGCGAGCGCGGAGCTGCTTTTGCCAAGAAATGTTTTGAAGAAGGCCTCCTCGACATTACGCAGGAGCAGTTCGACAAGCTTTACCACGCCTGCTTTTTCCATACGAAGGAACATCGCGTAGACGATGCGACCATCGACACGTGCTACGACGCCGACCGTCTGGACCTGGGCCGCGTGGGGATGGCCCTCAAGCCCGAGAAGATGGCGACGGCTGCGGGTGCAAAAATCGCCCGCAAGTCCTTGCAGGCGAAAGTCGATGTCTACGAAATGCGCGAGTGGCTCAAGTCGCTCTAGCCTTCAATCCAGTTCATCCTTCCGGTAAACTGAACCTGTTCGGGGATGGCCTCGAACGTGCAGCTGATTTCGACAGCGGCATTCTTGGGGAGTGCGCTGACGCCTACGGCAGTGCGGGCGTGCTTGCCTGCATCACCGAGAATCTGTACCGCGAGTTCGCTCGCGCCGTTCAGTACGGCGGGCTGTTCATGGAAATCGGCCGCGGACTGGACGAATCCCTGCATTTGAACGAGCCGGAGTGTTTCGCCGTGCTGCAACTGCGTCATGGCGGCGGCGATGTTGTTCAAGAGACAGATGCGTGCTGCTTCGGTAGCCTTATCGGCCGGAAGTTCGGTCGGGACGGTTCCCGTGTAGGCGGAAAAGTCGCCCTTGACGCTCGGGAGCTGTCCCGAAACGATGATGGTGTTGCCGACGCGCGTTGCCGGCACGTATGCCGCGAGCGGTACCGGGCATTCGGGAAGCGTGAGTGCAAGTTCTTCGACTTTCTTCTTGATATCCATGATTAGTCTTTCCTCTTCGTCATTAAATATACTTACTTCTTCTTGAGAACCTTCGTGAAACAGAAGGCACAGAGCGCTGTGATTGCACACCAAGATACAATCATAAAGATAAGTCCGCTGGTGGTGAATTCTGCGTCCATGCTAGTTCTCCTTTACGGCGTCGGCCGCATTGTCGGTTTCGTCGGAGTTGCCGACGGCCACTTTCTTGATTTCCTTGCTGCGTCCCTTCTCGGCGGGGCCGCCCTTGCGCCAGGCGTAGGCGATGGCGACATTCAGGAGGATGAATAACAACAGCAGGAATCCGCGGAAGGCCCAGGTGAAGCCTACCTGCGGGAAGGTATGCCCGAGGAAGGTGACGGTCGCGGTCGGGTCCACGTTGCTGAGCGTGATGAACGGGAGACCGTCCGTCGCGGTGAACGAGACGAGAAGTACGATCAGGTAGACGGGGCACACGTACAGGATGATGGGGCGCAGGAAGCGCGGAAGCTTGACGAGGGCGCCGTCGTTCATGGTCGCGAAGGCTTCGTTTTCGCCCGGTTCGATTTCCACTTCGGCAGGGAGGTCTCCGCAGGCCTGGGCGTCCTTTGCCTTGCGGCGCCCGAGTACGATGCTGAAGAGGATTGCCTGGATCATGCCCACGAACACGATGAGGTACGTGCCGCCCCAGAAGTCGAGTTCGTCAACCGTGCCCGCGGCAAGGCCGAAGATGGCGGTGAGGCTACCGATGAACGTGATGGTGCTGACCGTGGTGACGGATTTTTTGCGCGTGAACTTGAGGTCGTCTTCGCAGAAGCTGATGAGCGGCTGGATGATGGAAATCGCGCTCGTGATGCCCGCGAAGAACAGCATGGCGAACCAGACCGTCTGCAGGAACCCGCCGAGCGGGAGCGTGCCGAACACGTAAGGCATCGTCTGGAATCCGAGCCCGAAGGTGCCGAGCTTCGCGCATTCCTCGATGTTCGCGCCCGCGATGAGCACCGCCATAGGGATGACGACCGTACCGCCGATAATCACTTCGGCAAAGCCGTTCGTGGCGCTAGCCGTAAGCGAAGAAAGTACGAGGTCTTCCTTGGGCTTGAGGTAGCTTGCGTAGCAGAAGATGATGGCCATGCCGAGGCTCATGGTGAAGAACACCTGGCCGGCAGCCGCCATCCAAACCTTGGGGCTTGCAAGTTCGGAAAAGTCCGGGTTCCACATGAACGCGAGACCCTTGCCGATGCCCGGGAGAGTGAGTACGCGTGCCACCAGCACGAGGCCCAGGATAAGCAGGATGGGCATGCAAATCTTGTTCGCGCGTTCGATGCCCTTGCGCACGCCGAACGAAAGCACGACCATGTTTGCGGCGAACGTAATCAGGAAGAAGATGATCGCGACGGGGATGCCGCCGACGCATGTCTTGAGCATGATGTAGTTGCCGAAGAATTCCGTCATCTTTTCGGGGCCCTGCGCAACGATTTCCATCAGCGTGCCTGTCGCCGAGTAGAACGCGAACGCGAGGATCCACGACTGGATGAATCCGTAGTAGAAGATGATGAAGATGGGCGGCAAGAGCCCGAGCGAGCCGAGGTACTTTGCCCAGGGCTTCTTCTTGTGGAAGATGATGTGGTAGGTACTCGGGGAGGTACCGTAATTGTGGTATCCGGCGTAGCGCCCGAGCGTCCATTCGATCCACGCGAGGGGAATCCCGAGGAAGACGAATGCGATGAGGTAGGGAATGATGAACGCGCCGCCGCCATTAGTTGCCGCCTGGACAGGGAAGCGCAGAAAGTTGCCGAGGCCGACCGCCGAACCGGCGACAGCCAGGATGACTCCTATTTTGGAGCCCCAGTTTTCACGATTGTTCTGCATGCCTTAAAATTAAGACATTCTATGCGGAATGGCAACCCGCTTTTAGCGCAAACGGAGCTTCTTTTGTGCGTAGATGGAATGCCCGCCGTTGCACGCGTAGGCGAGCGTACAGGCAATGAAGAATGCCGGTAGCGTGTCGAATCCGAAGATTTCTGCACCAACGAGAATCGGGGCGAAAAGCGTGTTCGTGGCTCCGCCGAAGACAGCCGCGTAGCCGAGGGCTGCCGCAAGAGGGAAGGGAACGCCGACGATGCTTGCAACGAATGCTCCGAATGTGGACCCGATGACGAATAGCGGGGTGACTTCGCCTCCCTGGAATCCGACCGATAGGGTTACGATGGTGAGAATGAATTTCAGCAACCAGTCATAACCGTAAATGCCCGCATCGCCTGTCGTGAGCGCCGAGGGATTCCCGAAACAGATGTCGAGGAGGTTCGTGCCGAGGCCCGTGTATCGGCCTTGCCAGAACACGATGAAAAGCAGGCTCAGCACGACGCCCATGATGGCGACGCGCTTGAACGGGTTCGGAAAGCGCTGCGCAAAGAACTTCTTTGAAAGCGGGAGGAGCTTCGCGAAACCACCGCCGACAATCCCGAAGAGGATTCCGAGAATGGCGAGTTTAAGAACAAAGTAAATGTCGAGGCCCGATTCGTTGTAGAAAAGTCCCGCGACGGTCCAGTCGGGCGAGAAAGCGTTCAGGTCGACGGCGAATTTTTCGTAGCCGAGTAGTTGGGATATCTTGTATGCAGTCACAGCCGCGGCAACTGCGGGGAGCAGGGCCGCTATTTCGAGATGCGAGGCGAGCAGGATTTCGAGCGAGAGCGCGACGGCCGCCATCGGGGTCTGGAACAGTCCCGCGAATCCGGCGGCCATGCCCGCGACAAGCAAGATGCGCGGTGCGTTTTCCACATGGATATTCGAACTCATGTTGTGCCCGAGGGTCGCGCCGATCTGCATCGCCACGCCTTCGCGTCCGGAACTTCCGCCAAAGAGGTGCGTGACCCACGTGCTTGCCATGATGAGAGGGATGAGCCGGAGGGGAACTTCGCGTTCCTTGCCGTGGGCGACGTCGAAGACGAGGCCCATGCCGCGCTCCGAGCCCTTGCCGATTTTCTTGTACGTGAATACGATGGCAAGGCCACCGAGCGCGAGTGCGGGAATCCAGTACAGCGGGTGGGCGTCGCGGATGTCCCCGACGTTCTGCAGGATGGACCCGAAGAAGGCGCAGAGCGCCCCGGTTATCGCCCCGAGGACAACCGCGACCGCGATGAGGACCGGCTGCGAAATCCAGTGCATGACCTTTTCCTTGACTCTGGTTTTGGCCATGTTCATGGCCTGCTCCTTCATCTCGGGGCTCATGTTCCTGTAGATGTCCTGCCAGCGGTTCCAGTCCATATCGGGTCCTTTTTTCGCCGCCAAATATAGGAAAAATGAGAGGGTCCCTACCGTCAAAAAGTAATAATTTATTATGAAAACCTTGAAAATCGTCCAAAATCGGGCGTTTTTGAACAAAAAATGCCGTAACCTATTGACAGACAAGGATTTGGTTTGTATATTGGTTTACATAAAGATGAAATGGGCAATCCGCTTCTGCCGCTCGCGGCGAAGTTCTCGGGAAGGGATTTAGGACTTGCCTTTTCATCAAGTGTTTAACGGAAGGCTTTCGGAAACCCGAAAGCCTTCACTTTTTTCGGTTTTTTGAGGGCGACCCCTTGCCAACATATGGTTGGGTTCCTAATTTTGGCGACATGAAGATGATTTCGGCAATCCGTTTCAACCGTTGGTGGTGGGGCTCTAGCAAATAGAGTCCGGTTTTGCTGATTTCATCAAGTGTTTGCAAAAGGCTTTCGGACTCACCGAAGGCCTTTAATTTTTTACCCCGAGAACCTTTAACCCTTAACCAATAAGACAAAACCTTAAAATAGATCCTTCGACTTCGGGCTTCGCCCTTCGCTCAGGATGACACTTTAACAAAAATAACTAATGACTATGATCAACTCTAACAACGGTTTCTTTGACAAGTTCGGCGGCAAGTACGTTGCCGAAATCATCCGCCGCCCGCTCGATGACCTCGAAGCGGCATTCAACAAGTACATCCATGATCCGGAATTCCTCGAGGAGTTGCGCATCATCCAGCGCGATTACATCGGGCGCGAGACGCCGCTGTACTTCGCCCCGACGGCGACCGAACTTCTGGGCGGCGCTCAGATCTACATCAAGCTCGAAGGCCTCGCGAACACGGGTGCGCACAAGATCAACAACGCCATCGGCCAGTGCTTGCTCGCCAAGAAGATGGGCAAGACCCGCATTATCGCGGAGACGGGTGCCGGCCAGCACGGGCTCGCCACTGCAGCCGCCTGCGCGAAGCTCGGGCTCGAATGTGTGGTGTACATGGGCGAGGTGGACGTCCGTCGCCAGCAGCCGAACGTGGCCACGATGGAAATGTACGGTGCGAAGGTTGTTCCGGTTACGAGCGGTAGCCGCACTCTGAAGGATGCCGTGAACGAGGCCATGCGCGACTGGGCCACGAATTTTCAGAATACGCACTATGTACTCGGTTCTGCTCTCGGCCCGGCTCCGTTCCCGGATATCGTTCGCACGTTCCAGTCCATCATCGGTGAAGAAGTCAAGCGCCAGGCAGCCGAACGTAACATCGACATTGCTGCGGTTGTCGCCTGCGTGGGTGGCGGAAGCAACTCTATCGGCGTGTTCACCCCGTTTATCGAAGACAAGAATGTGCGCCTGATTGGTGCAGAAGCCGGTGGCATCGGCCCGAACATGGGCGAGAACGCTTCCCGCATGACGGGCAACGCGAGCCGCGAAGGAATCGTGCAGGGGTACAAGAGCCGCTTCCTCATCGATGAAGATGGCCAGTCGCTGCCGACCCGCTCGATTTCTGCAGGTCTTGACTACATGGGCATCGGCCCGCAGCTCGCCGCCCTCGGTGAATCGGGTCGCGTGGAATTCACGAGCATCCTCGACAAGGAAGCGCTTGAAGCGGTCAAGTTCTTCGCCCGCAACGAAGGCATCCTCTTTGCGCTCGAAAGTGCGCACGCCGGTGCCGCGGCCATGAAGATCGCGAAGGAACTCCCGAAGGACAAGGCTCTTGTCATCAACATGAGCGGCCGCGGCGACAAGGACATCTTTATCACGAGCCCGGTGTTCCGCCCCGAAAAGTGGAAGGAATTCCTGAAGGCGGAACTCAAGCGCCTCGAAAACAACGAAGACATCCACGACGCGGAAATCATGACAAGGAAGTAATCACTATGAATTTAATGTCTCATCTCATTGCCGGATTCCCGGACGCAGAAACTTCTATCGCCATTGCCGACGCCCTCGTGAAGGGTGGCGCGAACATCCTCGAAATCCAGCTTGCCTTCAGCGACCCGAGCGCCGACGGTCCCGCTATCCAGACGGCATCCACTGTTGCGCTCGACAAGGGCTACTCCACCAAGCAGGGCCTTGAAATCGTGAAGAAGATTCACGAACGTCATCCCGAGACGCCCATCTACATCATGACCTACGGCTCGCTCGCCTTTACTCCCGGCGTCGAGAACTTCGTGAAGATGTGCAAGGACGCGGGCGTTTCCGCCTGCATCATTCCCGACCTGCCGTTCGATTGCGACGAAGGCCTCACCGAAGCATGCAAGAAGCACGGCCTCGAGAACATCCCGGTGGCGGCCCCCTCCATGACGAAGGAACGCCTCGAAACGATGGCCTCCAAGGGCTTCAAGTACATCTATGCGGCTCTCCGCGCGGGTACTACCGGCAGCGAAACGACGATCGATCAGGCGACGCTTGACTTTATCGATACTGTCGGTAAAGGGGGTGCGAAAGTACTCGGCGGTTTCGGCATCAGGAACGGCGAGCAGTCCAAGGTGCTATCCAAGCATGTGTATGCGGTGGTCGCAGGTTCCGTGTTCGTGAACATCGTGCTCTCGAATGCGGATACCGCCGAAGGCCGCAAGAAGGCTGTCGCCGAAATCGAGGCTAAGGCTAGGGAATTATCGGCTTAGTTCCAGTACGTAATCGGCATTGTTCACGAAGTCTTGTGCGTGTTCGATGGCGATGACGGTGTGGCCGGCCTCGGTAAGCCCGCGGATGAGCTTCAGAAGGTGCTCGATATCTTTCTGGTGAAGCCCGCGGGCGGGCTCGTCGAACAGGAAAAGCGTATTCGGCGCCTTCGCGCGCGCAAGTGCGATGGAAAGGCGCAAACGGGCGCGCTCGCCGCCGGAGAGGTGCGTCGTGGTCTGCCCGAGTTTCAGGTAGTCGAGCCCCGTATCCACGAGGGGCTTTAACTTGTCCGCAAAAGGCTTCAAGTTGATGAACAGCTTGTAGGCGTCGCCGACTTCTAGGTCATAGATGTCGGCGATGGAAAGCGATTTGAAGCGGACTTCGAGAATTTCGTCCTTGAAACGCCTGCCGAGGCATACGGGGCACTCCGATTCCTCGTAACCGGCGGGGTCCAGGATGACGCCTTCGCCCTTGCAGTTCTCGCAGCGGCCGCCGGGAGCGTGCGTCGCGAACTTGGATGCGGTATAGCCGCGCACCTTGCTTTCGGGGAGCTTTGCGAACAGGTCGCGAAGCATCGTGTTCAGGCTGATGGCGGAGGCGACGGTGCTCCGGCGGTTGCCGTGGAAGTCGCCGGTGGAGAGCACGGACAGGGCCTGTATGCCGAGGCTTTCGAATTCGCCCTTGCTGGCACGCGGGGCGAGGTTCCTGAAGAAAATCGTGGACTTGCCGCTGCCGCTCTGGCCTGTGATGACGCTGAATTTCTGTACCGGGAAATGGGCCGTTACCGGTTTCATGTCGAACATCGCGAAGTTCTTGATGTCGATGGCCGCGGCATTCTTGGATTGCCGCGCTTTGCCCGCAATGATGCTCTTTCTTTCGTCCAGTTCCTTGATCCACTTTCCTGTCGGCGACTGCGGATCCTCCAATACCTCTTTCGCGCTGCCCTGGAACAATATTTCGCCGCCTTTTTCGCCCGCGCCCGGGCCCATTTCGATGATCCAGTCGGCTTTCTTGATGAGGGCGGGATTGTGGTCGATGAGAACGAGCGTGTTCCCGCGGGACTGAACCTTCTTGAGGACTTTCCAGAGCGCATCCACGTCGCTCTGGTGTAGCCCGCTGGCGGGTTCGTCGAGGACAATCAGGAGGTTGTTCAGGTGGCCCGTGCTGAGGCTCGAAAGCCGAAGTCTCTGGACTTCGCCACCCGACAGGGTGGCGCCTGCACGCCCGGCCGTGAGGTAGCCGATTCCGAGGTCGACGACCGCCTGGATGCGATCGAGGAGCGTGCGGAAGGCGGGTTGCTGCTTTGCCGTGAGGCGGTCGTCGAACAGGGCGTGCAGCCGGCTTTCGAGTTCCGCGAAAGGCGTGCCCAGGATGTCCTTCCAGGAAACCCTGCATCCGCTTTCCTGCCCGCTTAACCCAATGGACGCGTTCAGGAGGCTTTCATTTAGACGTAATCCCTTGCAGTGCGGACATTCTTCGTCGCTGTCGTCGGAGGCGATTGCGCCCGTGCCCATGCATTCGGGGCATGCGCTTGTGCGTGAATAGGGCGAAAGGTCTTCGGCGGAAAGGGGCTTCAGTTGCAGGATCCCGTGCTCGGGGCATCTCGGGACGGTGCTGTATAGCTTGCGTTCGCCGTTCATGTCGAGCGTGAGGCTCCCGTGCGTGATTTTCAGGACCCCGTCGACGGCTTCGGCGATGCGGGTGCGTGTGTTCTCGCGGACAATCACGCGGTCCACGACGATAAAGAATTCCTTGGGGACGATCTTGCGTTCTTTCTCGGTCAGGTCGGCGAGTGAATAGCTTGTGCCGTCGGCCATCGCGCGCGTAAATCCCTGCGCGAGGAATACCGCCGAGAGCTTGTCGAGGCTTGCGCGCTTTTCTTCGACGCGTGCTAAAAATTGCAGCTTGGTGCCTTGCGGCATTCCCGCGATTTCGCGGATGATGTCTTCGCGGCTTTCGCTTTCTGTCGGCTTCCCGCATACGGGGCAGGCGGGCTTTGCGAAGGCGGCAAAAAGGGCCCGCAGGGTGGCGTCGCATTCCGAGACGCTCAATGCGTACGATTTGGCGGGTGTCTCCCCGTGGCTCGGGCCGACGGCGAGGCTCGCGGGTAAACCCTCGGCGCTGTCGAGCGGGATGATTCGGCGGCCACCCAGAAGGTCGGCTGCGAACGGCGAGAGCGTTTCGAGGTAGCGCCGCTTGGATTCCCCGTGCAGGGTGTCGAGAACGAGCGTCGACTTTCCGCAGCCCGAAGGCCCGCATACGACCGTAATCTTACCCAGCGGGAACTGGGCGTCCACGTTCTTCAGGTTGTGCAGGCGGCACCCGCGTACGGAGATGTAACTTGAACCAGCCACTAGTCAACCAATTTCACATCTCACACGGAATTATTCCTTGATCGTGAACCTCAGTTCTCCGAAAGGCGTGTTGAAATCCATGTTGTCGAGGTTGTTCTTGTCGATGCCGGCGAACATGCGGTAGCCGCCACCGACGGAAACTTCGAGCATCTTGGTCAGGCGGTAGTTGAAGTGTGCCGCCATGTCGGCCGTAAAGAAGTATTCCTCGGATTCGAAGGCCTCGTCGCCCTTGTCCATGGCGTTCACGGCGCCGCCGCCGATCTTGATGGGGACGGAAATGGCGAACTTGTCGAAGCGGAGCGGGAAGAGTTCCACGAAAGCGCCGAACGCGTTGTAGTTCACCATCTGCTTGTGGTCCACGTTGTAGTTGCGCACGTCCTCGATAGTGGTGGTGAACCAGGCACCCGTGGAGAACAATTGCATCACGTCGACACCGATGCGCATCGTCATGAAGATCACGCCGTCGTCAGCAATCAGGGAGTTGCCGCCGCCGAGCCCGACGAGCGCGGTCATCGCGGCGCTTTCGCTTTTTTCGGCAGCCGAATTGTCGTTCATGCCGGCGAGTTCGGCAAAGCTGGAACCAGCCATGGCGAAAACCAGCAGGATTGCGGCCTTGAGGCTATTTTTCATCGTCTGATTTTTCATTGTGGACGTCCTCCAGGGTTGCGTTCCAGTTCCATTTCTTCTCGGAAGATTCGGGCCAGTAGCAGATGGTCCATACGAGGCTGTTGCCGCACAGGATAATGGACCACACGCCGAAAAGCAGGAACAGGAACAGCGGGATAAAGGCGAGCGAGCCGTAGAATATGGACATGCGGGTGACCATAGCCGACTGGATGAGCATCAGGATCTTCACGTAGATGTTGATGGCGATCCAGGCGAAGATGGTCGCCATCAGCGAAATGGCGAAAAGCTTTCTCTTGCGGTACGGGGGAGCCTTGCCCGTCTCCCTCTGGCGCAGGCTCCTTGCCGGGAGCGCGTACAGCATCAGGAAGATGAGCAGCATGGACGCGAAATGGAATGCGATGTACCAGAAGGCGGTAATCAGGATCTTGAGCAGCTCGGGCGAGAAGTGGAACCCGTCCACGACAATCATGGCGAGCACGCTTTGCACGTGGTTCACGAACCCGGCGAACATGCCGATGAAGCCCGCGAAAATGACTAGGAACGGCGTGTACACCTGGATCTGGCGGAATACGGTCCTCGAGGTCTTGACTTCCCAGACGACGTTGAAGTTCGTCTCGAGGCTTCCGAAGGCGAGGATGAACGTGACGAAGAGACCCAGCGCGCCGATAAAGCCGAGTTTGCCGATGGGGATGTGCTCCGCGTTCTTGACGATGGACTGCACCTGTTCGGTGGGCCAGTCGAGGTTGAGCACGTCCAGCACGAAGGGGAGGTAGTCGCTCATGAATCCGCCGAACCCGACGGCCAGCGTGATGGAGGTGAGCAATATGAGCAGGGGGACGACAGCCACGAGGGTGGTGTAGGTAAGGCTCGCGGCGCGGGTCATTCCGTGGTAGTACAGGAACGATTTCCCGGTCACGACCATGACCTTTACAAAAGTGGGGGACCGCTCGGCAATATTGTCGAAAAGCCACTCCCAGGAAAATTTTTTCCACCAGCTCGGCATATAAGCCCAATTATAGAAAAAGGGGGCGTGTTTCGAGGGGCTAGGAATGCAAGAATATTTTTCCGTAAATAATTGTAGACTTTTTATTTGGTTAATATGGTGTGAAAGCCTAAAATTATGTAAAAAATCATTTTTAATGTAGACTTTTAATTAATTTTTGTATATATTTTAGAAAAGTAAAATTTTGATAAATAATCAATGAAAAACACGCTTTTGCTAGGGATATGGATAGATTATTAAGTGATATTATAGATATGGAGTGATGACTGATGATTAAAAGGGATATTGGATTGCTGGCCGGAACGTTCTCTCTTGCGACGTTCATGTCTGTCGCGGCCCTTCCGCAGTATGCGGGAGCTGCTCAGCGCCAGATGGAAAATCTTTCGCGTGGCCTTGCGGTCACGAACACGGGCAAGGGTGTGCTCGTGAGCTGGCGTCTCTTGGGTACAGATGACCCCGCGACGGAATTCAACCTCTACCGCGATGGAGAGAAGGTGGCCTCTATCGGGAAGACTGCTGGCACGAACTACTTGGACGCCGCCGGCAAGACGACTTCCAAGTATACGGTTGCAGCCGTGGTGAACGGCAAGGAAGGTGCCAAGCAGGCTGTTTCCGTGGTGCTCGACAAGACGGTCTCGAATAGCGGGAAGGAGTTCCCGTACAAGACGATCAAGCTTGAAGTTCCCGCGGCGCAGACGATGCCCGACGGCGAAAAGTGCACTTACACTCCCAACGACATGAGTGCTGCCGACCTCGATGGCGACGGCGAATACGAACTTATCTTGAAGTGGGACCCGAGCAACGCCCACGATAACTCCCAGACGGGCTACACGGGCACGGTGTTCATCGACGCCTACAAGCTCGACGGTACGCGCCTGTGGCGCATCGACCTCGGCAAGAACATCCGCGCGGGTGCGCACTACACGCAGTTCCAGGTGTTCGACTACGATGGCGATGGCAAGGCCGAAATGATCGTGAAGACCGCCGACGGTACGATTGACGGTACGGGCAAGGCGATTGGCGACAAGTCCAAGGATTACCGCGACGCCAATGGTTTGGTGCTGAAGGGACCCGAATACCTGACGGTGTTTCGCGGTGCTGACGGTGCGGAAATCACGACGATTGAGTATGTCCCGAGCCGCGACATCAACCAGCACGTGAAAGGCAAGGATGCCAAGGGCTACTGGGGCGACAATTACGGTAACCGCTGCGAACGCTATATCGCGGCGACTGCTTACCTCGATGGCGTGCATCCGAGCGCGATTTTTATCCGCGGTTATTACAGTTCTTCTTACGTGGTGGCCTACGACTTCGACGGCAAGAACCTCAAGCAGCGCTGGTACCACAAGTCCGAGGATCCGGGCAAGGGCCTTTATGCGCAGGGCAACCACAATATCGCGGTGGGCGATATCGATGGCGACGGTTACGATGAAATCGTGTTCGGCGGTGCGACGCTGAACCACGACGGTACGCTCCGTTACAGCACGCAGCTCGGTCACGGCGATGCGGGCCACTTGGGCGACCTCGACCCCGACCATCCGGGCATGGAATTCTGGGATGTGCACGAACATACCGATGCCCAGTATACCGAAGAAATGCGCGGCTCCGATGGCAAGGTTTATTGGGGCACTCCGCAGCCTTCTTCCGGTGGCGTAGATAACGGCCGTGGCATGGCTGCCGATATCGATTCCGAATACCGCGGTTACGAGGTCTGGTCGAGCAAGGGCGGCGGCATGAAGACCGCTTCGGGAAAGAGCATCGGCTCTCCCTCGGTCTCCACGAACTTCCGCATTTACTTTGATGGCGACGAGTACGATGAACTCCTGGACGGCGCCTACGTGACCAAGTTCAATTCCAGTTCCAAGAAATCCGAAGTCTATTTTGACGGTGAAAAGGCGCTCGGCGCTGCCGGTTGCAACGGCACCAAGAACACCCCGAGCCTTGTCGCCGACCTCTTCGGTGACTGGCGCGAAGAACTCGTGGTGCGCAACGGGAATGACCCGACGACGCTCTACATCGTTTCGACTCCGGTGGAAAGCAAGCTCCGCGTGTACACGCTGATGCACGATGCCACCTACCGCGTGGCTGTCGCCTGGCAGAATACGGCCTACAACCAGCCGCCGCACATCGGCTACTACCTGCCCGATGCGGTGAAGTCGCTCACGCAACCCTCCGTCTACGTGGTGGGCGAGGATCCGACTCCTGCCGATACGACCCCGGTGGTGAACAACGGAAAATCTGAACTCGATGCCTCTACCCCGAAGGAAGGCGTTGGTGCGACTGAATCGAGCAACGAAGGCTTCCTCAAGAACGGCTATTATAATTTTGCCAATGAACTCTCAAGCTTTGGCTCTTGGGAAATTTTCTCGAAGACCGAGGCGAAGACGACGCTTACGATTCGCTTTACTAACGGGGGCTCTACTTCCCGTGACATGTCGCTGAACGTGAACGGTTCTTCTGCCGGTACGGTAAGCTTCCCCTCGACGGATGCTTCGTGGACGACCTATGCCGAAGCGAAGATTGACGTGAAGCTGGTTGCCGGCGTGAATACGCTTAAATTTACTTCGACGACGAGTGACGGCGGCCCGAACTTCGACATGTTCACCTTCGGTATCGACGGCGTGGAAATTTATGACGGGACGCAGAAGCTTGACGACACGACGAAAACCGTTGTGGCTGCCGCTCCGCTTAAGGGTGGCGTCTGGTTCAACCCCTCGAAGGGAATCCTCTTTACCCCGAAGGCGGGCTTTGCTGAAATTTACTTCTACGATATGTCCGGAGCCATGCGCCTGGGTGTTTCCAAGGACGTGGCGGCGGGTGTGAATGCCTTCGAACTCGATCGCCGTGTGCTTCCGAAGGGAATGTACGTTGTGAAGGTGAAACTTGACGGAAAACTCGCGCTTGTCTCAAGGATGGTGAAGTAATGGGCTTGTTCACCAAGATTTGGCATTCCGCCGTTATCGCATCGATGGTCGTTGCCCCGCTCGCGTGGGCGAAGGTGACCATCTACATGTGTGGTGATTCCACCATGCAGGACTGGAATGCCGGTTATTACCCCAAGCAGGGACAGGGCCAGGATTTCCATTTCTGGTTCGACCCGGCCAAGGCTACGGTCGTGAACCGTGGCCAGGGCGGCATGTCGCTGGGTGGTGGCGGCAAGGATAAAAACGGCAATACCGCAGTCGGTTATTACGATATGTTCTTCAAGAAGGGCTGTTCCAACGGGAACTGCATTGCCGAAAAATTGCAGGCGGGTGATTATGTTGTCATCCAGTTCGGGATTAACGACATCAATTACAGTACCGAGGATTTTTTCAAGTCCAACATGAAAAAGATGGTCGACGATGTTCGTGCCAAGGGGGCGAACCCCATCATCATGAGCCCTATCCGTCGACTGTATTACGATTCCCCGACGCAGATTCATAACAGCTATCGCGGCTACCCGGCGCTTAACCAGCAACTAGCCAAAGACCTGAATGTTCCGTTCATCGACATGAGCGAGATGGTCGCGAACTATATGATTTCGGTGGGAGAACAGTATGCGGCCCAGTTCATTTTCAACTATGCGACGAGCGCGGAATACAGTACCATCCAGTCAGGTAAGGACCAGACGGACCAGGTCCACTTGCAGATGAACGGTGCGAACGCTTTCGGGCGTATCATTACCGAACAGATGCGTGCGCATTCCGATTCGGTGGTGAAAAAACTCGGTGACTACATGGCGCCCATGTACCAGGTGGCTGTCAAGGTAAGCCCCGAGGGAGCCGCCGAAGCGACATCGATAAATGCCTACTATCCGCAGGGAATGACCGTGTTGCTCAAGACGATTCCGAAGAGCGGAAAGAAGTTCCTGGGATGGTACGACGGCAACGGCAACAAGGTCGGCGCTTCGAGCCGCTCCGAGGTGAAGTCCCCGTACATTCATACGTTCGTGATGGGGAATGCCGCGACTCAGTATACGGCCGTCTATGAAGGCGGTTCGGCGCAGAAATACGAAGGTGACGGGGCCGCCCTCAAGGCATTCCCGATAACGACTCCGAAGAGCCTCGACGACGTTACGTTCATTCCGTTCACTC
This sequence comes from uncultured Fibrobacter sp., assembly GCA_946408125.1. Taxonomy (GTDB): domain Bacteria; phylum Fibrobacterota; class Fibrobacteria; order Fibrobacterales; family Fibrobacteraceae; genus Fibrobacter. The sequence continues at coordinate 18,992 of CAMJQW010000017.1, forward strand.
CGATGGAAGGAACGGAACAGATTGATGTGAAGGTTGACAAGGATATCAAGAAGTTCTTTGACGCCTACAAGCCCGATACGGGACTCGGAACCTCGGATACCAACTGGGCGCATACGGGGGTCGGCTTCTTCAATATGGCAAACGAGATGAACTCCTTTGCTAGCTACAAGATGAAGTTCCCGGGTGCGGGCAACGTGACGCTTGCGGTACGCTATGCGAACGGTGGCACATCTGACCGCATGTTCAATGCTTACCTGGACCACGATTACCTCGTGAACGCACCGCCTACGGGTGCTTGGGACAAGTGGGATACAGCCTATGTTGTGATGGATGCCCCGCTTGGCGAGGCTGAACTCAAGTTTATCTCGCTGACTTCGGACGGTGCGCCGAATATCGATGCCTTCGGTTTCAGCATCGATGGAGTGTGCCGCGTAAGCGAAGGCTGCGCTGGGGAGCCGGATACGACGCAGGATACCTCGAAGACGGCCTTGCGCGGGGTGGCTGCAAATCTGGGCGTAAATCTCCGTGGCGGTATGCTTACGCTTTTGCATGATGCCGACGTGAGCGTGTTCGACACGCGCGGCCGCCTCGTGGTGCGCAAGACGATGGCTGCGGGCGAGGTGGATCTCTCGTCGCTCGTGAGTGCGAACGGGCTGTACCGTATCGTGGTCCGTGAAGGTAATTCCAAGTTTGTCGCAACGTATGCGAAGGTGAGGTAGGGATGCGCCGCGCTATTAAATTCCTTCTCATTGCAGCAGTGTTCGCGGGTGTCGCCGTGAGCGATTCCACGAGTTTTACGATCCACGTGGCTGGCGATTCCACGGTGCAGACGTACAAGGATAACGTCTACCCGCAAACAGGCTGGGGTCAGGTTATCGGTTATTTTTTCGATGGTGCGCGCGTGAAGGTCAACAATGCGGCTCTCGGTGGACGCAGCTCCCGCACGTTTATCGAGGAAGGTCGCCTGGATGGAATCCTCAAGGCGGCGCAGAAGGGTGACTACCTCTTTGTACAGTTTGGCCACAACGACCGCGACTACTCCAAGGAAGCCCGTTACGTTCCGCCTGCGGACTTCCCGAAATACATCCAGCAGTTCGTGGATGCGGGCAAGCAAAAGGGATTGAACGTTATACTCGTATCCCCAATGAACCTGAACGGTAGCCGTAACGTGTTTTCGACAGGAAGCAACAACTACGATGCCCGCGGCATGATGCAGAAGATTGCGACGGACAGCAAGATTCCGTTTGTCGACTTGAACATGAAGTCGTACAATACCTACAATACGACATACAAGAACATGCCGGATTACGTGACGCGATATCTTTATAAAAAGCTTGAGGCGGGCGAGTACCCGAATTTTCCCGACGGCGTGAACGACGGTACGACGCACTTCCAGGAGATGGGCTCGATGGGCCATGCGCAGATGATTTGCGAGGAACTCGAGGAAAATCTCAAGAGCAATACGAACCTTTCTGCCGAGGCAAAGGCTGCGCTTACGACTCTTGTTTCGGCCATCAAGCCGCGATACACGATTAACGTGAAGACCAACCTTTCGAACTATTCCGGGCTCATTACGCAGACGCAGCATTTCCCGGCGGGTTCGCCGATGACGCTCCGTGTGACGCCCAAGTCGGAAACCTTTGAAAAGTGGGTCGATGACGACTGCAATGAGATTTCGACCAAGCAGATCTATTACGGCTTCAAGACGAAGGCCCGCGACATTACCTACACGGCGATGTTCAAGGGCGGTGCGGCCTGTCAGCCGACATCGCACGGCGAAGAAGGTTCCAGAGGCAACAACCCGACATCTTCGAGTTCGGATGGCCCGCAGTCTTCAGCTTCGATCGATACTTCGCTTTGCTTTACGGGCGTGGCCGATACGGCTTGGCGTTCCCCGATTGACATGTCGAAACCCGAAGTGGGTGACGGCACGACCGATGCGAACCACGAAGGCTTTACGGGCCAGGGATTTTTCAACCTCGAGAACAGTGCCAACAGCACGGCTACGTATAACATAACTTCTGACCAGTCGGCCTCTAACGCGCGCATGATGGTGCGCTACGCCTTTGACGGTACGACCAATCGCGACATGAAGATTACGGTAGACAACGGCACCTATGACGTGGCATTCCCGCCCACGGGTGGCTGGGACAAGTGGGATACGGTCTACATCGAAGACGTGTGGGTGGATGCGCTCGATTTCAAGGTGAAGCTCGCCTCCACGACATCGGACGGCGGCCCGAATGTGGATATGATCGCTTTCGACATCAAGGGCGTGTACCGCACCGGATGCAATCCCGCGAAGGTGGATGGCGATACGACCACGACGCGCATTGTACGCATTCCTGCCGGAAAAACAGAACGCGCCGCGACGGGGTCGTTCAACGTGAAGGGACAATCCGTTCCTGCGTTTGGGCGTATGCACAAGGCCCGCGGACATTACTTCAAACATTAGGATTCGCTTGTTTCTGCGAGATGTTGCGCGTATTCACAGTTTTCAAATTGTAGACTTTTTTATGTGTCGAAACGTGGACTTTTTTGTTATATTTCTGGTAGAATGATCGACCTTTTTGAATATTTGAACTATCGCGATTTTTTGCGCGACGCCTACGAGGAACGCCACAAGGGGGACTGGCGCTTCAGTCACCGCTACATTGCCGAGCGTGCCGGTTTCGACGCATCGATGTTCAACAAAATTTTGCAGGGCAAGCGTAACTTGACCGCCCGCCTGGTTTCCGTTTTTGCCGATATATTTTGTGATGATGCTCGTGAGAAAGCCTATTTTGCCGATATGGTGGCCTTCAACCAGGCGAAGAACCATTCCGAAAGCAGGCGCTTTCTGGAAAAGCTCGTGGCCACGAAGGAATGCAAGGTCGAGAACGTGGCGAAGGACCAGTTCGAGTATTTTGACCACTGGTACCATGCGGTTATTCGCGAACTCGTGACGTTCTACCCGTACGTGGGCGACGATGCGGCGCTCGGGCTCATGGTTCGCCCGCCGATTACCGCTTCGCAGGTGCGCTCGTCGATTGCGCTCTTGGAACGCCTCTCGATGATCAAGAAGAATCCCGAGACGGGCTTTTACGAGCAGACGCAGGGATTGATTTCGAGCGGTTCGGAGTCGTACAGCACGGCGGTAAATTCGTACATCCAGCAGAACTTGAATGTGGCACAGGATGCGATGGACCGCTTCGGCAGGGATGAACGCAACCTCTCAACGCTCGCGTTCGCCTGCGACGAGACGACGTACGGCGAGCTCGTGGAGATGGTACGCAGGTTCCGCAGGGAAATCCTTGCGAAGGTTTCGCAGTGCGAAAAGCCGAATCGCGTGTTCCAGCTGGGTATGCAGCTGTTTCCGCTTTCGGACCCGTACCCGCCACCGCAGCGCCGCGGGCGCAAGCGCAGGATTCGCGGGCAGGAAATTGCGGATGCCGACAAGTCGGGGGTTGTGGATGATGAGTAAGGGTGTATGGATTTTGGGCCCGGCGGCTCTCGCGGCCTCGCTGCTCGCTGTCCCGTTCCTTGCTGCCTGCTCCAGCAGCGAGGGCAATAAGGTTGCCGGCGGTACGGAAGCCGAGTCGACGCTAGCATTCCATGTGCAGCGTTCGGACGGGAGCGTGGCGCCGTATGCGCGCGTGCGTATTCTTCCCGAGGATTATTTGAGTGACGGTTCCGCCCCGGCGGAGTGGAAGGAATCCGACGGGAACGGTTTCGTCGAGATTGCGGTGGAACCGGGCGACTATATGCTGGAGGCCCGCCATGTTGACGGGACTGCGGCGACGGGTGCCGTACGCCAGTTTGCTTTTGGCGGCAAGGATTCCGGTTCCAGGGTCGATACGGTCAAGCTAGGTGCGCTTTCTTCCATCGAGGGCTTCGTGCTGCTCGGGGATTCCGCTCCCGTGGTCCGCATCGCGGGCCTGGACCGCTATGTGCTGCCCGACAGTACGGGGCATTTCGTGATAGACTCGCTCCCGTCCGGAAGTTTCGATGTCAAGTTCGGGGACCCGCAGGAGTCCCGTTCGGCGACGGTCGAGGCCGTTGCGGGTGATACGCTTTATGTGGACTGTTCCGATTCGAGTATCAATGTTGTCAAGCCGGAGAAATCCGCATCCAGCGAGTATCCTGGGAAGGATTGGAGTGCACATGAATCGCTGCTTGCGGAAATCGAAGGATATGCGGTCGGGACGCTCGGAGCTGCGGGCGTCACCGACAGCCTTGGCAATATCACGAGTGCCGAAGGCGAAATTTGCATCGTGACGACGACGGAGGACTACCTGATTGTCGAGGATACCACCGAGGTGGATTCCGCGGGCAACGCGACGACCACTGCGGTGATTGCGCCCGGTTCGCTGCGCGATTGCGCCTACAGGGATGGCCCCACGTGGGTAATTTTCGAAAAGAGCGGCACGTACAACTTGCAGTCTCCGCTCCGACTCAAAAATGACAAGACGATTGACGGACGCGGTCGCGATATCCGTATCGCTGGCATGGGCGTGCTGACCGACATGTCGAGCAACCTTGTCTTCGAAAACCTGACCTTTACGGCTCCCGCGATTACGGTTCTCGATACGAGTTCGCGCAGGGCGCTTTCTATTCACAACCGTACGCACCATGTGTGGGTGGACCACTGCACCTTCGAGGAATACCCGCTGGTGGAACTCGACGTTAAGCGTGGTTCGCACAACGTGACGGTCTCCTGGTCTCGCTTCGAGAACGCGCAGTCGGGTGTGCTGTTCGGCCTGCCCGCCGACATGTTGAGGGAATCTGGCCAGCAGCTGACCGTACACCATAACTACTTTGTCGGACTTTCGAACTTCGGTATCCGTGTCCATGGCGGGGAACTTCACGTCTACAACAACTTCTTCAAGGATGTGAAGGCGGCGGGCTTCGAGTGTACGGATTCCGCCAGGTGCTATGTAGAGTCGAACGTATTCGACGTATCCACGCTGGTTTCGCTGTATGGCTTGTTCGACGAAGATGGCGCACCGATAGATACGACGGTCGGCTTTGTGAAAATGTCTGCGAACCTGGTTGTTGAAGGTGATGGAGAATTTGCGAATGATTCGCAAATTGACAAGCCGGACTACAAGTATGTGCTGGACGACGCGGATGCGCTCCTTGCTGGGCGGATTCGCGATAATAGCGGCCCGCGGTAACTATTCGCTGTAAATGTCCTGCATTACGAAAATACTTGAATTTATTTCAAGTATTTTTTTGTCCTCTAAATAAAGTTGTATATTTGTTATAAATTAACAGGATTTTTTTATGTGCAAAACAAAGATTTCTTATAGTGCTTTTGTCGCAATGTTTGCTTTATGTGGAGCTTCGATGTTCGTTGGCTGTGGCGATGATAACAGTGCATCTGTAACCGATACGCAAACCGAAGCAATTAGCTCGTCCGGAGAAGGACAAAACACGGAATCGTCTAGCTCGGTCAAGAATTCGTCCAGTTCTGCGGAAAAGAAGTCGTCCTCGTCATCCAAGGAACAAATAGAATCTTCCAGTTCTTCAAAAGAGGAAACCCACGAAGAAAATAGCAGCAGTGAACCGGAGTCAAGCAGTTCTTGTAGCTCGAGTAGTTCCAGTAGCTCTAGCAGTTATGTTGATCCCTATGAAGAACCCTTTGATTTCGATTGGACTATGTCAAGGGATGCTTTTTTGAACCCTGAAATAGAATATGACACTATCGTAGATGGGCGAGATGGTCAAGTTTACAAGACGGTAAAGATCGGCGGCCAAACATGGATGGCTCAGAACTTGAATTATGCGGATAGCGCTGAAACTCCGAGCCTTGTAGGGCGTAATTGGTGCTATGATGACAAAAATGCGAGTTGCGATGTGTTGGGACGGCTTTACACATGGGCCGCTGCAATTGATTCGGTGAAACTTGCGAACGATGAAAAAAATCCCCAGCAATGCGGTTATTACACGACCTGTAAGCTCCCGGCTGTTGTGCAGGGAATTTGTCCTGAAGGTTGGCATTTGCCGAGTGCCGATGAATGGAAACAATTGATAGTCTTTGTTGATGATTCGTTGGAGTCGTATAATTGGCAAAACTCTGCCGGCAGAAAACTTATGTCGCAAGCAGGGTGGGTTTGTGAAGATAGGGGGCCGTTCCTGTGCGAAGAAGACTGGATGGGCCTTGATGCAGTGGGCTTTTCTGCGCAACCTTCGGGTTATCATAGCTTTAGAGATTTCTTCCGTGAAGCAGGGGTTTCTACCGGTATGTGGAGTTCTACAGAATTCTTTAAAGAAGAAGCCTCCTTCGCAAGTGTGGGGGCCCATGGCGATCCTTGCGCCCAAGTGCTTAGCACTGGCAAACGATTTGGTCTTTCGGTCCGTTGTGTAAAGAACTAACGTTTTTATATTTGCACCATGACCACGAAGACAATCAAAATACAGTACCTCGACGATTCTATCACGCGCCTCACGTATGTGGGCGGCAAGTCCGACTGGATTGACCTCGCGGCGGCGGAGACCGTGACGCTCAAGGCGGGGGAGTTCAGGCTCATTCATTTGGGCGTTGCGATGAAGTTGCCCGAGGGGTACGAGGCGCATATCGCCCCGCGCAGTTCTACGTTCAAGAATTTCGGCATTCTGCAGGCGAATTCGGTGGGCGTGGTCGATTCCAGCTACTGCGGCGCGAACGACTGGTGGAAAATGCCCGTCTATGCCACTCGCGACGTGACCATCGAGAAGGGGAGCCGCATCGCCCAGTTCCGCATCATGGAAATCCAGCCCACGCTTACCTTCGAGGAAGGCCCGCTTGACGGCGCTGACCGCGGCGGGTTTGGCAGCACGGGGATTTAAAGTTTTTTATATTATTCCTCGCAAAAATTTTTAACAAGGATATTGTTATGGCAAAGATTGCTATTCTCGGTTACGGTAACCTCGGTCGTGGCGTGGAATGCGCCGTGAAGCAGGCTCCGGATATGGAACTCGTCGCTGTTTTCACCCGTCGTGACCCCTCGACGGTCAAGATCCAGACGGCGGGCGTTCCGGTGCTGAACGTCTCTGAAATGGAAGCCTGGAAGGACAAGGTGGACCTGCTCATCATCTGTGGCGGCTCTGCTACGGATCTGCCGGTGCTCACCCCGAAGTACGCCTCCATGTTCAACGTGATCGACTCCTTCGACACGCACGCCAAGATTCCGCAGCACTTCGCTGCCGTTGACGCTGCTGCCAAGGGCGCAAACAAGATCGCCATGATCTCTGTCGGTTGGGACCCGGGTATGTTCAGCCTGAACCGTGTGTACGCTCAGTCTATCCTTCCGGAAGGCAAGGACTACACGTTCTGGGGCAAGGGCGTTAGCCAGGGCCACAGCGACGCTGTCCGCCGCATCAAGGGTGTGAAGAATGCTAAGCAGTACACCTGCCCGGTGGAAGCCGCTCTCGAAGCCGTGCGTAGCGGTTCCATGCCGGAACTCACGACTCGCCAGAAGCACACGCGCCTGGTGTACGTGGTTGCCGAAGAAGGTGCCGACAAGGCCTATATCGAAAACGCCATCAAGACGATGCCGAACTACTTCGACGAATACGACACGACCGTCAACTTCATCAGCGAAGAAGAATTCAACAAGAACCACAGCGGACTCGCTCACGGCGGTTTCGTGATCCGTACCGGCAAGACCGGCATGAACAAGGAACACACGCACGTGATTGAATACAGCCTGAAACTCGATTCCAACCCGGAATTCACGACGAGCGTCCTCGTGGCTTACGCCCGCGCGGCACTCCGCATGAAGGCTAACGGAGTGACCGGTTGCAAGACCGTCCTCGACGTGCCGCCTGCATACCTCAGCACTCTGAGCGACGAAGACCTCCGCGCTCATTGTCTGTAATTGGTATGGTGACCCCGGAACGGTGTCCGGGGTGACAATGCGAAAAAAATTGCCTCGGGTATCCCGAGGCTTTTCTGTTTAAGGGCTACTGTGGCGACTCGCTCATCGCTTATCGCTAGTCGTGAATAGAGTTCTTCAAACTTTCGATAAGGCGGGCGAAGCTCGAGTCGGTCTCCATCTCCTTCTTGACGCTCTTGATGGCGTGTACGACGGTGGAGTGGTCCTTGCCGCCGAAGCGCGAGCCGATGCTCTGCAGGCTGATGGAGGAGCATTCGCGCATGAGGTACATGGCGACCTGGCGGGCCTTGGAGATTTCCTTGGTGCCGCGTCCCGGTTCGGTAAGCTTTGCTTCGGGTACGTCGTAGTGCTGCGACACGGCATGCAGGACTGCATCCAAACTAACGCGACGGCGGAGCGTGGGCGCAATCTCGGCGACGACCTTCTGGGCGATGCCCATGTCGATGTCGTGGTTCATGAGGCTAGACTGCAGCGTGAGCTTGATGATGGCGCTCTCGAGGCAGCGGACGTTGCTCGCGATCTTTTCGGCGAGGAAGTGCAGGACTTCGTCGCTGATTTCAAGATGGCGTTCCTCGGCCTTCTTGTGGAGGATGGCTTCGCGCGTCTCGACGTCGGGCGGCTGGATGTCGACCGTGAGGCCCCAGGCGAAGCGGCTCACGAGTCGGTCGGAGAGGTTCTTGACCTCGACTGCCGGTGCGTCGGAGGTAAGCACGATCTGCTTGCCTGCCTGATGCAGCGCATTGAAGATGAGGAAGAATTCGTTCTGCGTCTCGTACTTGCCGGTCCAGTTCTGGATGTCGTCGATGAGCAGGATGTCCACCTCGTTGCGGTAGAAGTCGCTCATTTCGGTGACGCGGCTTTCGCGGAGGCACTTGAGGTACTGCTGCGAGAAATCTTCGCTGGTGAGGTAGCACACGCGCTTGTTCGGGTCCTCTTCGAGGATGTAGTTCCCGATGGCCTGCAGCAGGTGCGTCTTGCCGAGGCCCGACGAGCCGTAGATGAACAGCGGATTGTACTGCGTGCCGTCGGGATTGCGGGCGACCGCGAGGGCCGCGTTGAAGGCGAGCTGCGCCTTGTCGCCGGGCACGAAGTTTTCGAAACGGAAGCTGCTGGAAAGCGGTACGCTCGGCTTCGCAAAATCCTTGAACGTGTTTTCGGTGGTTTGCGTAACTTGTTGAGCAACAGTCTCTTGCAGTTTGAACTCGAACTCCATCGGGGCATCGCTGTGCGTCGTTTCGCGCCAGGCCATGCGGATGAGTTCCTTGTATGCGGAGTAAACGGTCAGGTCAAGTCCGGAAGGGACGGAAATAACGGCGCGGCCGACGGACTGGCTGCTGAGCTTCGTGTCTGCGAAATAAATCTTGTAGACGGAATCGGAGAGCATCCCGCGCAGGTAGTTCAAACATCTTTCCCATTCGACTTGCATAACATTCCCCAAGGAGATCAAACAAAAACTATTAACATCTAGAGTCATAAATTTAATAAAACGGGACCCGATTGTTGATAAGTTTTTCGGGAGAGGCGTAAAATAATCCAAATGTAATTGAATGTTTACAAACAAACCTGCTGCTGAAGCCGGAACCGACGGGCTTGGGGCTCCCCGCCGGGCGTCCCTGACCGCGACAAACCGCGAAATTTTCTAAATTTACGCATTATGGAAAATTTTGCGTGGTATGGTTACATTGCTTGGCTACCCGTGTTATGCTGGTGTGCACTCTATTTCTGGTTTTGGCGCTTTTCGAGCCCGCTTTATCTGAGGAAAATGGCAAAAAAGGGAAAAAAATGGGCTTTGCTGCCCGATAGCATCATCAAGGACCGCTCCGCCCTCTCGCGGATGCGTCTCAAGTGCGTCGCTTTTTCCCTGGTGGCGTCCGTGCTGACCGCCTGCACCGTCGCCTGGTCCTTTGCTACCCTCAATGTGCTGGAACCGCTCTACGGTTTTGCCTCGGTTCCCCTGTTCGCGATCTTTGCCGGCGCCGTTTACCATGCCGCCGTGAAGAAGGTCGCCGTCGTCTACGAGACCGCCTACTTCTACGAGTACCGCCGCGTCCGTTACGATTCCGAAAGGAAGGGTGTTTTCCAGAGCGAGACCGACGTCCACAACCGTACCATCTGGAGCTTCACCAAGAAGCTCCGCAACGCGGAAGCGCACCGCAGGCTTTGGAAGTACGTGCACGCCATGGCACGCTCGAAGAAGGTCGCGCCGGATATTCTCGCGGGGATTTAGGAAAATGTCGAATATCCTGGATTCAATCGGTGTAGGAGAGAACGTTCTTGAAGGACGTGCGGCATGGAAGTATGCCGAAGATATCCTGCTGCTCGTTTCCAGGACGTTTGCGCTCAACATCAATGCGTTGAAGGGCAAGCTGCACAGGAGCATTCTGCTTGCATACCTGTATCTCCGTATAGCCGACACCGTGGAAGACGATCCCGACATGAACGCTTCCGAGAAGGAAGTCCTGCTGGGCAAATTCGCCGAGATTTTCAGGACGCCGGAGCTTCGCGAGGAGGCCGTCGCGGAATTCGAGAAGTCCCTGCCCGAGAAGTGGCGTTATTCGGAACATCCGTACATGAACTTGTGCCTGCATACGCACGTGGTGGTGCCGCTCTTGAAGGAGTTGCCCGAAAAGTATGCGGCTCCGGTGCGCGACGTGACGATCGAGATGTGCGGTGGCATGGCGAAGTTTGCATTGAGGCAGGAGGCCGCGCTCAGTTCCGGCTGGTTCACGCTGGAAAGCGTTGCCGACCTGGATGAATACTGCTATTACGTGGCGGGAATCGTAGGAAAGCTTTTGACGAACCTCTTTGCCGCGGATACGTGCCTGATTGGCGATGCCCGCAAGGCCGAAATGCAGAAGCTCGACGTGAGCTTCGGGCTTGCGCTGCAGGTGGCGAACATCGTGAAGGACTGCGTCGAGGATTCTTCGCGCCGGGTGTGCTTTGTGCCCGAGGAGATTTGCCGCCGTCACGGGTTCGCGCATTCGTACGAGATGTTCGACAAGCCCGCCGCGGGTTCGGACGGGGCTTCGGAACAGTTCCGTGCCGATTTCAACAAGCGCAGGGCCGCGGTGATGGAAGAGCTCGTGAAGAAGGCGTGGAGCCACCTGGACGATGCCATCGCTTACACGAAGCTGATTCCCGGACTCAAGATGCGTACGCGCCTGTTCTGCCTGTGGCCGCTGTTCATGGCCGCCGAGAACATGAAGCTCATCGGCGATGGTTCCGGCCTGTTCGCCTCGGACAAGAAAATGAAGATTACGCGCGATACGGTCAAGCGCATCATCAAGTCGACGACTATGCATTTCTATTCGGATAGCTGGATCGAATCGGCATATGCTAAACTGAAAAAGGAGGCGGGCGTTTAACCGCACGGTTTTGAATGAAGTTTTATAACAAGTGGCCTTTCCATCTGGGACTTATCCTTTTCAGCATTGTCGCGGACCAGTTGACGAAGCTTTGGGCTGTCGCGCGCTTTACCAACGAGACGGGTGCCCCGAACCATGAGTATATCGACGTCATCGGGAGCCTGGTGCGTTTCAGCCTCGTGTTCAACAAGGGTGCCGCGTTCAGCAGCCGCCCGCAGGACCTCATGCCGTTCCTGCCGCCCTGGCTTTTCTTCTTGCTGATTTCGATTATCGCCTCTGTGGTGCTCCTGTGGTTCTACAGGTCCATCGACAAGCGTGACTGGATGAGCCGCCTGGGCGTGGTGATGATTCTCGGCGGTGCCGTAGGCAACTTTATCGACCGCATGCGCCTCCAGATGGTGGTGGACTTTATCGACTGCGATTTTCCCGACTTTATCATGACGCGCTTCCCGACGTTCAACGTGGCCGATTCCTTCGTGACGGTGGGCGTGGCCGTCGTTATCCTGTCGCCTGTGATTTTGAAGAAGGTCCACAAGCAGATCAAGGATGAAAAAGAAAATCTCAAGACGGCGACGCCGCGATCCGAAGAATGAATTATCTCGTCAAAGAAGAACATAACGGAGAACGCATCGACAAGTTCCTTGTCGGCGTGATGGACAACGTTTCGCGCACCGACGTGCAGAAGCTCATTGCCGCGGGCGAGGTGAAGGTGGGCGGTGCCGCTGCCGCCAAGAATTTCCGCGTGGAGACGGGCATGGTCGTCGTCGTGGAAAAGCTCATCGAGAAGGAATCGAGTACGCTCGAACCCGAGGACATCCCGCTCGACATCGTGTACGAGGACGAGGATATCGTCGTGCTGAACAAGCCGCGCAACCTCGTGGTGCATCCGGGTAACGGCATAAGCAAGGGAACGCTTGCCGCGGGCCTCCTGCATCATTTCAAGGATAACCTTTCTGCGGTCAACGGACCGCTTCGCCCGGGTATCGTGCACCGCCTGGACAAGGATACGCCGGGCCTCATGGTGGTGGCGAAAAACGATGCCGCCCACAGGCATTTGGCGCACCAGCTGGAAACCCGTACGCTGCACCGCACGTACAATGCGCTCGTGTGGGGATGCCCGCGCGACCTGGAAGGTTGCATTGACGCTCCTATCGCGCGCAACCCGAAGAATCGCCTCAAGATGGCGGTGGTGAAGGGCGGCAAGGAAAGCCGCACGCATTACGTGGCGAAGGAATTTTTTGCGATCGCTACTTTGCTCGAACTGCAGCTCGAATCGGGCCGTACGCACCAGATTCGCGTGCATACCCGCTATACGGGCCATCCGGTGGTAGGCGACCCGCTTTACGACGGTCGTGAAGACAGCTTGAACCGCGTGCCGCCCCTGATGAAGGGCGTTGCCGAGAAGGTGCTCGAGATTGCCCCGGCGCAGCTCTTGCAGGCGGTGAAGATTGAGCTCATCCACCCGCGTACGGGCAAGAAGATGAAGTTCAAGGTCCCGATGGAGGAATCTTTCGCGAAGGTGCTGAAGCTCCTGAAGAAGGAATGCCCGGCGGATGCTCCGGTGTTCGACGAGGACGAAGGCTTCCGCGACTTTGATGCGGATATCCGCTTTGACGAAGGTTTCGAAGAGGAAATTGACGAGGGCTCGCTCGACAAGTTCGACGAATGCGTGTTCCCGGAAGTGAAAGAACGTAAGACCCGTGCCCAGCGCCATGCCGAGAAGGCCGCGACTGCCGCGCACCGCAAGGCGAAAGCGGCCGAACGCAAGCTTATCAAGCAGATGAAGGCGGCACGCAAGCGCGGGATTGCTCCCGAGGACTTCGTGGAACCCGGTTACGAACCTACGATTGATCCGGATTTGCTTTGATTTTTGAGGTTTTGAACGATGGCTGAATCCTACTTCTTTATCGGTGTTGCGGGCGTGGGCATGAGTGCCATCGCGCAGTATTTGGCGGGCAAGGGCGTTGCGGTGAGCGGGTCCGACCGTCAGTTCGGTGAATTTCTGGCAGGCAAGTGCGAAAAGCCGCTCGTGATGGGCCAGCTCGAGGACTGCGGAATCAAGTGCTTCGCGCAGGACGGTTCGGGCGTTGTCGCGGGCCTCAATGCCGTGGTGATGAGTACCGCCATCGAGGACACGAATCCCGATTTGAAGCGTGCGAAGGAACTCGGTGTTCCCGTAATGCATCGCAGCGAGATGCTCGCGAAGATTTCAAAGGAAGCCCGCACGATTGCGGTGAGTGGTACGAGCGGAAAGTCGACCGTGACCGCGATGATTTACCACATTCTGCAGTATGCGGGACTTGAACCCTCCGTGATGACGGGTGCCGGCCTCGTGAACTTGCAGAAAGAAGGCAAGATTGGCAACGCTGTGTCGGGTAAGGGAGAATGGCTCGTTGTGGAAGCCGACGAGAGCGATGGAACGCTCGTGCGTTACGAACCGGAAATCGGGCTCATCCTCAATGTGGACAAGGACCACAAGGAAATGAACGAACTTCAGGAAATTTTCCTCAAGTTCAGCCACAATATTCTGGACAACGGCAAGATACTCATCGTGAACGACGCGCACCCGCTGGCAAAGAAATTCAGCGCGGGCCGCGAATTCGATTTCGGATTCGAGAACTACGTGGGCGTGCAGGGCACGGACTTCAAGACTGCCGGTACGCACATCAAGTTCCGCGTGCGCCACAAGGCGGAACTCGTGAATTTCGAAGTGCCGCTTCCGGGCAAGCACAACATGGAAAACGCCCTTGCGGCGACGGCCGCGGCGCTTCGCGCCGGAGTGTCGCTCCATACGTGTGCCGATGCGCTGGCGACATTCCCGGGCGTTTTCCGCCGCCACCAGATTCTGGGAACGTTCAATGGCGTTACACTCGTGGACGACTTCGCGCACAATCCGGCAAAGATTGCGGCAAGCATCAGGAGTGCGCAGGACTTTACCGAGGGTCGCGTGATTGCCTGGTTCCAGCCGCATGGCTTCGGGCCGACGCGCTTCTTGCGCAATGACCTCGTGGAATTCATCGCGAAGACGCTTCGCCCGAAGGACTTCGATGATGACCGCGACAATGACATGATGTTCTTCAGCGAGATTTATTATGCCGGCGGTACCGTCACGCGCGATATCAGCGCGGGTGATTTGGCCGATGACCTCTTGCTGAAGGGCTGCGAGGCCATCTACATCGAGAACCGCAACGAATGCGCGAAGAAGATGGTCGAATGCGCCCAGCCCGGCGATACCATTTTGCTTATGGGCGCGAGAGACCCGAGTCTGCAGGCTTTCGCACAGGAAGTCCAAAAATTATTAGAAAATAAATAAAGCGGTTGCGCTTTACCTAATCAAGAAATTGATGTTGTCCTTGTTCTGGCAGACACGGTTTCTGCCGTTCTGCTTCGCGTGGTAAAGCGCTTTGTCGGCGCGGTCGATGAGCGAGGCGACCGTGTCGTTCTCGATGCGTTCGGCAAACCCGATGCTGACCGTCACCTGGAGCAGGTTGTTGTCGTGGAGCGTGATGGTCATGTTTTCCACGTTCCTGCGGATGCGTTCCGCGATAATCTTCGCATTCTCTTCGGTTGTTCCCGGGAGGAATACCGAGAATTCCTCGCCGCCGTAGCGTACGGGCATGTCGGAAGGTCTCAGGCTTCGGATGAGCGCCTGTGCGACGGAGATGAGGACCTTGTCGCCCGCGAGGTGCCCGTAGGTGTCGTTCACCTGCTTGAAGTGGTCGATGTCGATCATGAACGCGGTCAGCTTGAAGTTACCCATGTTGCTGCGGTTCATTTCTCGCGTGTACATTTCTTCGAGCCAACGACGGTTGTGCAGCCCTGTCATCGGGTCGATTTTCGCGTTTTCCTCGATGCAGCGGATATGGTACTGTTCTTCGCAGACAATCTTGTTGTCCTGGCGCAGCCGCTGGCTCATGATCTGCAAAAAGTTCAGGCATAGCTCGTGCGATGCGCTGAGCATGGACATCGTGGTGGCCGCCGGGATGACGAGGACCCTGCTGTCTTCCTTGGCGGTGATGGTCGCGCTCGGGGGATAGTTGTCGAATATGGACATCTCGCCGACGCAGTGCCCCTTGGTGATTTCGTGTTCGAAGGTTCCGCCGTTGTCGGATTCGAGATTGACGTTGAGCGAGCCTTCGATGACGATGTAGAGTGCGCGGGTGTGCATTTCCGGGTTGATGAGCGTTCCGCCCTTTTCGACCGTCTGGACCGAGCAACGCAGCAAGAAACCGGCCAGTTTTTCGAACTGGACGTTCTTGAAGAGTTCCAGGCTAGAAAATTCGTTCCTGGAAATCGGCAGCGTTTCTAGACGGTCGAAATTCATATTTATATTATATATTCAAATTACGCAAAAGGCTCGGAATTTTTTGAAAAACGGGAAAAAATGAAGAAAATCGCACTAAAATCGGTTACGCTGCAGGCCGAAGGCGCCTGTATGTCGAAAAAGGACATCCTGATAGAGGGTGGCCGTTTTGCCCGCATTTGCGAGAGCCTTTCCCCGCAGGACCTGGATGGCGCGGAAGTCGTGGACTGCAGCCGCTTCGCCATCTTGCCGGCCTTTTACAACGGGCATACGCATGCAGCCATGACGCTTGTGCGCGGTTATGCTGACGATATGGAACTGGGCCGCTGGCTCACCCAGTACATCTGGCCTTTCGAGGCGAAATTGACGGCCGGCGATATCGAGATTGGAAGCCGCCTCGCGGTTCTGGAAATGATCAAGTCGGGCACGGTGTTCTTCGCGGATATGTACTGGCACCGTGAGCAGACGATGAAGGTCGTGGAAGAGATGGGCGTGCGTGCGGCCATCGGCGTCACGATTTCCGACTTGCTTTCGAGTCCGGAAGTGCTCGAACAGAATTTTGAGTTCCTGAAGAATCATACCGGCGAATCCGAGAGGGTCAAGCTTGTTGTGATGCCCCATTCGGTATATGCGGTAGGCAATCAGGTTCTAAAGCGTTGCGTGGAGGTGGCGCGCTCCGAGGGATACCTCATTCATACGCACCTTTCCGAGACGCTTAAAGAAGTGAACGACTGCAAGGAAAAGTACGGCTGCTCTCCCGTGGAATTCTGGGATAAGCTCGGGGGCCTGAATGAACGTTTCATTGCGGCGCATTGCGTCCACTTCTCGGACGAAGATGTCCGGCTTTTTGCGGGTGCGGGCGCCACGGCGGTGCTCAACCCGTGTTCCAACCTGAAGCTTTCGAGCGGGATTCCTCCGATTCCTGCCCTGATGGCGGGTGGCGTGAAGCTTGCGCTCGGTACCGATGGCGCCTCTTCGAACAACAACCTCGACATGCACGAGGAAATGAAACTCGCGGCGCTCCTTGCGAAGGTATCCGCTTCGGCGGAAACGCTCCCGGCGGGGGAGGCCCTCAAGATGGCGACCGTGAATGTTGCGCGCGCCTACGGCCTTTGCGATGCGGGCGAAATCAGGGAAGGGGCCTTGGCCGATGCCTTGCTTGTAGATCTGGATAACGAACGCATGGTTCCCTGCCACGATCTGGTGAGCAACTGGGTCTATTCGGGAGATTCCTCCTGCATCGATTCGGTTATCTGTAACGGCCAATTCGTGATGCGCGGTCGCCATGTCGATGGCGAAGAGGAAATAAAGGAAGCCGCCCGGGCCTGTGCCAAGCGGCTTGCAAATGCTTGATTTGACGATTCCGATTATTCGTCTATCGGGATATCGCGCTCGTGTTCGTATTCGATATTGTCGCCTTCTTCGTCGATGACGCGCTTTGCCTTCTTGCGGGCTTTCTTGGCGGCTTTCTCGGATGCTTCCTTGATGCTGTCCGCCGCAGCCTTTGCTGCGTCGACGATGGAATCCTTGACGGCTTCAGCGGCCTGCGTCGCTTCTTCCTTCGCTTTCTCGACCGCCTTGTCCGTAAGTTCCTTGCTCAGCTCCGTAGCCTTCTTTTCGGCAATCCCGACGAGGTCGACTTCATCGGAAGAGAAACCCATGACCTCGATGTTCCACTTGTAGACGGAATACGATGCGGAGCTGTCGCGGGAATCCTTGAGCGAACCTGTCACGGGAAGGATATGCAGGATGCTTAAGAACACGAAGCAGATGATGTAGGCCTTCATGGCGCCGAGCAGCGCACCGAGGCCGCGATTCAGCTTGCTTACCGCAGATCCGGACACAGCCTTGTTCGCAACGTGCCCGATAAAAAGGAACAGCAGGAAGGGTACGAGGAACCCGATGCAGATGCAGACGAGCCTTACGGTGAAGGGGCTCAGTTCAAGGTTGGTGGCGATGGTGTCTGCAAGCAGGCCGTAGGATACGTATGCCCCGAAGATGCCGCCTGCCCAGGCGCAGAGCCTGAAGATGCTTTTGAGAAGTCCCTTCCAGAGGCCGAGAAGCGTGAATATGACGATGAGTACGAGACAGACTATATCAATCCATGTCATCCTAAAAGCACCTTTATCAATCTAACATCGTTCTAGAAATAGTGAATCGCTATGGAGGCTGCCAAGGTGATGATTGCACCGACGATGAGCCCTGCCTTAAAAGATAGCTTTTTCTTTTCGCGGTAGGGGATGGGGACGATGGAAGACTCGGTTCCGTTCAGGGCGGCGTTCGCCCATTCCACGATGTAGGGGCGCAGGTCCCTGGGGTAGCGGCGCATCATCATGGAGAAGAATTCCGCGATGTCGTTTGCCATGGGGCGCTTGCGCGGATCCTTGCGCAGCAAACCTAAAAGGAAGTTTACGATTTCCTTTGGGATTGCGGGGTCGAAAGCTTTCGCTGAAATTTTCTTTTTCTGGATGTTGTTGAATGTCTCGGCGAGGCTTTCCCCGCGGAACGGGTTTTCGCCGAGGAGCATTTCGCAGGCGACGATGCCGATGCTGTACACGTCGGATGCGGGTGTGATGTTCTTCGAGTCGCGGACCTGTTCAGGACTCATGTAAGAGGCGGTGCCGAGCTGGGCGAAGTCCTCGGTCAGTTCCTGGTCCCTTTCGTCGTGCGCGACGCCGAAATCCAAGAGCCTCACGCGGCCGTCCTTGTCGAGCATGATGTTCGCGGGCTTCACGTCGCGGTGCGTCACGCCGTAGCGGTGCGCTTCGGCGAGTCCCGATGAAATCTGGAACAGGAATTCCATGACGACCCACAGCGGCGGCTTCGGGCATTTGTCCAGGAGCACGCGCAGGCTCTTGCCGTACACGAATTCCATCGCGAGAGAATACTGTCCGTTGGTTTCTTGCCACAGGGCGTAAGGGTGGACGATGACCGGATGGTTGAGCTTCGCGAGGATTTTCGCTTCGCGTTCGAAGCGTTCTACGAAGGAGCCCTGGTCGTAGAGCGAGGGAACCATCTGCTTGACGACGACCATGCGGTTGAGCGATTCGTCGTGGCACAGGTAGACGTTCCCCATGGCGCCGTGGCCGAGGAACTGGGTCGGCTTGTAGAGGCCGATCTTTTTAGGCAGGGCGTCTTTCATCTAAGTAAACCGTGTGGTGCTTCGTTTTCGGGTCGAGGTTCGGGTAGTCGAGGATGTAGTGAAGTCCGCGCGATTCCTTGCGGCGCAGCGCGGCGAGCAGGATCATCTTGGAAACCTGCAGCGCGTTCAGGAACTCGAGGAAGTGAATGTTCTCCGTTTCCTTGTTCTTGATGGCGGCTGCGACATCGGCTTCGAGGTCCTCGATGACCTTGAGCCCCTGGTTCAGGCCCGCGGTGGTGCGGACGATGCCGCAGTAAGTCCACATCATGTCCTGTAGGGCCTTTTTGCGTTTTTTCCAGTAGGCGGCCTTCGTGAACGAGACGCGTTCTTTTTTGCCTGGTTTCTTTACATTCAACTTTGTCTTCAACAGCCCGCTGGTAGTGATGTCGTCAACGGCGCGCAGGGCGAATACGACGCTTTCCAGGAGCGAATTCGATGCGAGGCGGTTCGCCCCGTGGACGCCCGTCGCGGCGACTTCGCCGCAGGCGTACAGGCCCTTGATTTCGGTGCGCGACCAGGTATCGACCAGTACGCCTCCGCACATGTAATGTGCCGCGGGCACCACGGGGATCCATTCCTTCGTGATGTCGATGCCTGCATCGAGGCACTTCGCGTAGATGTTCGGGAAGTGGCTCTTGATGTCCTTGGGCGTGCGGCCCGAAAGGTCGATGAACATGTTCGGCTTGCCGAGGCGCTGCATTTCGCTGTGGATGGCTCGTGCCACGATGTCTCGGGGGGCGAGGGAGTGCAGCGGGTGCACCTGGTTCATGAATTCCTCGCCCTTGTAATTCTTGAGGATGCCTCCGAACCCACGCACCGCTTCCGAAATCAGGAAGGGCTTCTTGAGCTGCGGAGCGTACAGGCTCGTCGGATGGAACTGCATGAACTCGATGTCCTGGAGAGCGGCACCGGCGCGGGCAGCGATGGCCATGCCGTCGCCACAGCTGTCGGGCGGGCATACGGTGTACTGCCAGATGCGCCCGGCTCCGCCCGTAGAAAGGATGGTCGCCTTGGCGTAGATGCTCTCGACATCGCCCGACTTCTGGTGGATAATCTTGGCGCCGACGCAACGCTTGGCCTTGCCGGAGCCTTCCACGATTAGGTCCTTGATGTAGCAGTTCTCGAGGTAGTCGATGTTCTTTTTCTTGTGGAGCTCGCACAGGAGCGCCCTCATGATTTCCTTGCCGGTGAGGTCGGCCGCGTGCAAGATGCGGTGGTGGCTGTGGCCGCCTTCGAGGTGCAGGTCGAATTGCGAGTGGTCAACAGGCGAGGGGGTGAACTGGACGCCCCATTTTACGAGTTGCTTGATGGTCGCAGGACCGCTCTTGGTGAGGATCTTGACCGGCTCCTTTTTGCAGAGCCCGGCTCCCGCTTCGAGGGTGTCGGCGATATGGAATTCGAACTTGTCTGTCTTCTCGGTAACGGTGGCGATACCGCCTTGGGCGTAGTTGGATGATCCGTCGGGCTTGGCTCCCTTGGTGAGGATGACAACGGAAAGGCCTTTTTCCGCTGCGTGCAGTGCCGCACTCAGTCCGGAAATGCCTGCGCCGAGAACCAGGATGTCGTACATTTTGAAACTCCGATAATTTTTAAGCTTGATTCGCCTTGGGCGATATACAATAAATAGAAAAAATAGGCCTCTACGGCTATATTTTACGAAATTTTAATTCGGGGTACATATTTTTTACTACCTTTGACCCGACTAATTTAATGGAGCCATCTCTATGTTAACGTGGATTAATGAAAAAGCTAAGTGGGTTATCGTCATTTTCGCGGCAGGTATTGTCGTGGGCCTCTTGGCAATGGACCGTGTACCGAAGACTGCCCAGAGCTACCCGATGGGCATCGTGAACGACCGCAAGATTTCTTACGCCGAGTTTGATTCCCGCGTCAAGATGGTCGTGCAGAACCAGTACAAGGGCCAGCACCTTGAAGACGAGCAGTACACTCAGCTCCGTTCCGAAATATTCCGTAGCTTCGTCCGCCAGCTGCTCATGAACGAGCAGTACGAAAAGGCCGGACTGGCTACCTCGGTCGCCGAACTCAAGAGCGAGTTCAAGCGCAACCCCGATGCCGTCCGCGGCCGCCTCGTGCAGGAAGCCCAGGCCCGCCTCTATGCCATCCAGCAGCAGGCGACCTCCCAGGAAGACATGATGCAGCGCTCTCAGGCCTACATCTCTAGCCTCCCGAAGTTCCTCGTGGACACCGTGTTCAACCAGGCCGAATATGAAGCTTGGCTCGAAACGCCCGAAGCCTTCCGCTGGGGCATGATGCTCAATTACGAAGAAGAGCTCAAGTCCAGCCTGATTCCGGCCCGTCAGCTCCAGGCCCTCGTCGCAGCCTCCGTTCACCCGACTTCCCTCGAAGCCAAGTGGAACGTGGAACGCCGCCTTACCGATTTCGACTTTGATGTCGCGTATGTGTCCGCTTCTGATTTCGCCGTTGCCGATGACGCTATCGACGATGCGAATGTAAAGGGCTACTTCAACGCCCACCTGGACAGCTTCTTCGTCGAGAAGGACATGGCCAAGTTCCAGTACGTGGTCCTCCCGGTCGAAGCGACCGAAGGTGACGACGCCCGCATCCGTGAATACGCGATGACGCTTTACTACCAGCTTTCCGACACGTCTTCTACGGCTAACTTCGAAGATATGGCCCGCATTTCTTCCGAAGATCCGGGCAGCGCCGAAAACGGCGGTCTCCTGGATCAGCCTGCCGGCACGGGCGTGTTCGTTCCTGAATTCGAACAGGCCGCTCTCGCTCTCGATTCCGGTGCCATCTCCGAGCCGGTCAAGACCCGCTTCGGTTACCACATCATCAAGAGCTACGGCAAGACGACTGATTCTGCTGGCGTGACGACTGCGAAGGTCGGTCACATCCTCCTCGTCGTGAACGCTTCCTCTGAGACCGTGGACAGCCTTGAGAACATCCTCACCGGCATCCGCTCTGATGTCGACAATGGCAAGGCTTTCGATGTCGCCGCCAAGGAACGCAACCTCGAAGTCAAGGAATCCGAATGGATCGGCCGCAGCGACAACATTTCTGCTCTCGGTTACCTCAAGGGCCTCGCTTCCTTTGCCTGGCCGAACGAGAACCTTCCTGAAGAATACGGCATCTCCACTCCGGTTCTCAAGAACAACAAGTGGGTGTTCGTCGGTACCAAGATCGGTGACGTGAAGGCCGGCGATCGCGAAATCAGCCTTTTCTATGATTCCATCAAGAAGAACCTCGCTGCTAAGAAGTCCGCTAATGCCGCTGGCATTTACCTGAACTCCGTTGCAGACAAGGTGAAGGCCTATGTCCCGGCCAATCCGGAAGATTCCGCTGCCGTGGCCGCCTCCGCCATCGACAAGGTCACTATCGAAACCAAGAGCGCTTCCGTGGAAGGATTCATTCCGGGCTTCGGCTATGCGAATGCGAACGTCGCCAAGGTCCTGAACGCTCAGAAGGTTGGCGAATGGGGCCCCGTCATCGAGACGGATCAGGGCGCCGTGATGGTCAAGGTCAATGCGAAGAAGGCTCCTGAAGAAAGTGCCGTCGCTTCCGCTGTCAAGGACGATATCACGAACTCTGGCCGCTTTGCTGCGATGACTGTCTTCAATGACTTTATCGGCAACATTGAAAAGGGCACCCCTGTAGAAAATAACCTGGACCTCTTCTACAAGGACTAATTTTTTACTATATTTGCGCAGTCCTTTCGGGGACGACGCAAGATGCCCCTATCGTCTAGTGGCCCAGGACTCGGGATTCTCATTCCCGCAACAGCGGTTCGAGTCCGCTTGGGGGTATAAAAAGAGGAACTCACGAAAATGTGAGTTCCTTTTTTTGTAGAAAAGATATATTTTATTGAGGTGAGAAAGCCTGCTATCATTATTTTGTTGTTGATGGCGATGGATTTGTTTGCCATCGACCAGATGCCCGATTTCAAGGACCCGCGCGACAAACGGGTCTATAAGACTGTACAGATTGGCGCCCAGCGCTGGTTTGCCGAAAACCTGCGCTTCGAAATCAAGGGAAGCTACTGCTACGACAACAGGGATTACAACTGCTCAAGGTACGGTAGGCTTTATGACTGGGCGACGGCCATGATGATGGTCGACTATTACAACAGCAATTCAATCAAAAAATACGATTTTAGCAAGGTAAAGGGCAAGTACCATGATATTTGCCCTAGGGGATGGCATGTGCCTTCGAACAAGGACTGGTTCAAGCTCAAGTACTATGTAGGTAGAGCGGGCAGGAGCGATGGTGTCGGCGTGAGCCTCAAGTCGTCTGAACTGTGGGAACAGGAACTTCGTGTGCCGGCAGGTTCCGATGAATTCGGGTTCAATGCTATTCCGGCTGGCGAAAAGAATGTGTATAGCGGCTTCATTGATTTGGGAAGAACGGCCCAGTTCTGGTCGACGATGGAAATCGATGCTGGCGGTGCTTATTATTGGAGCCTCATGTACGATACGAGGACGCTTGAAAAGGAATTTGCGGCCAAGGATGAGGCCGTTTCCGTCCGCTGTGTTGAAGATAAGTTGTACGAAATCAAGGAACCGCCTCCGCCGCCACCTGTGGTTGTCCCGGAAGTGGTGAAGATCAAGGACAAGGAAGTCCTCACGGTCCATATCGGGGATCAGGTCTGGATGGCGAAGAACCTGGACGTGGATGTTCCCGGAAGTTTCTGTTACGAGCGCAAGGACGAGAATTGCTCGAAGTTCGGGCGTTACTATACATGGCCTGCTGCGATGAAGCTTTCGGACGGGTATGCCGCAAAGCTCGGACAGGATTCCGTGAAGCGTGTGCATCGTGGTGTCTGCCCCGTGGGCTGGCATATTCCGAGCATTTATGATTTCGATAGGCTGAAAGCCTACATCAAGGATATCGACGATGCGGTAAGCGTGGGCACGAACCTGAAGGCGCGAGACGTCTGGCTCGAATCGGAAAATTCCATGGCGGGTGAAAACGGGTTCGGCTTCAATGCATTCCCTTACGGGATGATGCTCTCGGATACCGTCAGCGGGAAGGATTCTTTGACGGGATTCTGGAGCACGGCGGAAAAGGATTCCGCGACGGCGTTCTTCTGGTCGTTGCGGTATGATAACGACGACTTCATACGCGATAGCTTGGGCAAGATGACGGCCTTCCCGGTGCGTTGCCTGATGGATCCTCCCGGAGTCGATGAAATTTACGACAGTACGGCCCTGTACGACTCGCGTGACGAGAACCGCTACAAGACGGTCGAAATCGGCGGTGTGCGCTGGATGGCTGAGAATTTGCGCTTCGCCGTTCCGGGTAGCTTCTGTTACGAGAACAAGGATATCCGCTGCCGCAGTTACGGAAGGCTTTACCCGTGGCATGTCGCGATGAGGTTGCCGGAAGACTTCCTCGTGAATCCGGTGGAAGGCGGGATTACCGTCGAGCATCAGGGCGTATGTCCTGCCGGATGGCACATGCCTTCGCAGAAGGATTGGGACAAGCTCGTGGAAGATGTCTCCAAGATGAAGGGGAGTGTCGCCTCGGCGCTCAAGATGCGTGAAGGTTGGGTCCGTGGCGGAGCGCCGATTAGCGAAGCTTCCGGATTCAATGCGATTCCTGCGGGTGCGCGTTACAGCGACGGCGAGTTCGTGGAGCTCGGTACCAGCGTTTACTTCTGGGAAGCGAGCGGCGGTAACGATGCCGGCGCGGGCTACTGGAACTTGATCAACAGCAGGGACGAACTGACCCGTGCCGAGGAATTCGAAGGTGCAGCCTTCTCCGTGAGGTGCGTCAAGAATGCCATGCCCGACGTGAAGATGGTTAAGCCTGCCCGCGGTGCGACCCAGGATACAAGTGCGGCTGCGCCTGCTGCAACTGCGCCGGCCGCAACTGCTCCGGCAAATGCTGCTCCGGCTGGAACCGCGCCGGCCAAGTGATTTCTAGAACAGGCTGAGCTGGCCGTTTGCGTCGGCCTGAGGGATGTTGCCGGCTTCGCTGTCGTTGTCGCTAGATTCTTCGCCGCTGTCGCTGTTTGCAATCTGCTCCAGGAGCCATGCTTCGTCGTGTACAGGGATGCCGAGCTCGTTCGCTTTCATGAGCTTGCTTCCGGCTGCTTCGCCGGCCAGGACCCAGCTTGTCTTCTTGCTGACGGAACCCGATACCTTGCCGCCGTTCTCTTCGATGAGCTTGCGGGCTTCTTCGCGTTCCATGCTCGGGAGCGTTCCGGTGATGACCGCGGTCTGTCCCTGGAATAGCGTCTTCACGACGCCCTTGAATTCGGTGGGGCAGCCGAGTTCAATCAGTTCATCAATTTCTTGCGTGTAGCGTTCCGTGTGGAAGAAGTCATAGACGGATTTCCCGATGCGTTCGCCCACGTCGTTCACGTTCTGCAAGTCTTCGACGGTTGCGGTGCGGATTTTTTCGAGTGTGCGGAAGTGCTTCGCGAGGTTCCTTGCGCTGGTGCGGCCCACGAAGCGGATGCCGAGGCCGTGCAATAGATTCTCGAGGCTACGCTCCTTCGATGCGGCGATGGCGTCGTAGACGTTCTTTGCGCTCTTCTTGGCCATGCGTTCCTGCGATTCCAAATCCTCGATGGTGAGGCGGTACAGGTCCGGAATTCTCTTGATCTTGCCCGTGGCAATCAGGCTTGCGATAAGGGCGGGGCCGAGGTTTTCGATGTTCATGGCCTCGCGGCTCACGAAATGCTCGAACAGGCATTGCACCTGCGCCGGACAGTGCATGTTTTCACAGCGGAGGATGACTTCGTTGTCGATGTGGGTGAGGGGCTCGCCGCAAACCGGACAGTTTGCGGGGGCGGTCACGGGGATTGCGCCTGCCGGGCGGAGCTCCTTCTTGACGTCAGTAATCTTCGGGATGATTTCGCCGCCCTTCTCGACGCCGACGGTGTCGCCGAAGTGGAGGTCCAGTCGGGCGACTTCGTCAAAGTTGTGGAGGGTGGCGCGCTTGACGGTGGTGCCTGCGAGGCGCACGGGGGCAAGGTTCGCGACCGGCGTTACGGCTCCGGTGCGCCCCACCTGGAATTCTACGGAGAGGAGCGGTGTGTAGGCGCGCTCGGCCTTGAACTTGTAGGCGATGGCCCAGCGCGGGCTCTTGCTCGTAGTGCCGAGCGCGCGCTGCATGGCGAGATCGTTCAGCTTCACGACCATGCCGTCAATTTCGAAGGGGAGGCTGTCGCGGCTCGTGCCGATCTGTTCGGAAATCTTCATGATTTCGTCGGTATTGTCCGCAGTCCAGTAATCGTTTGTGTGGAACCCGAGCTTCTTGAGCTGTTGCAGGTTTTCTTCGTGCGTCTTGTTGTTGCTCTGCGGAATGTGGTAGGCAAAAAAGCGCATCGGGCGCGTCTTGCATTCGGCCACGCTCTTGAGCTTGAGCGAACCCGAGACGGTGTTGCGTGGATTCTGGAAAATCTTCTTGCCTTCGAGGATGAACTGCTCGTTCAGGCGTTCGAACGCCTCGCGTTCCATGTAGACTTCGCCGCGCACTTCGAAAGTGCCCTGCGGGATTTCGCTCGGGTCAATTTTCAGCTTCTTCGCGTCCAGCGTTTCTGGAATGTCCGCAATCGTGAGCGCGTTCAGGGTCACGTCGTCGCCCTGGGCTCCGTCGCCGCGGGTGGCAGCCTGTTTCAAGCGCCCGTTCTCGTACACGATGGAAAGAGAGACTCCGTCGATTTTCCTCTCGCAGATCCAGGTATGCGCGGAGGTCGCTTGCTTGCCGTCGCCGAGACTTTCCATCCCTTCCTCGGCCGCCTTGACGAATTCCGCCATTTCTTCGGCGCTGTACACGTTCGCGATGCTGAGCATCGGTATGGCGTGCGCGACCTTCGCAAAGTCATTGGTCAAGTCGCTGCCGACCCGCTGCGTGAGCGAAGCGTTGCCGCGCAGTTCCGGATACTTCGCTTCGAGCGCTTCCATCTCCTTGAGCCCGAAGTCGAAATCCTGGTCGCTCATGGGGGAGACGCCTTCCTTGTAGTAAAGGCGGCTTGCTTCTTCCAGTTGCTTTTTTAGCTCAAAATAGCGGGTTTTGTCGAATTCTTTCTGGTCCATCGTAAAATCTCTTTATATAAAGATATAAAAAGGTCAGGGCAAAAAAAGTGAAAAATTTTGGGGCATCCCCTTGACAAGGGGAATTCTGTTAGGTATTTTTGGGCTATGATGATTTACGCAACAAGTGCAACTTTCAACCGTCGTTGGTGGCGCGGACTCTAACATAGAGCCCGGTATTTGTCGCAAATCACCCAAGATTTTAAGCAAAGGCTTCCGGACTCACGGAGGCCTTCCTTTTTTTGCTTAAAAACGAAATCCTCCGGGACAAAAAGCCTTTGCGGAACCTGAACGCAAAACAAAAGGCAACGAATTTTAAACCAGAGGATAAAATGACCAACAAGATCAGACACATCACCGAAAGCCAGGGCTACGAGCCGCGTACCGACAGCATTTACGTGGCGCTCCCGGGCGAACGTTACACCCCGTTTTCGCTCGGCAAGAAGCTCGGTGCGAAGGCCATCTTTGAATCCGCGAGTTTCTCGCACGGCCGTAGCCGCTACTCTACCTTGATGGTGGACGAGGGCTTCCGTCTGCGCCAGAACGACAACGACGTGAGCATCATCATCGACGGCAAGGAAAGCACCTTCCTCAAGGAAGGCGAAGGCGACATTCTCGACGCCCTCACGCTGATTTCTGCCGAAAATACGGTGCCGCCCAACCAGATTCCTATCCCTTCTTCGGGCGTGGGCTACCTCGGTTATGAATTCTGTGCCCGTTGCGATACGATTCGCCTTGCCCCGCAGGTCGACGAACTCAACATTCCCGAAGCTGAATTCCTGGTGGGCCACATCTACATCGTGTTCGACCACTTTACCGAAAAGCTTCACCTGTTCGCCCTGAACTACGAAGAACACCAGATTGACCTGAAGGCCGCCATTGAAAAGGTGAAGGCTCGCCTTGCTGACCTCGACTTCAGCTACCTCGCTCCCGAACAGCAGTACAGCAAGGGCATCACGATGACCGACCTGGAACAGTCCCGCAAGGAATACGTGGAAAAGGTCGAAGCCCTGCAGAAGCACATCATCGCTGGCAACATCGTGCAGGCCGTGCCTTCCCGCCGCATCCAGTTTGCAAGCGACATCGCGGCGCTGGATATTTACCGCCGCCTTCGCACGGTGAACCCATCTCCGTACATGTTCTTCCTCGATTACGGAACGCACCAGTTTATCGGTGCATCGCCGGAGAGCCTGGTGCGCGTGCGTGACGGCATCGCTACCATCCACCCGATTGCAGGTACCCGCCGCCGCGGCAAGGACGATGCCGAAGATG
>CAMJQW010000018.1 GCA_946408125.1 uncultured Fibrobacter sp.
ATTAAGACCAGTTTCTTTAGGGTCATACTGCTACGTTTCTCCAATCATAGAACACATAAAAATCGTTAAACTTATAGTTTTGCCAAACTGACAAATCTAAACCCAAGTGGGAATATACCTTCCTAAACGTCGTTAGTCAAACGTTTTTCACGAAAAATAGCCGTTTTTGCGGTATTTTTTCGTTATAAAAGGCTTTCACACGGGTCTAACCATGTCAATTGGACGGGGGAAGGCTGGACTTCTCCTCCTCCTTCTTCGCGCCCTGGATGGACACGCGAATCTCCTGGCAGGTCTTCTTGATATCCTGCAGAACCTTACGAGCACGCGTTCCGGCGGACTTGTTGCCGCGTTCGAACTTTTCGTACTCACGCTTGAAGTTTTCAACTTCGGTATCGAGGTCGTTAACCAAACTCATAAGCGAACTCCCAAAAAAAAGTGCTTTTTGGAAAATAAATAAAGTTTTTGGCAAAAATCGGCGATTTTGTAAAAACTCTTTTTACAAACGCGTAATATTGCAATTTTTTTTAATTATCAACAGGTTATCAACATTTTCTGAATAGCCAGAGGGAGTCGAGAGCCCGGCGACCCGCCTCCCCAACCTGCATCGAAAAGTCGTTTACGAACATCCGAATGTGATTTTCGACAACTTTTTCATCGGCAATTTGGGCCTTTTCGCGAATAAAACGCGTTACGAGATTTTTCCGCGAAAGGGCATCCCGCAAACTTGCGCGAATTTCGCTTTCGATTTTCGCAATCAAATCTGCCGAAAAACGACGACGCGCGACCGCGATCCCGAGAGGAATCGGGGAACCCGTCTGCGATTCCCAGAACGCGCCCATATCCTGCAACATGTGAAGCCCGTCACACTTCCAGGTGAAGCGGTGCTCGTGAATCGTGACGCCCTGAAGAAACTTTCCCGAAAGGAGTCCGCGGTAAACTTCGTCGAAAAGCGCGTAGCAGACCTTCGGTTCGCCACCGTAGTTTTTCGAATACCAGAACTTGAAGAGTCGGGCGGCCGTCGTATTTTCGCCGGGAAGGGCCGTCGGCACCTCCGGATCGAAAGATTCCCCGCCCGAAGAGAGCAGCAGGGGCCCGCAGCCATAGCCGATGGCACCACCACAATCAAGGCACACGTATTCCTGCTGGACATCCGGATACACCTGCGCGCTCACCTTCGCCACGTCGAGCTCGCCGCGGCGTACCATCTCGTTGAGCGTCTGCACGTCGGCAAACGTAACCTTCCATTCGAACGGGGAATCCTTGAGGCCGCGGACAAGCGCCTCGTAGATGTAGGTATCGTTGGGACAGGTGGAAATGCCGAGGGAAAGACGCATGGGAATGTGAAATGTGGGGTGTGAGATGTGTGGTGTGGGGTCAAATGACGTCGAGGACGCGTTCCTTGAGGGCATTCATGGCTTCGGGGATGCGCCAGGAAGATGTATCGCGGTCGGTCGCGATGTTGCTTACCGCGCGAAACTGGTAAGCCGGAACGCCAAAGCGCTTGCATACCGCAAAGAAGGCTGCCCCTTCCATCGTCTCGATATCGGCATCGAACAATCCGCTACGGCGCGACGCGAGATACGCCGTGCCCGTGCAGCAATTGACCGTCACGCCCGCAACAGGGCGCAAGGATGCAAGCGAGAGCAACAGGGAACGCGGCGATTCTCCCGAATAGACGGCGGATTCCCCGACCACGTCCTTCCACGCTGAAAAATGGCCTTCACGCGTCTGGATTCCCATGTCGCCAACAACTTCCGTATCGACGCGCACCACATCGCCAATCGCAAGGTCCCTGCCGGGATAGGCGCCGCAAATCCCGAGCAGGAAAACGCGTTCGTATTTGTTTTGGGACAGGTGGTACGCAAGATTTGCGGAAAAATCTACTGCGCCCACGCCACAGACGGTAACATCGAACCGGCCTCCAACCGCCACGGGAGTAGACGCGGCCACGACCGAAGATATTTTCGGATAAACTAAGTTGAATTCCTGCTTGGAAGCAAAGACAACGAGCGTGTTATTCAATCTTCTCTACCTGCGGCGCGAGTTCCTGTTCCAGTTCGGCAATGCGCTCTAGGCTCAGGTTCCACGGGCGGTCCACCTCGCAGCGGGCCACGGCAACGGCAGTCGCCTTCACGAGCGATTCCTCGAAGTCCATGGCGGCGCCATCGGCGTAGAGCCAGCCTGCAAAGAAGGAATCCCCGGCTCCGATATCGTTCTTCACCTCGATGGTCGGAGGCTGGAGCTGCAAGCCCTGGAATTTCTTCTCGACAAGCCTGAACGCGCGCACCGGAGAATCCTCGTCAGTCACCACGAGGTTCTTGATCGGCAGGCGTTCCAGCACGGCCGTAGCGGACATTTTCCAGAACTGCGGGCTCGACATCACCTGCGGGATGCCCAAGCGCAAAAGCAATTTGCTGTATTCCTGGAGATTGATTTTCAGGAGTTCCACACCCTTCTCGAGCCACTCGTCGATACCCTCGATGGCATCGACAAATACGCGCTTGCCAGCGAAATCAAGTGCATTGATGTTGCCGAGATTGAACCCCTGCGGGAACGACCCGCAAAGAGCCACGCGCTGCGTCGAATTCCAGTATTCGTTCAGGGTCTGGATAAAATCTTCGTTTTCGTTTTCCGCAAGGATTGGCGAGGGTTCGATAAGCTCCGTCGTATCGCCTTCGCTCACGACCGTCGTGCAGATGCGGGTCGGTTCCTTGATCCACACGGGAGCCTGGTTCAACCCGCAAGCCGAAAGCTCGTCGAAAATGCGGGAACCGAAATTGGCGCCAAGGAAATGCATGAGCAGGGGCGCCCCACCCAGAAGCTGCAGCACGCGACCGCAGTTGATCCCCTTGCCCGAAGCGTATTCCTCGACTTTCGGGATACGGTGGACCGTACCGGGCGTAAACTTGTCCAGGAAGAACAAGCGCTGCCAGGCGGGATTGAGACCGAGAATTAGGACTTCCTGCGACATGATTGCCTAGAAATTCACCTTGTAGAACTTACGCTTGCCCACCTGTATAACCAGTTGGTCAGCGCCCTTGATTTCGATTTGGGATTGCGGGTCCGCAAGCTTTTCGCCGGCAATCTTCACGCCGCCGTTCTGGACCATGCGGCGGGCCTCGCCCTTGGAGGCGAATGCCTTGACTTCCACAAGGAGGTCCAGGGCACCGTAGGTGCCGGCCGCCACGCTGCATTCCGCGGCATCGCTCGGGATGGCGTTACCGCTGTGAATCTCGCGTTCCTTCGCTGCGGCGGCCTCGGCGGCTTCCGCGCCGTAGTACTGCGTCACGATATCGATGGCGAGGCGGTGCTTGGCATCGTTCGGGTTCATCTTGCCCGCGGCGATGTCGGCCATCATCTGCTTGATTTCTGCAAGCGGAATGTTCGTGAGGAGTTCGAACCAGTTCTCGACGATGCTGTCGGCGAGGCTGTAAATCTTGTGGTACATCACGTCGGCGGGTTCGTTCAGGCCCACGTAGTTGCCGATGGACTTGGACATCTTGACCTTGCCGTCGGTACCGAGAAGGATGGGCATGAAGAGGCCGATCTGCGGTTCCATGCCTTCAAAAAGCTGCAGGTCGCGACCACGGAGCACGTTGAACTTCTGGTCGGTTCCGCCGAGTTCCACGTCGCTCTTGATGGCGACGGAATCATAGCCCTGCATCATCGGGTACATGAACTCGTGCAGGCTGATGGGCGTATTCGCCGTATAGCGGTTGTGGAAGTCCTCGCGTTCAAGCATCTGGGCCACGGTGAACTGGCCCATGAGTTCGGTCACCTTGCTGAACGGGAGCTTGGAGAACCATTCGCCGTTGTAGTGGATTTCCACCTGGTCGCGGCGCACTACCTTGAAGAACTGTTCCTGGTATTCCTTCGCATTTTCGAGCACCTGTTCGTGCGTGAGGCGCGGGCGGGCCTTGTTGCGGCCGCTCGGGTCACCGATCTGGGCGGTGTAGTCACCCACGATAAGCACGACGGTATGACCCAAATCCTGGAACTGGCGAAGCTTGCGCATCACGACCGTATGGCCGAAGTGCACGTCCGGGGCAGTCGGGTCGACACCCATCTTGATACGGAGCGGGACTCCGGTATCGTAGGACTTCTGGAGTTTCTTTTCGAGTTCTTCCTGCGGCACGACGTCGATGACGCCGCGCATCAAAATATCAAGCTGTTCCTTAACGGGACGAAATTGCATAATGGTTCCTTGTTTTTCGGAGGGAAATATAAAAATGTTTTAGTAGATTTAAGCGACATAAACATAAAATACGGGAGGACCTGATGAAAAAACGATTCCATTTTGCCTATCTAGCCATAATGGCGGCATTCCTTATATCCTGTTCGGACGATTCCAGCAGTTCGCCAGAAATCACATCGAGCGAAACGGCACAGCCCGGATCCAGCGACAGCGGAAAAAAATACGGATTCGGTTACGAGTTGAAAAACGCTCCCACCCCCAGCAAGGGATGCGGGACACAATCCACCCTGGAAGCCGTAAAGGTCTTAGACAACGGCACCTCAAAACTCTACAAGATGCAGAGTGCAGGCCTCCAGCGCGAATTCTACATGGATTTGCCCGAGAACTACGACAACAACAAGCCCTACAAGATTCTATTCGCCAATTACTTCATGGGTTCTTCCCCGGAAAACATCGCATCGACAGTCGACAACCTCTCCTTCCATTCGCCGTATTACGGGCAGAAGGAACTGGACACCAAAGGGAACTACATCTTTGTCGCACCGAACGGACAAACCGATTCGAACATCTGGCGCAAAGATGACGACAAGGACCACGTTTTCTTTGCCGAAATGCTGAGCCTCCTGGAAGAGAACCTCTGCATCGACACTTCACGAGTATTTGTCACGGGATTCAGCTTTGGAGCCATGTTCAGCAACTCGCTGGCCCAGGATTTCCAGCACCGTATTCGCGCCGTGGTTACCTATAGCGTAGCCGACTACAACATCTATATGCCCGAAAACGCAGGCAAGCCCATCGCCTGGATGGATGTACACGGCATTTTCGACTCCAATTGCCAATACAGCAGGCTTGACGGAGCCATCGCCCGAATTCTAAAGCACAACGGGCCCGAAGATGGCGAAGGCAACTTTACCGATGTCAGCGACGAAATCGAAGTCATGGAACGTTACACGTCGGATATGGGCAAAACTCACGTCTGCTACAACTTCCAGAGGGTAGAGCCGCGATTCCCCGTCCGAGTCTGTACCTGGGGCGGCACCCACGAATGGCTCGCTTCCGACAACGGCAATCCGGCAGACACCTGGGTTCCCGAAGACGTCCACGAATTCCTGGAACAGTTCTAAACTCCAGAAATTCCAAGAAGAAATCGGCAATAAAGCAATATTGCACAACACTCGTCACACAAAAACGACATCTTGTTGCAAAGCAAATTTCATTTATATATATTGAAATTTGTAAAAAAACGTCTTTTCGGAGAAATTCCCCATGTTCTACAAACACTGGAAAAAGATTGCCCTTGCGCTCGCCGGAATCTTCTGGGCCGCATGCGAAGACTCCACCTCTGCCGAGGAATGCCTCTACGGGCCTCCGTCATATTACGGCCTTCCCGACGAAGACACCCACGGAGAGGGAAGCGGAGCAAAGGATTCCGCATCTACCGACAGTTCGGCAGCTTCCAGCGCAGAAATGGCGGCGGCATCGTCAAGTTCCGAAGCAGATGGTCCCACCATCGCTTTCAGGGATTCCATGATAGGCGAATTACCGAAAAAAATCGTTGATTCCAATTTCGTAGGCCCCGAC
The DNA here is from genome assembly GCA_946408125.1 of uncultured Fibrobacter sp. Lineage (GTDB taxonomy): Bacteria > Fibrobacterota > Fibrobacteria > Fibrobacterales > Fibrobacteraceae > Fibrobacter. The sequence continues at coordinate 5,777 of CAMJQW010000018.1, forward strand.
TCCATCATCAAGGAAGCCATCGTCTGCCTTTACGGAGTTCCCGATTTCAAGATAGTCAAAATCGATTCCGTCCTCGAAATTGATACCACCTCGACAGCCGACTCGTCCGGCATCCTCTGCTACAACGATACCGTGAAGAATGCGGACGGCAAGGAATTCAATATTATCGACTGCACCGACGGCAACAAGTACCTGCGCAACCCGGGCGATGCCACTTCCGACGGAGTCAAGCTTCCCGAAGGAGTCGAAGTATTCGCCCCGAAGGCCGGCAGCGAAAAGGCACCCAACTGCATCAGCGACCAGGATATCTGCGTCGAACGGAATCCGGAAAAAACCATTGAACAGGATTCGCTAGCGGGCTGCCACCCCGTCATTGACTGCCCGGAAAAGCCGGAATAGTCGTTGGTTGTTGGTAATAGATCGGAGTTAGGAGTATAGCATGTTCTACAAACATTGGAAAAAATTCGCCCTCACGCTGACCGCCCTGTTCTGGGCAAGCTGTAGCGAAACGACCGATGACGCAGTTCTTTACGGGTGTCCTCCAGACGGCTGCTATGATGAACCCGAAAGCAGCGATGCGAATGGAGACAACTCCAGTTCGAGCGAAGCGACCGGCGGCGAAAGCTCCAGCTCTTCCGAGACAGCCAAGCCCGAAAGTTCCAGCATCATGAGCAAGCTCAGCTCCAGCGACACGGACTGGTCCAGCTCCAGTTTTTCCGCAGTTTACGCCCCTCCGACAGTTTTCTGCTACAACGATACTGCCATAAACGATTCGGGCAAGGTGTTCGACATCTTCGCATGCGAAAACGGGCAAAAATACCTGCGCAACCCGTTCCAGAATTACCCTGATACGCCCAAGGATTTGCCCAAGGACGTGAACAGGAATTCCCTCACCCCCCAGATGACGAAAAACTGTACCGCGGGTCCGGATATCTGCATTGACAGCTACACAATGGACGAGAACGGGAACCAAATTCCTACCGGCGGTTGCTTCCCCACCGTCGAATGCCCGGACAAGGATTCCGTAACGTGCACGCCTACGGATTCCAGCGTATCGTATTTCACTGAAGATTACAGCGCTGACATCAAGAAGATGTGGAAAGAGGAAGCGGCCAAGCACGATGCCGTAGACAAGATAGATTCCGTCAAGGAGACGTTGGCCGAAACGCCCATGTGTCTTGAACACCTGCGTATGGAACTCGACCAATTCGTGGCGCTTTACGGCGCTCCGACCATCATTAGAAATGCGGTAGACTCTTGCAGCGACGGCACCATCAAGCCCAGCGAAGAATACGCAAAGTTCCTTAAAATGCAGGAAGAGTGGGAAGCGAACAAGCCTGCCCTGGACGAAGAACTCAAGAAGGTCTACGAAGACAAGATGAAGGAAATCGAGGAACGGATTAACAAGTGTCTTTCCGGCGAGAGTGACAAGTAATTATGTTCAAGAAACATTGGAAAAAAATTTTATTGAGCCTGTGCGCCATGCTCTGGAGCGGCTGCAGTGACGATTCCTCCAGTGACAGCCCTTCAGCCGGGAAAAAACTGGTCGCATGCGAACTCGACCAGATATGCCCCGAATATGGCATTTTCTACAATTGCGAGAACGACGAAGACAGGATTTCCGGGAACTTCGAGAATTGCACCATGTCGTACCCCGCGTGCACGGACACGTACTATTGTGAAGACGACGTCACCTGTTTCCAATCGACCGACGACGAAACGAAAACTTTCGACTGTCGCGATGAAAAGGACAACAAGACCCTCTACACCGAAGACGAATTCAAATCAAAATACTACGTCGAAAGTGAGCGAATCCATTAACTAACAACTGCCTCTCCATGTTCTACAAGTTCTTAAAATTTCTTTTTCTTTCAACATTAACTCTCGTGTGGGGCGGTTGCGACACCAAGGACGATCCCGTTGCAGGCTACGGATGTTTCCCGACCAAGTGCTATAACACGACAGCTACGAACGATGCGGGCAAAGTATTTGACATTATCGAATGCGAAGACGGCGAAAAATTCCTGAGACATCCGGGGCTTTACGGCGAAGATCCCGAGCTGCAAAAAGAATTGCCCGAAGGCGTCGAGACTGTCGCTCCGCCTGCAGATGTCGATGGTTGCGGAGCCACGAACTGCAAATATGATTCAGTCCAAACTTGCATCGACGGGAAAGCCTGCTACCCCGCCATCAATTGCCCGGAAAAATAAATACACGCATTGGGAAAAATTATGAAACTCTCTCTTAAAAAGAAACTCGCTCTCGAAGCTTATCGCCTTTACCGTCACAACGAAATCAAGGCTCACCCGCTCACGTACTTTTTCTGGGAATGCACGCTCCGCTGCAACTTGCACTGCCTGCACTGCGGTAGCGACTGCGTGAAGGACGCTATCCCGGATATGCCCCGCGAAGACTTCATGGGCGTGCTCGACAAATTGGCCCCGCACATCGACCCGAAGCATTTTATCGTGGTGATTACCGGCGGCGAACCGCTGATGCGCGCCGACCTCGAGGAATGCGGTATGGAAATCAAGAAGCGCGGCTACCCCTGGGGTATGGTCAGCAACGGGCTTGCCATGACGCCCGAACGCTACACCAGATTGCTAAACGCGGGTCTCCGCTCGCTCACCATCAGCCTCGACGGCCTGCAGGAGAGCCACAACCACTTCCGCGGCGATCCGCATAGCTTCGAGCGTGCCCTCCGCGCCATCGACATGGCCGCACACACGCAGGGCCTCACCTTCGACGTGATGACGTGCGTGAACCGCCAGAACTTGAAGGAACTCCCGAAGATCCTCGACATGCTTTTAAAGATCGGCGTGAAGCGCTGGAGAATCGCGACCGTGTTCCCGAAGGGCCGCGCCAAGGACAATCCGCTGTTCCAGCTCACGAACCAGGAATTCCGCCAGGTGTTCGACTTCATCCGCGAAGTGAAGAAGCTGAACGTCATCAACGTGAACTACGGCTGCGAAGGGTTCCTCGGGAGCTACGAAAAAGACGCGCGCAACTACCCGTTCTTCTGCCGTGCCGGCGTGAACGTTTCTTCCGTGCTTTGCGACGGCAGCATTTCGGCATGCCCGAGCCTGCGCGGCGACTACATCCAGGGCAACATCTACAAGGATGACCTGTGGGATGTATGGCAGAACCGCTACCAGGTGATGCGTGACCGCAGCTGGGCCAAGATTGGCGACTGCAAGAAGTGCAAGTACTGGCGCTACTGCGAAGGTTCGAGTCTGCATCTCCGTGACGAGAAGACGAAGGAACTCGCCTACTGCCACGTGCAGCGACTCGAAGACGCGGGCGCATAACCCGCTCCAAGAATCCTATTTACCGAAACCAGCAAGGTCTATGCCGAGCTGGTTTATTTTATATGTAAGAATGCGCGGCGTAGTCGAAAGGCTACGGGCGGCGGCAGCCACCTTGCCCTTGCTACTCTTGAGGGCGTCGCAAATGATATCCTTCTCGTAGGCTTCCACCATGAGTTTCAAGTTCCCGTTCACAGGAGTGCCGCTCGTTTCAGCGGTCTGCAGCGTCGTCGGGAAATGGTGCGGGTAGATGACATCTTCGTCGGCCACGAGTACCGCGCGCTCGATACCATTTTCAAGCTCTCGCACGTTTCCGGGCCACGGGTAACTCATGAGCATGTTGATAGTCGTACGCGCGAGGCGGCGCACGTTCTTGCCCACGATACGGCAGTAATGCTCCACAAAGTGGTCCGCCAGAAGCACGATGTCGGTCTTGCGGTTACGCAGCGGCGGCACGTAAATCGGGAAGATGTGTAGCTGGTAATAAAGGTCTTCGCGGAAGGAACCCTCTTCCACCATCTGTTGCAAATTTTTGGTGGTAGCCGCAATCACGCGGACGTTCACCTTCTTTGCGATGCGGGCACCGATGCGTTCGACTTCGCCTTCCTGCAACAGGCGCAAAAGTTTCACTTGAAGATTCGGCGAGAGCTCGCCCACTTCGTCAAGGAAAAGCGTGCCGCCTTCGGCCTGTTCCACACGGCCGGGCGTCTCGGCAAACACGCCCACGAGGGCGCCACGCACGCTGCCGAACAGTTCACGGTCCAGCACCGATTCCGGCATGGACGCGCAATGGACGCGGACAAACGGGCCCATGTTGCGGTCGGAACGGTAATGGATGGCTTCGGCCACGAGTCCCTTGCCCGTACCGACCTCGCCCACGATAAGCGCGGGAAGCGGGCTTTTCGAAACCTGGTCTATCTGCGCGTACACGCGCTGCATCTCGCTCGAGCGTCCGATGATGTTGTCGGGCTGGAAGCGGTCCTTGAGTTCCAAAGTCAAGCGTTCGTTCTCGGCCTTCAGGAGTTCATTCTCTTCGCGGGCTTCACGACGGAGTTTCACGGCCGCGGCAAGCATCTGCGCGATGATTTCGAGCAGGCGCAATTTTTCGGGAAGCTCGTCTTCCACCGGGTTCTGCACGTCGGCACTGAAAGCGCCGATGACCTGATGCTCCATAATCACAGGCACGCAGAGGAACGCCTTGTTCTCGTCCTTGCCGCGCCCCGTACGGTCAAGAAAGTCCGGATCCTTGCCGACGGAAGGAATGATGACGGGCTTACCCGTTTCCACGACACGACCGGTAATGCCCTCGCCCACCTTGTAGCGGCCCTTGCGCGCCTGGCGACTCGACAGGCCTTCTGCAATTTCGATGGAGATTTCTCCGGTGTGGCGGTTGTAAAGAGTGAGCGTCGCATGCGCAACACCCATCGTAGATTCCACCACTTCCAGAATCGGGTGCGCCACATTCTCGAAATCCAGGCTCTGGTTCAGAATGGAACTGATCTTGTAGAGCAGTTCCAGTTCCTGGATTTTGGATTGCGAAGTGGGCATATCCTAAAAATAACTATGGAACGATTCTTCTCAAGACAGGAATCTTCCGAAGGCACCACGTAAACGCCATAATCATCGGGATCATGACAAACGGAGCGCCCAGACGGTACACAAGCGAATTCCTATCGATTGCAGGAATCCTCTTGGCCTCATCAAGCAAAATAAACTGCAGCAGGTATATCTCGAAAGCGTACCGCCCCACGACCTTGATGAACTTGGCAAGACGTTCGTGTTCCATTACCCAACGCCCCACATCCTTCAAGAACACGAACACGCTCACCGCATATACCACCGACGGGACATTCTCATAGCCTTTGAACGTCGTATCGACATGACCAACATCCACGGACAGGTAATAGGTCCCGCATATATGCAGCATCAGGCCGGACAATCCCACAACATAGATAATCGCCTTGTGCCACCTCTTGAATTCATAATTATGGAGCACCCATCCCAGCAGCGGCCAAATCAGGAAACCTCCCAATGTCGAAACATTGAACATGATGTTCAAGTCCGAAGAGAACTGCTTCTTAAGGAACGGGAGAAAGATGTTGAACACGAAAGTCGCTATGACAAGGTAAGAAAACACGAGCATTCTCTTGCTCTTTTCTACGGCGGCATAAAGCGGCATGCACATATACATGATGAACAGCGCATAAAAGAACCAGTAGATACTGACATACGCGTTACTTGTCAAGCCCTGGTACACCGATTTCAATGTGACTTCCGACCAAGCCCGCTTGCCGATATAAAGGTCTATCCCTAGTGCGACCAGGCTCCAGACCAAAAAGGGCAACATCGTCTTCATGAAGCGCTTGGCAAAGAAACGCCTCATGGAATACCTGTCGAAGAAATCCATAAGCGTAATCCCGCTGACCATGAAGAACAGCGGGACTGCGAAATAGAATACGCTCTCGATAATGTTTGCGGAGAACCAGAAGTCCTCTTTGCCGGTATAGAACCAGAAGCAGTTGTTCGTATGCAGCGTCAACACCGCGAACGCGGAAACCACGATGACGAACGTGATATAATCCGTCGCCTTACTGCGGCCTGTTGGTTCAAGATTATCCTGTGTTGACTGCATTTTTATCGCAGGGCTTCCTGCACCAAAGCGGAAGCGCGCTTCGCGTCGAAGCGGCCCTTGACCTTCGGGGAAAGTTCCTTCATGATCTTGCCCATGTCCTTCGGACTGGCGGCTCCGGTCGCGGCCTTGATTTCGGCAATAAGGGCCCTGACCTCATCTTCGCTCATTTCAGCAGGCATGTACTTGCGGTATAGCGCGATGACGGATTCTTCGGCGGGGATCTTGTCCATAAAGCCACCCTTCTTGAGGATGTCGATGGACTCCTGCTTCTGCTTGACGCTACGGGCAAGAACGTCGACGCACATCTCGTCGGTGATGCTCTCGGTGATCTGCGCCGGAGTGGCACCGCTCTTCATGGCTTCGTTCTTGATGTCGGAATGGAGGGTACGCAACGTCCCGAGAGTTTCGGAATCGTGTGCCTTCATGGCGGCCTTGATATCGTCGAGAATTCTTGTCAGCAATGCACTGCTCATGTTTTACCCCTGGCGGTTTATGCCCCGTCCTGGCATTTAGGTTTAACCTCTAAAAACACGCAACGAGCCACCGGTCCTAGACCGACGACTCATTACTCAACGAAAACCCTTGAATTGCGCGGGCAGCCTCTGACAACCTGGAAACCCAGGCGTCAATTAGTAGAGGCGCTTGCGGTTCTGGTCAGCGATTTCCTTAAGACGCTTGCGACGGGCAGCCGTTTCGATGCGCTTCTTTTCTTCGGAAGGCTTTTCGAAGCGCTGGCGCTTCTTGACATCGGAAATGATGCCGTTCTTTTCGCAGGACTTGGTGAAACGCTTGAGAGCGCGTTCGAAAGGTTCGTTGGACTTAACAATAACGCCGATCACGATTATCCTTTGGTTAAAAATTCAGTTTGGAAGCCCAAATATATTTAACTCTACCCGAATCGTCAAGGGGAACACAAGCCCATACCATTCAACAAGTTACGCCTTTTGGCCCCAAAAAAGCCATATTTTTTGACATTTTTTTCTTTATAACTTGCGTAATATCAAAGACTTATGTATATTTTAGGCATAAGCCTATCGAATGGGGCTTTTAACGACAACCTGGAGTAATTCATGAAATCGCGTTCGGTTTCTTCCTTGGGTGCCTTGGCACTCGCCTGTGCGCTCATAGCGGCATGCGGAAACAGCGAAGAAGATGTTGTTCCGCAGATGAACAACGCTAAACCCGCAAAAACTGAAACGGCACCCGCCCCCGCTCCCGCCGAAGAGGAGCCGCAGCTGGTTCCCATCCAGTCCCTTTCCGAGCAGAAAGACGCTGCTCCGGCCGCCGAAGAGGCAAAGCCGGCCCAGGCCGCCGTTCTGGCCCCCTCCGGCGACGTGAAACCGCTGAGCGACGGTCCCTACGTCATCCAGGTCAGCATCCAGCCCTCCAAGAAGGCTGCCGATGGCGTCGTGAAGAAACTTTCCGAACAGGGCATCGAAGCCTACGTCGTCGAAGTGGAAAACCCGGGCGAACTCGAAGGTACCTACTACCGCGTCCGCGTCGGCTACTTCTCCTCCATCAAGATGGCCCAGGACTACGGCAAGCAGGTTCTCTCTTCCCTGAACTTCGCCTGGTGGGTCGACAACAGCAGCAACGACCAGGTGGGCAATCCCTCCGGCGGTGACGACGATACCGACTACAGCACTTATTATGCCCCTGCGGAATCTTCCCAGGAGGCGGCACCGGCAGCAGAACCCGAACCGGCTCCCGCCGCCGAACCTGCTCCGGCACCCGCACCCGAACCGGCACCGGCGCCCGCCCCTGAACCGGCTCCCGCTCCCGCTCCGGCCCCTGAACCCGCACCGGCGCCTGCTCCGGCACCTGCGCCCGCTCCTGCCGCCGAACCCGCTCCGGCACCCGCACCCGCCGCTCCGGCTGCTCCGGCCGCAGACGCCGTCGACGACTGGGAATAAACCGATTTTCAAGACAAACAAAAAACCCCGCTAAAAAGCGGGGCTTTTTTTTATTCGTCAAAGACTAGTAATCCATGTCCATGGCGCCGGATTCATAATATTCGCGTGTTTCTTCACACATTTCCTTGTACTCGCGTTCATGCGAATCCAGGCTGCCCTTGTCATACTCGGTCACAGTGATGGTGCTTCCCGAGCATTTTACCGACACGGAACCATCCCTCCATTCATTAGCTTCTTCTTTCCAGTCCTCGCATTCCTCATTTGCCATGGTGGAATTTTTGTACGTGTATTGCGATACTATGACCCTATAATCCTCGAAATTCGGATTCGTGGATTCAGAAACGGTAACGGTCATGGAACCATATCCTGGCACGGTGGAGCTCACCTTTACAGTACCGGATTTCCGGGTCACATCGCACGAAAAGCTGTTAGATGCGCTGCTGCTGTCATCACAGGCCACAAGGGCGATAGCCCCAGCCAAAACAAATGCCGATTTAATAAAATTCATTCTTGCGTCCTCCTTTTTTTGATTATCAACGCTTATTCAAATGTAGCCTTTTTTCCGGGAAAGCGTTTTTCTAAATTTGAATCATGCCCACAAAAAAGCCCAAAATTTTCGTTGTCCATTTAGGATGCGCCAAGAACCAGGTCGATGCGGAGAACCTCGTCGGCGAAATGCTGCACGCAGGCTTTACGACTTGCGACAGCGCAGCCAAGGCGGACTACATCCTGGTGAACACCTGCGGGTTCATCGAGGCCGCGAAGGAAGAATCCATCAATGCGATTCTCGCACAAATTAACGGCAAGAAGCCCAAGCAGAAACTGATTGTATCGGGCTGCCTCTCGGGCCGCTACGGCGACGAGCTCGTCAAGGAACTGCCCGAGGTGGACTACTGGGTAGGCACGTACAAGCCGGGTGAACTTCTGAAGAAGATGGGAATCGTCGCACCGCAGACCTGCGATGCGGAGAACTTGCCGCGCATGAACCTCGGCGGATTCAAGCACCACGCCTACCTGAAAATCGCGGAAGGCTGCAACCGGCGCTGCGCCTACTGCGCGATTCCGCTGATCCGTGGCAAGCAGGTGTCGCGCAGCATCGACGAAATCGTCGAGGAGGCCAAGGGCCTCGAGGCGCAGGGCGTGAAGGAAATTACCCTCATCGCGCAGGACACGACCTACTTCGGTCGCGAGAAGGGCAAGAAGGGCGGCACGCTCGCCCAACTCCTGAAAGCGATTCTCGACAACACGAACATCCCGTGGATACGCACGCTGTACTGGTACCCGATGTTCGTGGACGACGAACTGCTGGACCTGATGGCAAACGAACCGCGCCTCGTGAAGTACGTGGACATGCCCATCCAGCATGCAAGCGACAACGTGCTCAAGAACATGAAGCGCAACTACCGCAAAAAAGAACTCGTCGACATTCTGCACAAGATCCGCGAGCGCATTCCGGGAGTCACGCTGCGCACGACCGTGCTTGTCGGATTCCCCGGCGAGACGCACGAAGATTTCGAAGAGCTGATGGAACTTCTAGAAGACATCCAGTTCGACCATTTGGGCGGATTCGTGTTCAGCCCCGAGGAAGGCACACCCGTGATGGGGATGGACCTCCCCGCCGTGGACGAAAGCGAAGCACGCGCAAGGCTCGACGCGGTGACGGACCTGCAGGAAGAACTCGACGCCGAACGCGCCGAGGCGATGATTGGAAAAAAGGTCCGCATCATCATCGACCAGGTCGCCGAAGAAAGCGAATACCACTTCTACGGACGCACCGAAGGCAACTCGATGGAAAACGACGACATCGTGAAGGTGCTGGAAGGCGACGCCGACGTGGGCGAATTCTATGATGCGCTGGTAGTGGACGCCGAACCGCACGAGCTTATCGTCAAGATAATCTGACTTTGCTATATTTGCATTCACTACACCGGATGGGTTCCGCACAACGCGGGATTGCATTGGCCGGGCCCGTGTATCACAATGGATAGTGTACCTCCCTCCGAAGGAGGTTATTCCGGTTCGATTCCGGACATGGGTATTAGAGCGCTCCGCACGGAGCGCTTTTTTTATTTGCGATTCGCTTGTAGTTTATAGCAGGAGAGTCAAACCGTCAATCCCGAGCACCGTAATGCAGGCGATAACGGCCACACCCACGAGGCCGCGTCCGAGGAGCGACGCAATGACGGCAGCCGCCAGGGCACACACTCCCGAGAGCTTGCTATCCGTCGAATAAAAAATGGCAGGCACCGTCATCGCGGCAAGCACCGTATAGGGAACGTATGCGAGGAAGGAACGCCAGAAGCGGCTCTTGATTTTCCCTTTCAGGAGAACGAAGGGAACTGCGCGAAGCAAGTAAGTAACGCCCGCCATCACGAGCAGGAAGAGGCAATAATCATGAACCGTAATCATGCCGATTCCTCCTCATCTTTCACCGGGAAGAGTGCCGCTCCGATAAGCGATGCGACAAGCGCACAGATGATAATCGCAAAACCGACGGTGACACCGCTGAGCGCGGGCACGAACTTGAACGCGAAACTGCAGACGACGGCAATCAGGACGGCGATGAGCGTGGGGCGGTGCGCCTTCATCTGCGGGACGACGATGGCGACAAACATGCCGTACAGCGCAACCCCGAGGGCGTTCGTCACTACCGCGGGGAGGATCTCTCCGCAGACGGCACCGCAGAGCGTGCCCGAAGACCAACCGATGTAAGGGAGCACCATGAGGCCCGCAAAATAGCGTGCCGTGACAGGTTCCGTCTGGCTTACCGCGAGCGCGTAGATTTCGTCTGTGATGCCCGTAGCGAGGAGCAGGCGCTTGAACGTCCCGAAATTCGGAGCGACCTTCTGCGAAAGTGAAATCGCCATCAGGCTATAGCGCAGGTTGATAAAGAAAGTCGCGATGGCCATCTCGATAAAGGTGCCCGCGGCATCCGCCATAATCTGGAGACCCGCGAACTGGCCCGCCGAGGTGAGGTTCGTCATCGAGATGAACGTGACCAGCGGCCAGGAAAGCAGCTTGGAGCCCGCGATGCCGAACGAGAACGACACTGCAAAGTAACCAAGTCCAATCGGAAGCCCGCCTTTTACGCCATCTGAAAAAGTCATGGGCTAAATATAGAAAAAAATTATACCGAATATATGCAAATATGCAAATTTATGCAAAATAGTTTGCCGGGAATAAATAGTTCGCCGGAGAAACAAAGCTTCCCGGGAATACAAAAAAGATAACGCCCCGTACAGAGCGTCATCCCATAAGACTTTTTCGTGGATTACGAACTAGTTTTCGTTGTTGTGCATTTCCATCTGTTCGCGGTCCATCGTGTGCTGCAAGTATTCCTTGAAGTCACGGTCGATGTTCACACCGTCGAAGTCGATGTCGTCGTTTTCCAACACGAACACGGCGCTCGGGTTATCGAGCCAGCCGACCACGTCCACGCCTTCCAATTTCATGGACTTATCGCCTGCGAGAGCGGCCACGTATTCGATCTTAGACTTTTCAACCCAGCCCTGACCGCAGTTGCCCTTCACGAGCACGTCGGTATCGGCTTCCTTCACGATAGTCAGTTCATCATTGAAGCCCGCGGTGCAGACTACGGATCCACCACCCTTTTCCTTGGTGAGATCGATATCGCCAATCTTGGACTTAACCTTCTTGGCCGCGAAAGAAGAAGCAACCAAGACTGCCAGAGCGACAAACATAACCTTTTTAATCATTTTCATAGCTTTCCTCAAAGCAAGGTAAAATATTCAACAATGCATAAGGAATATACCTTTTATTTTTGCAATTCGTTGAAATTTCTTTTAAATTTTTACCGTATGAAGAAGATTTTTGCAATTTTGTTCGTTTTTTTGGTTCTGGCAGGACTTTTTTGCGGATTTTTAGCCAAAAAACGCATCGAAGCGACGGCCCAAAACACCGAAACGGTCCTCCTGGAAATCCCCAAGGGCAGTTCCGCAGCCAAGGTATCCCAAATTTTACAGGAAAAGGGCGTCTGGAACGACCCCCTCGCCTTTAAAATCTGGTGCAAGATCAACCCGCCATCGCTCAAGGCCGGCTGGTTCGAAATCCCCGCCAACCTGAAGCTGAACGAAATCATCGCCATCATCGAGAGCGGCAAGAACGCTGTGCGCAAGGTCACAATTCCCGAAGGGCGCGCCTCCTGGGAAATTCCCGCCTACCTCAAGAAGGCATTCCCGAGCCTGGACGAGGACCGCTGGAACAGGCTCGTCCAGGACCCGAAGTTCACCCGCTCCCTGGGAGTCGAAGCGAACAGCCTTGAAGGATACCTGCTCCCCGAGACGTACCCCTTCCCCATCGACGCCGACGAGGAAACCATCCTGAAGCAGATGGTCGGCGCGAACCTCAAGCTGAGGGACGAGCTCAAGGCGCAGCCGGGCGAGTCCATGTGGAATACGCTCGGCAACTGGCACCGCGTGTTGACCCTCGCAAGCGTCGTCGAAGAAGAGACGGGAAAGACCGACGAGCGCCCGCTCATCTCCGGTGTGTTCCACAACCGCCTGCGCATCGGCATGCCCCTCGGGGCGGACCCGACCGTGAGGTTCATCTTCAAAAATCTGACCGGCCCCATCTACAAGAGCCAGTTGAACAGCGACAGCCCGTACAACACCCGCAAGTTCAAGGGACTCATGCCCGGCCCGATTTCCAATCCGGGACGCAAGGCCATCGAGGCGGCACTTCACCCTGCCGAGACCAAGGCGCTTTACTTTGTTGCAAAAGACAATGGTTCGGGAGAGCACTTCTTCAGCAGCACGCTTTCCGACCACAACAAGTTCAAGGACATCGCCGCGAAGAACCGCGGCGAATGACAAGAACCCGAAATTAAGAATTAGAACAGGTCGTAGTTACCGATACGAACAAAGTATTGGTAGCTTCCCAGTTTCTTGAGGTCGCCCAAGCCATCGTTGTCCACGATGCGCGACATACCTGCGTAGGCGCTGATGGACTTGTACGCGAAGCGCAGTGCGGGTTCAAGCACGAACTTGTTCTCGCCCAGGAGCGCCGAGGGATTCTCTTCGTAATCGCGGACATACGCACCGAAGATCCACGCACCCACCCAGCCGTGGTGTAGGCCCATGTTCATGCGAACCAGCCCGTAATGGTGCGAAGCCAGGTCGGGATTGTACCATTCCGAGCTCCACGGAGTCGCCTTCACATGCTGGCGGAAGCAGTTGTCAAGCACGCGGTAATCGAACGATTCCGGGTACACGTATCCGTGTCCTTCGTTGTGGTACGCATCCAAGCCGGCCGCCACGGCGGCATTGACCGTAAAGAAATCGGACGGAGAGTACGTATAGCGGGCTTCGCCGGAAAGCTTCCAGTAAATGGGAATCACGTCGCTCAAACCGAACTGGAACCCGATGGACTGCATACCCACGCTACCATTCACCGCAAAGCCGTTGCTTGCGAACCAGCGGTCATTCTCGCCGGAAAGCAGTTCGTAATTCAGGCTGGGCGATACGGGATAAGTCTCGAATTCATATTCCTTATAAATCGTGCGGTTCAGTTCGAATGTACGGTCTCCGAACAGGAAGTCGAGAGAGACCCGCTGCAGATTGCTTACCCGATATCCCACGGACATCGTCAGGTCGTTTCTCTTTTCTGAATAGATTCTCATCTCGTCGGAAGTTTCTTCCCCATAGGAATTGAGAGGACGGAGCTTCATGAGGTCATAGCCGAATTCCAATGACCAGCGGTAATTCCACAAGCGCGAAATCTGCAGGCGCGGCATGAACCCGTAAGAAGTGTTTCCCCAGAAGAACGGCAACGAGAGATTGAATTCCATCTGGTCCACATAGCCGATGGAGGCGCCCGCATAGACGTTCGGGCCTATCGCGTTGGAACCGAATCCGCCGGCAAAGACATCAAACGTAGGCTTGACGGCCGCACTCACCTGCACGTCGCCCGTAGGCTGCATCTTGAACGCAACGGAATCGTACGTCGGCTGGGACATCAGATTCATTGCAAAACGTTCCGGCGCGACCATGCCCGTATCGCTTTCATTCCAATAAGTTCCCACGGGAGTCTGCACTTCTGCGGAGAGGCTGTCGTATGCCGGCTTGAACTTGAACCACGGCATGGACACTCGCTTGCTACGCTTATAATCCGTAACACGGGGACGCAAGACCATCAGTTCCCCGAGGCGACGCTCCACAGCCGAGAAACCCGCCTGGATCCAAGCACTGCGTGAAGAATCCTGGACCGAATGCGCGCGGATGACAACACCCTGGAAGTTCTCCAATTTCTTTAGCGCGGAGCTTGCAATGACGGAGTGCCACGGAGAATCCTTCGCGGAAGCGTTCCTGGGATCGGCCACAGAGACCAGGGGCAATTCACCTTCGCGTAGATTTTCGGGAACCGGAAGATACGGGTCAAGTTCTCCATTCTCCTCATTTTCAATAAGCGGTAGATTCTTGTAGACATCTTCCAGCGACTTGGAAAGCTTGCCGTCACGGAGCTCTACCGCAAAAGGAATCACGAATCCCGCAGGCTGGCGGTAGAGCGATTCCTGGAGGCGCAAGCGTGCCAACGAGCGCTTGATATGCGGTAGATCGGGCTCCAGGGTTTTCACGTTGCGGTACAAGTTTCCGGCCGTGTCCGCCGAAAGCGAAAAACGGTGACGCAGGCTCGGCATGCCGTCCACGGACACCGGCAATTCGAAAGTCCGCTCCGGAGTGCGGTTCAGCTCGTCCATTTCATTGCGCCCGACAAGTTCAACGATGTAGGGATCCAGAAGGATTCGCTGGATGTCGTCAAGCGGAACGCCCTTTGCCCAAAGGAATCCTACGAATGCGCCCCAGGACACGCCGACAATGGAATCTACCGGGACCTGGTAACTTTCGATAGCATAAAGCACGCCCAGATGGAACCATGCGGAACGCTCTCCGCCGCCGAGGTACAAGACCGACCTGGAGGGACGCACCGGCTTTGCCGCCGTATCGGGCGCGGAAGCGCGAACCGAAGTATCGGGAGCTGCTGCGCGAACAGAATCAAGCGTATTGTTCGGGACAGAGTCGGGAACATCACGCATATTGCTCAAAAGAATTAAACTCGAATCGACCGCATCGGCAGGGACGGCGGAAGCAGTGTCGGCAAGAACGCTCGCAAGAGAATCTTGCGGGACCTGCGCAGACACGAGCGAAAACGACGCGACGAGAATCGCGCCCATCTTCGCAAAAGCGTCCTTAGCCGAACCTAGCCATATTCGAAACATACTTCCCCGCATCTTCACGAGATACGTAACCCCCGCGGACAAGTTCCGCAAGGCAATCGTCCATCAGGAGCATTCCCTCCGAAGAGGAGGCCGCAATGACGGAAGGCAATTTGAAGTGGTCCCCGTTACGAATGAACGTCGCGACGTTCTGCGTGTTGTAGAGGATTTCCCAAGCAGGAACCGCACCGGCACCTTCCGCGACGCCCGGCAACAGACGCTGCACAACAACCGCCTTGAATGCAGACGCCAGCATCGTGCGCGCGAGGGCGCGGTCTTCACGGGCCACACCCGAAAGCAAAGCCTCAATGGCACCGACCGAGTTGCCCGCCGTAATCGTGCACACCACGAGCGCACCCGAATCGGCCGCCCTGAGCATCGGCAGCAAATTCTCGCCATCAAAATCGCCCATCCAGAACAAGTCGCAACCGCAACGCAAAGCCTGCGCCATCTTGTCCGCTGCAGATCCGCTCGTGTTGGCAAGAACCAGACAATCCCCGGTACGGACCGGATATTCATTTGACGCATCAAGGAAGCAGGCGCGCAGCATCCTGGATTCGCAAAGGGCGCTCACATACGATGTCGCCGTCGTCGTCTTGCCCGCACAGGCAGGACCCGCAAACACGACCAGACCGGAGCTCAACCCCAGAAGGTTATTGAGCGTCTGCGGGGCACCGAGATCCGCGAAATTCGGGCATTCGTCCATAAGCGGGCGGAACACGGCGGAATTGCCGAGAGCGGAACGGTAGTAACGGACACGCCATCTGGAATTCGCCCACGGGCCCCCGATAATCGATCCGGATTCACCTTCGATGGATCCCAGGAATTCACGAAGGGCACCGACTTCCACCGCGGGGGCATCGGGAATGTTGCACACCTTCCCAGCCAAGCGCACCGCCGAGGGCGCACCCTCGGTAACGATGAGTTCGGTACCGCCGATATTCATCACATAATCCAAGAGAGATTCAATTTCCGAAGCCATAATTAAGCCTCCTTGCCCGCCGGCCTGTAAGCCGCGAACCGGCGATTGTCATAAGCAC
The DNA here is from genome assembly GCA_946408125.1 of uncultured Fibrobacter sp. Lineage (GTDB taxonomy): Bacteria > Fibrobacterota > Fibrobacteria > Fibrobacterales > Fibrobacteraceae > Fibrobacter. Next base: position 21,898 of record CAMJQW010000018.1, read on the forward strand.
GCTTCCAAGCGTCGACACCTTCGATATAACCGGACTCCACGCACTTCTGCAGGGAATCGTCCAGCGTAACACCCTGATCCTTCTGGCTGCTGATTGCGGCTGCGACCTGGGAAAGATCGCACTTGCGGATCATGTTCGCAACCGTCGAAGACACGCGCATCGCCTCGCAGGCGAGCACGAGTCCCTGGTTCTGCACCACAGGAATCAAATGCTGAACAATGACGCCCTTGAGTTGGTCCGCGAGTGCGCAAGCAAAAGCAAGGCGGCCCGTCTCGGGCACGGACGCGAGCAAGCGGGAAAGAAGCGCATGAATGTTGTTTCCGCCCGTCACGGCAAACACGAGTGCGCCCGCATTGGCGGCCTGCAGGAGCAGGTTCAGTTCATCCATCGAAGTCAGGTGATCAAAGCATATCACGTCGGCGCCGTCGCGAATGGCAAGTTCAATGCCCACCGTACCGGAACGTACATGCAGGCCGACCTCTTTTTGCACAATCGCGCCATTCGGGTTCTGCAACAGGCGTTCGATAGGCCTTTCTATGGTCTGGATATAGCACTGACGGTTTGCCGCAATCGTCTCGGCAAATGTCGTCATAGTTGTCGAGCGGCCGCTGCAAGCGGAACCCGCGATAAGGATCAGGCCGCTCTGCAGTTCGGCAAACCGGCTGCAGAACGCCGGCAGATAAAGGTTCTCGAGCGTCGCGGATTCCGTCTGGATGACACGAATCGAGATGTTCGGGACGACATCGTCCCAAGTCACCGTAATACGGGCGCGTCCGACACCGGCAAGGCCCATCGTCTTGCTGAAATTCTTGCCGACGGAAACCTTGTAGGCGTCCGCAAAACCTTCGGACGCTTCACCCAGCAAGTCCGTAAGGCGCGTCGTATCCAGAGCGTCTTCCGTCACCGCGAACAGGTTACCGGACTGACGCATGATAATCTGGCGGTTCGGGAAGAGGTAGATGTCGGTCGTCCCGAACTTTCGGGCGTACGCGATAATCTTCTTCAGGTTCATCTTCGTCGTGAGAACCTCGGGAGCTTCCACGGCCTTACCTTCACCCGTCGCAAGCGCGAAGCGGCTCGGCAGTTCACCTTCTTCCGTGGACTCCTCTTCCGATTCGTCCGTCTTGATTCCGATACTCGAAATGCTCGTCATCTCAAGACCCGAAACCGTTTCGACATCCATGTTGGACGAAGTCGCTTCGCCGAAAATGTTGTTGCCTTCAATCTGGAGCGTCGGCTCCTCGTCCTTGGGCTCCGCCTTTACGGGAGCGGGCGCTGCGGGCGTCGGAATGCCGACCGGCTTGATGGCCGGAATAGAAGTCGTCGAGCGGTTCGCCTTGGGAGCCTCCTGCGCGGCAGGTTGTGCCGCCGGTTCCGGAGCCTTCGCAGCAGCAGCGTTCTTTTCTTCCAGATTCTTGACAAAGGCAAGCACCTTCTCATAAACAGCCTGCTGCAAGAGACCCGCATTGACAAGCGCCTGTCCAATGTCGGTCGTATCCGTTATCTCGCCCCAATGGGCGTTCACCTGGTCCTCGGACACCATCTTGTTGTGAACGAGAACCTTTGCCATATACTGATTTCTCATAGGAAATCCCTCCGGCTAAACCACCAGCTTGCAACCGCGAGGAACAATCCCACATAACCGATTGCATACACCGTATTCCAGAACAAGTACATATCCGGGAGCGCAAGCCCGTGAACGACATAGCTCGTCACGTTATAGCGGTAGAGTCCCGGGAAAACCGCGTGAATCACGATTGCCATCTTTTCAAACAACGCCGTGGAGGCATCCCCCATCTCGCCCATGCGGCTCGCGAACCGCACCTGCTCCAACAGTTCATTGCTCAAGTGCCCTGCAAAGTAGACGCCCAGCGTAAAGAGCGCGGAAAGCACCGTGCTGCTGAAACTGCTGAACAGGAGCGCCACCGCAATGACTACCGCCATCTCGCAGAAAATGAGGTAGATCGCAAGGAGCAGGCTCGCTGTCGGCTCCGCGTTCGTCAAGAAAAGCATCACATAATAGATGGCGGTCAGGAGCGTCAGGTGGACGGCAACCACCGCCAGGAGCCCGAAATACTTGCCCACGATGAACGTGACACGGCTAATCGGTTTTGAAAGCAGAGTGAGCACCGTGCGCCGCTGGATTTCTTTCTGAACGAGACTGATGCCCACGAAAATCGAAATCAGGAGCCCGGAAAGGCTCATCACCGAAAGCGTGGTGGACTTTATCACGTAAGCACGGTCAAACACAGACCATTCGCCGAGAACGATGCTGAACAGCGTGAGCGCAATGGCGAGGAACACGATGTTATAGAGAATCTTGTCACGAATAGATTCACGGAAAGTATTATGCGCAATAATGGCAATATGTTTAAGCGTCTGCACGGGCAATCTCCTCCGTCAAGATGTCTTCAAGACTCGGACGTTTGTGGTCCATCTTCTCAACAGCAATTCCATTTGCAAGGCAGTAGGAAAGCAGGCGGTCGCGGGCGGCATCATCTTCGCAGACGAATTCCTCGGGATGGCCCGTCAGAGAAACTCCCTGCGGCAAATCTTCGCCGAGAATCGCCTTGCGCGTGCGGACGTGGTATTCGACCCCGCAGGACTCCGTAATCTCATCCACAGTCCCTTCGCGCACAATCTTGCCATCCACAATCATCGCGACCTTGTGGCTGATGCTTTCCACGTCGCTGAGCAGGTGGCTCGAATAGAAAATCGTGACACCGTCGCGGTTCAACTGCTGGATGGCCTCGCGCACGTCGCGCCTACCCATCGGGTCGAGCCCGCTCATCGGTTCGTCAAGAATCAACAGCTTCGGCTTGCCAAGGATTGCCTGCGCAATGCCCACGCGCTGCATCATGCCCTTGGAGTACGAACGCAGGCGGCGGTCGATCCAGTCCTTGTTCGCATGCAAGAGTTCGAGCGCCCAGCCGATACGCTTGTCCAGTTCGGCACCGTCAAGCCCGACGAGCTTGCCGTAAAAACGCAACAGTTCGCGTCCCGTGAGGTAATCATAAAAATAGGGCTGTTCCGGAGAGTAACCAATAAAGCGGCGGCTCTTCACGTCGCGCGGGGAAATCCCGTTCACGAGCACCTTGCCCGAATCAAAATTCAGAAGACCCGTCAAGACCTTGATGGTCGTAGACTTTCCGGCACCGTTCGGGCCGATAAAGCCGTACACCTGACCCGGCTCCACGCTAAAACTCACATCCTTGAGCGCAAGCTTCGGCTTCATCAAGAAGCCGCTCCTATACGTCTTGTGCAAATGCTCAATCTGTATCATAAAGTCACTCACTTCTTGCCCCCAAACGCACGTTCTTCGGCTTCCTCGATCTCGCGACGGCGGCGTTCCGCCTTCTCTTTCTTGTTGATAAAGAAGTATATGACCGCTCCCACCAGGTAAACGGCGATGCCCGAATAGAAAATGGGATTGATGGAAGTTCCCTCCAGTCCGGGGAACACGTTCAAAATCAAGCTATGGCCGAACAGGCTCAACAGCACCAGCACAAAGCCGAGCGCCCGGAGCACGTATGTCACGATGACCAATTTTCGCATAGGTATACCTCAAAAACAGCACCTTTCGGGTGCATCCGTCTTTTCAAGAAAAATACACAATTATCCGGGAAAAAGACTTGCCCGATTCCTAGAAATCGGGCAAAATGAGGCTTATCAGAGCGACAAAAGCAATATCGCGAGCACCTGGCCGCTCAGAATCCTGAGCAACATGGTTAGCGGGTAGACCGAGGCGTATCCCACATTCACCGCATCGCTCTCCGCCTGGCTGTTCGCAAAGGCGAGCGCAGGCGGGTCCGTCATGGCACCGGCGAGCACGCCACAGAGCGAAAGGTAGTTCACCTTGAACGCGAAATGACCGACGCACGCCATGATGGCAAGCGGCAGGAATGTGATGAGGGAAGCCAGTCCCATATAGTAGAGCCCGTCACCATTCAGGAGAACGTCAAAGAACCTGATACCGGCATTCAGACCCACGCAACTGAGGAAAAGCGTGAGACCGAATTCGCGGAGCATCAAGTTCGCGCTGTTCGCCATGAAGAAGTTGAGCGGACCAATCTTGCGTTTGCGGCTCAGGAGGATTGCGACAATGAGCGGGCCGCCGGCCAGGCCGAGCTTGAGCGGGGTGGGCATACCCGGAATGGCAAACGGGATGCTCCCGACAACCACGCCGAGGAAGATTCCCAGGAACGCGGGCAGAATCTCAGGATGGTCAAGCGCCGTCAGCGAGTTGCCCAGTTCATTCGTCACCGCCTCAATACCTTCCGCAGGGCCGACAATCATTAACTTGTCCGCAAACTTGATGCGCAAATCGAGGCGTCCCGTGAACTTGAATTCTCCGCGGGTCACGCGACTCACGTTCACGCCATAGCGTTCCGCCAGGGCAAGCGAACCGATCGTGTGGCCAAGAACCTTCTTATTCGTCACGAGCACCGTCTTTACCTGGATGGGCTTTGCCGAGTTGGAGGCGAACTTGGTAATGGGAGTCTCTAACCTTTTGCCGATAATCTTTTCCATAGCGGCAATAGCATCGGGCATTCCCACCAGATGAACCATATCGCCGCGTTCAATGACGGTCGAACCCTTCGGGGTAAAGATATTGCCGTCACGCAGCAAGCGCGTCACCACGACGCCGCTCGAAACCAGGTTCGGGATTTCCTTCAGCTGGATTCCATACAAATTCTGGTTATCGACCGTAAGGCTGCAGGATTCGATTTCCCAGGAGGTCGCCGCGATTTCGGCCGCATAGTTTTCTGCAGCCTTGCTTGGATTCTGCTTGAGAACAACGCGTACGAGAATCATCACGAGGATAATGCCGATGACACCGAACGGGTAGGCAACCGCATACCCGATGCCCGGAAGGGACGCATCCACGCCGACGGCAGCAAAGGCCGAGTTCGCCGCACCGAGGGACGGCGTGTTCGTCACAGCTCCGCAGAGCATCCCGACAAGCACGGGAACGTTGTCATGCATGCCGGTAAAGAAGTAGAGGCAGAGCGTCACCACGACACCGAGCAGCACGATTCCCACCGAAAGCACGTTGAGCACGAGCCCGTGGCGGCGGATAGAATCCATGAATCCCGGACCCACCTGCATGCCGATCGTGTAGACAAACAGGATAAGACCGAATTCTTGAACAAAGTGGAGAACGTTACCTTCGACACGCAGGCCGAGGTGCCCGAAAAGGATGCCCACGAAGAGCGCGCCCGCTCCGCCAAGGCCAATCCCCTTGACCCTAACCTTGCCGAGCATGAGGCCGATAGCTGCGGTAAGCGCAATCGCTATGACCTGTTGCCCGACCGAGGGCTTTGTAAATAGATCTATTAGCCAAGTCATTGTTAAAAAATGCGAAATGTGAGATGTGAAATGAAGTTCTAAATAAATATAACTTCGAATTATTCTTTCACGCAGCGGACGGAGGCGGCGATACTCTTGTTGAAGTGCTCATAGGACACGGCAGAGTCGGTGGCGCGCACAAGGAAAGCCCTGGAATCGTCATAGCCTTCCTTGGTCCAGAAGCTTGCGCTCATGCCCTTGTCGGCGAAGTTGCCATCATAGTACCTGAAACCACCGAGTACCATCTTGAAGCCGTCGGCGTTCCTGAGTTCTGCCGTAGAAGCGGAGCCAAAGGCGTTCTTGAAGTCATCCTGCGAAGGAAGCGTCCAGCCGTTGGGGCACAGGCCGTTGTTCGCCGCGTTCCAGGTATAGAGGCGGCCCATGGCTTCGCAGTTCGCATGGTCGTTAGCATAACAGACGCTCGAGTCGGGCACGTAAACGACAAGGTTCTCGGCCATCCAGACTTTCCCGCCCATATCGACGGTCCTGTAAGTCTTTTCGGGGCAAGTGAGCGAGTGCGCATTTCCGTCGTAGCTGCAGTTGCGGTTGTCGTTGCAGGCGGTAAGGGCCACGGCGGCGGTCAGGGTGATGGTTGCAATGGCGATGGACTTGTAAATCCGGTTCATGATAGACTCCTGTGTTTTTGCCTTTTGGCAAGTTTTTTCATTTTTCCACCCAAAAAATTAAAAACAAATATTGATAATGTCTAATAAATTGTTTATATTATTTTCATCAATATTTTTTATGAAACCCCAAAGAGGCCCCTATGGAACTGACCCACATCAAGTACTTTCTGGAAGTCGCCCGAACCGAACACGTGACCCAGAGTGCCAGGAACCTGTGCATCGTGCAACCCGCGCTGACACACGCCATCCACAAGCTCGAAGACGAACTGGGCGTAAAGCTGTTCAAGACCAGCGGCAGAAACATCAAGCTCACCGAAGCGGGCGACTACTTCTACAAGAAAGTAAAGCCGCTCTACGAGGACATCGAGGCCTTGCCGGCACGCCTCCGCGCCAAATCCGACAAGCAGGCCGTGACCATAAGCGTGAAGGTGCTGGCCGCATCATCGTTCGTGGCGAACGCCATCATCCAGTACAAAAAGAAGACTCCGGGAATCCGCTTCTACCTCGTGCAAAAAGAAGAATCCACCCTCTACGACATTTGCGTGCAGACCTTCGCGGAATACCGACCGCAGGACAATCCCGACGAAGAAGTCTTCGTATGCTCCGAAGAAATCTTCCTCGCCGTACCCAATACGCCGCAATACAAGAAACGCGACAGCATATCGCTCCATGAGCTGGGCGACACGGACTTTATCGGCCTGTACGGTTCCAAGCAGCTGCACAAGATCTGCAGCGATTACTGCGACCGCATCGGATTCAAGTCCCACGACATCTTCGAGAGCGATAACGCGCTCGTTGTCAAGGACGCCATCGCGAGCGGCCTCGGCGTCGGGTTCTGGCCCGAGTTCTCGTGGGGCAAGGTGGACAGCCGCAAGATCCGCCTGCTGAAAATCACCGATGCCGACTTCAAGCGCGACATCGTGGTCACTTACCGCCGTATCAAGCAGGACAACTCCCACCTGGAAAAGTTCTACAAGTTCATTGTCGGGCAGCTCTCCAAAAAGATGGGCCCCGGCAAAGCGGAATAAAATCCATTCACGAAAAAAGCCCCCGATCGGTTGGTCGGGGGCAAAATTGTATTACGAAGCTTTTCAGCCTTTCACGTGGATCGCAGCAGCGAATTCTTTCAAGAGGGCAGGGTCTTCGACCTTCTCCCACAGCGTTCCGGTCACGATGATGTTCGCGCCTGCAGCCACGCGGATGGCGGCCGTCTGCGGGTCCTTGATTCCACCGCCGGTAATAATCGTCATCTCGGTCGCCTTGCGGGTGTAAGCGATATGCTCAACGGGTACGGGCTCTTCGGCGCCGCTGCCTGCTTCCAGGTACACGTAGCGCATGCCCATGAGTTCTGCCGCGATGGAGTTCACCATGCTGAGCTTCGGCTTGTTCGCGGGCACGGGCATGGTTCCGCTGATGTATTCCACCGTCGTACGCTTGCCGCTGTTGATGAGCTGGTAGGCCGTCGGGATGGCTTCCATGTTGAGCGCACGCACGAGCGCACCACCGCGCACCTGTTCGTCAATCAGGTAGTTCGGGTTGCGACCGCTCACGAGGGTCATGAAGAGCATCGCGTCGAAACCGGGAACGACCTGCGAGGCTCCACCCGGGAAAAGAACCACAGGCAGGTCCACCGCCGCCTTGAGGGCAGCCACCTGCTTGGGGAGCGTGAAGTTCCCGAGGTACGAACCGCCCACGAGCAAGAGGTCGGCACCGTTCTCGGCGGCCATCGAACCCGCCTTCACGAAAGCGGCCTCGTCCGATGTATCGGGGTCAAGCAGCACCGCAAAAAGCGCACCGCGTTTTTCGATTTCCGCATTCAAGCGGAGTTCGGTCTTCCCAGGTTTCATAATCAAATCCTTCGTTCACGAGCGGAACATGTTCCATAAAGATACAATATTTATGCCCCCGAAGGCATAACTCAACATATTTTGCAGCACAAAAGGTGATTTTATTCACTGCGTCTATCTTTACCTATATTTAAGGCATGGAATTTTTCACCAAGGTGACAGCGCCCAAAGCGTCATTCAAGATCGACTACACCAAGAACCTCGCGTTCTTCGGCTCGTGTTTTGCAGACAACATCTCGGCGCAGTTCTCCGCGCGTAAATTCCACGTACTCGCGAACCCGTTCGGGACCGTGTACAATCCCGTTTCCATGGCGCGTCAAATCCACCGGATTGTCGAAGGGAAACTCTTCGGGAACGAAGACGTTTTCCAAGGGTCCAGCGTAACAACGGACGCGCCCTCCCCCTGGCACTGCTGGGATGCACACGGTTCACTTTCCGCAAGCACCCGCGAAGAATGCATCGCGAACCTGAACGCCGCCGCAACGCGCACACGGGAATTCCTGCAGAAGGCCGACACCGTATTCATCACGCTCGGCACCGCATTCGTGTACTTCCTGAAATCGTCGAACGATGCCGTCGCGAACTGCCACAGGCAAGACCCCTCGCTTTTTGACCGCCGGATGATCACCGTAGAAGAGACGACACAGGCAATCGAAAACATCGTGCAGGACCTGCGCATGATTTGCGCCGACACACGCATCGTATTCACGGTTTCACCGCTTCGGCACATGGCCGACGGCGCCCACGAAAACAGCCTTTCCAAGTCGACGCTCCAGCTCGCCATACACGGGGCCATCAAGGCGCTCGACGGGTTAAGCGGGCAGGCAATCGGGTACTTCCCGAGCTACGAAATCGTGATGGACGAGCTGCGCGACTACCGTTTTTATGCCGACGACATGATTCATTTGTCCAAAATAGCGGAGGGTTACATCTTCGAACGCATGGCCGAAACGTTCTGCGACGAACGCACGCGCAGGGACATCGCCGCCGTCGAGAAATTCATGAAGATGGCCAAACACCGCATCGTCAGCCCCGCCAACGCAAACGATTTTTTACAAAAAGTCCGGGACGAAGCCAAAGCGCTTGAAGCAAAAATTCCCGGCCTAGACCTCCACGAAGGTGAAAACCTGCCCTAATTTCAAAAATTTCAAGGGGTCTTGTCAATCTGTCAACGCAATGTTGGGCCCAAAAGGGGCTTTTCCTCCTTTTCCTGATTATTTTACTCGCAAAGGGTGTATATAAAATAAAAGGAGTGAACAATGAGAAAACAAACCCTCGCGGGGGTCGTGTTTAGCGCGGCCCTCTTGGGCGCTGGTATCACGGATGCCTTCGCCGCAGATGAAACCCTCAGATCGTATGCAGAGAAAAATGGCATCTACATCGGCGCCATTCTGAACTCGCAATGGTTTGGCGGCGGCCTTCCCTCGCAGTACGAACAAGTTCACAAGACGCAGTTCAACATCGTCGTTGCCGAAAACGAGATGAAGTTCGACGCGACCGAACCTAGCGAAAACAGGTTCAACTACAACAACGGCGACAAGATGGTCAGGTACGCAAAGCAGAACGGCATGCGCGTCCGTGGCCACGCTTTGGCTTGGCATAGCCAGGTCCCGAACTGGGTAAACAACTACAAGAACGACAAGAAAAAACTGCTCTCTGTTCTCAAGAACCACATCGACAATGTGGTCGGGCACTGGAAAGGCCAGGTGGACGAATGGGATGTGGTAAACGAAGCTATCAGCAACAACGAACCCCAGTGGCGCGGCTTCTCCGTTTGGTATCAGGGTATCGGCCCTGAATTTATCGACTCCGCCTTCGTGTGGGCCCACGCCGCAGACCCCAACGCGGAACTCTGCTACAACGACTATAACCTCGAGCAGGGTGTCAACCCGAAAGCCAAGGCAGGGTTCTTGCTGGAACAGGTGAAGCGCTGGGTCGCAAACGGCATTCCTATCCATTGCGTGGGTTCACAGACCCACGTAGAAGACACCACCACCGACAAGCACTTTATCGGTTCGCCGGACAGCCTCCGTTCGCTTGCCAGGGAACTTGCAAAGCTCAACATCAAGCTGAAAATCACCGAGCTCGATATCGGATTCAAGAGCGGCATCAACGTGAGCAAGAGCGATCTCGAACGCCAGGGACAGACCTTCCGCCAGTACCTGGATATCATCCTCGAAGAACCGAATGCGGATACCTACCTGATCTGGGGCGTATCCGATAAATGGAGCTGGCTTGGCGGGCTCAACAGGCAGAAGGGCCTTATATACGATGACAACCTGAAACCGAAGCCGGCGTTCGACAGTATCATGGTAAGGCTCCAAAACTTCGAGCCGCCGCAGGACACTTCCAAGCAGGACACGACAGTCTCCGACACGACCGTCACCGACACCACCAAGAAGGATACGGCCGCCACCGACACGGTTGGACAGGACACCACCATCTCGATTGCGAAGATTGTCGGCCCGGCCGGCCTCTCCATGCAACTCAACGGCCATACGCTTTCCGTCAAGGGAGCCGTCTCCGCCAGGGTTGACGTATTCGACATGCAGGGACGCCCGGTATTCAGCGCCAAGAACGTGAAGGGCTCCGTCGACCTGAAGGATGTTTCCGAAGGCCTGTACGTAGTCCGTGTCCGCAGCGGATCGGCAAGCCTGACCAAGCGAATCGCGATAAAGTAGGCGATTTCCCTCTAGATAAACTCATAAATAACGAGACCGCGGCAAATACCGCGGCCTTTTTTAGTACAAAATCATCGTTTTTCATTCAAAAACGGCATTTAAAGCGTTACAACACATTTATTTCCGCACCAACTCCATCGTCGTCTTTTGTGTTTATTTTTCTGTTCAACAAACATAAAGGAGTGAAGATGAGAACAAAGTCTTATCTTATGGGCGCCATGGTTGGTGTCGCCCTTCTTGGCACAGGCGTCACGAACGCCTTCGCCGCCGACGAAACCCTTCGATCCCTGGCCGAAGAACGTGGCCGCTACATCGGAGCTATCCTGAACAGCGAATGGTTCGGAGGCAGAATCGAATCGCAGTTCGAGCAAATCCACAAAGCACAATTTAACGCAGTCGTTGCCGAGAACGAGATGAAGTTCGATGCCACGGAGCCTAGCGAAGGCAAGTTCAGCTACGGCAACGGCGACAAGATGGTCAAGTACGCGCAACAGAACGGCATGCGCGTCCGCGGACACGCCCTCGCCTGGCACAGCCAGGTTCCTAACTGGGTAAACAACTACAAAGGACAAAAAGACAAACTGTTCAAGGTGCTCAAGAACCACATCGAGAACGTGGTCGGCCACTGGAAAGGCCAAGTCGCCGAATGGGACGTGGTGAACGAGGCCGTCAACGACAACAACAACCACGGCTGGCGTTCCAGCGGATCCGTATGGTTCGAGACTCTCGGCGCAGACTTCCTCGATTCCGCCTTCGTGTGGGCGCACGCCGCCGACCCCGACGCAGAACTCTGCTACAACGACTACGCCATCGAATGGGGTTTAGGTTCCGGTAGCAAGGCAGGATTCGTTTTGGAACAGGTGAAGCGTTGGAAAAAGAACGGGATTCCCATCACCTGCGTAGGCACGCAGACCCATATCGAAATCTCGCACGAAACCACACCGAAAAACGTCCGCGACTTCGCCAAGGCACTCGCCGAACTGGGAATCACGCTGAACATCACCGAGCTCGACATCGGATTCCCGAAGGGTTCCGCAAACAGCCTGAGCGCAAAGGACTACCAGAAACAGGGCCATCTCTACCGCCAGTTCATGGACGTATTCCTCGAAGAACCGAACATGGGTGAATTCATGATCTGGGGCGTGACCGATGCGCACAGCTGGCTCGACGGTAGCCAGGGCAAGACCCAGGGGCTCATCTACGACAACCAATACAAGCCGAAGCCCGCTTATGACAGCCTTATCGTAAGCCTCAAGGCGCACGCTCCGTCCGAAGTGGTTTCGCCGTACTCGAGCAACACTCCCGAAAGTTCTTCGTCAACGGATGTGTCATCTTCGTCGAGTACTATAACCATCAAGGCGTCTATGGCTCCGGCAAGCCTGTCCATGCAGGTTTCAGGCCATACACTGCTTATCGCGGGTACGCTGTCCGCCATGGTCGACGTGTTCGACATGCAGGGTCGCCCGGTATTCAGCGCCAAGTGCGAAACGGGTTCAATCGAATTGAAGAACGTTTCCGAAGGATTGTACGTGGTGCGTGTGCGCGAAGGCTCAGCAAGCCTGACCAAGCGCATCGCGATAAAGTAGATTCCAGGACTTAAACATTGGGGCCGCGGCATTTTGCCGCGGCCCTTTTCTCGACCATTCGGCCGAGTTCCTCCTACCCAAGCCCTCGCTGTCTAGTTCTTGACACAGCGGACAAGGAACGTACCATTTAATTGCTGAAGGTTATAGAGAATGGCGAAGTCAATGACATTCAGGTCATAGCCAAGCGCGATTTTCGGCATATCTGCTCTATTCGTAATGCGGGAGAAATGCACTCCATACGAAGACTTTTTCTCGTCAGATTGGAAATCGGGAATGGACATGAACTGATAACCATAGCCAGAGCCACCTATTCTCAAGTGATTTTCGTCTCCCCGTATGCGAAGCACGGGTTTCAAACCGAATCCAGTCGCAACATCATCCACAAGCATGGTTCCCACATCCGAGATTTCGATGTTGTATTCATTTGCGACATATTCGACCAACGAAATCCAATCGTCTATATTGGGTATCCTCCAGCCATCGGGGCATACTCCCTGGAGCGGCTTTGACTGCGGAATGAATTTCTCGTGATTCCAGTCCCATCCATCCCAAGACACGTCCCCAATCAAGGGTGCACAATACGTTGTGACATTTTCCTCCCATTCCTGACATATCGAATTATCAGCAGCATCTATACAATTGATTTCAGGCCCTCCACACCGTTTGTCCAAAATCGTCGTGTCGCCTTGAGGTTCTATTCTATACACGTCCACTTCATTTTTTCCGATATTTGCACCAGCAAACCACACATAATACCTTCCATTGACATCCCCGGAAACGTCGTTACCATAGGTGCTCGTATTCTTCAGCAAATGAGCCTTCAACGCGCTGTCGATCGAGGCCGACGTCGTGTCGGCGAAGTTCAAGTTCTCGGACATCCAGGTTTGCTGTTTTCCATTGATATTATATGTTACCGTATTGTAGGTTTTCCCGTCTCGGGCATCTGTCAAGGATCCCCTCGTATAGCTTATCTTTTTGTAACCCATATCCCATTTGCCGGAACGGCAGACAAACGAAATACCCTCTTTAAGGACCACTTCATCTTCTCGCTGTTCAGTGCACTTTCCAAGGCCATAGGAATGCGCCAAATATCCCACCTTATATTCGAACAGCTTGACTACATTCTGGTATTTCTCTTTTACCTTTTCTCCCAAAGCAGCAAATGCTTTTGACGATGCCAGCCTATACCATTCATACTCGTCACCCATTCGCCAACCTTCGCTTTCACCGCTCAGAATCAACAGCCTTACAAAGGCCAATTCCGACTCGGTGCCATTTTTAAGGCTTTCAAAGCTTCCCAGATCTTCATACACACCGTATTCCTCAAGGATTTCGCTTTCCGCCTGCTTGTTCGCCGCAGCAAAGGAAGTCCCCGCGGCGACAAGTTCGCGCAACCGCTGAACCTTCATGTCGGTCAACATATTTACACTAATATTCCCAGACTGTTGAATATCCACAATCGCTTTTAGCAACCGCGGGAACTTGTTTAATTTTCCCGTTCCCGTCGAATCAAGATCCTCAAGTATCGTAGCAGCGATATTCGGTTCGCTTTTCTCGATACAATTCGGGGTATAGCACGAATCTAGCACTTCCACCAACACATACGGGCTCTTGAGCGAGATACTGTCAAACGAAAAATCTCCGCTGGCGCCACGAACCGTGTCGGTAAAGAACCGTCCTGTCGTATCAAGCGTTGTGGAATCAAGTTCATATATTGTCACAATCGCCTCGTCCAGGGAATCCAAAACCAGATTGGATTTTTGTAAAGTATCACCGTTATCTTTCATGGCCACAAAAGTCATGGGAACCAAGTCGCCAACCTTCCCTGCCACGGTAATATTTTTCAACGCATAGATTCCCGTCTCTTCTGCAGTCCCGCCATCGGCTATGGACTTGCCGTCTTCGGAACATGCTGCGAACATAAAGGCGAGCAGCATCGCCATTTTGCAGACAACCTGTCTGTCAATCTTTAAGTAGTTCATGATATCCTCCTAACTGTTTTTATTAACATTCTTGTTCGTCATCGGGAACAACTGCATGTTCAGGCGATAGACCTCGTCTGTCGCAGCGTTCTTGCGTGCAATCGCGACAATACGCTTACGGCAATCGGCGATTTCTTGCACAATTTCCTCGTAGCCTTCACTCGTAATGCCAAGCGTAATGCCCGAAAAATGGCGTTTGTCCTGCGGAACGCCCTCGATGGCCTCGAGCGCGAATTCGCCCATCTGGCGGTGCAAGGCGCGAACAGCCACGGGAGTCATCTCCATGGGGCCCGTCGTGACGGATTTTTCCGTCTGTACGTAATTTCCCTTCTTGTCTTTCTTGAGCAGCCCCGCCTTGACCAGGAAGTTCAGCGTTTCGGTGACTTCGGCAGCGGTAATTTCGGGGCGGCAGGCGTGCGCAAGCGCAAGCGGCTTTGCCCCGGGCATCGCAGGCGCCAGTTCACGGATAACCGGATTCTTCCAGTTTCCAAAAAAGCGGAAAGAGTCGCCTTCCAGGATTTTGGCCTTGTGCGCATCGGCAATTTCAAGCATCCTGTTGAAGGCGTCCTTCTTTTCGGTGTCCTTTTTCGCATGGTTGAACTTGACCATCTCGGCGAAATAGTCCCGTTCGTAATCGGCAAGGCGCATGGCAGCAGCCACGCGGGCCGTCGCCGCCTCGCTCAGGTTGAAGCGCCCTTCGCTCACGTATTTAAGGTAGACTCGCGAGGAAAAACCGGCCTCGTCCGCGAACTCCTGCCAGGTGAATGCGGATTTCGCCTTCCTATCGGCGTAATAGTCCGCAATATACTGGCGATAGCTCGTATATTCTAGTATTTCTTTCATTTGTTCCTCCTAGAGAACGGCAGCAGACTTTAGGCGCCCCTTCCGCTCTCAAAAACAAATATATCACCTATTTTTAAAAAAGTCAATAGTTTTACAACACAAAACTTGTTTTTTATTAAAAAATAAGCATTTTTAAAGATTAGTTTTAAAAATTGTACATTTTTCACAACACAAACAAAAAAAAAGCAGATAAAAAAAGCCCGCGGCCATCAGGTCGCGGACTCCTAAATGCGTCTATACAGCTATTACAGCACGCCGTGGCAGGTTCTGCTGATGACGTCGTCCTGCTGTTCCTTCGTGAGCGAGAGGAACTTGACGGCGTAGCCGGAAACGCGGATGGTAAAGTTCGCGTATTCGGGTTTTTCGGGGTGGGCCTGCGCGTCGAGCAGCTTTTCCACGCCGAACACGTTCACGTTCAGGTGGTGAGCGCCCTGGGCGAAGTAGCCGTCCATCACGGTCACGAGTTTCTGTGCGCGTTCGTCATCGCTGTGGCCGAGAGCATTCGGGCTGATCGTCTGCGTGTTGCTGATGCCATCGAGCGCGTATTCGTACGGGAGCTTCGCTACAGAGTTGAGCGAGGCGAGCAGGCCGTTCTTTTCGGCGCCGTAACTCGGGTTTGCACCGGGAGCGAACGGGGCGTTTGCCGGGCGGCCGTCGGGCAGTGCGCCGGTGGCCTTGCCGTACACGACGTTACTCGTAATCGTAAGGATAGAAGTCGTCGGTTCCGCATTGCGGTAAGTATGGTGCTTCTTGACCTTCGCGATGAATTCCTTCAAGAGCCACACGGCGATTTCGTCGGCGCGGTCGTCATCGTTACCGTACTTCGGGAAGTCTCCCTTCACCACGAAGTCCTTCGCGAGACCGTCGTCACCGCGAACAACCTTCACCTTCGCGTACTTGATGGCGGAGAGGCTGTCGACCACGTGGCTGAAGCCTGCGATACCCGTTGCGAACGTGCGGCGCACATCGGTATCGATGAGCGCAAGTTCCGCGGCTTCGTAGTAATACTTGTCGTGCATGTAGTGGATCAGGTTCAGCGTATTCACGTAGATGCCCGCGAGCCATTCCAGCATGATGTCGTACTTGTGCATCACTTCGTCGTAGTCGAGGAATTCGCTCGTAATCGGCGCGAGTTCCGGACCGATCTGCATGCCGGGCACCAGGCCGCCCTTCTCGTCCTTACCGCCGTTGATGGCGTAGAGGAGCGCCTTCGCGAGGTTCGCACGGGCGCCGAAGAACTGCATTTCCTTACCGGTCTGCGTAGCGGACACGCAGCAGCAAATGCTGTAATCGTCACCCCAGATGGGACGCATCACGTCGTCGTTCTCGTACTGGATGGAGCTCGTCTTCACCGAGATGAAGGCGGCATATTCCTTGAAGTTCTCGGGCAGGCGCTTGGTGTAGAGCACCGTGAGGTTCGGCTCCGGAGACGGACCCATGTTCTCGAGCGTATGCAAGAAGCGGAAGTCGTTCTTGGTGACCATGGAACGTCCGTCCTGGCCCATGCCGGCCACTTCGAGAGTCGCCCACACCGGGTCGCCGCTGAAGAGCTGGTTGTAACTTTCGATACGGGCGAACTTGACCATGCGGAACTTCATGACCATATGGTCCACGAGTTCCTGCGCTTCGCTTTCGGTGAGCGTGCCGTTCTTAAGGTCGCGTTCAATATAGATGTCGAGGAAGGTGGAGATACGGCCCACGCTCATGGCGGCACCGTTCTGCGTCTTGATGGCGGCGAGGTAGCCGAAGTAGAGCCACTGGAACGCTTCGCGTGCGTTCGTCGCGGGTTCGGAAATATCGAATCCGTAACTTGCGGCCATCACCTTCATCTGCTGCAGGGAGCGGATCTGTTCAGCCACTTCTTCGCGCAGGCGGATGACGTCGTCGGTCATGGTGCCGTCGCCAATGTGGGCAAAGTCGTTCTGCTTCTGCTTGATGATGTAGTCGATACCGTAAAGGGCCACGCGGCGGTAGTCGCCAACGATACGGCCACGGCCGTAAGTGTCCGGAAGACCGGTGAGCAAGTGAGCCTTGCGGACGGCACGGATTTCAGGAGTATACGCGTCGAACACGCCCTGGTTGTGCGTCTTGTGGTATTCGGTAAAAATCTTGTGCAGCTCGGCATTCGGCTTGTAGCCGTATTGCATACAAGCTTCTTCGGCCATCTTGATACCGCCGAACGGCATGAACGCGCGCTTGAGCGGCTTGTCGGTCTGCAAGCCTACGACCTTTTCCAGGTCCTTGAGGTTCTCGTTGATGTAGCCCGGCTTGTGGCTCGTGATGGTCGAGACGATGTCGGTGTCCATGTCGAGGACGCCGCCGTGCCTGCGTTCTTCGGCCTGCAGGCTCTGCAGTTCGTCCCACAGTTTCTGTGTCGCGTCCGTCGGGCCTGCGAGGAAGGACTTGTCTCCGTCGTAGGCGGTGTAGTTACGTTGAATAAAGTCGCGGACGTTGATTTCACTTTGCCAGAGTCCGCCTTCAAAACCTTTCCATGCATCAGTCATGTTCTTACTTTCCTTCTTTGTGCTTTATTTCTTGCATCAATATAGCAATAAGGACACCGGACTGAAGGGGTCGGAATGATTTATTTCTAAGCTACCCCAAAGCCCCAAAATACCCCTGTTTTTAGGGTGTGAAAGCTAATTGATTTACAGGCAACAAGTTAGGCTTTGGGCAGCTTTTTGAGTTCGTGCAAAAGCATCACCGTACCGATGATGGCCGCACCCGCATCGGCGATGGGCTGCGCCATAAACACGCCCTGCAGTTCAAAGAAATGCGGCAGCACGAGCAGGAAGGGAATCAGGAGGATCACCTGACGGCAGGCGTTCAGGAACATCGAGCGGAAAGCCTTTCCCGTCCCCTGGAAAAAGCTTCCCGAAATCATCCCGAAAGGAATCATGAAGAACGCCGCGCCGAAGATCCTCATGGCCCAGGCGGCGACCTTCTGCAACTCCATGTCGTTGGGCGCAAACGGCGCCACGAGCGCTTCAGCCTGCCACATCATGAGGCCCCAGGCGACAACCATGAAGCCGAGCGCGTAGATGAACGTGAACTTGAGCGTAGCCTTGACGCGACCGTTGAGGCGCGCACCGTAATTGTAACCGATAATCGGCTGCGTGCCATGCACAAAGCCGAGGAGCGGGAGCAGTATGAACGAGGCGATGCTGTTCACGATGCCGAATGCCGATATCGCCATGTCGCCGCCCGACAAGGATTCCGTCGCAGCGAGGCTCACGTTTCCGTAGGTAGTGAGGCTCCAGGCGAGAATGGCGTTCATCAGGCTGTTGCACACCTGCATGAGTGAAGGCGGGATACCGAGGATGACAATCTTACGCACATAGGCGAAGCGCAACTTCATATGGCGCCAGCGTATGCGGATGGGCGTTCCCTTCTTTACGAAGAACTGCGTGATGAGCGATGCGGAAACAAGCTGCGAGCAGACGGTCGCCCAAGCGGCACCTTCGATTCCCCAGTGGAACTTCATGATGAACAGCCAGTCGAGCACGATATTCGTGACGGCGCCGATAATCTCGCGGAACATGGCCGTTTTCGGGTGACCCATCGAACGGATAAAGTGGTTCATGCCGGGCGCAATCGTCTGGAACGCCGCTCCGCACAGCAAGATGCGCATGTAGCTGCTCGCGACAGGCAAAGTCTGGTCGCTCGCACCGAACAGCCGGAGCAGAGGCTCCATGAAAATCTCGCCCATCGTGAAGGTAAAAACCGCCATCAAAATGAGCAGCGAGAACGAGTTGTTCAGGATGATGCTCGCCTGGATATACTTCTTCTGTCCGAGACGGATGGCGAAGAGCGTATTGCCGCCCACGCCGATCATCATCGACATCGCCATGATGAACAGGCAAATCGGGAAGCAGAGCGTAATTCCCGCAATTCCGAGACTGCCTACCCCCTGCCCCACGAAAAAGCGGTCCACGATATTGTAGAGCGCGTTCACGAGCATGCTGATGATGGAGGGGACCGAGAACTGCAATACCAGTTTCGGGATGCTTGCCGTGCCGAAGGAGTTCAGTCGCTGGGAGTAGAATTGGCTCATCGGCGCCCAAAGTTAGAAATTTCTGCCGCTATTTGCTATCTTTGTGCCGTAAAAATCAAAAGGTAAAGCTATGGCTGAAAAAATGACTTCCGCGCAGGTGCGCGAATCTTTCATCAAGTTCTTTGAATCCAAGGGCCACCTCTTTGTGCGTTCTTCGCCGGTGGTTCCGCATGACGACCCGACGCTCATGTTCACGAACGCGGGCATGAACCAGTTCAAGGCCATCTTCCTGGGCGACAATCCGAAGGGTTGGAAGCGCGCATGCAACAGCCAGAAGTGCCTTCGCGTGTCCGGTAAGCACAACGACCTCGACGTGGTGGGTCGCGACAACTACCACCACACCTTCTTCGAAATGCTCGGCAATTGGAGCTTTGGCGACTACTACAAGAAAGAAGCTATCGCCTGGGCTTGGGAACTCCTGACCGAAGTGTGGAAGCTCCCGAAGGAACGTCTGTTTGCAACCGTGTACCAGGATGACGACGAAGCCTGGCAGATTTGGAAGGACGTGTCCGGTCTTCCGGATGACCGCATCATGCGTTTTGATGCTCACTCCAACTTCTGGGAAATGGGCGACACCGGTCCGTGCGGCCCCTGCTCCGAAATCCACTACGACCGCGGCGACCTCGCTACGCAGGCCGAAACGTTCAAGGACCCGATCAAGGGCGTGAACGGCGAAAACGACCGCTACATTGAAATTTGGAATAACGTGTTCATGCAGTACGAACGCGTGAGCGACGGCTCCTTGATTCCGCTGAAGGCCAAGAACGTCGATACCGGCATGGGTTTCGAACGTATCTGCGCTATTCTTCAGGGCAAGACCAGCAACTACGACACCGACGTGTTCACCCCGATCATCGCTAAGATCGCTGAACTCTCCGGCGTTCCGTACAACGATGGCGAAGCCGGCACCCCGCACCGCGTGATTGCCGACCACATCCGCGCTATTTCGTTCGCTATTGCCGACGGCGCTCTTCCCTCTAACGAAGGCCGTGGCTACGTGCTCCGCCGCATTCTCCGCCGCGCTAGCCGCTTTGCCCGCCTGCTCGGTCAGAAGAAACCGTTCATTTGCCAGCTCGTTCAGGTTCTCGCCGACACCATGGGCGATGCCTTCCCGGAAATCCGCGAACGCAAGGAATTCGTGGCCTCCGTGATCAAGAGCGAAGAAGAAAGCTTTATCCGTACGCTTGACGCCGGCCTTGAACGCTTCGCCGCCATCTCCGCCGACCTCAAGAAGGGTGACAAAATTCCGGGCGATAAGGTGTTCCTCCTTTACGATACTTACGGATTCCCGCCGGACCTCACCGGTATTCTCGCCGAAGAAAAGGGCCTCACGATTGACGAAGAAGGCTACAACAAGTGCATGGAAGAACAGAAGGCCCGCGCCCGCGCCAACATGAAGCAGGGCATCA
>CAMJQW010000019.1 GCA_946408125.1 uncultured Fibrobacter sp.
TGCCCTCGGTTTCGATGCCATCGGTCTTGATTTTGTGGAAGGCCTCAAGTCGCTGGAACTTGTCAAGTCCGGTTTCCCGAAGAACACACTCCTGCTTGCCGGTGTCGTGAACGGCAAGAACATCTGGCGTGCCGATTACGCACAGAAGAACGCCTTGCTCGCCGACATCGAAAAGGCTGTCGGTACCGAAAACGTGGTGGTCGGAACTTCTTGCTCGCTGTTGCATGTGCCGTACACGGTCGCTGCCGAACAGAAACTCTCGGCCGATATCCTCAAGCACTTCGCCTTCGCCGAAGAAAAGCTTGTGGAACTCGCAGAACTTGCAAGCGGTGACGCTGCCGCACTCGCACAGAACAAGGCCTTGTTTGCAACTCCGCGTGTGCAGGCAAACGCCAAGGTGCAGGCCGAACTTGCGGCCCTCAGCGCTGCTGATTTTGAACGCAAGCCTAGCCGCCTCGAACGTCGCGAAGTACAGAAGGCTGAATTCAAGCTGCCCGCATTCCCGACGACCACAATCGGCTCCTTCCCGCAGACTGCTGAAGTCCGCGCAAACCGCGCCGCATTCCGCAAGGGTGAAATCTCCAAGGAACAGTACGTGGAATTCAACAAGAAGAAGATTGCCGAATGCATCAAGCTGCAAGAAGAAATCGGCCTCGACGTGATTGTGCATGGTGAATTTGAACGCAACGACATGGTGGAATATTTCGGTTCCAAGATTGACGGCTTCGTGTTCACGCAGAACGCTTGGGTGCAGAGCTACGGTACCCGTTGCGTGAAGCCGCCTGTAGTCTGGGGCGACGTTTACCGCAGCGCTCCGATTACTGTGGAATGGTCTGTATACGCACAGAGCTGCACCAACAAACCGGTGAAGGGCATGCTTACGGGTCCGGTGACGATTCTCAACTGGTCGTTCCCGCGTGAAGACGTTTCGCTGAAGGTGCAGGCGCAGGAAATCGGCTTTGCCATCCGCGATGAAGTTCTTGACCTCGAAAAGAACGGCATTCGCATTATCCAGATTGACGAAGCCGCTCTCCGCGAAAAGTTGCCGCTCCGTAAAAGCGACTGGCACAAGGAATACCTCGACTGGGCCATTCCCGCATTCCGCCTAGTGCATGCGAAGGTCAAGCCTGAGACGCAAATCCACACGCACATGTGCTATAGCGAATTCAACGACATCGTGCGCGACATCGACAACATGGACGCCGACGTGATCACTTTCGAAGCAAGCCGTTCCGACCTCAAGTTGCTTGATGCTCTGAACGAGGCCAAGTTCGAAACACAGGTGGGCCCGGGCGTGTACGACATCCACTCCCCGCGTGTTCCCTCGGAACAGGAAATCGTCGAAGCTCTCCACAAGATTATCGCGAAGGTTCCGCAGCAGAACGTGTGGGTGAACCCGGATTGCGGCCTCAAGACCCGCGGCGAAACCGAAACGACGGCAAGCCTCAAGAACCTCGTGGCTGCCGCGAAGAAGCTCCGCGCCGAAGCCTAAAAAGTTCCATATATACTATAAGTCCCGCAAGCGCCCGCCTGCGGGGCTTTTTATAGCTTTTCCCTACATACTAGTTATAGGTAAAAACTATTAGTAAGAAAAATGTAAGCGAAATTCTTTGATACTGGACTATTTCCCTATTGAAATGGTGGGAAAAAGGTTCTAATTTACAGTTCGTCGGGTGCGAAAGCAACCCCAAACCATTTTAAAAAAGGACTTCAATAATGACTACACAGAACAAACTTCACTTCGAGACTCTTCAGCTCCACGTTGGCCAGGAACAGGCGGACCCCGCAACCGATTCCCGCGCGGTTCCTATTTACCAGACCACCTCTTACGTGTTCCACAACGCTCAGCATGCTTCTGACCGTTTCCACCTGAAGGATGCCGGCAACATTTATGGCCGTCTCACTAACACCACTCAGGATGTCTTTGAAAAGCGCATTGCCGCCCTCGAAGGCGGTATCGCTGGCCTCGCCGTCGCATCCGGTGCAGCAGCCCTTACCTACGCCATTACGGCTCTCGCCCGCCAGGGTGACCACGTGGTTGCCCAGCGCACCATCTACGGCGGTACCTACAACCTCTTGGAACATACGCTCCGCCCGTTCGGCATCGAGACGACCTTCGTGAACACCCGCGACCTGAAGGAAGTCGAGAGCTCCATCAAGGAAAATACGAAGCTCGTGCTCATCGAGACGCTCGGCAACCCGCATTCCGATATCCCGGATATCGAGGCGATTTCTGAAATCGCGCACAAGCACAAGATTCCGGTGCTCATCGACAATACTTTCGGTACTCCGTACCTGATCCGCCCGCTGGAACACGGCGCCGACATCGTGATCCATTCCGCCACGAAGTTCATCGGCGGTCACGGCACGACGCTCGGCGGCATCATCGTGGATGGTGGCAAGTTCGACTGGGCTGCAAGTGGCAAGTTCCCGCAGTTCACCGAGACGAACCCGAGCTACGGTGTGCCCTTCACGGCCGCTGCAGGCGCCGCTGCCTACATCGTCTACATCCGTGCCATCCTCCTCCGTGACGAAGGTGCCGCGATTTCCCCGTTCAACGCCTTCCTCCTGCTCCAGGGCACGGAAACGCTTTCTCTCCGCCTCGACCGCCACGTGGAAAATACCAAGAAGGTTCTTGAATTCCTCTCGAAGCACCCGAAGGTCGCGAAGGTCAACCACCCGAGCTTCAAGGACCATCCGGACCACAAGCTCTACGAACGCTACTTCCCGAACGGCGGCGGTTCCATCTTCACGTTCGACGTGAAGGGCGGCCAGGAAGAAGCCTTCAAGTTCATTGACAGCCTCAAGATTTTCAGCCTGCTCGCTAACGTCGCCGACGTGAAGAGCCTGGTGGTGCACCCCTACACGACGACCCACTCCGAACTCACTCCGGAAGAACTCGCCGCAGCAGGCATCAGCCCCGCCACGATCCGCCTCTCCATCGGTACGGAACACTACGAGGACATCATCAACGACCTCGACCAGGCACTGAACAACATTTAACATTTAAAATAAGGACTTCAACCATGTCTAAAATCTATACCTCTGCCGACCAGCTTGTCGGTCATACCCCCCTCCTCGAACTCACCCATGTGGAAGCTTCCAACAATCTCGAAGCCAAGATTCTCGCGAAGCTCGAGTACTTCAACCCCGCAGGTTCCGTGAAGGACCGTATCGCGAAGGCGATGCTCGACGACGCCGAGAAGAGCGGCAAGCTCAAGGCCGGCTCCGTCATCATCGAGCCGACTTCGGGTAATACCGGTATTGGCCTTGCTTCTGTTGCCGCCGCCCGCGGTTACCGCATCATCATCGTGATGCCCGAAACCATGAGCGTGGAACGTCGCCAGCTGATGAAGGCCTACGGTGCCGAACTCGTGCTGACCGAAGGCGCAAAGGGCATGAAGGGCGCTATCGCCCGCGCCGACGAACTGGCCAAGGAAATCCCGAACAGCTTCATCCCGGGCCAGTTCGTGAACCCCGCCAACCCGGCCGCACACAGGGCCACCACCGGTCCTGAAATCTGGGAAGATACCGACGGCAAGGTCGACATCTTCGTGGCGGGTGTTGGCACGGGTGGAACCGTGACCGGCGTGGGCGAATTCCTCAAGAGCAAGAACCCGAACGTGAAGGTCGTGGCCGTGGAACCGGCTAGCTCTCCGGTGCTCAGCAAGGGTGTCGCGGGCTCGCACAAGATTCAGGGCATCGGTGCGGGATTCGTTCCCGATACACTGAACACCAAGGTCTACGACGAAATCATCGCCGTCGAGAACGAGGACGCGTTCGAGGCCGGCCGTGAAATCGGAAAGAAGGAAGGCGTGCTCGTGGGTATCTCTTCGGGAGCCGCTCTCTGGGCCGCGAAGGAACTCGCGAAGCGTCCCGAAAACAAGGGCAAGACGATTGTCGCTCTCCTTCCGGATACCGGCGACCGCTACCTCTCTACGGCCCTGTTCGCAGAATAAGCGGTTTGTGGAAAAGCTTGTGCTCCAAAAAGACTCCCCTGGCTCCGGCTGGGGGCCTTTTTTCGCTTTAAAATGGCAGATGTTATGTAATTTTTTAGGATATAATTGAAAAGATTATGTTTTTCTTCTAAATTCATAATAAATTATATAATGAATCGGATGAAAGGTCGATTTCTAGAGGTTCTGTATGAAAAGAACGCTAATGACTAGACGCGAGAAAATACTGTATGCCGTAGGGTTGATTTTCGCGGCATTCCTTATAAACATAATTCCCTCCAAGATTGTTCTTGCTTGTCATGTTCCCGTTTTTTTCGATTGCCTCGGCACGATCCTCGCGGCCATGCTCGGCGGTACCTTCCCGGCGGTTATCGCTGGTTTCTGCTCGAATGCGTTCAACGGCATTTCTGACCTGACGACTCTCTACTACGGCATCATCAGCATACTTATCGGCGTGACGGCGACCCTTTTCCAGCAGAAGGGTTTTTTCCGTACCATTCCGAAGATTGCCATTACCATCCTGGTGTTCGCGTTGCTGGGTGGCGTCCTCGGTTCCGTGCTCACGTACTTCCTGTATGGTTACGACTTTGGCGAGGGGATCTCGGCTCCGTTCTCGATAGCCATTTACGAGACCTTCGGTTTTTCCAAGTTTTTATCGCAGCTTTCGGCGGACTTTGTCATTGATATCATCGACAAGACTCTTGTCGTCATCATAGCGGTGCTTGCTTACCGGAAAATCCCCATACGCCTCAAGCATCACATCAATTTCGTGTTCCTCTATGACCCGAACCAGTCCGAAACCTTGAAGCACCACGGCAGAAAGCTTGTCAAGCTTTCCCTGCTTCGCAAGGTGGTGATTATGGTCGTGATAGCGGAGATCCTGCTGGGGGCGCTTGCGAGCGTTACCGGGTTCCTGCTATACCGCCAGGTATCCATAGGCAAGTTCATGGATATCGCCAACGGCGTGACCAAGGCTGGCTCGGTGGTGATTGACGGCAACAGGATAGACGAGTATATCGCGGAAGGCAAGAGTTCCAGGGATTACCTGGAGGTGGAACACAAACTACGCAGTATCAAGGAAAGCTTCCCGCAGACGACGTACTTGTACGTTTACAAGATTCTGGACGATGGATGCCATGTGGTGTTTGACCTCGAGAGCGAAGAGGGCGAGGCTCCGAGCCAGCCCGGCGAAATTATCCCGTTCGACCCGTCGTTTATGCCGGTATTGCCGACACTGAAGGCAGGTGGCGAAATCGATCCGATCATCAGTGACGACCAGTACGGATGGCTATTGACTGTGTACAAGCCCCTGAAGAATACGTCGGGCAAGACTGTCGCCTACATTGCCGCAGATATCTCGATGGGTGAAATCGTCTATGACCAGGCGAAGTTCTTCATCAAGCTCCTTTCGATGTTCTTCGGGCTCTCCATTATCATCATGAGCATCGTGCTCGAACTCGTGAACAGGAACATCGTTCATCCCGTGAACAACATGGCCGCGGCGACCATCCACTTCGCGTACAGCTTGGAACAGGGTCGCGTCGACTGCCTGCATGAACTCTGGGGTCTCGATGTGAAGACGATGGACGAAATCGAGTACTTGTACAAGGCGCTAACCAAGACATGCGAAGACTCGGTTGATTTCATTATCAAATTGGAACAGGCAGTCAAGCGAATCGGAAACTTGCAAGACGAAATCATCGTGAACTTTGCCGAGATGGTGGAAGCGAGGGATATCAGTACCGGCGACCATATCAAGAAGACTGCGTTCTACGTGGAAGCGATTGCGAAGGAGCTGCAGAGGGAAGGCAAGTTCAAGGAAATACTGACGGATGCCTATATCGAGAAGCTCAAGCGTTCCGCTCCTCTCCACGACATCGGAAAGGTGGCCGTGTCCGACTTGATTCTGAACAAGCCGGGCAAGCTCACGAACGAGGAGTTCGATGTCATGAAGAGCCATACCACCGAGGGCATGAAGATTTTGACGAAGATCGAGACGAACGCGAGCGAGCATGGTACGATGGACGACAACTACCTGAAGGAATCCATCGAGATGGCGCACTTCCACCACGAGAAGTGGAACGGCACGGGCTATCCTACCGGTATCAGGGGCGAGGCGATTCCGCTGTCGGCCAGAATCATGGCGGTGGCCGACGTATTCGATGCGCTGGTGGCTGAACGCGTGTACAAGAAGCCCTTCTCCTACGAGAAGGCGATGGCCATCATTACCGAGGGCGCGGGACAGCATTTTGATCCCACCATCGTGGAAGCGTTCTGCCACATTTCGGAAGAGCTGTACAAGCACCGCACTGTACTCAACCACCCCGAAGGCGAACACCCCCGGGATGCACAACCCGCGAGCGAAGCGCCCAAGGCGTAATAACCCCGCTGTAACGAGGTATATATGGTAATGAACGTTCTGGACACGCTCGACAGCGTGCTCTATTACCCGATTCTGATGGTCCTGCTAGGTGTTGCCGGGCTCTATTTCAGCTTTCGCACTAGGTTCGTGCAGATTCGCCTGCTGAAGGAGGCGTGTAAGGCCGTTATGGAAAAGCCGCACGAGCATGGCGGTGTATCGTCGATGCAGGCGCTATTCGTATCTACCGCGTCGCGCGTGGGTACGGGCAATATCGTGGGCGTGTCTACCGCCATTTGCTTGGGCGGTGCGGGCGCCGCTTTCTGGATGTGGGTTTTTGCCGTGCTGGGTGCATCTTCGGCATTTATCGAGAGTACGCTCGCGCAGGTGTACAAGCGCAAGGACCGCGAAACCAAGGCGTGTTACGGTGGCCCTGCGTATTACATCGAGCTTGCTCTCCACAGCAAAAAGCTGGCGGCGGCATTTGCGGTTTTCCTGATTCTCACCTATGCGTTCGGTTTCAACTTACTTTGTTCGTACAACCTGCAGTCCACGTTCGAGACGTATTCGTTCTACAATCCCTCGGTAACGCCGTGGGTGGTGGGCACGATTCTCGCGGTACTTGTGGGCTGGTGCCTCTTTGGCGGTGGCCAGCGCGTGGTGAAGACTACGAGCGTACTGGTGCCCATCATGGGCATCTCGTACGTGGGGCTTGCGCTGTGCGTGCTGATTTACCACTTTGACGCCATCCCCTCGGTGATTGCCGCTATATTGGAAGACGCCTTTGACTTCGAGGCCATTGGCGGGGGAGTCGCTGGTTCGTGCCTGGTTTACGGTATCAAGCGCGGGCTCTATTCTAACGAAGCCGGCGTGGGTTCCGCACCGAACGCCGCTGCCGCGGCGCACGTTTCGCACCCCGTGAAGCAGGGCCTCGTGCAGATGCTCTCGGTGTATATCGATACGGTGATTCTCTGTACGGCCACGGCGCTCATGTGCCTTGCCTCGGGTGTCCCGGGCAATGCGGACAATGCCGGAGCCAAGTACGTGCAGGATGCGGTATCCACGACGTTCGGTGTCGCTGGTCCCGTATTCATCACGGTCGCGATGGCGCTATTCGCGTTCACGACGCTGCTCGGGAACCTCTACTATGTGCGCAACGCCCTCGCCTTCTTGAACGGCAAGAAAAAGCCGGGCGAAAAATTCATGAAGGTATTCCATGTGATTTGTGCGCTGGTGGTGCTCGTGGGTGCGATAATCCCGATGGCCGCCTGCTGGGATTTGGCCGACATCACCATGGCCGGGATGACGCTTATAAACCTGCCCGCGTGCGTTATTCTGGGCAAGGTCGCCATCAACGCGCTTAAGGATTACGAATGTCAGCGCAAGGTTCGCGCGAACCCGCAGTTCTCCGCTAAGAACGTGGGACTCGAGAACGAGAATCTAGATTACTGGAAGGCCTAGGGCGTTTATTTCTTCTCGTATCTCACGAAAGCGAAACGCCTGCTGTCGGGGGCCCAGGAGTTCACGTTGATGGTTCCCTGCCCGCCGAACAGCTTGAGGATAGTGCGGGGTTTGCTCCATCCGGTTTCGTCGTTGCCGGTCATCAGCCGGATTTCCACGTTCTTGTTGGGCACGTGTTCGCCGGGGCGCACGTCGCGCTCGTGGTAGGCTAGCATCACGACCTTTTCGCGGTCGGGCGAAATGTGCGGGAACCAAGTATTCCAATGCGCATCGAACGTCATCTGCGTTTGTTCGGAACCGTCGGCCTTCATGCGCCAGGCCTGCATGCGGCCGCTACGGACCGAATTAAACCAGATGTATTCCCCGTCGCAGTCGTATTCCGGGCCATCGTTCAGCCCGAAGGCGGTCGTCAACTGCTTCTCGTTTCCGCCTGCAGCAGGAATCGTGTAGATGTCATATTCACCGTTACGTTCGGCGCAGTACGCGAGCATCTTGCCGTCGGCGGTAACACCGTGCAGGTAGCTCGGGGCAAGCGGGGTCACGAGTACCGGCATACGACCGTCAAAGAATATCTTGTAGAGGCGCGAAAGGCCGTCTTCCTTGGTGTGGTGGCTCACATACAGGCCTTCGCCATCCGGAGAAAGCACATGGTCGTTGTTGCAGTTGTCCACGAAGTGGCTCGGCACTTCGGTAATCTTGCCTGACTCGATTTCGTACCTGTAGATGCGTCCTTCGCTGTTGTACGTGAGGAACTTTCCGTCGGCACTCCAGTTCGGCGCCTCGATAACGCAGTCGAATTTCTTGAGCAGCCTGGATTCGCCGGTCTCGATGTCGAAAATCTCGAGGAACGACTTGTCGCCGCTGCGGTCCCAGACTTCTCCCGGGCTGAGCTCGAACGGGTAAGAAACTCCCCATTGTGCACGGAGGTTATCCATCTGCGTCATCATCTGCATGGTCTTGCTGTGCGGCATCTCGGGGCATTCCTTGAGGTCCTTCTCGAGGGCCGCCTTGCAGCCCAGCACTTCGTATTCGTAGCAGTTCTCGATGCGGGGCGGCTTCACGGATTCTACAAGGTTCCCTGCAACATCGAACAGCTGGATTTCTTCCATGTCGTTCAAGTTCTGCACGCGGATAAACCCTTCCGAACCGTAGATGACGCCCTCGTTCTTGAGCGGGGCCACCATCGACGTCTTGAGGTGAGCGACCTGCCCGCCTGCATACACGAGGTCAATCCAGTCCGTCGCATCGACGCCCGTATGGAACTTGACGCACTTCGTTTTCGTCTGCACGACATGATTCGCGACGCAGTCCTCATCCGACGTCATCCCCGCACATTCCACACCCGATGTCATCCCTCGTCCCGCATCAAGTGCGGGATAAACTCCGGCGGGGATCTCCCTGCAAATTTCAGGATCAGTTAGGAAAATGTCCGCGAAAGTCAGACTGTAAATGCCCAGGTCGAGCAATGCACCGCCCGCGAGTTCGGGCTTGTGCAGGCGCGCGATATGCGAAAGCGGCATCGAGAAATCGGCTTCCACGCTTTCCACGCGGCCAATCTTGCCTGCCAAAATCCAGTCCTTCACCATCTGCACCGCGGGCAGGAATCGTGTCCACATCGCCTCGCTCATGAATACGCCCTT
Source organism: uncultured Fibrobacter sp. (assembly GCA_946408125.1). Taxonomy (GTDB): domain Bacteria; phylum Fibrobacterota; class Fibrobacteria; order Fibrobacterales; family Fibrobacteraceae; genus Fibrobacter. The sequence goes on from CAMJQW010000019.1 coordinate 9,417, forward strand.
CTCTTCAGCGAGTGCAATCACTTCCGATGCCATCAGCGCATTCGCGGTAAAGGCTTTCTCCACGAGCAGATTCCTGCCATATTGCAGACAAAGTAAAATATTGCTGTAATGCTCGGAATGCGGTGTCGCGATGTAAATCAAGTCCGCATCCGCATCCTGCGCAAGTTCATCGTAGCTGCCGTAGGCGCGGCCGAACCCGTATTCGTCGGCAAATTTTTTCGCCTTGTCAAGCGAGCGAGATGCGACCGCGTAGCATTCCACGCCCATCCCGCGCTTTTCGAGAGTCTTGACGGCAGCGGCCATCTTGGTCGCGATATGCCCGCATCCTAGAATTGCAAACTTGAGAACTTTCTTCATGCAAACCTCAATGAAGCCGCGGGCTTTCGTACCTGCGGCACCATCAATATATACATATTATCAGGTAGGGCAAACCGCGTAAGTCCATTAAGTGGACTCACGTGTATACGGGATTACCCGTTCACTTTTGCGACAAATTCGCGGCAGACGGCTTCGGGGTCGCTCTGGCCGAAAATCGCGGAACCCACGACGAACACGTTCGCGCCCGCTTCCTTGCAGGCGAGGATGTTGTCGAGCTTTACGCCGCCGTCGATCTGGATGTCGAGTTCAGGTTTCATCTGGCGGAGCTCGCGAATCTTGTCGAGGCAGTACGGGATGAGGCTCTGGCCACCGAATCCGGGGTTCACCGACATGACGAGCACCATGTCCACGATGTCGAGAACGCACTTGATGCTTTCGAGCGGAGTTGCCGGGTTGATGGCCACCGCGGGCTTCACGCCGAGTTCTGCAATCTGGTGCAGCAGTCGGTCGAGGTGGTTCGTCGTTTCGGCATGCACGCTGATGATGGCGGCGCCCGCCTTCGCGAACTCGCCCACGTACTTCTCGGGATTCTCGATCATCAGGTGGCAATCCAGCGGCAGGTTCGTGCCCTTCTTGACGCAGGCCGAGATGCCCGGACCGAAGCTGATGTTCGGGACGAAGTGCCCGTCCATGATGTCGAGGTGGACAAGGCCAGCGCCACCGTTTTCGATGGCCTTGAGGCCCTTGCCGAGTTCGAGGAAGTTCGCGTTCAACACGCTGGGTGCGATGATCTGTTTCAACATGCCTTAAATCTAGTTAAATCAAAGCAGGTAGTCCATGCGGATGTTGCGCATGCTTTCGAACAGGTTGGCTTTCAGCGTCGAGTTCCCCTTGGTGAGGCTCTTGATTTCTTCGCGGATGGATTTGCGGTGCGATGCCTTCGAGAACTCGCAGGTGCAGGTGTACTTGCGTATGCCCGCATCCTCGGCGTAGTCGATGATTTCCTGCTCTTCGCAGTAGCATAGCGGGCGGATGATGCTCACCGGGTATTTCTCGTACGGGACCATCGGCGGCATACCGCTGAACTCGCCCTTGTAGAGCATGTTCATCAGGAGCGTCTCGACGATGTCGTCCATATGGTGCCCGAGCGCGATTTTGTTGAAGCCGTTCTCGCGTGCGAACTTGATGAGTTCGGTGCGGCGCTGCGTGCTGCACCAGTAGCAGTTGAGCTTGCGGCCTTCCTTGAGGCGGCCTTCGATGGCCACATCCTTGAAGTGGAACGGGACCTGCGGGTATTCGGCGGCAAGTGACTGCAGGAACTCGCGCGGGGCCTTGTCCGCGAAATCGCTCTGGATGTGAATCGCAGCAATCTCGCAGTCGGGGAGGAACTTCCCCATGCGGTTCGCGAGTTCCATCAGGAGCACGCTCGAATCCTTCCCTCCGCTCGCGGCAACAAGCACGCGGTCTCCGGCTTCGATAAGCCCGAAGTCGTGGATCGCCTTGGTGATCTTCTTGCTGATGCGTTTGCGGATTTGTTTGGGCATGTCTCTTTCGTGAAGGGAAAACAAAAGGGTCCACGCGGGACCCTTCTGCAAGTTTCAGTCTGGTGCCTTACTCGTCGGTGAGGTGCGTCGGCATCAGGAGGAAGCTGAAGCCCATGTCGTCGCCAACGGGTTCGATGATGCAGGCGCCGATCGGGTTGTTCATCTTCATGATGGTTTCTTCGCTCTTGCACATGCTGAAGATTTCAGTGATGTAGCGTCCGTCGAAACCGATGCTGAAGTTGCCTTCGCCGTTGTGCGTGACGGCCAGTGCTTCGCGGGAATCGCCGCCGACATCCGGGTCGCTCGCGCTGAGTTCCATCGTGTTGCCTTCGATCTGCAGGCGGACCTTGTGGGTACGAGCGTTCGCCATGGAGATCACGCTGCGCATCTTGTTCTGGAACTCGACCGTGTTGAGCTGCACGGTGCGTTCGAAGGACTGCGGGATCACGGCACGGTAGTTGGGATACGGTCCTTCGTACAGCTTGGAGATGACCTGCGTGGAACCGGTGTTGAAGAGGATGTGCGTCGCGGAGGTGCGGACCTCGATAGTCGCATCGCTCTTCGCCATGTGCAGGATGTGCTGCAGGGCCTTCTTCGGGATGATGGCACCGTTCGCGAGGGATGCGCCTTCGCGGTCGATGGTGGCGCGGCCCAGACGGTGACCGTCGGTCGCGATCATGGAAATCTTTCCGTCCTTCGCTTCGAGGTACACGCCGTTCAGGCTCAAGCGGATGGAGTCGGTCGAGCAGGCGAACATCGTCTTCTCGGCGAGGAACGCGAGTTCGGTGGTGGAGAACGAAAGCGTTTCACCGTCGTCCACTTCGGGGAACGGGGGGAAGTCGCTTGCGTCAAAACCGGTGATGGAGGCCTTACCGCGTTCGCTCCACTGGATCTTCGCGAGGTAGTCCTGCACGTCGACGCTGACAGTGGTGATGCTCGGATCGACGAGGCTCTTGATGAGTTCGAGGAGCTTACGTGCATTGATGACAACGGAACCGTCGCGTTCGCCTTGGACTTCGACCTTGGCCCTGATGCCCAGGTCCAGGTCCGTCGCGCTCACTTCGAGGAAGTTGCCTTCCAGGCGCAGGGCGAAGTTGTTGAGGATCTGGATGGTGGACTTGTTGGGCACGGCGTTGATTGCAGACTGCAATACGTCGAGGAACACGTTTTTATCAATCTGGAACTTCATAAGTTATGCACCTCTTTGAATTAAAGTCGTTCCGACGAAGAATACAACTGCGATGACCGCCAAAGCCACAATAATCCATTTATTCATGGAATTGGTCTTTTTCGGCACAAAATTCTTGGCGTTCTGTTTTGCGCGCCTGCGTTCACTTCGGCTCATGTTAGATCTCCATTGTTTTTACGCCTTAAAACTACTATTTTTTAGGGCGGATGAGGTTTCCCATGAACGAAACTACGCTAAATAAGCTAAAAAATAAAGCCACGGAGCTCGCCTCGGGGGCCCTTTCGCGCGTCGAGATTGCCGCGGAGGAAAACCGCCTCAAGAACAGGTTCCAGGCGCTGGGCCGGAAGGTGTACCAGGCGGTCCAGGGGGACCTGCTGAACGCCATGAAGGACGACCCTTCGGTGGTGGCCCTGGTCGGGGAAATCGAGGAAACCCAGAAGAAGATAGCCGCGCTCGAAGAGAAAATCGCCGGCAAGGAATCCGGTTCTAAGTGAAGAAAGTCGAGATACACGTATTTCCCGACAAGACCTCGGGCAGCAAGAGCTACAAGCTTTCCCTTACGACGTTCATCGCGGCCATCGCCTGCGTGGTGTTCTCGGTCGTGGGCTTTATCATATTCTCTCCGGACCGAATCATCGACAACCTCTCCAACGGGAACGCGCTCGCGGTTTTCCGCCAGAACAAGGCCATCAAGAAGGAAATCAAGGAAATCCGCGAGTCGGTGGACGAATCCATCCTGAAGGCCGAGGAGACCAAGGTTCTCCGTGACAGCACCGTCTACAAGGGCGGCCTCGGGTTTCTGCTCGAGGAGAACGCGGTCGAGGCGGCCCGCGCCGGGATGCCCCGCAAGAGCCTGAACGAGGTCGAGGCCACATTCAGGAAGCTCGAGATGCGCCTGATGCAGGATTCCGCGCTCGCTGCTTGCATACCCGTTATACACCCATTGAAAAACGGACACTCCGTGAAAAACCGTTTCGAGATGATCTACGACCCGTTCACCGAGCAGGAACTGCCGCACCGCGGTATCGACTACGTGGCGGCGGTGGGCGATACGGTCTATGCGACCGGCGGGGGTACCGTGAGCGAAGTCAGGGGACACCGGGGGTTCGGGCTCTCGATGAAGATCGAGCACAAGCCCAAGATCCGTACGTTCTATGCGCATCTGGGCAAGGCCCTCGTGAAGGCGGGCGACAAGGTCCGTCGCGGTCAGCCCATCGCGCTCATCGGCGAAAGCGGACGCGAATCCAGCGTCGGCCTGCATTACGAAATCCGCGTGGACGGCGTCCCCGTCAATCCGGAAGATTATTTTATAACAAAGTAACGTGGCCCGCTCCGTTCGGGTCAAAATCCGTCACTAATTCCTGGCGCTCCCGGCGGCCTTATTTTACGGTTTTGCGGGTGCGCAAGCCCGACTGGGGCCATCCTGTCGCGCATTTTGCCCCTTTGCCGGGGGACTGGTTCTTTGTCGGGGCCGTCTCTTGTTATATTTAATACGCTTATAGTTTGAATAATCAGGTTTTGCTTTACTTTAAGGTTTGTAATGACGAATAAGTGTAAACGTGGAATCCTGATTAGCAAGACCCCTTACGAAAAACGCTTCGCCATCATGGAAGATGGCGAGTTGGCGGAACTTATCGTGGAAGGGTCTTCGTCTGATCGGGTTCTTGGCAATATATATAAGGGTGTTGTAAAGAAAGTCGTTCCTTCCGCGAAGCTTGCGTATGTTGACGTGGGACTCGGGACGGACGGCGTACTGTACGAAGAAGAGGCCGTTGACCGCAATGCCGCATTTGCACGCAGGGGTGACGACGATGACGAATCCGGTGCATTCGCGGACGTGTCCATCGAGAAGATCCTCCGTGCGGGCGACGAAATCATGGTGCAGGTCACGAAGGAACCTTCCGGCGGCAAGGGCGTCACGCTCACGATGCGCCTGCTCTTTGCGGGGAGTTATCTCGTGTGCATGCCCGGTACGGACTTTATCGGCGTATCCAAGCGCGAACGCGATATCGAGAAGCGCCGCCAGATCAAGGGAATGGTGAACCGCCTCAAGGCGCGCGACGTGGGTTACATCGTCCGCACCGAGGGCATGAACGCCTCCGAGGAGGAACTGCAGCAGCAGATGCGCGACCTGGAAGGCCGCTGGAACAGGACGAAGGAGAAGTTTGAAAGCGAATCCGCTCCCGCCTGCATCTACGAGGATGTCAATTCCATCAGCCGTGCCATCGGGGATTACTTCAACGGCAATACCGATTATGTCTACATCGACAACCGCGACGAGTACTTCGCGTTGCGCGACGCCCTCAGGGAAATCGCTCCGGACATGCTGGACAAGGTAAAGCTCTGGAGTTCCAGCGAGAGCCTCTTCGAGTACTTCAAGATTGAGAACGACTATGCCCGCTCGCTGCAGCGTCAGGTACCGCTCCCGCGCGGGGGTAACCTCGTCATCGAGCAGACCGAGGCGCTGACCTCCATAGACGTGAACACGGGTCCGAAGGTCCACGGTAAGGACCAGGGCAAGATCATTCTCGAAACGAACATCGACGCCTGCCGCGAAATCGCGAAGCAGCTTCGACTCAGGGACGTAGACGGCATCACCATCATCGACTTCATCGATATGGAAACCGACGCGGACCGCGAAGCGGTGTATCAGGAATTCTGCAGGGTCGCCCGCCGCGACAAGGCGGAGGTGACGCCTTCGCCGATCAGCCAGTTCGGCCTGATGGAAGTGACCCGCAAGCGCATCCGTGAATCCGCCGGCAAGACGAAGTTCTGCCCCGTATGTTTGGGCGGCGGCCGTATCGCCACGCTGGAATCCGCGCTCGGCATGATCGACCGCTGGATGGCCCGCGCCCATGCGAAGGGCAAGCTGCGCGAAGTGACTCTCGTGGTGAGCGCTCCCCTGGTGGATGTCCTCGTCCGCGACCGTGCCCGCATGCTCCATTACCTCGAATTCAAGCACAAGATGGAAGTCGAGCTTATCGAGGACGACCATGCGCACGTGAACCAGTTCTGGATGTACAATTCCGACAAGGAAGACATCACCGACCTCTACAACTTTGCCGAGATGGACAAGAGCGAAATGCGCGCTGTTGTCCCGAAGCGTCGCAACGAACGCGGACGCAACAAGGTGAAGCGCGAAATCCTCATCAGCAAGACGCCTTACGAAAAGCGAATCGCCATCATGGAAGATGGCGAACTGGCGGAACTGGTCGTGGAAAGCGTGTCTTCGACCCGCGTGCTCGGAAACATTTACAAGGGCGTGGTGCAGAAGGTGCTGCCCGCTCTCAAGGCAGCCTTCATCGACATCGGCATGGAGAAGGCCGGGTTCCTGCATCAGGACGACGCCATGGACCGCAGCGAACTGTTGCGCCGCGAATACGGCGACGATGATGACGAGGACGGTTCTTCCAAGGAAGTCTCCATCGACGAGATTCTGCGCGAAGGTCAGGAAATCATGGTGCAGGTCGTGAAGGAACCCATCAGCACGAAGGGTGCGCGCCTTACGACCCACCTCAGTTTTGCCGGGCGATTCCTGGTGTGCATGCCCGGTACGAATTTCATCGGCGTGTCGAAGCGCGAACGCGATCCGGCCAAGCGCCGCGAGTTCAAGAAGGTGGTGCGCCGCCTCAAGGCCCGCGACGTGGGTTACATCGTGCGCACGAACGGCCTCATCGAATCCGAATTCGAAATCCAGAAGCAGATGCGCGAATTGGAAAGCAAGTGGGAACAGACCAAGTTCAACTTCGCGAACCAGCCCGCGGAAACCTGCATCTACGAGGAATCCGATTCCATCGAGCAGACCGTGCGCGAATACTTCGGCGAGAATACCGACTTCGTGTACATCGACAACCGCGAAGAATACATCGCCCTGCGTGATTACCTGAAGGTGCTCTCGCCGGACAAGCTCGACAAGGTGAAGCTCTGGAACAAGAGCGAGAGCCTGTTCGAACACTTCAAGATTGAAAACGAATACGCACGCTCGCTGCAGCGCCGCATTCCGCTCGGCAACGGCGGAAGCATCGTCATCGAGCAGACCGAGGCGCTCGTGTCCATCGACGTGAGCATGGGCCGCAACCGCGGAAAGGATTCGGGCAAGGCCGCCCTCGAGACGAACCTGCTCGCCTGCCGCGAAATCGCGAAGCAGCTGCGCCTCAGGGATGTGGGCGGACTGATCATCATCAAGTTCGTCGTCATGAATTCCGATTCCGACCGCGATTCCGTCTACCAGGAATTCCGCAGGTCCATCCGCCGTGACAAGGCGCCCATCAGCCCCGCGCAGATTGGCCAGTTCGGCGTAATGGAAGTGACCCGCAAGCGCGTGCGCGTGAACCTCATGACCGAGAAGACGGAACTCTGCCCGGTATGTCACGGCGGTGGCCGCATCGCCACGCTGGAATCCACGCTCGGCATGATCGACCGCTGGATGGCCCGCGCGTATGCGAAGGGCAAACTCCGCGAGGTTACTTTGGTTGTAAGCCCGCGCCTGGTGGACGAACTCTGCAAGGACGACCTGCGCATCTACCGTTACCTGGAATCCAGGCACAACATGAAGATCAACCTGGTCGAAGACGACAACGCCCACGTAAGCCAGTTCTGGATGTACGACAGGAACAAGGAAGACATCACGGACCTGTACAACAACGTGTAGCGTTGATGGCTTGAAAGAAAAATTAAAGGCGCCCCGGAAACCGAGGCGCCTTTCTTAATTGCAGTGAGAATTAGTTCGTCGGGTCGAGCGTTATGCCGTTGCTCTTGCCGCGGCGCACGCCCCACAGGAAGTCACGCGTGGTATGCTTGATAACTTCGTCGTCGATGGTAATCTTGAATTCCAGTCGGGCGATGTACACGCCCGTCGCGACGAGGCTACCCTTGTTGCTGCGCATGTTCCAGGCGAGGAATATCTTTCCGCTGTTGGTGATGCAGTTCGCGTTGGGATCCTCTTCCTTGTAGACCGGGTCCTCACAGCCGATAAGTCCGGACTGTCCGCCCACGTAGTGGCCGAGATGCGAGTAGTAATGGGTCTTGTAGCTCAGGTGCACCTGCGACGGCGAGATGAGCGTGGAGTCTCCGCTGCGGAAAGCGTCGATGTTCGCGGAAGTAATCTTGTCGCTCTTGATAGCATCGATCACGCGCTGGCTTACGCCGGCATCGACGAGGCTCGAGGTCGGGATGGTCCCGTTCTTGATGGCCTCGAATACCGCTTCTGCCGTAGCGTACTGCGCGAGGCTCGAAGTGATGACGGTATCGATGCTGTTCTCGATGCTCGTGTTGACGAGTTCGTTGAACGCCTGCTTGTCCTCATTGGTGAGGAGCGGGCTCGTGGTCAGGTTGTCGGCGGTAATCAGGCCTTCCTTGATGGCGGCGAGGACCGTATCGCTGATGCCGTAGGCACCGCCGAGCCTGTCGTTCTTGATATCTTCAATCAGCTGCTTGGTCGCTTCGGCCACGCTCATCTTGGTGATGGTCGTGTCGAACGTGCCGCTGTTCATGAGCGTGTTGATGAAGTTGTCGAGTTCCGCGACTTCTTCCTTGGTCTGGTCGCTGATGAGCGTGCCGACGTCGAAGCTCACGAGATGACCCTGCACGCCGAAGTCGCCTGCCACCTGTTCGACGCTCTTGTTCTCTTCGGTCACGAGTTTCGGTACCGTCGAGGAGTCGCTACGAACGATGGGGTTTTCCGGGTCGAGGCTTACGAGGCCCGCACTCGAAATGGTCATTTCCTGTTCACCGGTGATGCTCACCCACGGGTTATCCTTGTGCGGTCTGTTCAGGGAGAGGTCCTGCGCGGTAGCGCCGTCGCCCGGAGTAAAGCGGACGAGGTCACCCACGGACGGAATCACCTGGCTTACGGAGGAACCGACGAAGATGATGCTCATCTTGTTCTCGACCTCGGCCGTCTGCGAATTCGGCTTGGTGGGATCGGCAGGAGCGCCTGCACGGATGCAGGTGTACTGGAACATATCTGCATAGTACTTCTTGACGGAGTCGGTGATGGCTTCGCTGAAGGTAAGCGTAAGGATATGGTTCGTACCGTCCGCAATCGACTTCACTGCCGACTTGATAATCGGATTCACGCCATCGTTCACGGGTTCGTTACGGATGGTGAAGTGGTAATCCCTTCCGCCTTCCTTGTAGGTGATGTGCGTCGTCATGTAGCCGGTGAATACGCCGGAGTTCGCGCCAGTGAACACGAGGCTACCGAATCCGCAGGGAGCGTCCTGCTGGCATGCGCCGGAGGTGAGCTCGAGCGTCTTGCCGGTGAAGGGCTTCACTTGCTGTTCCGGATGTTCTTCGCCGAAGTTCACTTGCAGGCTGGTCAGGATGTTCTGCGAATCGAATGCCTTGTCCCAGGTGATATGCAAGCTGTCGCCGCGTCCGTCGCCATTGCGGTCGAACAAGGTCGCGAGCTGAACGTGCGGGATGGGCGGTTCGTCGAATACGAGCTTGGTCCAGATGGCCGTGGAGGACGCGGCGCCCTTGACCTGCAATGTAGCGTCGGTGACCGGACCGTTCGCCATCACGTAGAACGTGGCGCTCTTGGTGGCGGAATCAAGCGTCACCTTGCTGATCTGGTTTCCGTCCTTGTCGAAGATGCCGACGAGCGGATTCGACATGGAGATGTTCAGGACCTTGTTGTAGTTCGTGACTTCGGCCCAGTCTTCGTCGAACTTGATGTTGACTTCGTACATCTCGTAAGCCCAGCGGCCGAGCTGCAGCGTATCGCCGCTGACTTCCTTGCCGTAGACTTTCTTCTTGGTCGAGTCGGTGAACACGATGGTCGGCACGTTGTACTGCGGCACGACGAAGTTGATGACTGTCGACTGTGCCGGATTGCTCTTGAGGGTCACCCTCAAGGTGTAATGGCCGGGGCCGAGCGTGTAGTTCTCCACGATCTTCGCGGAGTCGATGGTCACGTGTGCGGTGCTCTGGTCGATGGTGATACCTTCGTACCAGGTGCCCACGCCGAGGGCCTCGCCTTCTTCACCGAGGTTGCCGCCGAGGAGCAAGAAGTTCGAGGGACCTTCCACGGTATCGACGAGCGCGCCTTCGTTGTTCGAGAAGTCACAGGAAAGTGCATCCTTCTTGACTTCTTCCCAGATGTCGTAATCCTGCACTCCGTTCACCTTGGTACCGGTCAGGAAGATGCTTGCGTCGGTATGGAGGTCCATGGACGTGCGCATCATGAAGTTGGAGGAGCCTGTATGGCGTTCCACGTAGAAGATGTGGAACGGATATTCGGTACCTTCAACAAGACCGAGGGTGTCGAGGTTGACGGAACCCCTCTGCTGTCCGTGCTGGCCGCCGATATCCACGACGAGGCGGTTGTTGATGAACACCCACACGTCATCGTCGCCGTAGAATTCGAAGTACTGTCCTTTCACGTAGACGAACTTCGCCTGGACTTTCATGGTGAAGCCGAAGTTGTGCTTCTTGCCGTGTCCGGTTTCCTGGTCGAACATGGGGTTCTTGACGGTTTTTGTTTCCGGATCGAGGTATTCGAAGTCGTCGAGCAGGAAGAATCCGCCTTCGGGACTGTTGTCGTCCTTCTGGCCGAGCCAGAATCCGTCGTCGGTCATGTTGAGTTCCACGTCGCGGCAGGTGACGTTCGTGTACTGGTTGCCGGCGGCGTCTTTCGCGACGATGGCGGGGTAGAACCAGTAGTCGATGGATTCCGTGAGGTCGCAGCCTGTCGGGAAAGGATCGGCGCGTTCGGGGAGGCCGAGGGCGTTGAGGGTCGGCTTGACCATATTCTTGGTAATGTTGCCATTGCATCCGCCGCTACCGAAGTCGTTACTGATTTTGTAGGCCCAGTTGAGTTCGCCGCTTATGCCTGGCGCCCCGCCGAGTTCCGGGTCCACGTCCTTGGCTCCGTTTCCGTAGGTCGTCGTTATGGTTGAATCCCTGCCGGTTCTTGTGGTGACTGCGCCGTCGCCCTTGCCTCCGTGCAGCCAGTCGAACATCATCACGGAAAGTGTCCTGACCGGGCATTCGCCCAGGCGTTGCGGGTAGGCGGAGTAAACCTCGGGCGGGTTCAGCTCGGGGTTCGCGATAATCCAGATGGTGTCGGTCTTCGCGGCGATTGTGTCGAGCGTGATCTCTTCATCCGTCGGGAGGGCGCCGCTAGCCACGACCTCTTCGCCGCTGGTGCCCACGTAGATGTTACCGATGGTCTGCTTGAAGCGCACCTTGAAACCGCTCGCGGGAGCGGTCGTCTTGGCCTGGAACCATCCGCAGTAGTTCTTCACCGCGGTCATGAGGGTTTCCTTGCCATCCTGGATGAGGATTGCGTTCGTGTTGGTCCAAGTGGGCATGAACCGAATGACGGTATTGCCCGTCCCGTTCACGTTGCCGGAATTCGGACGCGTGGAAGAAGAACTCCTCGTAACGACGGACGAGGAACTCCTCGTAACGGTAGAAGAGGAACTCCTTCTACCTGGGCCGGCGCCCGGTTGTGCTTCTGCTAGCATGGTCAGGGCCAGGCACAAAACTAGCCCCTTGATTAGGGATCTATACCACATTCCCACCGCTCCTTAAAAACGTCCCCCCCATTGGGGTCCTGTGTGTTAAATATCACTTTTTACGGGACGAAAGTCAATACCTTTTTATTTAACATTTATAGCTTTTGTAAGAAAAAAGAAACAAACTGCCTATATTGTGTAAAAATAGGCAATTTCAAACGATGTGGAAATGGCAAAATTTTGTAAATAATGCAAAAAAGCGTGTAAAAATTTACGCCATTTTGCATTTATCTAGAGGCCGAGGTCGATTTTGCTCAGTTTCCCGCGCCGGACACCCCACATGAAGTCCCTGGTCTGGTGGCTCAGCTTCTTGTCGTTGACCTTCACCTTGAGCTCCAGGCGCGCGATGTAGACGCCCGTGCCGGCGAGCCTGCCGGTGTAGGCGCGCATGTTCCAGGCGAGGAAGAACCTGCCGGTGCTGCCGAGGCAGTTCTTCGAGCCGTCCTCGGTGAAGATGTCGTCGGTGCACGAGATGGTGCCCGCCTGGCTGTTCACGAAGTGCCCGAGGCTCGTGTAGTAGTGTGCTTCGTATTCGAGCAGGGAATGCTCGGCGGCGGCCTGGGCGATCATCTCGATGTCAGCTTCCGTGCCGCTTGCATAGTAGTGCAGGTTTTCGACGGTCAGGAGGCCGTTCTCGTAAGCGTCCACGATGATGTCGCTCAGTTCGAATCTTTCCTGCGCATCGTCGATGGACATCTTGCCCGTGCTGACCATCGTGAGGATTTCCTCGATGGTGTAGGGGCCCGAGTCGCCGCCGTTCTCGGCCGCTTCCTTGTCCACGTAGCTCGACGTGGACTGCACGGCCTTCACGATTTCGGCGATCTCGTTCTTGACGAGTTCGCCCATGTCGAGGTCTCCGAGGTAGTGGCCCTGCGTGCCGTAGATGGCTGCCACCTGCTGTGCGGAGAGCATGACGTCGCTCTTGACGAGCTTGGGAATGGTGGCGGAGTCGCTGCGCATGATGACGCGGGCGCTATCGAAGGCGGGAGAATCCTTGTCGAGGATCACGACGGTCGGGCTCGTGATGCGCACGCTCTGTTCGCCGGTGATGCGTACCCACGGGTTCAGCTCGTGCGGCGGTACGTCTACGAGGTCGAGCGCGAGTCCGCCGATGGAGGGCGGCGCGAACCTGACGGAATCGCCCACGACGGGAATGACGTCGTTGATGTTTCCCTTGATGAACACGAACGTCCACTGGTTCGCGGGTGTCGTCATGATGTGCGCGGGCGCAATGATGTTGGAGTATTCGCCTTCGGCATTCCTGCTGCGGAACATGAAGAGGCTCGCGTTCTTGCCGTCGTCGATGATGCCTTCGCTGAAGGTGAGCTTGAGTTCGGTATTGCCTTCGGAAGAAATCTGGATTTCGGCCGCGGTGATGACCGGGCCCACCTTGTCCGTGAGCGGGCCGTCGACAGGGAATATCGCTTCCTTGCCGGTGTCCTCGTCGATGTAGGTGTAGAAGATGTTGAGTTTGCCGTCATAGGGCTTCTGGGCACCGCCGGTGAAGATGGCCGTACCGAAACTGTTGCGTGCGGACACGATGGTCGCAAAGTCGTCGCCGTCCTTATAGGTGACCTTGTTGACGTTCGCACCGGATGCTTCATGGTAGGCACTGTCGTTGATACCGAAGGTAAACTTTACGGAGTCTAGGACGCTCTGGCCGCCGAGAGGCTTGTTGAAGTGTATCCAGATGCTATCCGCGCGGCCATCGCCATTCCTGTCGTAGATGAAGGCGCTCTCGATTTGCGGTACGGGCGGTTCCTTCATGTTGATCTTGCTCCACACGATGCTCCCGTTTTTAGCGCCGGTCGTGGATAGCGTCAAGTCCGCATTCACGACTTCGCCGAGGCCCTTCACGTAGAATATGGCGCGCCCGGAATCGAGCACGACTTCGTTGATGACGTTGCCCGCGGAATCGCATGCCACGAGCATCGTATCGGACATGGAAATTTTGACGCTGATGCCGCTGAACATGGCGCCCCAGTCTTCGGCGTACATGATGTTCACCTGGTAGGGCCTGCCCGCCCACATCTTTTCATCCTTGTTCAGGTTGAGGGGGAGTGTGTCGCTTGAGACGCTGCGGCTGGAATCGTCGCCGAATGGCGCCCAGAACTTGTCGAAGCAGAGGGAGTCGCCTTCTTCGGATTCGATATCCAGGATGCAGTAGCTGGAATCCTGGATGTCCGCGAAGGCGATGTTCGGCATTTCGTACGGATCGACGGTGAAGTAGATGTCCTTGTAGTCGGCGGGATTCGTCTTGAGCGAAACGCGCACGAAGTAGGTTCCCGGCGGCAACGCCTGCGCCTTGGTGATTTCCTTCGGCTCGATGGTGATCATCGTGTAGTCGTTCCCGATGGTGATGCCGCTGTAGTAGAGGGAGTCGAGGATGTTGAGCGCGATGCCCTTCGAGTCGAGGCTCCTGCCGAACAGCACGAAGTTCGACGGCCCGGGTTCCGTGGATTCCTTCTCGGGTTCCGACGAGAAGTCGCAGGCGAGCACGCGTTCGCGGATCTTCTGCCACACGTCCTTCTTGATTACATCGGGATCGTCGGAGATGTCGTTTAAGAACATGCTCGATTCCACGTGCAGGTCGATGGAGGTGCGCATCATGAAGTTCGAGGCTTCGCGCTTGCGCTCGGCATAGAAGATGTGGAAGTTGTAGGTGGAATCCTCGACGAGGCCGAGCTTGTCGAGGTCGACGGATTTCTTGACTTTCTGGTGCTGGCCGCCGATGTCGACGACGAGCTTGTTGTCGATGAATACCCACACGTCGTCATCGCCGTTGAATTCGAAGTACTGGCCCTTCACGTACTGGAAGGTCGCCTGGATCTTCATGGCGAAACCGAAGTTGTGGTAGCCGCGGACGCCCTTCACTTCGAGGCCGGGCAACGAATCGTAGTAAATGTTCTCGATGGTCTGGGCGCTGTCCAGGTAGCGGAAATCATCCAGGAAGAACAGGCCTCCCTCGGGACTGCTGTCGTCGATTTGCGCGTACCAGAATCCGTCATCGGTCAGGGAAAGCTCCAGCTCGCGGCAGGTGACGTTCGTGTATTCGTTTCCGGCGCTGTCCTTGGCGATGACCTCGGGCAAGAACCAGCTGTCCAGATGCGCCGCGTTGGTGCAGTTGCTCGGGAAATCCGATCCCTGCTTGCGTACCGGCACTCCATTGGGGCCAAGTTCTTTTTCGACCATGCCTGTCATCGGGGACGCTTCGCAACCCTTCTGGCCGAAGTCCTCGCTCACGCCTTCGCCGAACATGGGGAATCCGCGCGCATCGAAACCGTTGCGGCCCGCCGCCTTGTTGCGGGGCCATTCGAAGCCGTCTTCTTCGCCGTCGGAACTCACGGAGCCGTCGAACCAGTCGAACATCATCACGGGCAGGTTCTTGATGGGACAGTCGCCGAGGACCTCGGGGAATTTTGTCTGGATGTCGGGGGCGCCGAACTGGTAGGCGTAAACCCAGACGGTATCGGAAATTTCCATGACGGAATCGAGCGAGATTTCATTTTCGACGGAGATGGAATCCTTGGTCACGCCTTCGTTGCCGACGAAGGTGCCGCCGATGGTCTGCTTGAAGAATACGTTGAAGGGATCGTTCTTGGGCGGCGTCACCTTGGTTTCGTACCATCCGCAGTAATTGGGGACCGACGTCATGAAGTTCTCGTCGGCGCCGTTTAAGTACATGATGGCGTTCGTGTTGGTCCAGGGCGCAAAGAAGCGGATGACTTTCTTCTCGGGGGTGGGAATGACTTCGGGTTTTGTCTTGGAAATTGTCAGGGTGCTGTCGTCGTTGATGATAATCCAGACTTCGGCAATGGCCTGGCTATCGACGCCGTTCTTGTAGTCGGGGAAAAGTTCGGAAAGGTACGGTTCATGGCCTTCGTTCAGATTCTTGCGGCAAGTGCTCCCGCTGCAACTTAAGCCGAAACGCAACTGGCGTACGTCTTCGCGGCCCTGCCTGTCGGAACCTTCGAGGCGTTCCTGCTTGAAATAGATGTTGAAGATGCCTTCTTCGTCCTTTTCGATGGACTGGTACTTGAAATTTGATTCGTTGTCCGCATAATAGAGGCTATTGCCGTCATAGAT
Organism: uncultured Fibrobacter sp.; assembly: GCA_946408125.1. Lineage (GTDB taxonomy): Bacteria > Fibrobacterota > Fibrobacteria > Fibrobacterales > Fibrobacteraceae > Fibrobacter. Next base: position 25,076 of record CAMJQW010000019.1, read on the forward strand.
GACGTGCGCGACTGCCACGTAGTCGGCGGCAAAAGAGCAAACAACAAACGGAGCCAAGCAAAAAGCCAAGCCCCGGAATAGGTTTTTGAACCTCATCCGATTCTCCAATTCCCTAACGTAACCTCTTATCCTAAACTGACTTAAAGATATCTTTTTTGAAAAATAAAGGGAATTTTTTCTTGAGCGTGCGGGTAAAACTTTATTAACCTTAATAATGCGGGGAAAAAAACCTAATTTTAATGGCGAAATTTAAAAACAACAGGAGTTTATTATGAACCGAGTGTATCTGGTCGCCTCCGCCAACATGGAAGCAAAAGTCAAGGAAGTCATGGATGCCGTGGCCGCCGCCGGCAAGATTGCCGCCGCCTACAAGCCCTGCGTGAACGGTGCCGAGGCCGTGAAGGAACTCAAGGCCCACAATTCCGCCGTGCTCATGGAAAAGATTGCCGCGGACTTCCTCCAGCAGGACTTTGATGCCGTGGACGCCGTCGTGGTGGAAGGCGCTACGGGAATGAGCGCTGTGATGGCCCAGAAGTTCAACGATACCCTCGCGACCGCTCTCGATGCGAAGATCTATTCCGATGGCGAAGATGCTGACCTGTTCTGCCCCTGCCGCCTGCTCGCTTGCCCCAAGTGCCTTGCCGCAGACCTCGCTGCAGAACCTGCCGAACGCAAGACGAGCCAGGCCATGTTCCGTGCGGGCCTCCTCCTTAAGGCTTCCAAGGCGAAGAAGAGGATCGTGCTCCCCGAAGGTAGCGAACCGCGTACCGTGCAGGCCGCGAAGCTCGTGATTGACCGCGGCATCGCCGTGCCGGTGCTCGTCGGCAAGAAGGACGAAATCTTCGCTGTCGCGAAGGAACAGGGCGTTACCCTTCCCGCCGATATCGAAATCATTGAACCGAGCGCAGAGCTCGCCGAAAAGTACGTGCCCACTCTCGTGGAACTCCGCAAGTCGAAGGGCATGACCGAAGACCAGGCCCGCGCGGCCCTCGCCGACAACGTGATGTTGGGTACCATGATGCTCAAGATGGGCGAAGTGGACGGCCTCGTTTCCGGCGCCATCCATTCTACCGCCGATACGCTGCGTCCCGCCCTGCAGGTGATCAAGTGCGCTCCGGGCGTGAAGTCCGTGAGCTCCGTGTTCTTCATGTGCATGCCGGGCAAGACTTACATCTACGGCGACTGCGCCATCAACCTGAACCCGACCGCCGAGGAACTCGCCGGTATCGCGATGCAGTGCGACGACACGGCCAAGGCCTTCGGCCTGCCGAGCCGCGTGGCCATGCTGAGCTACAGCACCATGAACAGTGGCAAGGGGCCGGATGCCGACCTCGTCCGCGAGGCGACCAAGATCGTGAAGGAAGCCCGTCCCGAGATGCTCGTGGATGGCCCGCTCCAGTACGATGCGGCGACCGTGCCGAGCGTTGGTTCCTTGAAGGCTCCGGGCAGCACCGTCGCCGGCAAGGCGACCGTGTTCGTGTTCCCGAGCCTCTCTGCCGGTAACATCGGCTACAAGGCCGTGCAGCGCAGCGCCCAGGGTACGATTGCCATCGGCCCGATGCTTCAGGGCCTCGCCAAGCCGGTGAACGACCTCTCCCGCGGTGCGCTCGTTGAAGACATCGTCTACACGATCGCTCTCACCGCAGTTCAAGCTGGGTAAAAGACTGCTAATGCAAAATTAAAAAGCACCGCTGATGCGGTGCTTTTTTAATGTCGGTGGCGACTCACTTCTTGTCGAGTTTCGCGTTAATCTTTTTCTGGAGTTCCTTGAGCTTCCAGCGGCCGCGCTTGTCCTCGAGGAAATAGTTTGTCCGTAATCCGCGGGAAAGTCCGCGGTCGATGATGTTCAGCGCGTCGGCATAGCGCTTCTGGTCAAAGCGCAGTTCCGCCAGGAAGAAGTAGTTGTACAAATCCTTCGGGTCCTGCTGCAGCGCCATGGTCAGGTACTTGTCTGCGAGCGCCTTGTCGGGCCACGAGAGGATGATGGGAATGTAGGGCAGCAGCTGGTGTGCGCGCCCGAGGACCTGGTAGTTGTTCGATGCGGTTGCGACATCGCGGACCTTGGCCGCAACGCCTTCCTTCACGGCGGCGAGCGGGTTCTTCTCGGCTCCCCACATGGAAAGCGTGGAGGCGTAGATGTGCGCGATGTCCTTGTTCTTCGGGAACTTCTTGTACGCGGCCTCGGTGATCGTCTTCAGGGAATCCAGATGGAGGCTGCGTTTGTTCTTGCTGAAGGGCACGAAACGGAATGCGAAATAGTAGCTCTTGACGTAGCCTTCGGTCGCCTTTTCCAGAACGGAGGGATCTTGCATGGCGCGGCGGTACGCGTCCTTCATGAGGGTTGCGTTCTGGGCGTCCGCCTTCTCGCCGTTAGCGCGTTCCGCTCGGGCCGCATAGCAGGAGTCGGCGAACGCGAGGTCGCTGTTCGCATATGCTCCCCATGCCGTCAGAAGCAGCACTATCGCCAAGATCTTTCTCATGTTCTCCTATTGCAGGAAATTCGCTTTCCTGCCCGCGTAACCGTATATCCGGTCGGTTTGTCGAATCTTACTTGCTTTTCCCCTTGCCCGAGAAGTAGTCCTGCTGGCGGGTCGCGCCGAGCACGGCGTGCCACAGCGTTCCGTTCGGGTCGATTTTCTTGCGTTCGCTCACGGCGTATTCTATGGGAACGTGCGTGAACATCCCGTTCATGCTGCCCACGACCATGTCGGTCTTTCCGGCCATGCCCGCGTGTACGGCGCTTTCGGCGAGCTGGAAGCAGAAGATCGCGTCGGTGCCCTTGGCGGGGATGCTACGAACCATGTAGCTCGGGTCGAAGTACTTGATGTTGACTTCCTTGCCGACTTTCTTGAAATGCTCGTTGATTTTTTCGGTGAGGAATTCGCCGATGTCGTTCTTCAGGATGTTGCCGCTCGCATCACGGCGTTCTTCCTGGTCCTTGAAGAGTTCCTGTCCGGCGCCTTCGGCGACCACGATGACCGCGTGGGTCTTGCCGCTCGAATAGCGACTTTCGAGCGCCTTGAAAAGTCCTTCGAGAGTGAAGGGCACTTCGGGCACGAGGCAGAAGTTCACGACTGTCGTGGCAAGGGCGGCGTAAGCGGCGATGAAGCCGGAATCGCGGCCCATGAGCTTCACGAGTCCGAGCCCGTTGAAGGCGCCGTTCGCTTCGTTGTGGGCGCTGGTAATTACGTCGGTTGCGCTGAGGACTGCCGTTTCGAAACCGAAAGTCTTGTCGATGAGGTTCAGGTCGTTGTCGATGGTCTTCGGGATTCCGATGACGGAAATGGGCTGCCTGCGCTTCTTGATTTCTTCGGCGATCGCGTGGGCGCCGCGGAGGGTGCCGTCACCGCCGATGCAGAAAAGCACGTTGATGTTGAGGCGCATCAGGGTGTCGACCATCGTGCCCGGGTCCTGCATGCCGCGGGAACTGCCGAGAATGGTGCCGCCGTCTTCCTGGATGGAATCGACGACGTCGGGGTTCAGCGTAATCGGAGGATAGCCGTACTGCGGGTTGAGCCCGCGGTAGCCGTAGGGAATGCCGAAGATGTTGCGGACGCCGTAGTCGAACCACAGCACTTGTACGAGGCCCTTGATGACGTTGTTGAGGCCCGGGCAGAGTCCGCCGCAGGTCACGATGCCCGCGCGCGTCCAGGCGGGGTCGTGGAAGATGGTTTCGCGTGGTCCGGCCGCCTCGAGCGAGGGGACGGCAATCTTTTTCTTGTAGAAGTCCTCGATGCGCTTCACGTCGGTGGTGAGACCGACCCTGTCTTCTTCCGATACGAACTGGATTCCCTTCATCGGGGACTTGAGCGTTCCCTTTCCGACCGTCTCGATGGAAAGGTTGTATTGCTCGGGGTTGTGGAGTATATCTTCTTGTGTCATGGCCTAGTGTCCTGAATGCCTATAAGATACATAAAACGTTTCTAGATGGACAACGGCGGGAAGTGTATCTTCGTGCGTAGTCCGGGGTTTGCGTTCTCGATTTCAATTTTCATGTTCGAAAGCGTACAAAGCTTTTTCACCATGGAAAGACCGATGCCCGTTCCCTGCGTGGTGCGGGTCATCTCGTTTTCGACGCGGTAGAATTCCTGGAACACCTTCTTCATCTCGGATTGTGGGATGCCCGGGCCGTAGTCGCGCACGGCGAGGTACACGTGGTCCACGGCCATGCGGAGCTCGATGATGATCATCTTGTAGTCCGCCTTCACGGAGAACTTGAGCGAGTTGTCCACGAGGTTCGTTAAAATCTGCATTACGGCGTCGCGGTCCATCATGAGCTGCACGCTGTCGACTTCGGTGTCGCAGGAGACGGTCAGTTCGAATCCGTGGTCCTCGATGTTCTTCGAGTACATGGTGACGAAGTCGTCGAGCACGGCCTTCGGGCGGTCCTTCTTGATGTTTGCGACCCAGCGGTTGCCGTCGAGCTTGGAGAGGTTCAATACGTTCTGGATGAGGCGCGTGAGGCGGTCCGATTCGCGGGCGATCTGGCTGTATTTCTGCAGGCGCTTCTCTTCGCTCATCTTGCTGTCGTACTGCTGCAACAGTTCCGCACTCACCTTGATGGCGGTCAGCGGCGTCTTGAGCTCGTGACTCACGGCGGAGATGAAATCTTGGCGCTTCTTGGCGAGCGAGACTTCGCTCTGGGTCAGGCGGTAGATGGCGATAAGGCCTGCCGCAAGTACGAACAGTACTACAAAACCGAGGAACAGGAGCAGGGCGCTGCTGTTGAAGTTGTCGCTCTTTTTCATGTACATGTTGAGCGAGATGTTGTTGAGCGGCGGCAGCAGCGGGACTGAAAGTATCTTGGTGGTCGCATCAGATGGCCCGAAGCGGAGCAGGTCGGTGTCGCCGCTCGTAAAGCCGAGGACGAGGTCCTTTTCTAGCGGGTAGAACTGCGTCTCGTTCTTGACGAGGCTGCTCAGGTAGACGCGCAGGTCAACGACGAAGCCTTGCACGAACAGCTCGCTGCCGCGGCGCACGTTGCGCCGGAACACGATGTAGTTCCTGTTGAAGACGGCCTCGAACGGTTCAATCTCGACTTCTTGCGGACGCGTGAGTTCAAAGGGAATCTCGAGGGTGTCCTCGGTATCGAAGTTCGCGGATTCCGCGTTGAAGGCGAAGGTTTCCTTTTCGGAAGTGTGCTCGAAGCGGTTGGTGCGCTCGGTCTGGTTCTTCTTTTTCTTGCTGTGCAGCTTGGGGTCGCGCTTGTACACGCGGTCGATTACGGTCTCGATGGAATCGCGGGGCTGTGCGGTCGCCTCGATGCCCTCGTTCTTTACGCCGAGCTCGTTTAAGATGTTGTTGATACGGAAACGGACTTCTTCGCGCTTGGTGCGTTCGGCAGGAGGAATCTGCTCGAGCAGGATTTCGCCGAAGCGCCCTTCGGGCAGGAACGGCGTACGCAGCGAGTTGTCGGGAGCGAGCTGGAAGTGCCCGACGAGGCCTTCGTACTGGCTCGTGATGGGGTAGTCCACCAGTTCGGAAAGCGTGTTTTCCTCACCGCCGATCACTTGGATCGTGCGGATGAACCCGTACTCGGAATACGAGCGCTTGTCTTCTATGGCGAGGTCCTTCGCGATCTGCTGGTTCAGCGTGTTCGCGACGAACATGGCATGTCCCTGGTACAGGGAGTTCGTACCGATTTCCAACTGCGAATACGCCTGGTACAACAGCGTTACCAGGGGTATCGTGATGACGAAGAATATCGCCGCAAATATTACGTGGACTTTGCGCATTCCGGTGCCGAGCGCATCTGGTAGCCTTCACCGCGGAAGGTGACGAGAAGTTTCGGATGTGCCGGGTCGTCCTCGATTTTCTTGCGAAGCTTCGTGATGTGGATGTCGACCGTGCGGGTGTCGACGGATTCCGCATTTTCGTAACCCCACACCTTGCGGAGCAGTTCGGCACGCGGAACGGCGTGGTCGCGGTTGTTCCAGAGGTATTCGAGGATTTCGATTTCCTTGCGAGTAAACGCAAGTTCTTCCTTACCGCGGGTACCGGTGTATTCACGGAAGTTCACGCGGAGGTTGCCGGCAGAGAGCTTGCCTTCGTTTTCGAGGGACTGGCGGCTACGGCGGAGGACCGCCTCAATGCGGGCGAGCAGCATCGGCACGGAGAACGGCTTCGGGATGTAGTCGTCGGCGCCGAACTTGAGACCGTTGATGATGTCCTCGTCGGCGTTCTTGGCCGAAAGGATGATGATGGGGAGGCTCCTGTCCTTTTCGCGAATCTTGTCGCAGACGGTGAAGCCGTCCATGCCCGGGAGCATGAGGTCGAGGAGGACCAGACCGTACTGGCCGGAGAGGGCTTCGGTGAGCCCGCTTTCGCCGTCGGCTACGTGCTTCACGGAGTAGCCGTTCAGTTCGCAGAGGTCCACGAGTCCTTCGGCAATTGCAATTTCGTCTTCAATAATGAGAATTTTGGTGCTGCTGGTGTTTTCAGTCATTTTTACTTGTGTTCCTTTCAAACTTTATTAGAGGGCAAAACCGAGACCGATTTCAGCCGCCATGATACCCGGATCGACTTCTTCGGGGAAGTCGCCGCCGAAGTAGAACTTCATGTTCGCGTAGGCGGCAATCGGGATGATGGGGAGCTTTGCACGCAGACCGATGAGCGCGTGGCCGCCGATGCTGGTCTTGACACCCTCGTTAGTGGCCTGGTCCTGCACTTTGGTCTTGATGGTTTCGCCGAGGGTCGAGAGCTGTCCCTGGAGTTCCTGGGCCTGCTGCTGGGCGAGGGCCGGGTCGGTCTGAGCGGTGCTTTGGAGCTGTGCCACCGCCTGGATCATGCCTGCGATTTCCGGATCGCCGATGAGGCCGCTCACGAAGCCGTTGTTAAGCACGAAACTGTTCGCGAAGACGGTGAGACCGCCACCGATGTAGGGACGGATGACCGGGATAAAGGTGATGGGGTAGGTGATGGAAATATCGCCGGACATGGCGACGAACTTCGGGTTCGCCTTGCCGAACGGGGTGCCGCCGAGCTCAATTTCCAGAGGAATCACCGTTTCCGAGCCTTCGGACTCGACATAGAGGTTCGCGTCGTAGGAGCCGAAGCGGATGTTGAAGGTACCTTCGATGTCGATGACCGGGAGAATGTCGACCCACAGCTTGAAACCGAAGCCCTGCATGAGCCCTTCGTAGCCCTGGTGGTCAAAACTGATGCCGTCCGTGACCGGAGCCTTGGCTTCGGGGTCCAGCTTGTTGCCGAAGCTGGGAGTGTAATGGGCGCCTATACCGATAATGGCAAAAGACTGCGTCGCGAGCATGGCCGCCGCGGCAAGAATAATTTTGCAGTTCATAAGACTCTCCTAGTGTAGACTTAGACTCGTGTCTTGAAATTATATAAAAAAAGCGAAAAAGGACACCCGGATTTCTTAAAATTTCGGAAATAGACGCAAAAAAACGCCCTGCGGGGCGTTTTTCGTAGAACTTTTGGCTATTTGTCGGTTAAGCGGGTGCGAAAGCCCTACTTGATCGCCGGTACGATAAGCAGTACCTTCTGGCCTTTCTTGACCGGGATCTTGTCGAAATTGTACACGCCCACGGTCTCGCCGTGGCTCCCCTGGGCGGCGACGCTCACGCTGTGGGAGCCCGTCTCGACCGGGATGCGCGTCATGTAGAAGGAATTGGGCAGGAATAGCCCGACGCGGAGGTCCGCCTGTTCGAGCTGGCCCTGCGCGACGTCCATGCCGATGTTCTTGACGAGGTCGAAGAGGCCGTTACCCGTGTTGGTCGCGGATTTCGCTTTCTGGGCCGCGATGGTGCGGAGCGTGACCCTCACCGCGGTGCGCGTGATGGTGGAGGTTTTCTCGTCTTCCATGTTCTGGCGGAGTTCCCCGTCCACGTCCATCACCTTCTCGGGCCTGATGCGCGTCTTGCCGTCCATCGACACTTCGAAATGCGAGACGCGGCTCGGGTGCTTGCGGACTTCGGGAAGGGCGAACCCGATGTGGAACGTGCCGCTGCCTGCGCCTGCGACCGGCGGCGCTACGAGCGTAAAGGAATTCCTCTGTCCCGTTTCGCCGTCCTTGTAGTAGAGGTTCATCACGCCGCCGCTCACGAACGTGCCGGAGAGGTACATCTCGCCCAGGATGGGGCTGTGGCCCGCATACCCGATGACGATGATTTCCTGGCCCTGTTCCTGCACGGCGGTCGCCTTCGGGGTGCTCGGGAGTTCCTTCTTCTTGAGGGCGCGGATGTCGTCTTCGCGGTCCATGCGGCGCAGGCTCTCGGTGACGAATTCGAACACTTCGTCCGGTACGCCCATCTTGCTTTCGTCGTAGGCCTTGATGGACTTGTAGTAGGAGATGGCGGCATCGTCCTGCTCGCCTTCGAGGTCGTACACGAGGGCCGAAAGGTAACGCAGGAACCCGTTGTCGTTTACTTTGTCCGCATCCTTCTGGTAGAGCCTGTTCATCGCTATCTGGGAGCGCTTGACTTCGACGAGCGCGCCGTCGATATCCATTTTGGCGAGGTAGTTCAGGATCTGGAATTCGTACAGCGTCAACAGCTCGAAGGGCCTTGCACGATAGGGCCGCACGTTGTCGTTCGTGAGGATCGCCGCCGCCTCGTTCGAGATGGATTTCGTGTAGAGGTCGTCGTTGATCTTTTCGGCCTTCTCGAAATTCTTGATGCTCTCGTCGAAGTTCCTGTTGTAGTGGTGCAGAACGCCCAGGTCGTAGTAGTACAGGAATTCGCTGTTGGAACCGTACAGGTCCTTCTGCTTTTTCTTCACCTGCGAGATGGTCGCGTCAAACCCCTTCTTTTCGAGGGTCGGCGCGAGTTCCTCGTAGCGCGTCATGGACTTGTTCGCGCATGACGACAGGAGAATTGCAACAAGTAGAAGGAGAAGTTTTTTCATACGGGGGATCAAATTACATCTTCACGCTGGACTGCGAGACGAACTTCTTGATCTTCTTGTCGCCGAGCCAGACCTTCTTGTGGCTCTGGATGTCGGTGAGTTCCATGTCGACCTGGTAGTAGATGACCTGTTCGCCGTCTTCCTGGTCCACGATGGAGTTGAGCGTGCCGGTGAGCATGAGGTCGGCGCCGATTTCCTGGCCAGCGTCCTTGCGGGTTTCTTCGGTGGCGTTGCCGGCCTGGCTCGCGAGTTCGTTGCGGAGTTCGGAGCGTTCTTCGGCGTTTGCAACGAAGTCGGCCTTGCCGCTGTTGATGAGGGCGCGTTCGATATCCTTGATGAAGGTCTCGACGTTGATATGTTCGTGGCTCTTGTTACGGACCTGGCCGATTACGACAGTCGGGACCTGACCGTTCTTCTGCTGAAGCATGGTCTGGTACCAGGGGCGGTTCAGGCAGTCATTGATCATTTCCTCTGCGACGAGGCGGGAATCGGTATCGTTCCATGCGCCGGAAAGGTCGGTCACGGAATTTGCATCGATGCGCGTGACCTTCTTGCCGGAACAGCCGGCGAGGAAGGCGAGGGCGAGGCAAAGGCAGATGGTCCAGATTTTAGACATATTCAACTCCTATTTTAAAATTTCTTCACAAAAGAATTTAGCAAAAAAAGACCCCTCAAACGAGGGGTCCCCTTTAGTAAATCCTGAAAAACCCAGAGTGGGCGGGATTATTTCTTCTTCTTGCCGGAGGTAGCGTCAAGCTCGATTTCGACAGTCTCTTCGCCTTTCACGGTCACGAGAGTTTCGGCAGACTTGCGGTTGGAGCATTCTGCACGCACCACGTGGTCACCGGCGTCGAGGTTGTGGATGGTGAGCGGAGCGCCATCCGTCTTGTCGGAGTTTTCACCGTCGACGTAGATGAGGCACTTGCCCGGCTTGGTGGAAACCTTGATGTTGCCCTTCGGAATCTTGGTACCGAAGTCGAAGTGGTTGCGCTTGTCCTGGCCGGGCCAGACGTTCACGCGCTGGTTCACGAGTTCGTAACCCTGGTCGATGACCACGAGGGTCTGACGGCCGGACTTGACCTGAAGATTTTCGATGGGGCTCTTGCCGAGGAGTTCACCACCCAGGTAGACGTCGCTGTTGGGCGGATTGGTGATGATGGTGACCGAAGCGGACTTGCCGCGCGGAGGTGGATCTTCGTCGGCGACGGCTGCAGTAAAGAGGAATGCCACCATAAGGGCAAAGATGTACAGTTTCTTCATGGATTGCTCCTGTTTTCCTGTTTGATTGTGTATAAAATATAATGTTTTTAAAGAATTTACCTTTTTTTTATGAAAAAGTTTGGATACGGAGGGAAAATATGGGATTTTTTCTATCTTCAGGCATATGAAAGCCCTTTATCAGAAGATTCGCGCCCTGGACGGCAAGAACTACGGCCTCTACAAGAGCCTTGCAGAAAGGTCGTGGGATTTCGGTGACTTTGTCCTTGATTTCTTGCATGTGCAGGGTGACCCGTATGCCCCCGCTTCGCGCCTCCTTGTGCGTGCGAAACTTTCGGACTTGGGATACGCTTCTGAATGGGGTTCGGATTTCGAGAGGCGTCTTGCGCTCAGCGACTTCTTGCATCGCAGGCTTTCACACCTGGTTCAACAAAAATATCCGGGGAAGGACGCTTCCGTCGTATTCGATGTGGCCGGACCCGAAATGCTGGTGCGGAACAGCCTCTGGATTGACAATGGCGAAATCAGGGCGTGCCTGCAGGTGCGGCTCCCTGGCGAAGGCCGGAAAATCCAGGCCGAGGATGCGGCTGAAATTCTCACGATGGTGTTGCCGGATCTTGTTTCGGCGGGATTGTATTTCAACAAGGCGGATGAATCCCGGATGCGGGAGCATTACCGCGTGCTTGCCGAGAGGAAAGAAATTCTTGCGCAGCTCGATAGCCGCGGGCTTTGCGCCTTCGTTCCCGACGGGGCGGTGCTGCCGAGGGCTTCGGGCCTGAGCGAGATGCCGCTCGAAGGCGCAGTGAAGTTTGTGGCTCCCGAGGAAATGGCCGTGACTTTCGATGTTTGCGGCAGGCATATTCGCGGCATGGGGATTCCCAAGGGCATTACCGTGATTACGGGAGGTGCCTTCCACGGGAAGTCGACCCTGTTGCAGGCGCTTGTGCGTTCCGTGTTCCCGCATGTTCCGGGAGACGGCCGCGAGGGAATCGTGGTGGACGAGACGGCGCTCCGCGTGGGCGTCGAGGACGGGAGAAGCGTGCGCGGTACGGACCTCTCGATGTTCGTGCGCGATTTGCCGGGCGGTATTAGTACGAAGGATTTCAATACGCTTTCGGCTTCGGGTTCCACGAGCGAGGCTGCGAACCTGCTCGAGGCGATGGAAGCGGGCTCGCGCACGTTCCTTATCGACGAGGATTCCTCGGCGGTGAATTTCCTTATACGGGATATGAGGGTACGAAAGCTCCTGGGAGACGAACGGGAACCGCTTATCCCGCTCACTGACCGCATCCGCGGGCTTGCCGCCGCAGGCATGAGCTTTATACTGGTCGCGGGAGCCTGCGGCGATTACCTCGATATCGCGGACAATATCGTCGTCATGGCGAATTACAGGGCCGAATGTGCAAAAGCGTCGGTCATTGCGGGTCGCGGAAGTGGCGAGGGCCTGACTGGATCCGCAGAAGCCGGGAAAATTAACGCGCGTTCCTTCGCTGCCTACATGGAACCTCTGCAAAAGTCCGTGCGGCCCGCCTCCGCGGTAGAGCGCCAGGTGAAGGTGAAGCTTTCGGGCGATTTCCTGCTGCAAATCGGGTTCCTCGTGGCGGACACTTCGAGGCTCAACACGCTTGTCGACAGGCAACAGCGCCTGGGTGCCGGTTTCATGCTCCTGAACATGCTGCAGAATGCCGCAAGCAATGCCGATGGTCAGGATCCTTCTGCTCCATCCGTCGTGGCAACCGCGGAAAAGCTCTGCGAGACGGTGCGCAACGTCGGATTCCGCAACCTGCCTCAGGGCATGAGCCGCGAAATCAGCTTGCCGCGCGCCGTGGACATCGCCTGCGTGGCCTTCCGGCTGCGCGGCGCGAAAGCGTAACAACTGTATCAAGTGTATCTCGTCCGCCTATTAGCGGCTTTTTTCGGGGAAATTATTGACTCCGAACTTTCAAGTGTATATATTTTTGGGGGAATGGGATATCCAAAAAAAGGAGAAAAGATGACAAGCAAGTTTGTCTTGAAGGGAATGCTGCCTCTGTGCGCGAGTTTCGCGCTGCTCGCCGCGTGTGGCGATGACGATTCTTCGAGTGTGTTCGGCGGTGGCGAATCGTCCACGAAAAAAGAATCGGTGGAAAAGTTCAAGAATCTGGAAAAGTGCACCAAGTCGCTGGACGGCGATACCGTCTATGTCGAGGCCGACGAAGCGGACTATGTATGCGATGACGGCGAATGGGTGAAGGTTTCCGACGAGGACGAATCCTCTTCGAGCAAGGGCGGCAAGTCTTCTTCGTCGGGCAAGGACGACAAGTCCTCTTCCAGCGACAAGGACAGTTCTTCCAGCAAGGGTGAATCTTCTTCGAGCAAGGGCGATGATAGCTCTGACAGCAAGGACGTGAGTTCCTCGTCTCTTTCCAGTGTCGAGAAGGCCCTGGGCGTTTGCGATTCGACTAAGGCGGATTCCTTAGGAAAAATCGAAAAGAAGACTTACTTCTGCAAGGACGGCAAGTGGAGAGTCGTCGGCGGCATGGAGGAGGTTATCGGGGTATGCCGCAAGGCGATCTACGATTCCATTGCTACGACAGCCGGGCATACCTACATCTGCGGAGAATACGGGTGGATAAATGTTGCCTCACCTGAAGCAAAATTTGGACAATGCACCGAGGCTATAGCCGATACCGTAGTCAAGTCCGGGGATTCTTATTACAGATGCCTTGAATCGGGCAAATGGCGTGAGGTTGCACTGGCGGAATATGAAGTCGGCAAGTGCAGCGAGGCTCTTCTCGATACCGTAGTAGAGTTGATGGAATGGGGACTTAACAAGTATTTCTCCTGCGAGAAGGTGGATAAGGAATATGTCTGGAAGGAGTTGAATGGCGTTAACCAGGCCGATGTCTACAGATGGCCGGAAGGCAAGGATGGCGATGCCCGCTGGGGCGACTTCGACACGTCGGCATGTTATGTATACGATTCTGAAAACAAGAAGGACTATGGGCAGGGATGGCTGCACCATCCAAAGGATTCTCTCAGCTGTATGAAGGGAATGACGGGATGTACCTTCCTGCGTGCAGATACCCTGATAAAGAATGGCGAGACTGGGGAGTCGTATAAGTGCTATGCCTCGACGATGGGCTCTCCAGTTTGGGTCAAGGCAAGTGAGATGGAAATTGAATTTGGCGTCTGCAGGGAGGCCATTGTCGATTCCGTTTTCAAGAAAGATGACAAATATCATGTTTGCAAGTATTACGTGTACCAATCTTATTCCGGATATACATGGGGAGATGCAGATCCTGTTGACTACGATACCTACCATTGGGAGAAGGGAAAAATTGGAGATACGGCACCTGGCGACGTGACTGGCGAACTGTACTATTACGGAAAGAACGGGTGGACTTATTTGACGAGGTGGAGCTGGGATGTTCCGCTGGAAGTCCGCTTTAAAAAGGATTTTTCCTATGGAACGCTGGAGGATGGTCGCGACAACAAGGTATACAAGACAGTGAAGATAGGGGAACAGACCTGGATGGCCGAGAACTTGAACTATATCGTTCCGGGTCAGAGTTGGTGCTTCAAGGATTCTTCGGAATATTGCAAAGTGGGCGGTCGGCTTTATACATGGGGTGCGGCGATAGATTCTGCCGCCCTCGCAAACGACTTGAATGATCCGCAGACTTGCGGCCAAGATCATGGTATCGAGAGCTGCGACCTTACGGGAAAAGTGGTAAAGGGCGTCTGCCCCAAGGGTTGGCACCTGCCCTCCGCGGAGGAGTGGACGACCTTATATGAGGCTGTTGGTAGCGATCCTGAAGCTCTCAAGAGCGAAACCGGCTGGATATTAGCTGATAAATACCTGAATGGAACTAACGAGAGTGGTTTCACGGCCCTTCCGATAGGATACGGTATTATTGGTGATTTCTATCGTCTTGACGCTTACTTTTGGACTTCTACCCTTTGCGGAGACGGAAGGTGCAATCCGGGCAACGGTGATACCGATACCTATGCTGGTTATACGCGCATTGGTGGTTGGGAGTCCTCTGCTTCGAAAAGATTCATCACTGGTGAGGGTCGAGACAAAAAAACAAGGTACTCTGTCCGTTGCGTAAAGGATTCGGAGGATTAACGTTCAGGTCCCTGAATAACAGAAGCATTAAAATCAAGGAGCGTTCGCCGAGAGGCGGGCGCTTTTTTGATTTAAATGAATCTTGCCTATTTGTCAACGGCATTTTCGGGGAGGTTATTGACTCCGAACTTTTGAGTGTATATATTGTTTTCAAATTTTGGTGTATATCCGAACAAGGAGAAAAGATGACAAGTAAATTTGTCTTGAAAGGGATGCTGCCTCTGTGCGCGAGTTTTGCACTGCTTGCCGCATGTGGCGACGATGATTCTTCTAGCGTGTACGGCGGCTCGGCCACGAAAAAAGAATCGGTGGAAAAGTTCAAGTATCTGGACGAGTGCACCAAGTCGCTGGACGGCGATACCGTCTATGTCGAGGCCGACGAGGCGGATTATGTATGCGATGATGGCGAATGGGTGAAGGTTTCCGACGAGGATGAATCCTCATCGAGCAAGGGAAGCAAGTCATCTTCGTCGAGCAAAGGGGATAAATCTTCTTCTTCGGACAAGGACGACAAGTCCTCTTCCAGCGACAAGGACAGTTCTTCTAGCAAGGATGAATCCTCATCGAGCAAGGGCGATGGCAGCTCCGACAGCAAGGAAGAGAGTTCTTCGTCGCTTTCCGATGTCGAGAAGGCCCTGGGTGTTTGCGATTCCGCTACGGCCGACTCCATAGGGAAAATCGAAAAGAAGACGTACTTCTGCAAGGATGGCAAGTGGCGTGTCGTCGGCGGTATGGAAGAAGTTATCGGGGTATGCCGCAAAGCAATCTACGATTCCATTGCCACGACAGCCGGAAAAACTTACATCTGCGAAGAAAGCGGTTGGGTGAACATTACCGAGCTGGATGCAAAACTAGGCAAGTGCACCAAGGCCATCGCCGACTCTATGGTCATAAACGAGAATCATTATTACAGGTGCAATGTGGATGAATCCAAGGCCCAGTGGATAAAGATTGAACTGCCTGAATATGAAATCGGCAAGTGCAACGAGGCTCTTCTCGATACCGTCGTCGAGCTGATGGAATGGGGCGAGCACCTGAAATATTTCGCCTGTGAAAAAAAGGATAAGGAATATTCCTGGATAGAGTTGAATGGCATTGACCAGGCCGACACGTACAACTGGCCGGATGGCAAGGATGGCGATTCCCGCTGGGGAGACTTCGATAAGTCGACATGTTATGTGTACGATTCCGAATATGGGGAGGCCTATGGGCAAGCATGGACAAGACATAAAAATGACGACCTCAGTTGCAAGAAGGGGATGACGGGGTGCACGTTTATGCGGACGGACACGCTGGTAAAGGACAGTGTGAGCGAGAATTGGTATAAATGTGTATCAGCTTCACTAATTCCTCGTTGGAACTCGGCTGAGGATATGGAAGTTGTCAGGGGTGTTTGCAGGGAATCCATTGCCGATTCTGTTGCCCTGTACAATGGTGACTATTACATATGCGGACGTGAGAGCTCCTATTCGGGATATAAATGGAGAAGGGCGGCCTTGTTTGAATACGACACCTATCGTTGGAAGAAGGGTCGCGAGGGGGACACGGCGCGGGGCAACGTGTCTAAAGAACTGTACTATTATGGCCAGAACGGTTGGACTTATATGACGAGGTGGAGCTGGGATGTTCCGCTGGATTATCGCTTTAAAGAGGGTGTTCCCTATGGAACGTTGAAGGATAGTCGCGATGGTAAGGAATACAAGACTGTGACTATAGGGGAACAGACATGGATGGCCGAGAACCTGAACTATGATGTTCCGGGTAAAAGCTGGTGCCACAATGATTCCTCGAAATACTGTGGAGTGAGTGGACGGTATTACACTTGGGCGGCGGCGGTAGATTCTACCGCACTCGCAAACGACAAGAGTAATCCTCAGACATGTGGCGTCGGTTCTGGCGTAGATGACTGCGATCTTACGGGCAAGGAGATTGGGGGAGTCTGCCCCGAGGGTTGGCATTTGCCGGATATGTATGAATGGTCTACCTTATTCGTTGCCATTGATGGCGAGATGGAAAAAGTCCAGAGTGAAACCGGCTGGAAAACCGAGTACTATGAAAATGGTTCAAACACGAGCGGGTTCACGGCTCTTCCGGTTGGAGTCAACTACTACGACAGCGTTTTAAAGACCGCTACTACTTTTGCTACGGGATGCGTTGCGTATTGGACTTCCTCCATTTGCAAGGATTGCAGTGAGGACGATTATTCCTATGCTATGGACATTCTGTGCTGGGGCTCGATGACCCTTGCTGCAAAAGAACGAAAATTTGCACTTCCCGTCCGTTGCGTGAAGGATTGACGTTCAGTTGTTCTAAATTACAGACAAGTTAAAAACCAAAGAGCGGTCGCCTTCTGGCGAGCGCTCTTTTTAATTGGAGGGGGAGGGTATTTTCCAGGGGTGTGTGGATAAGTCGTTGATAGACAGGGAAAAAGCTGTTTTTTATGCTATTTTTTCAAAAAAAATGAAAAAAAGTGAAATTTTTTTGCGAAAACCCCTTGACTTTCCCCGCGAAAATTCTATAATTGGCCTCACCCTCGGAGAC
>CAMJQW010000020.1 GCA_946408125.1 uncultured Fibrobacter sp.
AAATGCATGATGCGTCCTCTAGTCGTGTCCAACTATTCGTCCGCATCCCCATTTTTGACCTCGATAATTTTGCCAATTCATCTTTATTCAGCTGAAATCGAAAATCCTCGGCAAACTTTTCAATGTTGTTTTTGACTTGTTGGTTAAAAGCCTTAGTTGAATACCCGTAAATTTCAGCCAAGTCTACATCCAGCATTACCTTGACCCCGCGAATTGTATAAATCCGCGACTTCAGGAAATTTTCGTCTATCAGGGAAAAATCGGTTTTTTTGTCGGCATTTGCCGGCAAAATTTCTTGCTTTTTCATCTATACCTCCGTCCGCCTACATGCAAAAAAGGCGGGGTAAACTGTTCGTCGAGCTAAATATAGATTCTTGTGATGTCAAATAATGACATTTTGGCGCTTTTTTTTGCGATTTTCCCATATCTTCCCCCTATTTTTTGCCCCGGACTTGCTCCGGGGTTATTTTTTGTCAGCGGAATAATCTATATTATTCAATGAAAATAGAGTTTTTGCTCTTGTTCTTCATCTGAAAACTAGACACTTTCATGGCTATGGAGAATAAGGCGAACGCTCACGTCTGCGACAGGCTCCGGTTTGCCGCATCGTTTGGCTATATGGCAAACTTGTATTTGCTGATGCCGCTCGACCTTTTGGGGCGTGAGTTGTTTGTGCTTATTATAGCCAGGCAGTCTAGGCCTTCAGATGGTAAGTGCATTCAACTCCACGCCTTTTTTGTATTCAGAAAACGCTTGGAAGTGCCTGCAAGAACGGGAACGAACGCTCGTTGAGTATCGCTCTTGTTCTTCATCTGAAAACTAGACACTTTCAAGGCTATAAGAATAAGGCAAATACTCGCGTCAACCCATGAATGCCATGGGTGTATTGTGTCCTGGGCGTAGTGTATCCGCTCGGGATTGCGGGTTTTTGTATTGTATTGAAAGGTCGTGTTTTTAGCTCCAACGGGAGTGAACTCGTTCACTCTCTGCATGGGGCAACACGATGGCAAAGAACGATGCGCTGGGTAAAGCGAAAGAGGCGAAGAACGACGAGTTCTACACGATTTACGCGGATATTGAAAAAGAAATGAATGCTTACTTGGAATACGATGAGAATGTATTCCGGAATAAGACGATCCTGTTGCCATGCGACGACCCAGAGTGGAGTAATTTTACCCGCTATTTTGCGCAGAATTTTGAAAAGCTTGGCTTAAAGAAACTGATTTCGACATCTTATGCGATAGAATCGAAAAAATATAAGATTAAGGATTGGCAACCGACATTATTTGAACAGCATGCTCCTTGGTTTGATGTGGATAAGTCAAAAATTAGGGGAAAAATCTTTACGCTTGATCACGACACCAATAGAAATGGTCGAATAGACATTGAAGATTTAGAATGGAAGTATCTTGAAGGCGATGGTGATTTTCGCTCTGAAGAAATTAAGCGGTTGCGTGACGAAGCAGATTTTATTATCACGAATCCTCCGTTCAGCTTGTTTAGAGAATTTGTTGCCTGGATTATGGAATCTGGAAAAAGGTTTGCCGTTATTGGGAATATGAATGCAATTACTTATAAAGAGATATTTCCGCTAATTAAAGGCAATAGGTTGTGGCTTGGTGCGACTGGCAATGGTTCTGATATGGTGTTTCGTGTCCCCAAAGGGGCTGTGGTAAAAGATTCTGATCGCGAAAAAGCGGAACGCTTAGGGTATAAAGGTGATTATACTCGGCTGGGTAATTCATGTTGGTATACCAACATCGAACATGGCCGTCGTCATGAACCTTTATCTTTAATGACCATGCAACAGAATCTTAAATTTTCAAGACATAAAGAAATAAAAGAAAAAGGATATTTGCATTACGATAACTATGATGCGATTGAGGTCCCTTACACTGACGCTATCCCTAGCGATTATAAAGGTGTCATGGGGGTGCCAATTTCTTTTTTAGATAAGTATTGCCCGGAACAATTCGAAATTTTAGGTATGTGTGAGAATGAAGATTTGTATAAAATGAAAACAAAGAAATACTCATCGGAACAATGTAAGCAGGCGTATTTTGAAAAATTCGGAAAGAAGGGAACTTACGACTTGAATGCCAGCGGAGTTGTTCTTGTTGACGGAAAATACGAAAAGGTTTATCAACGAATTTTGTTAAGGGCGAAGGCGTAAAGGCATATTATGAAAACAGAACTCAGAAAATACTCCGTCAAGGACATCTGCGAAGGTTTCGTCTATAACGAACTTGAAGGGAAGGGCTTGTTCGGACTTTCCGGCAAACTCACGATTCAACCGGAATACCAACGCAATTACATCTACGCTGATGGCAAAAAAGATGTTGCCGTTATTGATTCCATGCTCAAGGGTTATCCGTTGGGGCTTATCTACTTCAACAAGATAGATGAAGAACATTTTGAAGTGTTGGATGGTCAACAGAGAATTACGTCAATAGGGCGGTTTGTCAAGGGCAAGTTTGGCGTAGCTGATGTAAATGGCATACCTCAGTATTTTTCGGGGCTTCCTGCTGAAACGCAAAAGCTGATTGAAGACTACGAGTTGCTTGTCTATGTTTGCGATGGCGAAGAAACAGAAATTAAGGAGTGGTTCAAGACAATCAATATCGTAGGCGTTCCGTTGAATGAACAGGAATTATTGAACGCCATTTTCTCGGGTCCATTTGTAACGGCAGCCAAGGTTGAATTCAGCAATTCCAAGAATGCCAATGTGCAGATGTGGCAAACCTATGTGCGTGGCGAACCGAACCGTCAGGGAATCCTAAGCGTTGCTCTAGATTGGATTTGTGAAGTAATGATTTCTGAAGAAGAAGCAAAAAAGTATAGGTTGCCCAAGAAAGACTCTTATATGGCGAAACATCGCCGCGACGCAAGTATTGACGAACTGAAAACCTATTTCAATACGGTCATTGATTGGGCCTCAAGCGTTTTCGATATGACGGAAAGCGAGATGTGCGGGCTTGAATGGGGGAGACTGTACGAAACTTATCATAAGAACGCTTATAGCCCTAAAGCCGTTCATGATAAAGTGATGTCGCTGTATGCGGATCCCTATGTGAAAGATCGCAAGGGGATTTTTGAGTATGTGCTCGGAGGCGAAACGAACAAGAAACTTTTGAATGTCCGCGTGTTTGATGAGGCAACGAAGAAAAGTGTTTATGCTGCGCAGACGGCAAAAGCGCAATCGGAAGGGGTTTCCAACTGCCCTTATTGTGCCATGTCCGACAATGCGAACAAGAATAAAATTTGGAAACTTGCCGATATGGATGCCGACCACGTGACCGCTTGGAGTAAGGGCGGTGCCACCGACCGTGCCAATTGCGAAATGCTCTGCAAGTCACATAATCGGGCGAAAGGGAATAGATAGCAATCGCGTTAGGGATCGTCGCGCGTGCGGCGAGACTCGCGTAGCGAGGCTCGATGAGCCGAAGGCGAGCAGAGCCCGACCCGGCTTGCTGGGGAACGCCCAAAATTTGCCGTAAATAATCGCTTTATTATGCTTTACCTCGTCTAAAATTGCTATATTTCATACGCAAAAGAGGTATTATATGAAACTTTTGCCAGAAGCATTGACGTTTGACGACGTCCTTCTTGTTCCCGCTGAATCTTCTGTCTTGCCGGCCCAGACCGACGTGAGCACCCAGCTCGCTAGCAATATCAAGCTGAACATTCCTATCATCAGTGCCGCCATGGACACCGTGACCACGGCTCCCTTGGCCATTTCCCTCGCCCTGCAGGGTGGTCTCGGCATCATCCACAAAAATATGAGCATCGAGGAGCAGGCCGAAGAAGTCCGCAAGGTCAAGCGCTGGCAGTCCGGCATCGTGACCAATCCGGTGACGCTCGACGCCGATGAACCGGTGTCCGCCGCGTTCGAACTCCGCGCCCGCAACAAGGTGAGCGGTTTCCCGATCCTCTCCAAGGGCAAGCTCGTGGGCATGCTTACGAGCCGCGACCTCCGCACGGTTAGCGACATGACGGTGAAGATCCGCTCCGTGATGACGAAGAACCCGGTGACGGCGAGCCCGAAGGTGAGCCTTGCCAAGGCGAAGGAAATCCTCGCCGAGAAGCGTATCGAAAAGCTCCCGCTCGTGGATGCCTCCGGTGCCCTGAAGGGCCTCATCACGATGACTGACATCTTGAAGCGCGAAAACAACCCGAACGCTAGCCTCGACAAGAATGGCCAGTTGCTCGTGGGTGCCGCTGTCAGCACATCCGCCAATACTCTTGAACGCGTCGCCGCCCTCGTGGAAGCCGGCGTCGACCTGTTGATTATCGATACTGCCCACGGCCACCATATCGGCGTTCGCAACATGGTGAAGACCGTCCGCAAGAAATATCCGAAGCTCACGATTTGTGCCGGTAACGTCTGCACTCCGGAAGCCGTGGAAGAACTCGCCAAGTGCGGTGCCAACATCGTCAAGGTGGGTATCGGTCCGGGTTCCATCTGCACGACCCGTATCGTGGCCGGTGTGGGTTACCCGCAGTTCTCCGCTGTCGTGGAATGCGGCAAGATGGCTCGCAAGGTCGGCGTGAAGATTATCGCTGACGGTGGCCTCAAGTTCTCTGGCGACATCGTTAAGGCTCTCGCCGCTGGCGGTCACGCCGTGATGGTGGGCTCCCTGTTTGCCGGTACCGAAGAAGCTCCGGGCGAAGTGATTCTCGCTGATGGCCGTAGCTACAAGAGCTACCGCGGCATGGGCTCTCTCGGCGCCATGAAGGCCGGCTCTGCCGACCGTTACTTCCAGGGTGGCGTTCAGGAACCGCGCAAGTTCGTTCCGGAAGGCATCGAAGGCCGCGTGCCCTACAAGGGCCCGCTCCGCGATACCGTTTACCAGCTCATCGGCGGTATCCACTCTGCCATGGGTTATGCCGGTGCTGCTAACCTCGAAGAACTCTACAAGAAGGCGACGTTCGTCCGCATCACGGGCGCAGGCCTCCGCGAATCTCATCCGCATGACGTGACGATTACGAAGGAAGCCCCGAACTACCGCACGGGTGACTAATTTCGCTTTCGATGAGCGTTTAGAAAATGTCTCCGGAAAAATCCGGGGGCATTTTTTTTGTACTCATTTTTTCGAAAAAATTATATAATTGTAGTATGATAAAATTTTGTACTAAATCATTGCTTTTGTTGAATTTCTCGCTTGCGTTTCTTTGTGCATGCGGAGAAGTGACAACGACTGAACCCAATTATTACAAGTGTAGCGACAATTCGAAAATCAGTGGGTTTGCCGCAGAATTTGGCAATTATAAAGTTGGCAAGACAATCCCGTTCAAGCATTCGGACGGCTACCTGTTTTCGCTCGCTGTCATTGATAGAGATAACTATATCGATGATGTTTGCACTAAGCATTTGAATACTATTCTGGAATCGGCGTATCCTATTTATTCCATTTCACTTTCTACGGAAACGACGACTTTCTACTATAATGAGCAAGACAAATTGAATCAAACTATCACGGCCGAGTTTGGACAGTATGTTTTCTCGCTTCGGAATCCGGAATCGCTCAAAAACGCGCACGATTCGTCGTATATCGAAAAAATGGAGATAAATGGGGTCACGTATACCGATGTCGCTGTTGCCAAGGGGCGCAAATACGAACAACCGCGTAAGAGTGAATATCAGACAAAGACTGTTGAATCAGATGCCAAGTTGTATTACCAGACAAAGAAGGGCATTTTGAAAATAGAGATGGAAGACGGTAGCTACATTGCAATCAATGAGGAGGACGACTAATGAAAAAGGTTCTTTTCCTTGCTTTTGTGGCGCTTCTTTGGGCCTGTGGCGATGATGAAAGTTCTTCGATGTCCAAAGATGTGCAGATGTTGCTGGATTCCAAGAAGGGCTTCAGCGAAGATTCTGTCATCTATTTGGCAGATACGGTCAACTTTGTCGACAAGATAAATCAGCATGTCGATTTCGGCACAAAAGACCAACCTGAGATGTACTATGCTGCCAAGGCGCTTACGTCTGGCATTGATGTGCAGCTCTATGTGGATCAGCAATTGAATGATGGTTCCATAGTTGTCCGTTGCAATCCGGCCCTGAATGAAAAAATCATTTTTGACGATCCCGTTTTCCCGGCGACAACAAAGAATGGCAATAAGCTGAGTTTCAAGGATTCCCTCAAAGTGGCTGATTCCACGTATTACGACATTATAGTGTTCAATGCAACAGACAGTTCGTATAACGTGTGCAACATCTCGGCGTTCTATTACGGCATCCACGACGGCCTTGTCAGAGTCGTGAGTAAGAACGGTGTCACGTTGAATCGCGTTCCGGCGAAAGTTTATGAAGCGGCCGAAGACCGCAGAGCCAAAGAAAAGGCTATCGCCGATTCCATCGCCCAAGTTGTAGCGGATTCTATTGCGCAAGCTGTGGCCGATTCTATTGCTCAAGCTGTAGCTGATTCTATTGTCAAGGCGAATACTGTTGATAGCAGCGGTAGCGATGGAGACTCCATTGCTATCCCGCAAGAAGTTGTTGATCTTGCAGAAGCCGTTGCCGAATGTATCAAGAAGGCGTATTCGGCAGGTTCGCTTTCAGCAATTAAGGATTGCGAAATTTAGAATCAATCTTTTAGAACGGGAACGTGACGCCCGCACCGATGGGCAATACGATCTTGTTGTTGTCGAGGTTGCCGTAGTCCGTGTTCAGGTGCGTGTAGTAGCTGCCGTCTCCGGCGAAGAACTCGAAACCGACTTCCACGTAGGCGCCGAAATGCTTCATGAACAGCGCTTCCGCACCGACACCCAGCACGACGCGCCAGTAGTTCACCGTCTCGGTGTATAGCTTGTAGACGCCCGCACCGGTGTCGCGGTCCCTGTCGTATTCGCCGTGGATCCAGTCGGAAGTCAGGAACATGTAGAAGTAGCGGACTTCCATGGGGTAGTAGATGAGCGAGACGCCGGCCTGGAAAATCTCGACCGTGTAGTTGGTGAAGTGCACGCCCACATTGAAGATTTCCTGCGAGACGACGTATTCGAGCGAGACTAGGCCGCGGCTCGGGGACTGGATGCCCGCGGTGGCGACGAACGTGTAGACGGGGGCGTCCCTGCCATAGACCATTCTCTGCGATGAACTGGACTGCGCGTCGATGAGGACGAGTCCTCCGTCGCCGTACGAGGACGAAGATTCTTCGAGCGACGATGACGATGTCGCCGTTGCCGCCGATGTTTCGGTTCCGCCGGTAGGAAAGCCTGTAGCAGAATCGGCCGCAACGTCGTCGGGAGCCGACTGCTGTTCCATGAACGAAGCGAAGGCGTCTTCCGACGATGACGATTCGACAGCCGACGAGCTGGACTCCTGCGCGAATGAGAGCGGCGCGAGGAGAGCGACGGCGAGCGAGATTGCCTTGACGAATGTTTTCATTACTTGTTCAGCTTTTCGGTCGCGGCGGCGACGCTGAGCAGATCCGTTTCCTGGAAAGGCTTGCTAATCCACTGGAGGCCGACGGGAAGTCCGCCCGCCATGCCGCACGGAACGCTCACGCCCGGAAGACCGGCGAGGTTCAGGCTAACGGTGTAGATGTCGGAGAGGTACACGGCCATCGGGTCGGACTCGTTCATGCCGCACTTGAGCGGGAGGCCCGGCATCGTGGGGCTAGCAATCACGTCCACGCTTTCGAAAGCCTTGTTGAAGTCGTCGGTGATGAGGCGGCGCACCTTCTGGGCCTGCACGTAGTAGGCGTCGTAGAAGCCTGCAGAAAGAACGTAGCTTCCGAGGAGGATGCGGCGCTGCACTTCCTTGCCGAAGCCTTCGCTGCGGGACTTGGCGTACAGGTCGAACAGCTTGCGGGCTTCCTTGCTGCGGTAGCCGTAGCGGACGCCGTCGTAGCGGCTAAGGTTGCTGCTTGCTTCGGCGGTCGCGATGATGTAGTAGCTGGACACCGCGAAACCGATGTGCGGGAGGCTCACTTCCTTGAGCGTGGCGCCTTCGGCTTCCATCTTCTTGAGCATTGCCTCGATAGCGGCCTTGCAGTCGGCATCGAGACCTTCGGCGAAATATTCCTTCGGGACGCCGATGACCTTGCCCTTCACGCCCGCGTCGAGCTTCGCGGTGAAGTCCTCGGGTTCGCGGGTGCTGGTGGTGTTGTCGTGCGGGTCGATACCGCAGATGGCGTTAAGGAGCGTGGCGCAGTCGGCGACGGTAGAACCGAAGGGGCCGATCTGGTCCAGAGAGCTTGCGTAGGCGAGCAGGCCATAGCGGGACACGCGGCCGTAGGTGGGCTTGAGGCCCACAACGCCTGTGCACGCGGCAGGCTGACGAATGGATCCGCCGGTGTCGGAGCCGAGCGCACAGGCGACCGTGCCACTGGCCACGGCTACGGCCGAACCGCCGCTGGAACCGCCCGGAACGCGGGATTCGTCGAGCGGGTTCTTGACCGGCCCGTAGTACGAAGTCTCATTGCTCGAGCCCATCGCGAATTCGTCCATGTTCGTCTTGCCCACGATGACTGCCCCGGCGGCCTCGAGCTTCTCGACGGCTGTCGCGGTGTAGGGGGCTACAAAATTGTCCAGGATCTTGGAGGCCGCCGTGGTGCGTGTGCCTTCGAGGCACATGTTGTCCTTCACGGCCACGGGAATGCCGTCCAGCGCGCCCAGGCTCTTGCCTTCGGCACGGCGCTTGTCCGATTCCGCGGCCTTCGCGAGCGCGCGTTCGTTCAGTACAGAAATATAGGCGTTCAGGTTCTTGGTAGATTCAATCTTTGCGAGAGAGGCTTGCGCCAGTGCGACCGCGGAGGTTTCCCCGCTCGCGAGCTTGGCGCTCAAATCCTTGATGGTTTCCATTATCTGCTTCCTCCGGACCATTTCATGATGTAAATGGCCACGATCATGCCGACGATGCTTACTACGTTAATCTTGAGACCGAAGCCCAGGGCGAGCTTGATCATGTAAAGGTTGATGACTATCGGATCCGCCTTGTCGCCCAGGAATCCCAGGTTCAAGTCGAAGGACGCCACGAAGAAGTTGCGTACGATGTTGTCGTAACCGCCGGCGTTCATGAGTTCGCCGAGTTCCCCGAAGAGGAGCCCGAGGCATTCACCGAGTACTCCGCCGATGATGAGGCCGAGCACGATAAAGAGGATGAGTCGTCCGAGAGAGTTTCTGTTAGTCATGTTAGTTAATATAGAAAAAGGTCTGCTACTTAATGCTCCAGTCGATGGGTTCGAGGCCCTTACTGACAAGGTATTCGTTCGCCTTGCTGAAATGCTTGCATCCGAAGAACCCGCGGTAGGCCGAAAGCGGGCTCGGGTGCGGTGCGGTGAGTATCAGGTGCCCGCGGTTGGGGGCCACAAGCGATTGCTTCTTGATGGCGAAACTGCCCCAGAGCAGAAAAACGAGATTCTCGCGCACTTCGGAGAGGCGCTGGATGACGGTGTCGGTGAACTGCTGCCAACCGATTCCCGCGTGGCTTGCCGCCATGTGGGCGCGTACCGTGAGGGATGCGTTCAGGAGCAGTATTCCCTGGTGCGCCCAGCTTTCGAGGTTCCCGTGCGGAGGCGGGTTGATGCCGAGGTCGTCGTGCAGTTCCTGGAAGATGTTCACGAGCGACGGGGGAGGCTCGATACCCATGGGCACCGAGAAGCACAGCCCGTGTGCCTGGCCCGGATTGTGGTAGGGGTCCTGCCCGATGATGACCGCCTTGACCTTGTCGACGGGACAGTAGTCGAGCGCCGCGAAAATCTTGGAGCCGGGCGGATACACGACGTGGTGCTCCGCCTTCTCCTGTAGGAGTTTTTCTTTAATTTGTTTGAAATAAGGCTGCTCGAACTGGTCGGCGAGCAGGTCCAGCCAGGATTGTTCAAGTTTTACCATGTTGTCATGCCCGCGGAGGCGGGCATCTCCTTGTTAAAATTGCGATTTTCTCGCCACGGAAGCGGGTGTAGAATAGAAATGCGGAATTCTTTCCCTTCGGCTTCAGGCGCTTGGCTTCGGCATCGGGGTCGAGCTTCACGCCGCGCAGCTTGAGCGTGATTTTCCCGATGTCGTGTTCCTTGAGCATAGCGCGGACGGCGCCGGTCGCGATTTCGGTATGCGCGAGGATCTCGTAGCTCGCGAATGCGGGCGCGGGGAGAGGCTTGTCGCTTGAAACATACGCGATGCCTTCCGAAATCAGGTGCGCGCCCGGGTCACAGGCGAGGGCTGCGTCGCTGAAGATGCGGCTACGGATGAGCACGGGCGCGGGTTCCGCGATGTACTTTCCGATTTCTCCTAGCGGCAGGTCGCTCCGGCTTGTCGCCGTGCGGTAGGTACGGTCCTTGCCTTCGAGGCTGTCGTTCCGGTCGAGTTTTTCCTGCAGGTCGTCGTCGAGCGTCTCGAGCGAGCGGTCGCGCCTGCGGGTCCATTCGGCGACGGTTTCGCCGTTCTTGTCAACGATGATGGCGCGGACGGTATCGGGATTCTTCGCGAGTTCTCCGAAGAGAACGAGGCATTCGCGGCAGTCGCTATGACCGCCCAGGTACAGGATTTCTGTGCCGTCGGGAATTTCGGCGGGCGGGTATCCCGGCGGGAGTTTCGCCATGCCGCCCCTGTAATGATTGCTGATTTCCACGACTTCTTCGAGCGTGGGCGTGAGGTTACGCAGGTCGCGCTGGTTTTCGCCTTCGATGGCGCGGCGTGCCGGGTCTATGGTGAAGTAGTCCGCGCCTTCAACGGAGCGCACGTCGGCGCACCTGACGGATGCGTTCTTTCCGAACGCCTTCAAGTTGTACATGTACATCGCGAGGCGGTTCTCGTCGAGGTCTACGCCCGTGAGCGTGAGCGATGCGGGCAGGTAGAAGCTGTCGCCGCCCATGCCGCAGCACAGGTCGTTTACGGAACCTTCGCGGGGCCAGAGGTTCGCTTTCCACCGCCCGATATCCTGCGCGGTGCTCTGCTCCAGCGCGAGCCTGTCGCACAGGAGGGAGAGCTCGGATTGCTTACCCGCTATACCGTCTGTATCGAATTTCTTGCGGAACTTGGGGACGAGCGCCATGTAGTCCATGATGGCGGCGCGGTCCTCGTTGCTGTAGCCCGCCTTGTTGAGCGCGGTCGAGACCTGCAGAGCGTCCCACTTGCGCGCAAGGGCTTCTTCGATAAAGCCCTGGACGGAATCGGATGCGAGCAAATCCCATGGTTGCATGGTTTAAATTTAGATTATTTGCCTTTTTTTACGGCTTGTGGCGTTGGCTTTGCGAAACTTTTAGTATAGATTTTAGGCATGGAATATCGTAAGGGGACAATTGGTTTGGTTTCGGCTGGCGCATTCGCGGCGCTGGCCCTGTTCGGCTGTAGCGGGGAATCAACGTCGTCTGCCGAAGGTACGATTATTTCGGAGGAGCTGTCCGCTGGGACGCTTTCATCCGATGCCGCCCTGCCGTATTCTTCCTGTTCCGCGGGTGAGCAATCCTCCGGGTCGGCCCCGCTTTCTTCGGCAGGGCTTGAGTCTTCGTCCGCAATTGAATCGCCGAACTCCAGTTCTTTCTTAGGGCAGCAGAGCTCGTCTTCACACGACCCGCGTTCTTCTGCGTCTGAACCTCCGCGTTCTTCTTCCGGCGGCTCGCATTCCTCGGCTTTTGAGCCTCCGCGCTCTTCGGTGCATGAGCCTCCGCCTTCGTCCTCGTCTAAAATTCCGCAGTCCTCCGCTTCCGAACCGCCGCTCAGTTTCGGTTTCTACACCGGCGCCGACATCTCGACCGTGCAGGAATACGAACGCTTCGGCGCGAAGTTCTTCGACGTTGACGGAACCGAGAAGGACATTTTCACGCTCCTCAAGGACCACGGCTTCAACGCCATCCGCCTCAAGACATTCGTGAGTCCGAAGGCGAAGTACGGCTATGCCGCGTCGGGTTGCGATCACGATGCCGAAGCTTACGCCGACAAGGACCATATCGTCGCCTATGCGCAAAAGATCAAGGCCGCCGGCATGGCATTTTTGCTCGATATCCACTACAGCGACAACTGGGCCGATCCCGGCAAGCAGATCATTCCCGAGCGTTGGCGCAAGGTCGGCAGTTCCGATGCGCTCGCCGATTCCGTGTATGCCTACACCCTCGATTTGATGAATGCGCTCAAGCAGGTGAATTCGCTCCCCGCGATGGTGCAGGTTGGCAACGAGACGACCCCGGGCATCCTCATCCATGTACCGAACAGCAGTACGGACTGCTGGGGTAACGGCGTGGACAAGGCCTCTACCTCGATTAACGGCGACATGGGTACCTCGAGCGGCAAGGCGAACGCGGCCAAGTATTTCAAGGCGGGCATCAAGGCGGTCAAGGAGGTTTCTCCCTCGACAAAGACCGTGCTGCACATCGAACGCATTCGCCAGTCGAATACGGTCACCTGGTGGATGCAGGAAATTTTCGATAACCAGAAGGTCCCTGCCGACGTGATGGGATTTTCCGCCTACACGGCGTACGGCGACAAGGCTCCCGATGACTGGAAATCGCTCTTCCAGACGGTTACTTCGAAATATTCGAAACTGGAATTCATCGTCGCGGAATACAACGGCGGCGATTCGGACAACCACTACAATTACGACGGCTCGCGCAAACGCACGAACGAGATGGTGAAGGGAATGGACCGCTGGATAGGCACGTTCTTCTGGGAACCGACGCTCAGCGGCGCCTGGGGCACAGCGCTCTTTGACTGGAAGGGCAGCGACCTATACGCGAACAGCAAGGCCTTCGAGGAATACCCTGTGCGGTAGGCTATTCTAAATTTTGTGCTCAGCCATATATAGAGCCAGATAGTCGATTACGCCGGATTCTGCACCTTTTACGGGGGTGTAGCGCAAGTTGTTCTGCGCATCGGCGATAATGGCGATTCCCGCGATGTAATTTATCCAGTGGTAATCCTCGTGATACTTGAGGGCGACCTTTTTTTGCGAGCCGAAAACGGCGAGCGGCATTACGAAAATATCGTGTGATACCATGATGGTCACGCGGCTCCACTTGGGTAAATTCTTGAGAATGACCGTTTGCATAAATTCCTGTGCGCGGGGCTCCAGCTCGTAGAAAGCCTCGGGGTATCCGCCTTCGTATGCCCAGTGTGCCATAAGTTCGACGGAACTGCCTTTTAGGCCTAGAGCTGTTGCGTGTTGTGCGAGTGAATCTGCCGAAATTTTCAGGAACCAGTTGCCAGTGATGTCGTAGTTTGTTATGAGTTTTGGAAGAGTGACTTCTCCACGACCTTTCGAAATGTTGTTTGCGGTCTCGTTGGTGCGAACGAATCCCGAAGTGACGTATGTGAATTCTTCATCGCTCCTGAGGGTTGTCCCCAGGTCTTGTGCCATTTGGATTCCGTTCGCGGTGAGTTCTGTTTCCAGTGCCACGTCATCTTCGCGTTCGGAATGGCGGATGATGAATACCGCCTTCTCGTCGGGTGCGAGGCTCCTGTAGACATCGGCGACGGTCGCGAAGCCATCTTTATCCAGTGTGACTTCTACAGGAACGGACTCCGAAGATTCCTCGGCAATCGTAGACGAAGAGGGATGTTCAATTGAAGATGACGAAGCTGAAAAAGTCTCTATTGAAGATGACATCTCAAGCGAACGATTCCCGCTGGAAGAAGAAACCGGAATGGCATCGGACGACAATGCCGTCGAAGACCATTCCGGCGAATCCTGCGCAGATGACCCCCCAAACATTCCCCAGGAGTCGGGAGATTCTAGGCCAGATGAGCATGATTCAATATTCGACGTATCGGATTGCAGGCTGGAAGAGTAATCCGAACCATCACACGCGACTAACACAGCGAAGACCGCGATGCATGTAAACTCAGCAAAGGATGTGGTAGGGTACTGAGCGTGCATCACGATCCCCACTGGTAGTCACCCGCCTCGTAGACGGGATTTTCGCCATTAAAACCACGCGGACGCTTAATATTGTCGTCAAAAACAGTCTTGTTGAATATGCGAAAATCGCCGCGTTCATAATTTTGGAATGAAATGTGGCAGAAAATAGGACCCGCGGGCATGTACTCGCTGTAGCTCATGGAGCGTTCTCCTGCGGTATAGAGGTAGTTGTAGTATTTGCCGTTCAATATGATGTGTAGTCCGATGTTCCCGACGGTAAACCAGCGCCCTTTGGCGAGGATGTTCTCGTGGTGTGTATCGTCGTAATCCATTACCACGAATTCGGCGTCGCCGTTCTTGTCGAGGTGGAAACGGTACTTGTGGTTGCCGCCACAGCAGCGGCCATCAAAGAACCAGGTGTATCCGCTTGCGGCGGCGATACGCGGGTCGCGTACGCTTGTGTCGGGATGGGCAATCTGCTCGTCGGTCACTAAGCGCTCGGGCTCCACTGCGGCAATCAGCTGTTCTAGTGTCTTCGGGTTGCTTACCGTCGGGAGGCTCACCTTGTTCTTCGCCTCGCTCAAGGCCCTTTTGTACAGGCGGTAGGGAATGCCGTCGTCACTGATCATGGTGAGTTCGTCTTCACTGAAAACGTAATAGGCGTAAGTCTTGGTGCCGCTCTTGGTGACCACGTTGAAACTGCGGTTGTTGAGCGTGTACCACTGTCCCGAAACATTCGGGAATCCCGAAAGGGCGGCGACCCCATCCCCGTCGATGACTACGGTGTAGTCATCGCTAATCCACGCTTCGTCTGCGGCGGTAATCAGGCGACAGTCGCGATTCTTGTCGCCATCGCATACGGCTGCAGAGGGGTTCGCCGCCTCGCAGGGGCCAACCATCCCCGGCGGAAACTCTGTAGACATCCCGATTCTAAATCCCATGTCGGCAGCGCCATCGCGACTGCGGATTGCACGGCGACTCACGCGTGCAAATTCGGCTGGCTCGCCGTAGCTACCGCCGCGTCGCGTCTTGTTGCCAGAACCCGTAAGCTGCACCGGATTTATCTTGTCGCCGGCGGTGTAGCCCACGAGCCAGTCGTACACCCATTCCCAGGAATTGCCGCTCATGTCGTAGAGTCCGAGCTTGTTGGGCTTCTTGGTCGCTACATCGTGAGCCTTGCCCCCGCTGTTTTCGGAATACCAGGCGACATCATCGACGGTGTTGCTGCCCGAGAACTTGAAATTGTCTATAATGCCATCGCTGCCGCCTCGCGCTGCGAATTCCCATTCAGCATCCGTAAGCAGGCGGTATTGATGCCCGGTCAATTGTCCGAGCTTGCATGCAAAACTGTTCGCATCGAACCAACTCACACCTATTTTTGGGGCTTTTTCCGATTCCCAGGCGCTCTTTTTGCCGCCCATCACGGCGTTCCACTGCGCAATCGTCACTTCGGTTGGCGCAATATGGTAGCCATCTACAGACACCTTGTGGGACGGAGTCTCGTAAATCTTGTCCTGTTCGGCGCAGTTGTCGCACCCGCGCGTGTACGAACCGCCCGCTACATACACCATATCAAATACGGTCCCGTTCACCGTATCCGAAAAATTTGCGGGAGAGACATAGACGAATTCAATTTCGCTGGAGGACGAAATGGAGAGAGAGGCAGAAGACGCAAGGGAAGAAAAGGAACTCGATGAAGGTGCTCCGGAAGAATACGCTACCGATGAAAGAGCTGTTGAGGACGAATATTCATTCGTGGGAGCCGCACCTGACGAAATCAAGACGGAATTTTCGCTTGAAGACGGCAGAGAACTGCTCGTGGGATTCTCATCCGACGAACTTGCCTCCACGGAGGAGTCTCCGCAATTCCAAACCAACCCAGCGGCAATCACCGTCACCGCTAAAACACCCGAGGAATGCTTATACATAGGCACCTCCATCGAGCCCAAAACCATAACCCGAACTTAATATACGTCTATGCGGGACTCCGTTACCTGTATATTTTTTTTTACTGTGGACAAATATGTCAACAGGGGAGGGTTACTTTATTTGAATTGTGCTTGTCTGGACAGCGCTTTTGCTCCGGATTACGGCGATGTATAGCCCGGCCGGAAGGTTTTCAAATAGTGCGTGCCCGTGATTCCGAGAAAGGTTCTGCTTCGATATGAGTAGCCCTGTTGCGGAGACAAGGCTTACGGATGATGCTTCCGGAAAAATTCCCTCGATAACGATGTTCTTGCCCTGTGCGTAAATCCGGGGGGCGATAAACTTGCTTGCCGACTTTAAAGCCGTGGTGGTATCGGTCGAGGCCGTATCGCTTTTTGCGGTATCCACAACGGCATATAGCGGGGAGAGCGCTTCTGCCCAAAGGTGGTGCATTGCCTGGCCGCCTTTCGTATCGGAATTCGGGTGAACGCCGTCGCTCGCGAGCAGTTCGGGGTGTTCCTTGAAATACCCATAAAAGTCCGGGCCTGCGGGCAGGTTATTGTCTGCGGTGAGCTTGTCGACGGCTTCCAGGAAGGCGGGGTTGACCTGCCAGCCGGCCTTCGACGAATCGGTTGCGATAATCCGTGCGATTATGGGCGTGATTCCGTGAGCCTTTGCGGAATCGATGATTGTCTGCATGTTGCTCACGTAGGTATTCAGGTTCCAGTCGCCGCCGCCCCAGGCATCGTTCGTGCCCATTTCTATGGCCCAGAACTTCACGTTGCCCGCGTATTCCAGGTATTCGCCCAGGTGTTCTACGACTTCGGTGCTGTTGATGCAGCCGATGCCGCCGCGTAGCATCGCGGGGGTGTATTCGGGAAAACGTGCGTGAATGAGCTGCGCAGTGGTCGAATCAGTGTCCTGCTGCTTGATGCCCATCTGGCTGATGCTTGTGCCCATGAAGAACCACGTGTCGGTGCCGCCGTTGCTCATATCGAAGGCTTCGATTTCGAGAATCTGGCCCACGTCGCCTTCGCTTACAAACTTAAACCAGGACTTGCCCGTGAATTCGATTTCGACGCCGCGTGCCATTACGGGATTGTTCTCGATGGTCGCCGCCACTTCCCAGTCGCCGTCCGTGCCGTCGGTCGAGTTGGCCGATGTCAGGATCTTGAAGTTCGAAAGCGCGACTCCGCTATGCCCGCAGCCGCTCGTAAAATCGGTTGCCCAGGCGCAATCGCCGTAGGATTCCCAGTTGATGAGCAACTTGGAAGGACCTTCGCCCACATTCAAGGCGATTTCCTTGGCTTTGCTGCTTTTCCAGTTGGTGAGGTAACCGTCAGTCAGGTAATCGGTGGTTGTGGCACCCGTATGTGCCGGAAGTCCGCCCGAAACCAACTTATTCGGGGTAATCGCATGCGAAAATCCCCAGGCCGAAATTGCTACGACCGAGGCGAGCGCAATCTTGTAGAAGGTCCTATTTTCCATACACAAATCCAATAACCGTTCTAAAGATATATTCTGGAGCCCGTATTTTGATGAAAAACGACCGGGCTCCAAATAAAGCGTTGAAAAATGCTCATCGAGCTATTTCTTGATGTACAGGGTGCTTCTTGTGCTGCCCTCGACCCGCTGGCGCACGATGTAGCGGCCTTGCGGAAGTGCGTTCAGGCTCTTGCCCACATAGTGACCGTTCATGTCGAAGATGCCGACGGTCGTGGCCGTTCCATAGAGCTGCGGAGCCTTCGCGAGGCGTGTCGTGCCGGAGTCTTCGGCGGAGCCGGAACTAGGCGTGTACTTGTCCCAGCCGGGCATGTCTTCGAGCGTAATCACGCGTTCGTCGGCCATGTTGCTCTTCCAAACGGATTCGCTTGTCTGACCGGGCCACTTGCCGCTCCAGGTGCCGTACCAGGGCATCCACCAGCTCCATACGGCTTCGTCGGTGTGCATGTTGTTCACGTCGGGAATGGGACCGTTCTCGGTGAGCGCGATAATCTTTGTCGAAGCGGTTGCGTTCTTGTATTTTTCGAATGCGCTTGAGTTGCTGGAATGGTCGTTGTCATTGTTGTAGATGTCGATGGAAATCACGTCGTAGTAATCCTTGCCGGGATCCCAGTCCGTAACGGCTTTGGCTTCGGGGTTGTACACCCAGATCATGTTGCGCACGCCCTTCACCTTGACCATGCGGTCGTAGACAAGGCGGTAGAGGGCCGCGAACTGCTCGCCGGAATTGATGCTCCACCAGAACCAAAGTCCGCCCGCTTCGTGCAGGGGGCGGAAAATGCCCGCGACGCCTGCGTCCTGGAGTTCGAGGAAGTAGTCGGCGATATGGTCGATGTCGTCGACGATTCCCTTGTAGGCCGCACTTTCGGTATTCCATTCGGTAGTGCCGCTCTTGAATGCCGTCGCGAAGTCGAAGTCGGTATATTCATTGGAACCGGCGGCGCTCTGGATGTAGAAAGCGTCCTTCTGGTCGAGAGGGTCTTTCCAGTGCCAGGTAAATGCGGGAATTCCGCCCTGTTTCCAAAGGTCCTTGGCGAGCGATATTGCCTTTTCGGTGTACTCCATGTACCACGATTCGCTGGCCTTCGGGCCAGAGGCGAACAGGAAGTCCAGGCCGACGAGTGCCGGATACTTTCCGCTCTTGGTGTAGACAATCTGCACGTCCTCGTGCGTCTTGGCGTCTGCACCGGCGGAGTAGCTGCTCATATCACCCGTCATGATGCCGCTAATCGTCTTGTTGCCGAAGTTTTCCTTGAGGAAACTGTAGAGCTTTACGGCTTCTGCTGTGGCGTTCGGCGTGACAGGCTTGTCGCTCAGGTTGAATGCCACGGATTCGTAGGCGGAAATGTCGATGTAGTCCACGTCTATCCAACCCCAGTATTTTTCGATGGCGATGGTGTTCGTGCCCGCCTTGAGCGTGACGGCGGTCGCGAGGTCGGTCCACCCGGTTGTTGCCGCAAAGTCGATTGTGCCTGCGGTCGAGCCGTTTACCTTGAGGTAGTTTGCCTTGAAGTCGCCCGCCTTGTAGCGGATGGTAAGCGTGTACTTGCCTGCCGTTTCGGCGGTGACGCCCGTGAAGGTGATTGAACCTTCCTGCATGCTTACATACCCAGTGCCCGAAGCATCGCTGCTGTTGACAATTTTTGCCTCTGTGGATACGGTTGCGGATTCAGCCTCGTATTGGGTGGCGAAGGCTGCTGTTGCGAGGGTTGCCGCGAGAATAACGGCCGTTTTTCTTTTAGACATAAGAACTCCTTGATACACCATTGTGCCCTAAATTTATGTTCCTGGTGGAGTTTTTGGACGTATTTTTTCGGCCATGTGTGGACAAAAATGTCAACATGTCTGTAAAAAATCAGCAAAAAGAGACTGTAAAAATTGATTATTTTGATATGAAAGACTATATTATAGGGGTTGGTAAACCATGTTCGCAAGAAACAAGATCAACATATACGACTACACCGACTACCGCAAGTTTTTGCAGGACTTCTACGAGCTCGAGAAGTCGCTTGACGCGACTTTCAGTTACCGTGTCTTTGCGACGGCGGTCTGTATTGACGCAAGTCTCCTGGTGAAAATCTTGCAGGGTAAGCGTCACGTGTCATCGAAAGGCATTGAGCCGTTTGTTGAATTTTTCCGTTTCAAGGAGGCGAAGGCGGAGTACTTCCGCGAGATGGTCGCCTATGGCAAGGCGAAGACCGACGAGGATGTGCGCAAGCATTTCGAGGCGCTCCAGAAAATGCGCCCCGCGACATGCCGCGAATTGGACGAGGCACGCTACCGCTACTTTCAGCAGTGGTACTACCCGATGATCCGCTCGGCGCTTGACGTCTTTGATTATCGTGGCCCGCAAGATGCCGCCGCGCTCGGCGAAACGTGCATCCCGAAACTTACCGCTTCCCAGGTGGAGAAGGCGATCGAGGCCTTGCTGCAGTTGGGGCTTGCCCGCTGCCGCAGGGATGACCGAGTGGTGCCCACCGAAGCGCACCTCCGCACGCAGGAACACTGGCTGAGCGCCACCATCAGCGATTACCAGGGGCGTATCGCGGAACTGGCTCGTGATTCGATAGCAAATACCCCCAAGGAAAAGCGCGACATCAGCACGCTTACCATGGCGCTTGACTCAAGCCAGATCCAGAAAATCCGCGATATCCTTGCCGAAACGCGAAAAGCCATCGTAAACGTGGTCAATGCGATGCCCGCGCAGATATGCGACAGCGTTTATCAATTAAATTTCCAGTTGTTCCCGATGATGAAAAAGGAAGAACGATGAAAGTGTTTCAGGAGATGAAGTCCCGCCTGTCGGCCTGTGTTGCGTTCGGCCTCGCGCTGGTCGCGTTCTCGGGCTGTTCCGACAGCGGGTCCGAAACTGCGGGAGCCACGAGCGAGACGACGAACGGGATTGCCGTCATTGCGTTCGACGGGGCGCACAAGCCTATACCGCAGGCCCGTGTTACCCTGTACCAGCGCCCTGATATCGGCACAAATATTTCCGCGCTCGAAACCGCCTCTGCGGATGATTCCGGAATGGTGCAGTTCGAAACTCAAATTGACCAGTGCCAGAATGCAAGGTGCTATGTCGAGGGAATCGCCGGCGAGGATTCTTCGCTCATGGTGTGGACGAAACTCACGGCGACTGATTCCGCAAAGAATGAAATCGAACTCCTGCCGTCCGTATCGCTTACGGTGCGTACCGGGGCTGCTGCCTCTGATTCTACAGTTTTGCGCAGTGTCGTGATGCTTGATGCGACGCCCTATTGGGCAAAAAATGATGGAAGCGAGTTTGTCTTCTCGCATGTTCCGGCGGGCCTATATACGGTTCTCGCGGATAACCAGCCCGTTGCCGATGTTTCGCTTGATGCGGGTGCTACCATCGATACGCTCGTGCGCATCCCGGAAATGACCCGCGAATACGTCTTCGAGGATTTTGACGATGGCGACAGCCTGAACAACCTGGCGAAGGACTACCCGAATTACGGCTGGTACTACATGCCGCACAAGGGCGCGTCATTTGAAAGTCCGAATATCGCGGATGGATTCGCGGGGGCATTGAAAGATGACGGTGCACACGGGAAGTACCTTTCGTTGCAGTTTACCACTGCCGATACGAGCTATGTCATGCTCGGAACGCACCTGGGGCTTGACTCCGGCTACTACGACCTGAGCGCGCTCTCCGCAATCCGCATGAGGGTCCGTGGGGACTGCTCGTTTGCCGTTGCGCTTGAACATTACCGCGAAATCGAGAACAACAATTACAACAAGGCGCTGTGGTTTGCGAAGGCGGGCGAGGAATGGACCGAACTGGTCTTGCGCCCCGGCAAGGAAACGCTGGATGCAAAGAATTACCAGGTTGCCTGGGATGAAATCTCGAACGAGATCGGCATATTCAGCATCTTCATATACAACGGCTCCCGCCTGGAAATTGACGAAATCGTGTTCGAAGGCGTTGAGGGGTTCTAGAACGCCAATTCTACATCCCTTTGAACGGGTTCAAACCCTTCCTGTTTCCCCCTGTACACAGAAAAAATCCGAATTTGTCCGCATTTTCGGTTAAAATCGTGTATTTTTCTAGCAAAAAAAAGGATGGAATATGGAAAATTTCAATTTCTACAGCCCCACGGAATTCGTCTTCGGTATGGACCGCGAAAAGGAATGCGGTGCGCTTGTCAAGAAGTATGGCGGCACGAAGGTGCTTATCCACTACGGTGGCGGTTCCGCCGTGCGTTCGGGCCTGATTGACCGCGTAAAGGCATCACTCGACGCTGCGGGCATCCCGCATGTGGAACTCGGCGGCGTGAAGCCGAACCCGCGCGATACGCTCATCTACAAGGGCATCGAGACGGTCCGCGCGAATGGGGTAGATTTCATCCTTGCCGTCGGTGGCGGCTCCACGATTGATAGCTCCAAGGGCATCGCCGTGGGCGCGCTTTACGATGGCGATTTCTGGGATTTTTATGCGCATAAGCTTCCGGTCACGAAGGCGCTCCCGATTGGCGTGGTGCAGACGATTGCGGCCGCCGGTTCCGAAGGTAGTGGCGCTTCCGTGGTTACCAAGGAAGAAGGCATGCTCAAGCGCGATATTGGCTCTGATGTGATTCGTCCGAAGTTCGCGGTGCAGAACCCGGCTCTGCTTTGCACGTTGCCGCCATACCAGACGGCCTGTGGCATCACCGACATCATGGCGCACATCTTTGAACGCTATTTCACGAATACGCTCGAGGTCGAGACGACCGACCGCCTGTGCGAGGGCCTGCTCCTGGCGATGATCAAGGAAGGGCCGCGCGCCATTGCCGACCCCGCCAACTACCAGGTCCGAGCCAACATCATGTGGGCGGGGACGGTAGCCCACAACGACATTGTGGGCTGCGGGCGCAGTCAGGACTGGAATAGCCACGCCATCGAGCACGAACTTTCGGGACTCTACGACTGCGCCCATGGCGCGGGCCTCGCGGTCATCATGCCCGCCTGGATGGAATACGTGGTGGACCACAACGTGATGCGCTTTGCCCAGATGGCGACCCGCGTGTTCGGCTGCCAGATGAACTTCGAGAACCCGAAGGCTACCGCTTTGGAAGGCATCCGCGCGTTCCGCCGGTTCCTGCATTCCATCGGCATGCCCATCAACTTCGCCGAACTCGGTGCGAAGGAAGAGGATATCCCGAAACTGGTCGAAAAGCTCAATCCGGGCGACGGCTGGGGCTTCGTTCCGCTCAAGGCGAAGGACGTGACCGCGATTTACACCATCGCGGCCCATGCGACGCTGGGGTAAGGTTGGTCTGGGCACGAAAAATGCTATATTTGGGCCGTACAAAACTCAAGGAGTAGCTAAATGCTCAAATCTACACTGCAACAGACCGATCCGGAAATCTACAACATCATTCAGGAAGAAGCCGAACGCCAGGAATACGGCATCGAGCTCATCGCTTCCGAAAACTACACCTCCAAGGCCGTCATGGAAGCCATGGGCTCCGTGCTGACCAACAAGTACAGCGAAGGCTACGTGGGCAAGCGCTACTACGGTGGTAACGAAGTGATCGACAAGATGGAAGCTTTGGCCATCGAACGTTGCAAGAAGCTCTTTGGTTGCGACCACGTGAACATCCAGCCGCTGTCCGGTTCTCCGGCCAACGCTGCCGTGTACTTCGCCGTCCTCAAACCGGGCGACAAGGTCCTCGGCCTCAAGCTCGACCACGGTGGACACCTTTCTCACGGCCATCCGGTGAACTTCTCCGGTATGCTCTACAACTTCGTGCAGTACGAAGTCGATAAGGAAACTGGCCGCATCGACATGGACAAGGTCCGCGAAATCGCTCTCCGCGAAAAGCCGAAGATGATTCTCGCCGGTTTCTCTGCCTACAGCCGTAACCTCGACTGGAAGCGCTTCAAGGAAATCGCCGACGAAGTGGGCGCCCTCACCATGGCAGACATTTCTCACGTCGCAGGCCTCATCGCCGGTAAGGCTATTGATTCTCCGGTGCCGTACTTCGACATCGTGACGACCACCACCCACAAGACTCTCCGTGGCCCGCGTTCCGCTATCATCATGTGCAAGGACCGCACCATCCAGAAGATGGTGAAGGGCGAACTCAAGGAAGTTTCTTTGGCCAAGGAAATCGACAAGGGCGTGTTCCCGGGCATGCAGGGTGGTCCGCACGACCACATCAACGCCGGTAAGGCCGTTGCATTCCTCGAAGCTTTGCAGCCGGAATTCCAGACCTACGCCAAGAACGTCATCAAGAACGCTCAGGCTATGTCCGATGAAATGCAGAAGCTCGGTTACAGGGTTATTAGTGGCGGTACCGACAACCACCTCATCGTTGTCGATATGACTTCTCAGGGTGTTTCCGGTAAGGAAGCCGAAGTGGCCATGGAAAAGGTCGGCATCTCTTGCAGCCGCTCCACGATTCCGTTTGATCCGCGCAAGCCGATGGACCCGTCCGGTGTCCGTCTCGGTACTGCCGCTATCACGACTCGTGGCTTCGACGAAGAAGACACTCGCGAAGTGGCCCGCATCATCGACCGCGCCATCCAGGCCAAGGACGACGATGCCGCTCTCGCCAAGATCCGCGAAGAAATCGTGGCTCTCTGCAAGAAGCACCCGCTGTACAAGTAATTAGCGCCTTCGGTGCGAAAAATTAAGGAAAGTGGTTCGCGTTTGGCGGACCGCTTTTTTTATCTTTACCGCATAAACAAGAGGTTTTATGCAGTCCTGGACCGAAATAAAGAAGATCGAGAATCCGACCGAAGAACAGCAACTCGAAGCGATTGCGCTCAACTGGTATGCCATCAGCCTTATCGAGAACCCGACTGTCGCCGCGCAGAAGGCTGCCTTCGCGCAGAACGTGCAGGCGATTCTCTACATCAAGAACGGCCTTTGTGAAGATTTGAAGGTGGCGCTCAACGCCCTCGACGAGCCCGCGCTCCTTGCCGCGGTGAATGCCGACCCGAACATTTTGAAGTTCGTGACGAATCCCGACCTTCTCAAGGCCGCGGTACGCAGCGACTGGAAAATCGTGAAGAAGATTGACAACGCGGGCGAAGACCTGTGGGCCGAGGCGGTGCGCGCGAGTGCCGATGCGGCCAAGGTCGTGCCGTTCATGGGCGAGAAGATCCAGGCAGCGCTTGTGGAACGCGATTGGCGTGCCCTGCAAGATATCGTGCGTCCGTCGGCAGCCATCGTGATTGCCGCTGTGAAGCAGGATTACCATGCACTCGAGTTTGTGAGCATCAAGGACCGTACGGAGCCGGTGCAGCTTGCCGCCGTGCGTACGGACTGGCGTTGCATTCAGTACCTGCAGCGTGCATCCGAGAAGGTGCAGATGGAAGCGGTGCGCCAGACGAAGGACGCTTTCGCCCTCATCAAGAATCCCGCCGAGGCGGTCAAGGAATTCTGCAAGTAACTTGCGCGGGGTTTCGCGATGGAAAACTCGAACCCGCTGGTAAAAGTCGAGAATGTCTCGTTTCGCTACCCGAAATCGGGCGTGGACGCGCTTTCGGGCGTGTCGCTCGAAATCCCGCGTGGGAGTTTCTTTGCGCTGCTTGGCCCGAACGGGGCAGGAAAGACGACTCTGCTCCGCCTTTTGTGCGGGCGTTTCGCGAAATTCTCGGGAACGATTGAGCTTGCGGACGATGTGCGCGGACCGGGCGGGCGTTCTGCCCCGAGTACGCAAAGTTTCCTCGACCCGCTCGCCTGCGGCATATTGCTCGAAAATCCGGGCATTTACCCGAAACTTTCGATAAACGAGTACGTAGATTACTTCATGGGCTTCTATGCGGCCCGTATCCCGACGTGGAACGAGGCGCAGGCTCGCGAACGCATTGAGAGCATCGCGAAGAGCCTCGAACTCCCGCCGCTCGATACCCGCATGGGCAAGCTTTCGCTCGGGAACCGCCAGAAGGTGCAGTTGCTGCGCGCGATGGCGCCTGCGCCGAAGCTCCTGATTCTGGACGAGCCCGTGGCGAATCTAGACCCGATGTCGCGCGAGGCGGTCTGGAAGCTCATTGCCGATTGGCGCAAGCAGGAAGGCGGTACGGCAATCGTCTGCTCGCATATCCTCGCCGAGATGGAAGAGGAGGCGACCGACTTCGCGATTATCGACCGCGGGCATGTACTCACGAGCGGGCGGGTCGCCGACCTTGCGGGCGAATCCGCATCTTTCAAGATAGAGGTCCGCGGCATTTCTTCCAAAGACAACGCACCCGCGGGCGGTTCTGCTCCCGAAAATCCGACAGCGGAAAAAATCCGCGCGGCCCTCTCCGCCGCCGGAATCGATGCCAGCGTAAACCGCGCCGGCACAGGCCTTGCTTCTCTCTACAAAAAAACTGTTCGATAAGTTAGAACGTATGCGAGAGGTCGAACGCGAAGCGGCCCCATGCGAACGATTCCATGCCGTCCCAGTTGAGGAACGTTTTCTTGAAAGCGTAATCTAGACGGAACGTGAGGAATTGCCAGTGGTAGCGCAGACCGAGACCGAGGCTCGCATCCGCTTCTTCTTCGTAGACGTCCTTCTCTTCGTCCATCACCTTGGCCCAGTCAAAGAACTGCACAATCTGCCAGCGCTTTGCCGCCCTCCAGGGAAGCGTCCAACGGACTTCCTGGTTAAAGCGGTAGTACATTGGCGTAAGGCCGGTGTTGATGATGGTTTCGCCGTCCTCGTCCTGCGATTCGTAGCTTGCGTAGATACTGCGGAAACGGTAACCGCGTACGGACCTGGAGCCGCCCTGGTAGAACACGCGCGCGTCGTCTTCAAGAGCCGAGGCGAAGAACTTGCCCGCACTTCCGCTCAATGCGCCGTAGAACGTCCAGAAAAGCGGAAAATAGAGGTTCACGGTCGCTTCCCCGTAGGTGTAGGGGTTACCGATCATTTCGGGATTGTCGAGGGAGGCGGTAAGGTTGGTGCCCGCGCCGGTCGTCGGTGCGAAGCGGATACCCTTGGTCGGGTTGAAATAGTCGTCGGTGTAGTCGAAGGTGAGGGCCACTTCGCCTTTCAGCTTGAACATCTGGTCGCTATTCTTGTTCACGTAACGGGAGTCGACCGTTCCGCGGAAGCGGATGTGGCTCGTAATGCCGAAGGTCAAGTCGCCGCGGTTGATGACTTCGTAGCGCTCTTCGATGCTGTCCGGGTATGCAGGCGGGTTGATCTTTTCGTGGTTGAAACTCAGGCGGTCTTCAAAGCGGATGGCGGTAGGAATGAACGTGAAAGACGTTCCGAACAGCAGCGGGTTCGCATAGCCGACGGAGATTTCCTGCTTGTGCTGGGCAATCTGGAAGTTGGTCGAGAATTCGTTGAACTTGCCGAAGAAGTTCTTGTGCTTTGCGTATGCTTGCGCACCGAATCCGTATATCTCTTCGTAGAAGAATCCGTAGCGGGCTTCTCCGGGAACGCGCTCGACGACATCGAGGTGTACGTCCGAAAGTCCGTCGGAACGCAGCGAGTCGTTGAGCTTGATCTGCGTGAACAATTGTGTGGAAAGAAGC
This sequence comes from uncultured Fibrobacter sp., assembly GCA_946408125.1. Classification (GTDB taxonomy): domain Bacteria; phylum Fibrobacterota; class Fibrobacteria; order Fibrobacterales; family Fibrobacteraceae; genus Fibrobacter. Next base: position 26,703 of record CAMJQW010000020.1, read on the forward strand.
TTGTTCTTGAAGGAGTTGTACTGGTTTCCGTCGATGACTTCGCCTTTCGGAATGCGCCAGAGGCTCGATAGCCAGGCCGTATCGGTGAGGCCTTCTTCGCCGCTCCTGTTGTTGCGTTCGCCGACCTGCTGCGTGCTGCTCGCGATGTTGCCCATGATGACCTTCGGGCCTGATTCGACGTTGATATGCACGTAGATTTTCTTCTGCACGGTATCGAGAAGTTCCGTAGACGTGACGTAGACGTGGAGGTAACCTTCCTTGCGGTATGCGGTCTGGATGTATTGGATATCTTCGGCAATGTCTTCCTGCTCGAAATATCCCTTGTTGTTCGTGCTCAAGGACGTCATCTTGATTTCGACATCGCTCTGCGTAGAACCCGTGATTTCGACGCCGTCGAATTTGTAGCGGTCGCCCTCATTGATGGTGAACAGGTATCCGCGCTGCATGCTGTCGATGGAGAAGAATTCGCGCCTGATTTCCATTTTCATGTCGAGGCTGAAATAACCGCGCGAATAGTACAGCGACTTGATGTTCTCGGAGGAGAGGCGCATCATGAAGTCCTGCTTGGTCGTGTCCAGCTGGCCGAATTCGTCGGGAATGTCCAGCTGTTCGTTGAGCTGGAAGTTCGAGAAAATCTGGTTCCCGTAGAAATCGGTGTACCACGGATGCTTGACGTTCTCGTCAGCATGTACCAATGCGATAGCCAAGAGAAGGAGCGCAATCAGATATCTCATTTGTTTGTCTCCGTCTTCTTTAAGGGTGGCTTCGTTGCATCGTTCTTCTCGTACGGATTCTCGATGGTCTCGCAATTTCCGATTCCGAGCAGGCACGGGTTCCAGTAGCGGTAAACATAGTTTATACCGATGTTCTTTTCAACGCGGTTTTCGTTGCCTTCAGTACCCGTGTTCGTCAGGTATTGCTTCGAGACGAGCTGCGCGTAGAGCGACGTAGTGGGCGAGATGTGGTTCTTGTGCGAGTAGCTCTTGTCCTTGAAAACCGGGAGCGTGTAGTTGAGCCCGAATTGCAGTGACTGGTCGTAGGTCGGGTTTTCGCTCTGGTCCTGCGTGTATCCGAAGATAAGGCTCAAGTCCTTGACCCAGCGGTCCAGAGAGATGGGCAGCTTGAAGTAACTCGAATCCCTTTCGTTCGTGGTGTTGTTTTCGAACAGCATCACCTTCATGTCGATGCTTCCGATATAGTCTCCGCCGAGCGTCTTGTTCGCCGTGGTCGAAATCATCTTTCCGATAGCCTTGCCGGCGACTTTGTTCCAGTCGGTCGCTTCGTTGTCCTGGTTCGCGATACAGCCGAGGATGATGTTGTAGTAGATGGAGGCCGCACTCGATTCGTTGCCGCAGTTGCTGCTGGGGGTCGGTTGCAGGTTCGTAATCGTTCCCTGGAAGTCCAGGTTGACAGGGCAGGTTTCCTTTTCGACGCTTTCCTCTTCGTCGCAGTAGGGGAGTTCCTGCGAACTGGATACATCGACGATGCCGTGCTGCCAAGGCACGTCGGTCCACGAAATTCTGAAGGAGTTGAGGTCGAATTCGTAGACTTCTTGCACGCCGATGAAGCCTGTGTTCGAGTTGGTGATGTCGCCGCGGAGCAGCGGGCGGTTCGTGTTGCCGAGCACCCACACGTCGAATGTGAGCGGGAAGTTCGCGAACGGAGTCACGATCTGGATGGAATCGCTCTGGGAATCATTTATATGTATGGACAAGTTAATCGGTTGTGCGGCCGAGTACTTGACTTCGGTTTCCTGATGGCGGAGCTTTGCCAGGGCGTTGTTGAAGAGCGTGATGAACTTGTCTATGGTTGCCGGTGTGACCTCGATTTCAAGATCCCTGTGGTAGACGAGCTTGTCTACGGACACGTTTCCGCTCAAGGTCTTGTTCTGCAGGACTCCGTCGTGCGCACGCGGAATGGTCAGGCTGAGTTCGCTCTTGCCAATCGCTTCAGCTTCGCCGTATGCCTTGTCGATGAAGTTGTAGTGGATATTCCCGATTGAACCGGAGATGATGATGTCGTCTTCGGTTTCTTCCATGAACCCGTGGATGTTCTCGGCGACCAGCTTGTGAGGTCCTTCGACGACGGTGTAGCGTTCGGACTCGAACTCGATGCTCATGATCTTGAGGCTGTCCAGGTCGTACTTCAAATTTCCGGACACGGCTTCGCCGCTGTCGTTCTGCGTTGAAATCTCGCTCATCTCCAGGATGCCGTCCTCGAGATGCCCGCGGAGCTTGAAGGGGAAGAGGTGGCTGAACTTGGGGGGCTGGTAGAACGTGGAATCCGAACGGATGTCCGCGGTGATTCCCTTGAGGCCTTCCTTGATTCTGGCCGTCACGTCAATCTCGAGGTCCGTCCTCTTGACTTCGCTGACTGTTCCCGGGATGAACCACGAACCGTTCAGGTTCAGCTTTCCGTTGAACGTCATCAACGAGTCGATGAAGCCTTCCGCATAGAGGTCGCCGCCGTTGTCGCTGCTGTGCGAGATGCTGACATGCCGCTTGGTTTCGAATACGTCGTCCAGGATAATCTGCGTGTTGCCGGTCCAACCGCCACCGCCGATTCCCAGGTAAGCGTTCAGTTCTATCTTGTTCGCTTCCGCGAACATGTTCATGCGCTTGATGTTGAATAGCTGCGGCGATATCGTCTTGAACTCGACTTCGCTGAAGTCCATGTTGCCCTGCAGGCCGTGCCCGTCGTTGTACGAAATGTCACCGGTGATGAATCCCGACGCAAGAGTGGTGTCGCCGAGCGGTTCTAGCAGTACCGGAATGTTGAAGTCGCGTGCCGACGCCCACGCGTGCAGGACCTGTACTGGTAGCGTTCCCGTCGGCTTGAATTCCGGGTTGGAGTCGTTGGGCAGGATGAATATGGCCTCGGCCTCCACCTTGTTCTTGCTGTGCGAGGCTTCCAATTTTTCGATGAATATGGTATCGCCGTTTTCGCGCGCCTTGATCTGGCCCTCCAAGTTGAACGGCTGCACGTTGCCCGAAATGGATGCGTCGAGTTCACCGACCTTGGTTCCGAAGTTCTGCTTCCACGTTCCGGTGACGCGCCCGTTGAGGTTCTCGCTGAGTTTTATCTTCGCGAACGGGATGGTCGATACTTCCACATTGTCGGACTTGATGTCGATGGTCGTCGAGTCGATGATGGAGATGTAGGCTTCGCATACGCCACCGTTCCTCTGCGATACTCTCCAGGATGTATGCGGGTGTTCGCCCTTCCATAGGACATCGCCCGTGACATCGAAGGTTTCCTTGGGCGTGTAGATGATGCCGTTCGAGAACTTGATTCCGGTACGGGTGAGGTCCAGCATGATTTGCAGGGAATCCGCCGTCACGTGCCATACGTACGGTATGGTGTCGATCTTCACCAGCGCCTTCATGTGCCCGTCTGCAAACGATCCGTAAATCTTGAAGCGATCTTGCAATTCGAGCTGGCCCATGCTCCAGTCCAGCGCCCAAGGTTCGTACGGGGACATGTCGCCGACGTAGGTGAGGCTGAACTTGTCCTTCAGGTTCATGGTCGTCTCGATGACGGAACCCTGCCTTGTCTCGACCACGACATCGACCTTGTCGCCTTTCTTCTCGGCGGAATGGATGGTGAGGTCGAGCGGCATTATCTGCGGGCCGAACTGCGCGTTCATGTGGTCCACCTTGCCGGTCGCGGTTCCGTTCAGGTCTTTGTCGAAGTCCGCTTCCAGGTCGATCGTTCCGCCCTCGCCGTTATCCAGGTGTATTTCCGCATGGTAGTTCTTGTCGTCGCCATTGAAATGTATTGTCGCATCGAGCGGGAGCAGTGGCCAGAACTTGCCGATATGCGTCCTGATCGTTGTCTTGTATCGCGGCTTTCCCGTCTTGGGATCGAGGCTTGCTTCGCCCTTGACCTGTAGCTTGCCGAGTTCCGGCACGCTCGGAGGCAACTCGACGGGAATCCACTCCGTCGGGTCCTTGACTTCCATGTCGAACTTGGTGCTTACCGCGGCGAGGTTGTCCTTCGGCAGTTCGCCCTGTATCGCGACCGTATCTTTCCCTGCAGCGATCTTCGCGTCGACCGATACGTTGTCGCCCTCGAAGTCCGCTTTCAGCTTGAGGTTCGCTGGATTGGAAATACCGGTCCCGTCGATGCGGTCCGCTTTGAGGCTAGCTTTCTGAATGCCCTCGCTGCGTAGCGAGAGTCCTTCGACGTCCCAGTGCTTGTCGCCTGCCGTGACTGATACCTTTCCGACGTCGGCTTTCACGGGCAGGTAGAACTTGGCCTTGGAGGGGAATGTGGGCGGCCCGTCGGAGGGCGGTTTCTTCGGCTTTTCGGGGCCTTCCGTGTTGATGTTGACGTTCACTTCGTTCGCCCCGAGCGTAAGCCCCTTCTCATCGCCGAGGATGCTCAGGTCAAATGCAATATTCTTGAGGGTTACGACCGTTCCGTTGTTCTCTATCTGTACGGAATCCCAGGAGTGCGTGATGGGGCCGTCCATGTGGTGTCCGAAGGGCGTTACCCTGGTGTCTCCGTAGGTGTGCGGGGTCTCGAGATACGTCTTGAACATAACATAGGAGAACCAGGCGCACAGGGCGAGTGCACCCACGATCGCCGTTGCTATAACGGCGGTTCCGATGAATGTCGAAGTTATTCTCTTCAACTTGCCCAGAATTATAGAAATCACGTTTTCCGTTGGCTCGAAATCGTCTCGAAAAATCGTCGTATCTCGTTATAAATCAACGACTTATGTGTACCCTGGCTACGTGGTGTGAATGCATACCCTCTATACCGCACAATTGTAAAGTTTTGATTACATAAGGGAAAGGAAAATGCCTTGTCCCGGCCCCCGCTTGGGAGGGGGATAAAATTTCTAATATTCCCGTATCAATGTCGATATAGAGGTTTTCATGAAGAAACGCTTTGTAGTTCCGTTCCTGTGTGGCCTGATGTTGCTGTGCGGGTGTAATGGAGTTGGCGAGAAGGACACGATCCTTGCGCGTATCAATGACGAGAAGGTTTTCAAGGAAGACGAGAATATTTTGCTCAAGACCCAGGCGAGCGCGAGGACGACGGACCGAAACGTCCTGTTGTACGACCGCCTGCTCGGCAGGGCTGCCCTTGTGTCGCGCGCTCTTTCGGAATATCCGGAACTGGAATCCGAGTGGGATGAGTACTTCAAGGATATCGACATCAGAATCCTGATGATGGTGTACCAGCGCATCTACGTCCATGAATGCCTCGCGTATTCCGAAGATGAGCTGAAGCAGTTCTACGAAGGTCACCGCAACCTGTTCGAGAAGGATTCTTCCGCCGGGTACGACCGCTCCGCCGTCGCCGCGGAATACTACGTACACAGGAACCAGGAGGCGTGGAAGGAATTCCTCGCCAAGTCCGACAATCCCAACGATTCGCTGGGGCAGGTGGATACCGCGGAAGCAAAGAAGCTGTTCGTCGCGAAGCGTGGCCTGGAACTGCGCGACAGCTTGTCTGCAAAGGTCATGTCGGATTCCCTCCTCGTCCAGAATCCGCTGCCGGATCCTTCGGCCGAGGCTTATTACGAAAAGCACAAGTCCGAGTTCATGACGGCGCCCGGATACGAACTCTACCACATCCAGGCGGATTCCGCGAAGCTTTCGAAGCTTTTCAAGGACAGCGTCTCGCTGGATGAATTCAAGGCCACTGCCGCGAAGATGGACAAGAATGCCTTTACGGCCAAGGACAGCGGTCGCGTGGGTATCGTCAAGCAGAGCTATGCGCTGCCTTATGGCCTCGGTGTGATCCCCGTTCTGGATTCCCTCCTCAAGGACAAGGAACCCGGGACCGTGACTCCCGTGGTGCGTTCCCAGTCGGGCACGTTCCATCGGTTCTTCCTGGTGCGCCAGGTGCCTTCCGAACAGAAGCCTTTCGAGCGTGCTGTCGGGGATGTCAAGACCCGTCTCGAGACTGCGCTTCCTGAAATGGATTCCTCTTTTGTCCTTGTTACGTATGCAGGCAAGCCCGTATTCACGTATGCGGATTACCTCCGGTTCAACGAGAAGTATTTCAAGGGCCCGCAGTCCAAGAGGGCATTCGGATTTGTCCTGAACAGTTTCGTCGAAAGCTACCGCTATGCGGTCGCCGCCAAGGCGGCCAAGCTTGACCACTTGTGGGAATACCGCGCCCTTGTTCGCGATACGAGGGCTGACTTCATTGTCAATGCTTACATGGAAAAGAAATTCGAGGTCAACGTGTCCGACGATTCCCTCAAGGTCCTGTTCGAGCGTTACGGCCATCCTTATGCATACGACCAGTCGTTCGAGGGGGCGAAGTCTTATCTCAAGAACCTCCTCACGCTGCCGATGAATTTGTACAAGCGCGAATACTACGTGGGTTACCGCGTGCTTTATGCGGGCCTGACCTTCGAACAGGCCATCCACAAGATTTACAGCAAGCGCGGGGACGAATACAAGAAGTGGATGTTCATGCGCTGGATGGACGAGGCTTACGCTTCTGCGGTTCGCCATATCTATGATCCCTCCGTGGTGGAACACCAGGTCGAATACGATCCGCAGGTAGTCATGGCGAAGGCGGATTCCATGCACAAGACGGGTAACCTCGCTTCGTCGTACAATTACTACCGCAAGCTCATGAACGCCTATGCCGCCGATGATTCCATTTTCAGGATTGCCCATTACGAGGCCGCCCAGGTTCAGAACGAGAACGAGGAATACAATGACGCCGAGGCGGATTTCTATGCCTATTACAGCATGTGGCCCGATTCCCCGGAAGCCGAAAAGGCGCTCTTTACACGCGGGTTCATTCTGGACGAGAACATCAAGAATGACACGCTCGCCCTGGCCGTCCTGGAGGAGTTCCAGAACAAGTATCCCAAGAGCGAGTTGAAGGAATCCGTCGACTGGCTGGTGGACAATATCAAGAGCCACGGAAAACTTGCCGATGACCTCATGAAGAAGATCGAGGCGGAAGAGTAAAAAGCTATATTTTCAACACTTTCAAACAAAAGGTACCTATTATGGAAATGACATTCGCAATGATCAAGCCCAACGCCGTCAAGTCCGGCCTCATTGGGCGCATTATCGACCGTTACATCGCTGCAGGCCTCTCCGTCTGCGCCGTGAAGATGCACCAGATGACCTCTGCCGATGCTCGCGGTTTCTACGCCGAACACGTGGAAAAGCCGTTCTTCCCGGAACTCGAAGCCTACATGACCAAGGGCCCGTCCGTGATGCTCGCCCTCGGCGGCGAAAATGCCATTGCCAAGGTTCGCGCTATCAACGGTGCTACCAATCCGGCTAAGGCGGAACCCGGTACCCTCCGCTACGACTTTGCCCCTTCCATGACCGAAAACGTCGTGCACAGCTCCGACAGCCCCGAATCCGCCAAGCGCGAACTGGACTTCTGGTTCAAGGAAGACGAACGCTACGCTTACGAAATGCCGAGCCTCAAGGCCTGCTGCGTCCTCTAAGTTTCAAAAATAACCCCCCTCAAGGAGACACAACTCAATGCAATGGATCGTCAAGTATCTTACCTCTTCCATCGGTAAGAAGCAGATCATGGGATGCACAGGCGCGTTCCTCGCCCTGTTCATCTTCGGCCACATGTGTGGTAACTTCCAGCTTCTGAATTTCGATCAGGCCGCGGCTCAGGCATCCTACAATGCCTACACCGAATTCCTGACCGGATTCAACCCGCTCCACTTCCCGATCAAGATGATTTATCTTGTTGAACTGGTGCTGGTGGCTGCTTTCGCTCTCCACATCTTCCTCGCTGTTAAGCTTAAGATCGAAAACAAGGTGGCCCGCGGTGGCATCGACTACGAAGTCAACGCTCGCAAGGGCAAGAAGACTTTCGCGACCTTCACCATGATCTGGTCCGGTCTCTTCATTCTCGGCTTCCTCGTGCAGCACCTCATGATGCTCAAGTTCGGCGAACACTACCTCTACCTGAACGACAAGGGTGAAATCGTCCGTGACATGTGGCTCACCACGATCCAGATGTTCGCGAACCCGTGGTGGGCGGCATTCTACGTGATCAGCATGTTCGTGATTGGCATGCACCTCTTCCACGCCATCTCGTCTGCTTTCCAGACGATGGGTATCGCGCACCAGAAGTGGACGCCGATTATCGATATCGCCGGCATCGTCTACAGCGTTGTCGTCGCTCTCGGTTTCGCCATCACCGCTGTTGCTTCCTTCTACCTCGCTAACCAGCCGGGCACGCAGGACCTCATCGCCAAGTCTCGCGCCCTCCAGACCCAGTACGAACAGCAGATCAACGTTCAAAAGTAAAGGAGACCACTAATGATTCTTGATTCTAAAATCCCCGGTGGTTCCATTGAAGAAAAGTGGACCAAGCACAAGTTCGAACTCAAGCTCGTGAACCCCGCCAACAAGCGTAAGTTCACCGTGATTGTGGTGGGTACTGGCCTTGCCGGTGCTTCTGCCGCTGCATCCCTCGCCGAACTTGGTTACAATGTCAAGTCTTTCTGCATCCAGGATAGCCCCCGCCGTGCGCACTCCATTGCTGCCCAGGGTGGTATCAACGCTGCCAAGAACTACAAGAACGACGGCGACTCCGTTTACCGTCTGTTCTACGATACCGTGAAGGGCGGTGACTTCCGCGCTCGCGAAGCCAACGTGCACCGCTTGGCCGAAAACTCGAACCTCATCATCGACCAGTGCGTCGCCCAGGGTGTTCCGTTCGGTCGTGAATACGGTGGCCTCCTCGACAACCGTTCCTTCGGTGGTACGCAGGTTTCCCGTACGTTCTACGCCCGCGGTCAGACGGGTCAGCAGCTCTTGCTCGGTGCCTACCAGGCCCTCATGCGCCAGGTTGCCGCCGGTAAGGTGAAGATGTTCCCCCGTCGCGAAATGATGGACCTCGTCGTGATCGACGGCAAGGCTCGCGGTATCATCGTCCGTAACCTCATCACTGGCGAACTCGAAAGCCACGTGGGTGACGCTGTGTGCCTCTGCACCGGTGGTTACGGTAACGTCTACTACCTTTCTACCAACGCTCAGGGTTCCAACGTGACGGCTGCTTTCCGTGCCTACAAGCGCGGCGCCCTGTTCGCTAACCCCTGCTACACGCAGATTCACCCGACTTGCATTCCTCGCCACGGCGACCTGCAGTCCAAGCTCACCTTGATGAGCGAATCTCTCCGTAACGACGGCCGTATCTGGGTTCCGCGCAAGGCTGGCGACACCCGCAGCCCGGACCAGATTCCGGAAGAAGATCGTTACTACTACCTCGAAGAAAAGTACCCGAGCTTCGGTAACCTCGTGCCGCGTGACGTGGCATCCCGTAACGCCAAGCAGGTCTGCGACGCAGGTCTCGGCGTGGGTAACACCAAGCAGGCCGTGTACCTCGACTTCGCCGACGCTATCCAGCGCATGGGCGTTGCCGGTGTGTCTGCCAAGTACGGCAACCTCTTCCAGATGTACGAGAAGATCACCGACGAAGACCCGTACAAGGTCCCGATGCGCATCTTCCCGGCCATCCACTACACGATGGGCGGCCTCTGGGTTGACTACGATTTGATGTCTACCATCCCGGGCTGCTTCGTCCTCGGTGAAGCCAACTTCTCCGACCACGGTGCAAACCGCCTCGGCGCTTCTGCTCTTATGCAGGGCCTCTCCGACGGTTACTTCGTGATTCCGTTCACCATCGGCGGTTACTTCGCCGGCACCAAGCTCGAGAAGGTTTCCGAATCCGATGCCGCCTTCGAAGACTGCAAGAAGCAGACCGAAGAACGCATCCACAAGCTCCTCTCCATCAAGGGTCACCGCACTGTTAACGATATCCATCGTGAACTCGGTAACATCATGTGGGAATACGTGGGCATGGCCCGTAACGAGGCCGGCCTGAAGACCGCCCTCGAGAAGATTCCGGCCCTCCGTGCCGAATTCTGGGAAAACGTCAACGTGCTCGGTTCCGAAGGTTCCTTCAACCAGAACCTCGAACGTGCCGGCCGCGTGGCTGACTTCCTCGAATTCGCCGAAGTCCTCACTCTCGACGCCCTGCACCGCAAGGAATCTTGCGGCGGCCACTTCCGCGAAGAAAGCCAGACTCCGGAAGGCGAAGCCAAGCGCGACGACGAGAACTTCTGCTACGTGGGTGCCTGGGAATACAAGGGCGACGGTGTCGCACCGGAACTTTCCAAGGAACCTCTTACCTTTGATAACGTCCACCTCGCTACTAGGAGCTACAAATAATGAGCGGACTGAATTTGACTTTGAAGATTTGGCGTCAGAAGGATGCCAAGACCAAGGGACAGTTCGAAACTGTCAAGATCAACGATGTTTCTCCGGACATGTCCTTCCTGGAAATGCTCGACATTGTGAACGAAGAACAGATGAAGCAGGGCAAGGAAGGCTTCGCTTTCGACCACGACTGCCGCGAAGGTATCTGTGGTATGTGCTCTCTCGTCATCAACGGTATGCCGCACGGTCCTGACCATGCGACCACCACTTGCCAGCTTCACATGCGCAAGTTCAAGGATGGCGACACCATCGTGATCGAACCGTGGCGCGCCGCCGCATTCCCGGTTATCCGTGACTGCGCCGTGGACCGTACCGCTTTCGACCGCATCATCCAGGCTGGCGGTTTCGTTTCCGTCAACACCGGTGCCGCTCCTGAAGCTTCCACGATTCCGGTTCCCAAGGCCGATGCCGACCGCGCCTTCGACGCTGCCGCCTGTATCGGTTGCGGTGCCTGCGTGGCTGCCTGTAAGAACGCTTCCGCGATGCTCTTCGTTTCTGCGAAGGTTTCTCACCTCAGCTTCTTGCCGCAGGGCAAGGTCGAGGCGAAGAAGCGCGTGCTCGCCATGGTCGCCCAGATGGACAAGGAAGGCTTCGGCAACTGCACGAACCTTTACGAATGCCAGGCCGC
>CAMJQW010000021.1 GCA_946408125.1 uncultured Fibrobacter sp.
ACGTGTTCAAGAACTGCGGCATCGATTCCGAGAAGTACACAGGCTTTGCATTCGGTTTCGGTCTCGACCGTATCGCGATGTTGCGTCACGCGATTCCGGAAATCGGTTTGCTAACGAGCAACGACCAGAGATTCCTGAGCCAGTTCTAAAGAATATTGTCGCGCAAACAAGTTTGCGCTCCCGTTCATACTTCGTATGAACGATTAAATTTCAGATTGCAAGAAACACTCGGATATCCCGAGTGTTTTTTCGCATACGCTTGCGTATGCGCGAGGCAAGCTATGCTTGCCGAAGTTTATTGTTGTTAGTCAGGTAGGTCTTAGGGAGGGCATCGCCTTCCCTAGTTATTTAAGAACGCTTGTAGTCGTCCTGCACGCGAATGATGTCGTCTTCGCCGGTGTACTCGCCCACCTGCACTTCCACGATGACCAGCGGGAGCTTGCCTTCGTTCTGCAAGCGATGGACGGTCCCTGCCGGGATGTAGGTCGATTCATTCGGGCGCACGTAGAAAACCTTGTCGCCGACAGTCACAGTCGCGGTACCGCTCACCACAACCCAGTGCTCGGAGCGGTGCAGGTGCTTCTGAAGGCTCAGACGTTCACCGGAGCGGACCACGATACGCTTCATCTTGTAATTGTCCGTCGATTCAAGGACAGAGTACGTTCCCCACGGGCGGTTGACCGTCTGCGGCACGATAGGGAGGTCGGAACCGCGGGCCTTCAGTTCGTCAACGACCTTCTTCACCTTCTGGCTACTACTGAGAGGAGCCACCAGGAGGGCATCCGGCGTATCGACGATAAGCATATGATCCAAATCAATCGTGCAAATCTGGCGCTGGCCACCAAGAACGAGCGAATTCTTGGAACCGATACCGAGGTGCTTCGGGTTCTTGTTGTTGCCAGCGGAATCATGTTCATACTCACCGTACAAGCTATCGAACGCGCCGAGGTCAGACCAGCCGATATCGCTCGGCACGACCTTCACCTTGTTCGACTTTTCCATGACCGCATAGTCGATGGAGTTGCTCGGAATATTCATCATGTCATCGTGCTGCACACGAACGAGCGTGTCGCGATTTTCCTTCTTCGCCTTGGAATAGGCCATCTTGGCCGCGGCAAGGATATCGGGAGAATACGTTCCCAATTCATTCAGGAAGGTGGAAACCTTGAAGCAGAAGATGCCGCTGTTCCAGAAGAACCTTCCAGACTCTACGTACTTCTTCGCGGTTTCGAGGTCGGGTTTTTCCACGAAGCGCTTCACGCATTCGCTATTCTCACCATCGGCCTCAATGTAGCCGTAACCAGTTTCCGGGCCTGTCGGCGTAATGCCGAACGTCACCAAAGCACCCGCCTTCGCAAGCTTTTCCGCCTGTTTCAGGCAAGCCTCGTATGCAGCCGCCTTGCGAATCACGTGATCCGACGGGGAAACAAGCACGATATCTTCCGGTTTGAGCCCAAGGCACGCGAGCGCGATGGCCGGAGCGGTATTGCGGCCGACCGGTTCCAGCAAGAAGCGGGAATCCTTCGCGCCGACTTCTTCCAGCTGGTCCTTGGCCAAGAAATACTGATCCGCATTGCTGACGATGTACTGCGCATCGCAGATTAGCGAATTCGTCTTGACCGTACGCTGGAACAAGGAGGTTCCGTCAAACAGGCGAGCAAACTGCTTGGGCATAAGAGATCGGCTAATAGGCCAAAGTCTGGTACCGCTGCCGCCGCAAAGAATCAGGTTAATCATAAGGCAAAACCTCTATTTATTTACCCCATTTGCCATTGCTGATCTGCTGGACAGTACGGGCAGTCAGCGTTCCGTAGTAAACGGTCTGGACGGACGGGAGTATCAGACTGATAAGACGGTTCCAAGTCGCGATGCCCGAAGCATCAACATAAACAATATCATGTGCATTCAAATCAAAACGATCTGCCATTGCAAGGGCCATCGCATTCTTTCCATTCAGGTGGAAAACATCTATCTGGTTTTCCGACGTATTGCGAATGACATATATGGAACTTGCAGATGCGTTCATCGTCTGAAGGCCTCCGGCAGACGCTAAAGCCTCCACCAGGGACAGCTTGCCCTGGTTCACGTTTACAATCCCGACCTTCTGGACTTCGCCCATCACGTACACGCGATTTTCCTTCTGCGTTTCGCTCAAGGCCGGAATGAAAATCTGGTCATTCGGCTTCATGAGGATTCGGTCAAGAGGCAGATTGCTTTTGAAAGCATCGAGGTAATTGATGTTGTATACCTTGTCGCCACGACGCAACTGCATCTTGGCAGGATCGGCTTCCTCTGAAAAACCTCCAGCAGAAGCAATCACAGTGGGAATGGTCATCGGCTTTTCATCGAATGCCACATAACCAGGCCTGTTCACAGCGCCCGAAACGAAAGCCTTCAAGCTATTGTAACCCGTCACGCGGACATCCACCTGCGGGTCGTTAAGAATCTTGTCCGAGAGCCTCTTCGTAATTTCGGCACGGAGTTCCTGGGCAGTAAGACCCGCTGCCTGGAGTTCTCCCGCATACGGGTAGAAAAGCTTACCGTCGGTCGTAACCTTCTGCCCGGCGGGCTGGTACTGCCCCATCGGAGATGTCAGCTCCGGATGTTCCCAGACGACCACCTGGACCATATCAAGCGGACCAATGCGATATTCCAAATCGGGCAGGGAATCAACCACCAGTTCGGCCAAATCTCCCAAACCGAGGGAGTCTTCCGCCGAGGTCCCTCCCTTGCCGAAGTCACCATCATCAATAGAATGCATGACGACATTGATTCCGTTATACTTTGCGGAATCCTCGGGCACGGTCATGCGCATCTGCGGAGCCGCAAAGCATCCGCTCAACACCATAGCGGCAACACCCATCATCAACAATTCAATTTTTTTCATTTTCCGTTCTCACTCTCTTTGATTTTTTCAACCCAATACGGAGTCAACTTCGATATATAGTTCCACGCAAGGACGTACGCGTTTTCAGGACGGCGATACGGGTCCGGAACATCGACCCTCTGAGGCTCCCCATAACGGAAAACCTTGCCATCGAGCCAAGGATACCGGCTAATCAATTCCTGCTTATGGCCATTTTCCATCACCAGAACCAGATCGGCCCACTTGAGGATGTCCAGATTAATCTGGCGAGCCCGGTGGGCACTCATGTCCACTCCGTGCTCCAAAGCGATTTTCTGGGCAGTCTCATGCGCAGGATGATCCACCAACGCCCCAAGCCCCGCACTCATTACATTGAATTCGGGACCCAGTTCCTTCTTCAGGAGATACTCTCCCGTCGGACTACGGCAGATATTTCCGGTACAAACAACAAGGATATTCTTCATTGCTTCTAATTTAAAAATTTACGGGTCAATGGTCATTAATCTAATTCAAAAGCGAAGCCGAGGTCCTTCAAGAGCGGGTTCTTCGTATCCTTTTCGGAAAGGAGAGGTTCAAAACCGTTACCCACAGGCCACTCGATACCGATGGCGGGATCGTTCCACATCAAGCCGCCCTCGTCCTTCGGGTCGTACAGGCGAGTGCATTTGTACACAAAGGTTGCCGTCTCGGAAAGAACAGCAAACCCATGGGCAAAGCCCTCCGGAATATACAATTGTTTCTTATTCTCGGCCGAAAGAGTAACACCCTCCCACTTGCCGAACGTCGGACTTCCCTTGCGAAGGTCCACGGCCACATCAAAGACTTCTCCCTCGATGACGCGCACTAACTTCCCCTGCGGGTTCTTCTTCTGGAAGTGCAAGCCGCGGAGCACGCCTTTCTTGCTGCGAGATTCATTATCCTGCACAAAGCTTACTTTCAAACCTGCAGCATCAAATTCTGCCTTGTTATAAGTTTCCATGAAATAGCCGCGATGGTCGCCAAAGACCGTCGGCTCTACAATCGTCACTCCCTCAATGGAGGTCTTTACAAAATTGAATTTTCCCATATTAGTATCTTATCTTCCCTTCAGCCACCTTACGCAGATGCTGTCCATAAGGAGACTTTCCATACTTGGCGGCAGACTCAAGGAGCTTTTCCTTGGAGATCCAGCCATTTTTGTAAGCGATTTCTTCAATAGCACTAATCTGGATTCCCTGGCGATTCTCGACCATCTTCACGAATTCACCCGCCTCGATGAGGCTGTCCATCGTGCCGGTATCGAGCCATGCGAAACCACGACCCAGAAGCTTAACGTCGAGTTCGCCCTTTTCGAGGTACGTCCTGTTGAGGTCGGTGATTTCCAGCTCACCGCGGGCGCTGGGCTTCTGCGCCTTCGCAAAGCCGGACACGCGGTTGTCATAGAAGTACAGGCCAGTGATGGCGTAATTGCTCTTGGGTTCCTTCGGCTTTTCCTCGACAGAAATCACCTTGCCAGACTCGTCGAATTCCACGACGCCGAAGCGTTCGGGATCTTCCACATAATAGCCGAACACGCTCCCACGCCCGTTTTCTTCAGCATTCTTTACAGCCGCCTTCAATAGCGGGCTGAAGCCGTTCCCGTAGAAGATGTTGTCGCCCAGGACCATCGCGCAGCAATCGTTGCCAATGAATTCCTCGCCCAGGATAAAAGCCTGCGCAAGTCCGTCGGGACTCGGCTGCACCTTGTAGCTCAGGTTCAGGCCCATCGCGGAGCCATCCCCGAGCAGACGTTCAAAATTCGGCAAGTCCGTAGGGGTCGAAATGATGAGGATATCGCGGATGCCCGCAAGCATCAGCGTCGAGAGAGGATAGTAGATCATGGGCTTGTCGTAAACAGGCAAAAGCTGCTTACTGGTGACCATGGTCAACGGGTAAAGTCGCGTGCCGGAACCTCCGGCGAGAACGATTCCTTTCATAGTGTATTCCTTTGAATTGAAAATAGAAAACTTGGGCATGCGAGACACGCAAAAAACTATCTTTATGCCCTATGGCAGAGCAAACCAGGCGCATTCTCAAGGATTTTTTCAATTCCGAAGACATTCTCGGAAGTCTCATGGAGTGGGCGGAATCACGCGGTACCACACTCTACCCTGCGCAAGAAGAAGCCATTCTCGAACTCTTGGACGGCAAGAACGTCATTTTGAACACTCCCACGGGATCGGGAAAATCGATGGTCGCCCTGGCACTCCATTTCGACAGCATCGTGCATAAACGCAAGAGCGTGTACACCTGCCCTATCAAGGCTCTGGTGAACGAGAAGTGGATGGCGCTCTGCAAGGAATTCGGCGCCGAAAACGTGGGCCTTTCAACCGGCGATGCGACCGTGAATCACGATGCGCCCATCCTGTGCTGCACGGCAGAAATTCTCGCCAATATGGCGCTCAACGAAGGCGAAAAGCTAGACATCATGGACGTGGTGATGGACGAGTTCCACTACTACTCCGACCGCGAACGCGGTGTCGCCTGGCAGGTTCCACTCCTGACGCTCCCGCAATCGAGATTCCTGTTGATGAGCGCAACCGTCGGCGCGACAGAATTCTTTGAACGCGATCTCACGAAGCATACCGGGCGCGAGACCGTGACCGTGCGTTCTACGCAAAGGCCCGTACCGCTCGACTTCAGCTACAGCACCTCCGAGATTTCGACCGAAGTGCAAAAGTTGGTGAACGAAGGCAAGGCGCCCGTCTACGTAGTGCACTTCACGCAGGCCGCGGCCGCAAGCAACGCGCAGAACTTCATGAGTCTCGACCTGTGCAGCAAGGAAGAAAAACAGGCCATCAACGAGGCCATCAAAGAAGTGCGATTCTCAAGCCCTTACGGTCCCGATGTCAAGCGCTGGCTCAAGCAGGGAATCGGGTTGCACCATGCCGGCCTCCTGCCCAAGTACCGCATCCTCTGCGAAAAGCTCGCCCAGAAAGGCTTGCTGAAAGTCATCTGCGGCACCGATACGCTCGGCGTGGGCGTAAATGTTCCTATCCGCACGGTGCTCTTCACACAGCTTTGCAAATATAGCGGCGACAAGACCGCAATCCTTACCGCACGCGACTTTCACCAGATTGCAGGCCGCGCCGGCCGCAAGGGTTTCGACGACGTTGGCTACGTGGTGGCGCAAGCTCCCGAGCATGTCATCGAGAACATGAAACTCGAAGCAAAGAGCCGCCAGACCGGCAAGAAATTCCAGAAGAGGAAACCGCCCGAGCACGGCTACGTCCCCTTCGACGAGAATACGTACAAGCGCCTGATTGACGCGCAGCCCGAGCCGCTCACATCAAGCTTCCGCGTAGACCACGGGATGCTCCTGAACATCTTGAGTCGCGAGACCGACGGCTGCCGCGCCATGCGTGCGCTCCTCAAGGACTGCCACGAAAGCGCCGCCAGCAAGAAGCAGTTGCAGCACCGCGCCTTCATGCTGTTCCGCAGCCTCGTAGAAAAGAAGATCATCGAATTCGTGAAGCCCGTCGCACCGGGATACAGCCACCTGCGCGTGAACATGGACCTGCAGGACGACTTCGCGATGAACCAGCCGCTTTCACTTTACCTACTCGACACGCTCCCGAAGCTCGACAAGGATTCGCCGGAATATGCACTCGACGTAATTACCCTCTGCGAGAGCATCGTCGAAAACCCGGAAGCAATCCTGCGCATCCAGCAGAACAAGGCCCGCGATGCCCGCCTGAACGAACTCAAGGCGCAGGGCATGGAATACAACCAGCGCATGGAAGAACTCGAGAAAGTCGAGTACCCCAAGCCGCTGCGCGACTTCATTTATGACACGTACAACGCCTTTGCCGAAATCCACCCATGGGTCGATGTGAACGTGGAACCCAAGAGCATCGTACGCGAAATGTTCGAGAACTTCAGTACCTTCTCGGGTTACGTGAAGCAGTACAATCTGCAACGTATGGAAGCGATTCTGTTGCGACACCTGAACTACGTCTATAAAGTTTTGAGCCAGACGGTGCCCGACGGCTACAAGAACGAGGAACTCCTCGAGATGCAGGACTACCTGGGCGACATGATCCGCCGTGTAGACTCGAGCCTGCTCGAGGAATGGGAAAAGATGGCGCACCCCGAAGACTACCAGAAGCGCTTGGAAGCAGGTACCGCCGAAGACGAAGCGGAGAAGGCCTTCGGTGCCGACAAGGCCGCCGCCGACATCACCTACGACAAGAAGAGATTCCTCAACATGGTCCGCCAGAGAATTTTCCAGATTATGGGAAGCCTCGCCAAGCAAGACTTTGCGGACGTACTCGACAGCCTCGCCGAAGATTTGGCCGAAGGCGAAATGCTCGCCGACGAAAATGGAACGCCTTGGACCGAAAAGCGCCTGCTCGACATCATGGCCGCCTACACCGCTGAACACCACAAGTTCCGCATGGACGTGGAAGGCCGCGCCCTCGCCCACACCATCGTCACCTACGATGGCAACACGATGCATGTACAGCAGATGCTCCAGGACGAAGAAGAATTCAACGACTGGAGCATTGATTTCGAACTCAACCTGGACGAATGCCGCGAAGCGGGCGTCCCGCTGTTGAAACTGCTGCGCATCGGCGAAGTGTAAAATCCGTCATGCGAGACACCGCTGTCATCCCCACTTTCACTGTCACCCCCGCGTAGGCGGGGGTCTCCTTGGTGATTCTGCGCCACAGATGTCTTCTGTGATGTCACCCCCGCGTAGGCGGGGGTCTCCTTTTTATATCTTTACCACCATGCAGAACTTGAAAGGCAGATTCGCGGCAGTGCTCCCCGCCGGGGGACTCGGCAAGCGCATGGGCGGCAACATCCCGAAGCAGCTGATGCTCCTGGGAGGCAAGCCCGTATACCGCTACAGCCTCGAGACGTTCCTCGAGATGGAAGAAATCGCCGAAGTCGTGATGGCCGTGCCCGCCGACTGGAAGGACCATTTCCAAAAAGAATTCTCGCACCCCAAGCTCAAAATCGTCGTAGGCGGAGCCGAGCGCTGGCAGTCCGTCGAAAACGGCGTAAACGCACTTACGAGCAACGCCGAATACGTGCTGGTTCATGACGTGGCGCGCCCGTTCATAAGCAAGGAAATCATCCGCGACGTGTGCGAGACGCTCATCAGCAAGGGCAGCTGCCTCGTGGCAAAGCCCGCTGTCGACACCATCAAGATTGCAAAGGACGGCCGCGTCGAAACGACAATCGATCGCAACACCGTATGGATGGCACAGACTCCGCAGGCCGCCTCCATCGCGTTACTGAAAAAGCTCTACGGACGCATTGCCGCAGAGCCCCTGAACTTCACACCCACCGACGAAGCGAGCATCCTGGAATATTTTGGCGAGCCAGTCTACATCGTGAAAGGCAACGTCGCAAACGACAAGCTCACGACTCCCGAAGACTTCGAAATCTTCGCGAGCCGCGCCCGCTAACCACTAAACTTTACCGCCGAATTCGAAACCGGCATCTTCTACCGCTTTCTTGAGCGCGCCTTCGTTCACGTCGTCTTCGTCATGCCATTGCACGCGCAATTCCTTTCTCTCGACATCGGCCTCGGCAGACACAACGTCATCCAACACACGCACCGCCTTTTCCACGCAAGCCTTGCAGTGACTGCAGTTCATGCCGTTCACGCGGTAAATCACCAACACTGGTTCATCATGGCCTTCGCAGCAGCAACAATCGTGATCGCCACAACCGCAGTGACCGCCGCAACCCTTATGCGCAAACTTTGCATAAATCATCAGCGATGCAAGCAGGATTGCACACCCGTAATCCAGTAAGCCCAAAGCGCCATGTCCATGGCATTCCTCGGAAACATGCGGGAGCATCGACGAGAGGAACGTATCCATAAAGAACGTGTCGACGACAAGGCCAAAACCAATCGCACCGACGGCAATGGATATGAGGTATGCAATCAGAGTCCTTTTGCCGAAGGCCTTGCCGACCACGAGCATGGAAGCGATGCTTGTCGCGGGGCCCGCCATCAAGAGCACGAGAGCCGCACCGGGCGTAATGCCTTTTTCCACGAGGGCCAGGGCAAGCGGGATGGAGCCAGTCGCGCAGGTGTACATCGGCATGGCGAGCAGCAGCACCACCAACATGCAGAGCAGCGAGTATTCATGCAGGAACAGGAAGAAATCGTCCGGCACGAAGGCCGCAATCAACGCACCGAGCAAGAGCCCGATGGTGAGCCACTTGCTCACATCACCCACCATATTGACAAGCCCGTAACGGAAAGTCTCGCCAATTTTCTGGGCAAACGAACGTTCTCCATGATGTTCATCTTCATCACAGCAGCATTCACAATGTTCGTCGGAACAGCCGCAGTGGTCATCATCGCAATGTTCGTGTTCATGATGATGTTCGTGGTGATGCTCGTGATGGTGTTCGGCAGTTTCGCTCACAGCGACCGAACCATCTTTTTCGTTGCGGGTTGCAAAATTCGTAAATACACCGCCAAGCATCGCCGTTACGAACGCAGCCACCGGCCTTAGAATGGCGAAAGGCCCGCCCAGCAGGGAGTACGTCGCAAGAATCGAGTCCACGCCCGTCGCAGGTGTCGAAATGAGGAAGCTTACGCTCGCGCCCTTGCTCGCACCTTCACGGCGCAGCGCAATGGAAGTCGGGATCACTCCGCAACTGCAAATCGGGAGCGGCACGCCGAATAGCGCCGCCCACAGCACCGACTTGAAATTCGGCTTCGCAATCTTCGGGACATACAGGTGGTTCGGCACCCACACGTGGAGGATACCCGCCAGCAAAAAGCCGAGCAGCAAAAAAGGAGCCATCTCGGAAAACAGCGTAACGAACTGCCAGAAAAATTTTTCCAGAATCTCGACAAGTGCAGGCATCTTACTTTCCCTTCTTGTGCAAAATGTGAGTGAGGCCCGTATTGAAGATGAGGCCGATATGCTCGTCGTCGAGCGAATAGAAAATCTTGCGTCCCTCGCGGCGGGGCTTCACGAGGTTTGCCGTCCTGAGGATTCGGAGCTGGTGGCTCACCACCGATTGTTCCAGGTTAAGCTTGTCGGCAATCTCGTTCACCGACAGTTCTCCAGAGAGCATCAGGTGGATGATGCGGATACGCGTCGTGTCGCCGAAGAACTTGAAGAATTCCGAAAGTTCGAAAAGGACGTCCACCGGAACATCCTGCTTTTTATTTTTGATATATGAACAATTATTCATATTTTCATATATAGAAAGCTTCCGCCCCACCGTCAAGGGATATCCCTCAAAAAACTGCATTTTTATGATTTTTAGCCCCTAAAGGCAGCCAAACAGGCAATTTTGCTCTCGCGGCGGTTCCCTTTTCCTATATTTCTATGCGATTATTAGGAGAAACTATGAAACTTTTACCTAAATTCCTCGCAGCATCGCTGCTCGCCGCCACCTGCGCATTCGCACAGGAGCAGCAGGCCGAACCCGCCAAGAAAAGCGATTTCGGCGTAGGCGTCCGCGGCGCGTTCAACTACACCACGATGTACGGCCTCGACAACGACTGGAACGTGTATGGCGAAAGCGATGACACGCCTCCCAACGGCTTGGGCTTCGAAGCGGGCCTCGCCGTGCGTCTGCAGTTGCTCCCCTTCATGCAGTTCACGCCCGAAGTGCTCTTCAACTATGCGAAGTTGACCCAGGACGACGGCAAGATGGAGAGAAAGTTCAAGCAGATGGGCATTGAATTCCCGTTGCTGCTGCGCATCACCCCGATCGACAAGCTCTACCTCGCTGCCGGCGCGACTGTCGAACTGAACGTCAGCGACGAAGCGAAACTCGAGAGCGGCGTGATGGAAAACGCAGCCGGCAAGTTCGAACATGACTTCCCCGAAGATTACGACCGCAAGACCGTGCAGCTCGCGTTCACCTTCGGCGTCGGCTACAACATCGTTGCCGGACTTACCGCGGACTTCCGCATGAACATGGGCCTGAACGACGTTTATGAAGGCGAGAGCCTGCTGATCGACCTGAAGGGCGGCAAGCAGATGACCTTCAAGTTCGGTATCGGCTACTGGTTCATGTAGTTGCGTTGACTATTCAAAAAAAGAAACCCCGCTCAATGAGCGGGGTTCTTTGTTATGTTCAAAACTACCATTCAACAGAACAGATTATTGCTTCATTAGGTGATACCGTGACTTTGAAAGGAAGTGCTGTGCCACCAGTGGTACTTGAAACAGGCATTGTGATTTTGACATAATCGTTTCCGGCAATCTTCATTGTGCCTAGTGTCCCAGAAATAGCACCATTACCCCCCTGGCCTCGTGTAACTTGGCAGGCAAAATTACATTCTGAATCACCACCATGCCATCCTGAAGGCAAGTTGAATACGACGGTCGCATCCACATCGCCTTTGAATGTGATTGCATTCGTATTTCCGGATGCTTTAAATTCATAGTCAGGAACACGTCCGTCAATCGCGGATACCATCGGGCATGTTACCGCCTGCTGCGTATTGTCATCGTTGCCAACGAGAAGCGTCGGCGTAACATTCTGACCCTTTTCCGTAAGAACGGCTGTAGCAGCAGTGCCATCGCCCGTCACACCATCACCCCCCCATGTGTAAGTGGTAATGTTGGCTCCCTGGGACGTACAACCCGTAACAGTCCATGCCGCCGTTCCGTCAACGGCAACGTCAACCTGCTCTGCTGCATAAGTGCATTTGCATCCAGTAATTGCGGCCCCATTCACCTGGAGCGGAGCGCACTGCATGGTAGTCTTGGAACCGTTATAGACAAAATCGAGGGTCGCCGTCTTTACGCCGGAGGTCGCATAGGTGATGGCATCGGAACTCATATTGCCATGCTTGCTAGAAGTAGCCGGAGAAGCATCTTCACCGAAAGTCCAAGTGAAGTCCGCGCCGAGAACCGCTGCAGCGGACAACGTAGCATTCTTGGTCATCTTCCAGGCCGTCGACTCACCGCGGTTTATCGTGGCTTTCGCAGGTTCGCACGTACCCACATCTCCACCCGGAGTGGTAATCACTGCCGAGGAGGAGCTTTGCACGGCGGTGCTTGTTCCGCTAGCAACAACATACGTGGAAGAACTGGAGCGCTGGACAATCACCATAGAGGAAGCAGGCTGCTGAGTCGCCGACGATTGAGTGGCCCAACTAAGACCCGTGGACGACTTGGGTGTCGAAGCAGAAGATTGAACGTCGGCGCTGCTCTCCGGCTGGAGGTCCGGTGCACTCTGCATTTCGGCAGAGCATGTCGCATCCTGCAGACACAAAGCCATAGCTTCCTGAATTTCCTTACCGCCAATACCTTCAGCAGAAAGTTCCGCAAGCCCCTCAAGGTTGCCATCGTACTCAATCACGTCACCACTACCGCAGGCCCAAAATGCCCCGGCAACAAAGAAAGTAGCGGATAGACCAAAAACGAGTTTCTTATTCATATCAAAACCTCTTCACGGAAAAATAAATAATTCCAAGGCAAAGCGGTAGCAAAATGCAATTTTTGGTGAAAGAAAACACAAAAAAATCCCCTTTTTAGGGGGATTTTGGGGAAACAAATCACTTTACCAGCATTTCATAGCAAAGTCTTCACAGTCAGAGGACACAATATATGTCCCGGGGCTTGTATCTAGCTGCAAATCCCAGCCTACATCCTTAGTTTGACCATCAATGGTCACATGACATGATCCATTGCCTTGAGGCGGAATCACTTGCATTTTTTGGTTACATGAATGTGTTACAGAGTAATCTTGATTAGCGATCAAACCAGATGTCGGAGAACCCGACAAGGTAATCTCTATCGGGCCACCTACGCTCGAACTGGATTCCGGCGGCGGTTCCACGCTGGAGCTGGACTGCGGGATGACGCTGCTACTGGAAGGGACAATGCTCGAACTGGACGGCACGACGCTAGAGCTGGACGGAGTTACGCTGGAGCTGGAACATTCCAATTCACCCGTCAACAGGTTCATTGTGCAACCCGATGAACTGGAACTTTTGGGAACGACTGAAGAAGAGGAAAGAACTATCGCAGAAGAAGACTGTACAATAACCGAACTGCTGGACACCGGAACCATGCCCGCGGCAATCTTGGTCGGAACATCCAGACAGTTGAAGTTAGCCGTCACGGAGCCCTTCTTGAGCTTGCCCGTCGGGGACACCTTATCGTTGACTTCTGCATCGGCCAAGGTGAACGTGACTGAAGGGAAGCCAGGAAGCTCGACCTCTTCCGATTCCGTAAGTTCCCAGTTGATTGTCGCACCCTCGCATTCCGGGGCATTGAGAACGTAGGTCCATGTCACCTGCTCTCCAAGCTTTGCGGTAGCCTTGCTGACCTCGCATCGCCCACCTTCAAGCAGGGCCTTCGTGCAGAGAGTTTCTTCTTCGCTGCTGCTCGATTCCTCGATGACCTTGCTGCTACTGCTCAGCTTCGGGATAAAGAAGCTTGACGACGATTCCAGGACGCTCGAAGAGGATGCTTCCGAGCTGCTGGACTTCACAGAGGAACTGGATACATCCGTCGAGTCGCTTGCGGAACTGGCCGTAGTGTCCGCGCTCGAAGAGGAGACCAGGCTATCCAGTCCAGCGCTTGACAACAGGCTGTCCGAGGAACTGGACAGGAGGCAAGAATCGCACTTCGCGGAAGAAGAGCTTGCTTTCACACCAGAGGAACTGTATACTGTGTCATCATCTTCCGGAATGGAATCCTTGTCCTTGAACGGCTTCTCCAGGAACGCCTTGCTGACTTCTTCCTTGCACTTCGGATCGCCCTTGCAATTCTCGAGGGCCAAAAGGATGTCGCCTTCCGTCACATTGTCATACTTTTCCATCGCGAGAACGTCGTCGTCCCCGGCCCATTCAAGTTCGCCACTGCCACACGCCCAAAATGCTATTACCATGCAGATGGCGAAGGAAAGATATAGGATCTTCGTCTTCATATTATTTTCTCCACCCTCTAATATAAATAAAATTTTACAGAAGCGGGAGGGGAATGCACGCAAAAGTGCGTTTTTTCACCGATTTTTGCTATTCTTCCTTGCCGGGCTCGGTCATTTTCCGCTGTCCGGTAATAAATTGGTGCACATACGGGTTCTTGGTGTTCTTGATTTCGTCCACCGTCCCGACCTCGATGATGCGCCCATTATAGAGCATCGCGATACGGTCGGCCACCTTGAATGCGCTCACCATGTCGTGCGTCACCACCACAGAGGTCACCCCGAGCTTGCTCTGCATGTCGAGGATGAGGTCGTTGATGACGTCACTCGTGATCGGGTCGAGACCCGTCGTCGGTTCGTCGTACAGAAGAATTTCGGGATTCAGGGCGATGGCGCGAGCAAGAGCCACGCGCTTGCGCATACCGCCGGAAAGTTCGCTCGGCATCTTGGTGCGGAACTCCGGCACAAGGTTAATCATCTGGAGCTTTTCGGTCACCACGTCCTGAATCTGCTTTTCGGAAAGCTCGGGATGGTGCTCGCGCAGGGCAAACGCGATGTTCTCGCCCGTACTCATGGAGTCAAACAGTGCGCCCATCTGGAACAGCATGCCCATCTTTTTGCGGATGGTTCGCGTATCGAAGAACTTGGGCGTACTGATGGTCACGCCGTCGACGGACACCTCGCCGCCGTCCGGCTGCAAGAGCCCGATCATGTGCTTCAGGATGACGGACTTGCCGCCACCGGACTTGCCGATGATGACCATGGTCTCACCGCGACGGATGTCGAGGTTCACGTCCTGCAGCACGGTCTGCGGACCGAAGGACTTCTTGAGTCCCTTGAGGCGGATGGCGATATCGTTCGGGTCAATCTTTACGTTCGGCATAGGCAAACCTGCAACTTAGAAGAACATTACTGCGTCCAGCGCAAAATCGGCAATCAATATCATGAGGCAGCTCGAGACGACCACGTTCATGGTGGCAAGCCCAACGCCATGGGCACCGGGCTTCGCATTGATTCCGTGGTAATAGCCGAGCACAAAAATCAGCATCCCGAATACGAAGGACTTGATGATGCCGGACCAGAGGTCCATGGAATCGAACAGGTACTGCATACCGGTGTAGTAGGTATAAGTCGTGATGTCTAGCGCGAGCACGCACACAATCCAGCCACCGATCAGGGCGAGCGCGTTCGATATGGCGGTAAGGCACGGGATCATCGTGATGAAGGCGACAAAGCGCGGCATCGCGAGGTAGCGGTACGGATCGAGGCCGAGAACCGTATAGGCGGCCAGTTCCTCCTTCTCCTTCATGCTCCCGAGTTCAGCGGCGACAGCGCTGCCGACGCGGCCGGCAAGCACGATGGCCGTAAGGAGGGGACCAAGTTCGATAAGCACCATCTTGCAGGCCGCCGTACCGACGAACTTGTCCGCGACCAGATTGTGGAATTCGAATTCCGCCATGACCGTCGCCACCATTCCCGTAAAGATGGACGTGACGAACAGGAGCGGCAGCGACGACACGCCGATGGAAATCATCTCCTTCACAATCAGGTTCGGATTCTTGTAGACGCGAGGCAGGAACTTGAGCGTATTGAGCAAGATGCAGACCACCTCGCCGATGCTCGAGATTCCGGACACGATCACCTGGCCAAGCCAGGCTATGGGCTTCACGAGGACAAACATCAGGTGTAATCTCCGAAGTCTGCGGGGCCCATGTCCGAGCCGTCGTTATACTGGTAATCGGCATCCTCGCCGGAGCCGCCATCGTCGAGGGCGTTGCGGAACGTCGTGATGTTCGGCTCGAAGTAGAGCGGGATATCCTTCACGGAACCGTTACGGTGCTTGGCGACAATGAGCTCGGCCTTGTTGTAGTCTTCTTCCTTGTGGGAACGCACGTAGGGACGTTCCACGAACCACACCATATCTGCATCCTGTTCAATGGAGCCCGATTCGCGGAGGTCGCTGAGCTGGGGCCTGTCGCGGCCCTTCTCCTCGACTTTACGGCTCAGCTGGGCGAGCGCAATGACCGGGATGTGGAGTTCCTTCGCGAGAATCTTGAGCCCGCGGGAAATATTGCCAATCGCAACCGCGCGGCTTTCCTCGTTGCCGGTCTTCATCAGCTGGAGGTAGTCGATAATCAGCATATCGAGCTGGTCCTTGCGCTTGAGCTCGCGCGCCTTGCTCATGAGTTCCATGATGCCGAGGTCCGCATTGTCGTCCACGTAAAGCGGGGCCTGGTTGATGGGAGCGACCGTCGCGATAAGGTCGTTCATCTCGTCACGCGAAAGCTTTCCGGAACGGAGCTTGCTCTGGTCCACCTTGGCGCGGGAGCAGAGCAAGCGCTGGGCAAGCTGCACGCCGTCCATTTCGAGGCTGAAGAAAGCCACCTTGCGATGATAATCGATTGCCGCATTCGCCGCAATGGTAAGCGCGAAAGAGGTCTTGCCCACGCCGGGACGCGCCGCAAGAATAATCAAGTCCGAATCCTGAAGGCCGTTCGTAAGCTCGTCGAGTTCGGCAATCCCGGTGGGAATACCCGTAATGCCATCCTTGCGGTTCGCAAGTCGGTCCAGGAGGGGCGTGACAAACTTCTCAATATGCTGCAGCGACTGTCGCACCTGCTGGTCGGCAATGGAGAAAATCGCCTTTTCCGCATCCTGAAGAATCTCGTCGGGAGAGAAGGATGCGTCAAGGGACTTCTTGATGGTGTCGTCGGAAGCCTTGATAAGCTGACGGAGCACATACTTGCTGCGCAGGTGCTGGACGTTCCATTCCACGTTCGCGGAAGACGCCACCGCATCCATCAGGTCGAAAATGTACTCGCGGCCGCCGCACTTCTGGATAACGCCTTCCTGTTCCAGTTCCGCGGAAAGCGTCAATACGTCGATGCCCGTACCCATGCGGTACAGCTGGGTCATCGCGTGCCATATCAGGCGGTGGCGTTCAAAAAAGAAGAAATTGTCGTCGACAATGACCGTAACGACAGAGCCCATCACGTCGGGATCGCGCAGGATTCCGCCAAGCAGGAAACGTTCCGCCTGCTCGTCCGTCGGAATCGGGCGGTTTTCATACATGGGCTGTTCGTTCACAAATTCAGGCATATCTATCCAAAAGAAATATAAGTTATTTACTCCCTAAAATAGGAGCAGCGAGGAATGTGGACCTTCCAGGTAACCAACTTGAGCTGCTTGTCGTCAACCATGGCGAAAGCATCCACGAGGGCGCAAGCCTTGAATCCGCCAAATTCCATGTCGGTACCCGCGCAATCGCCGAAATTCTTGCCCTTGCCGAACACCTGATGGAACAGGGGCTCACCGAAAGTCACCACGACCTGCGGACCGACAAGCGAAAGTTCCTTTGCAAGCATCCTGCGGAGGGCAGCTTCCAGAAGCGGCGGAATATTGCGCACAGAGGGACTCTTGAAGAAATAGGACACCCCGATATCCGCCTGGTCGACATGGAGGCTCGCGAAAAGCCTGGAGAGCATGCTTCCCACCGGAGACTCGAAGAAATGCCCTTCGGGAATGTCCGCACGGGGTGCAGAAAACAGGAGCAAAAGCCTCGGGTGTTCCGGACCCTCATAGCGCACCAGCGCGGGCGCTCCGGCGTAGATAGCCTCTCCCGCGATCATCCCGTAGAATTCGTCCAGGGACTGCGCTCCCTCGAACGGAGCAGCGACCTTCTTTACCGTACGCGCGGAAGGCACGTCCACCACCGGAATATCAACCTTCGGCGGAGCCGCCTGTACCGCCGGAGACACCGGAGCGCAAGGAGCGGGTTCGGCCACGGCCGCCACAGGACGTGCGGGCGCGGAAGGCGTGCGCATCGCGTGGGCCGGCTTGCTGAGCGTCCAGGGTTCGTCAAAAAGAATCTCGGAGCCACCCATGTCCATCTGGCCCTGAATATAATTGCGCAATTCGCTGAAATCAAATTCGTCAGGCATTCAGGCGCTCCAGGCAAAAGTTCAAAACAGTCTCGGCCAGGTCGACCTTCCCGCCCATGGCAAGCGGCGGTACCGGCTTATCCTTTTCCACCAGCGCATAGCGCACGCAATCATGCCCGAATCCGGAATCGCTCGCGACAGGCGCGTTCAGCAGGAGCGCATCGGCACCGCTCTTCTCGAGTTTCTCGGCGGCATGTTCCTCGAAGTGGTCGGTCTCGAGCGCGAAACCCACGATGACCTGATTACGGTTAAGCGGGTGCGAAAGCCCGCTCTCGCCGGTACGGGATGCTCCGGCATTCTGGTTACGGGATGCGCGGGCCGCGGTGCAGTCGCGCAGGATGTTCGGGTTCGGCACGAGTTCCAGCACGAG
This sequence comes from uncultured Fibrobacter sp., assembly GCA_946408125.1. Taxonomy (GTDB): domain Bacteria; phylum Fibrobacterota; class Fibrobacteria; order Fibrobacterales; family Fibrobacteraceae; genus Fibrobacter. The sequence continues at coordinate 18,068 of CAMJQW010000021.1, forward strand.
CTGGCTACGGCTGTCCTTGATTTTGGAATCGGCGGCGTGGGCGGGGCGGTAGTCCGCTACCGCCGCGCAATGCACGACGGCGTCCGCACTTTCGAGCCGCGACATCACGGCGTCGTGCATCTCCCGGGCGCTTTGCACGCGGGTCACCTTGACACCGCCCGGGAACGCCGCCTCCATCGGGCCCGCGACGACTTCGACTTCAAAGCCGTTCGCATAGAATACCGAGGCGAGCGCGACGGCCGTCTTGCCGCTGCTGCGGTTGGAAATGTAACGCACCGGATCGATCGCTTCTTCGGTACGGCCCGCGGTCAGGAGCACCTTATGGCCGTGGCCGGGAAGAGTTTCATCCAGAGTCGGGTCGATGTCCTGGGCGACTGGGAATGCGGGCGGTTCGGGGGCGTTGCGGGGGTGACAAAGCGCGGCCCCTTCCAGCCACTTCACAATCTCTGCCGGTTCCATCAGGCGGCCCTGCCCCACTTCGCCGCAGGCGAGTTCTCCGGCCGGAGATTCAAGCACGGTCGTGCCTTCGAAGCCGCGCAAAATTTCGAGGTTGCGTTTTACCGCCGGGCTATTGTACATCGCGACATTCATCGCGGGAGCAATCACGCGCGGGCACGTGCAGCTCATGAAGCAGAGGCTGACGGGATCGTCGGCAATACCGCAGGCGAACTTGCCGATGACATTCGCGGTCGCGGGCACCACCAGGTAAAGGTCCGCCCATCGCGGGAAATCGATATGCTGGAAAGGACGCGCCTCGACGGTCCCGTTCTTGAGGTAGACGGGGCACTTGGAGAGGCTCGCGAACGTAAGCGGCGCCACGAACTCAGTCGCGGCCTCGGTCATGCACACACGCACAACCGCTCCTTTCTTCTGCAAAAGGCGCAAGAGTTCGCAGCTCTTGTACACGGCGATTCCGCCCGAGACTCCGAGGAGGATTTTCTTTCCAGCCAAGTTCATATAGAAAGCAAATTAGAAATTTTACCGGAGGGCCTTCCCCCGGGTAAAAGAAAATCCCGCAGGCTAATGCCCACGGGACTTTCTTAATTCTGGGAAGAAATTAGGCTTCTTCAGCAGGCTTTTCAGCGGCTTCTTCGGCCGGCTTTTCAGCCTTCTTCTTGGAGGCCTTCTTCTTCGGGGCGGCGGCTTCACCGATGGTGGTGCCAGATTCGCCCGGCTTGTGAGAGTCCATCCAAGCCTTGAGCTCAGCGGATTCACGGTTCTTGAAGTAGTCAACCACAGAGAGGAAGATCTTACGGTTGTTCTGATCGATTTCGGTCACGACAGCCGGAACTTCGTCGCCAACCTTGAATGCATCGGCCGGAACCTTGATGTATTCAGCGGTGAGCTTGGAGACCGGGATGAAGCCTTCGATACCGTCGTTCAGTTCAACCACGACGCCGCGGTCGAGCATGCGGACAATCTTGCCCTTGACTTCGGAATCAACCGGGAACGTGGTTTCGACAGAATCCCACGGATCTTCGGTGAGGTGCTTCATGGAGAGGGAAATGCGGCGCTTTTCCTTATCGACAGCGAGCACGACGCATTCGACCTTGTCACCCTTCTTGACCATTTCGTTCGGATGGGTGATCTTCTTGGTCCAGGACATGTCGGACACGTGGATGAGGCCATCAACACCTTCCTTGATTTCGACGAAGGCGCCGAAGGAAGCGATGTTGCGGATTTCACCAACCACGCGGGCACCCGGCGGAAGTTCGGTTTCGATAGAATCCCACGGATCAGATTCGAGCTGCTTCATGCCGAGAGAGATACGTTCTGCATCTTCTTCAACCTTGAGCACGACAGCTTCAACTTCCTGACCAACGGTGAGGATCTTGGACGGGTGCTTGACATGCTGAGTCCAGGACATTTCGGAAACGTGGATGAGGCCTTCAACGCCGCTATCCAGTTCAACGAATGCACCGTAATCGGTAATGGAAACAACCTTACCCTTAACGATAGCGCCTTCCGGATAACGTTCGGCGATATCCTTCCACGGATGCGGCTTAAGCTGCTTCATGCCGAGAGAGATGCGTTCCTTCTTGTCGTTGAAGTCGAGAACCATAACTTCGACTTCCTGGCCGAGCTGGAGCAATTCGGTCGGGTGGTTGATGCGCTTGTAGCTCATGTCGGTGATGTGGAGGAGGCCGTCTACGCCGCCGAGGTCAATGAATGCACCGAAGTCGGTGATGTTCTTGACGATACCCTTGCGGACCTGACCCTTCTCGAGAGTTTCGAGAACGTCGCCACGCTGCTTGTTGCGTTCTTCTTCGAGAACAACACGGCGAGAAACGACGATGTTGCGGCGAGCCTTGTTGACCTTGATAACCTTGAGGTCGAATTCCTGACCGATGAGGGCGTTGATGTCCGGGATCTGACGGAGGTCGATCTGGGAACCCGGGAGGAAGGCGTCGATGCCGAACAGGTCGACAACCACACCGCCCTTGATGCGCTTGGTGAGCTTGCCGCGGACAACTTCGTTGTTTTCGAAGGCAACGCGGATGCGTTCCCACACGCGGGCGAAGTCGGCGCGCTGCTTGGAGAGCACGAGACGACCATCTTCGTCTTCGAGCTTCTCGACATAAACTTCGATTTCAGAACCGATTTCGAGGGAGTCCGTGTCCTTGAATTCAGCACGATCAATGACACCTTCGGACTTGTAGTTCACGTCGACGAGGACTTCCTGGTCGTTCACCTGGCTGATCTTGCCGGTAACAACCTTGCCCTGTTCGAGGCAATCCATGCCAGCGTAGATGTCGGCGTTGGCCTTGCGGAAGTTCGGGCTGCATTCACCTTGAGCAGCGAGGATTTCAGCGAGGTCTTCCTGGGTTCCGAATTTGAGATTTTGAGACATATTGTTTTGTTTGGTTGCGGTACAAAGGATTCAAGCTACGCCACTACACCTACGTAGTCGAGAATCTTTTGGACCTGTTGTTGGATTGAGATGTGTGTAGTGTCAATTTCTATAGCGTCGTCCGCCTTCTTGAGCGGAGCATTCGCGCGGGAAGAGTCCAGGCGGTCGCGTTCGACCAGGTTCTCGAGGACTTCTTCCAGGGTAACTTTTTCGCCTTTCTCAAGGAGTTCCTTGTAGCGGCGTTCGGCACGGACCTTCACGTCCGTCACCATGAAAAACTTGTACTTGGCATCGGGGAAAACGACCGTGCCGATATCGCGGCCGTCCAGGATGCAGCTCTGCTTTTTGCCGATTTCGCGCTGCTGAGCGGTCAGGGCGGCGCGGACCGACGGGAGGGCGCAGTAGACACTCACGTTGCTCGAGACCTTCATCCCGCGGATTTCGGATTCGCGGCACACGCCGTTGATGAGGATGTGGTTCTCGGCATCGAACCCGAGCTTGAGGTTCGCGAGCAGGTTGTCCATGGCAGGGCCGTCCTCGGCGGGCAGTCCGGCATCAAGGGCGGCAAGCGTCACGGCGCGGTACATGGCGCCCGTGTCGAGGTAGGTAATACCGAGAGTCTTCGCCACGATCTTCGCGGTGGTACTCTTGCCGGTACCCGACCCGCCGTCGATGGCTATAACGTAATTTTCGCCGCTCTTACTCATGAGTGGGCGTAAATTTAGAATTATTTCTCACCCGTCCAAGGGCCTAGAACGTGTCGTAATAGTAATAATAGGCCTTTCCGTCCCATGTATCCAGGATAATGAGCTCGTCGCCGTCGGCATAGACCGTAATTTCCAGGTTTCCGTCGTAGAACTGGTAAAAATAGCGGCCATGGTCATAGCCCTCGGTGTACTCGACCTCGTCGTAGCGGGAGATCTCGTCGTCAATCCTGAGCGAGGCAAATCCATCGTACTCGATTCTCAGGTCGACCGTCATGTGCGGGCTCAGCGCCGACATGTCGGTACAGTCGTAGGGGCCCGCGTTGTCGTAGCGGCACTCCGCGCTGTAAAAGTAGTGGTAACGGCGATGGAAGCGGTCGTCCTTGGACGAATCGCCCGCGGTCCAGTCACCGCAGGCAGCCAGCAGGAGCATCATCGAAATTGCAAGGATTATCCGTTTCAAAGTTTCACCTATAAAAAACCCCCGACCTTGGCCGAGGGAAAGATTCAGAACAAACTAACTATTACTCGGATTCGTAGTCGCCGTGGATTTCCTCTTCGGCTTCTTCGACATCAGGATCCTGGTACTGTTCCGGAGCCTGGAGGTCACGGGTACTACCGTACTTGCGCTTTTCCTCGTCGGTCAGCTTGTTGGAGTAGACAATCTCTTCCTGTTCCTGGTGAGCGGCCTCAGCCTCTTCCTGCAGGACCTTCTTGCCTTCCTCGATGCGGCGCTTGATGCGGGCATCTTCCATTTCCTTGAGGTTCGTACCGACCTTGGCCTGGTTTTCGGACATCACGTAGCGTTCGTTAGCCTCGTCCATGGCGTCCTTGATACCCACCAAGCGGCCGTGACGGTCCACTTCGAGACCGGCCTTGCGGAGGGTGGACAGCGGCAGACGGCGGGCGGCCACCTTGTATTCATCCTTGAATTCGTAGCCGTCGGGGCTAATGGCGTTCGCTTCGTCCTCGGTCACATACTCGAGGGCTTCCTGCCAACGGGAACCCTGCACACAAGACGTAAAACCGACAAGGGCTGTGTCGAGAGCTTCCGGATCATCGGACCTGGAACCGGCACACGCGGAGAAAATAAGCGAGAAAAATGTAAGACCCAATAAAATTTTTTTCATGTGGTTATACCTCCGAAAAAATAATCCCTTGACAAATATATAACAATTTTCGGCAAATTTCGCCATATCCCGCGAAAATTTTTCGCATTTTGGGCCCCGCTTTTGCTATTTTGGACGCCGTTATGAGTGAAAATGCAGATATTTACCGCATCAAGACTGCCGACGACAGGGAAATCATCCTCATCGGCACAGCACACATCTCTCAGGCTTCCAAGGAACTTGTTCGGGAGACCATAGAGAACGAGCACCCCGATACGGTCTGCATCGAATTGGACGAGGGTCGACTCCAGTCCATCCGCGACCCGGAACGCTGGAAAAAGACGGACCTGAAGGAAGTCATCAAGAAAAAGCAGCTCGCGACCCTCATAGCGAACCTCGTCCTCGGGTCTTACCAGAAAAGGATGGGCGACCAGACCGGCGTAAAACCCGGGTCGGAACTCAAGGAAGCGGCGGACATCGCCAGCTCCAAGGACATTCCCATCGTCCTCGCCGACCGCGACATCAAGATTACGCTCAAGCGCACCTGGGCCTGCACGCCCTGGTACCGCAAGATCAGCCTGCTCGGGGGCCTTTTCGGGAGCATCTTCGACAAGACCGAAATCAGCGAAGAAGACCTCGAGAACATCAAGGAGCAGGACGCGCTGAACAGCATGATGCAGGAATTCGGCAGGACATTCCCCGAAGTGAAGCAGGTGCTCATAGACGAACGCGACCAGTACCTCGCCAGTAAGATAAAGGGTGCCGCAGGTAAGAAAGTAGTCGCTGTCGTCGGTGCGGGGCACGTGAAAGGCATCGTGAAGATCATCAGCGAAAACATCGAGCTCCCAAGCGAAGAATCCATCACGAAAATCCCGAAGGGTTCCCCGCTATGGAAAATCATCGGATGGGCCATTCCTGCAGCCATCATCGCAAGCATCGTTTTCGTAGGCTACGAAGCAGGTGTCGAGAAGGCCGGACAGCTGAGCCTGCAGTGGGCCATGCTCACCGGAGGCGGGGCCATGCTCGGCGCCATCATCGCCGGAGGACACCCACTGACCATACTCGTGGCGCTAGTCGCCGCCCCCTTCACGGGACTTACACCGCTCATCGGGGTCGGATTCTTCACTGCCCTCACTCAAGTGTACATGAGGCCGCCGCGCGTATCCGAAATGGAAACGCTTTCCGACGACATCTGGCAGGTAAGGCACTGGTGGAAGAACCGCGTGACGCGCGTGATGCTCTGCTTCCTGTGTCCGGGAATTCCCGCGATTGTCGGCAAGATCCTCGCGATATTCAAGATTTACCAGGCGTTTTAGCCGGGCAACTGCCGCCTAGACAAACCGGCAAAAGTTTACTACATTATGCGAACCTTGGAGAGATGCCAGAGTGGTCGATTGGGCCGGTCTCGAAATCCGGAGACTGTCACAGGTCCGAGGGTTCGAATCCCTCTCTCTCCTTGAAACGAAAAGGAACCCCTTGTGGGTTCCTTTTCCAATTTCTACATTTCGCTACAAATCCAATAGTTACGGATCCAACAGACTTCAGGTTTATAGGCGCGAGTGCGCTTCGGGGCTTTTCTTAGAGATAGTGCGGCATGGGCCGCAGATGAAGTTTACGGGTCCTGAAGGTGTATTATGGAACCGAATACCGAAGAACGTATTCCTGAAGAATCTATTGCCGACAACAGCCCGGCAGACGAAGCGCTGGTGACCTTCGAAGACCTGGGACTGGCCCCGGAAGTTCTCGAAGCCGTCAAGATGGCGGGCTACGAAACGCCCTCGCCCATCCAGGCCAAGGCCATTCCCGCACTGTTGCAGGGCGAAAACCTGCTGGGCACCGCCCAGACCGGAACCGGCAAGACCGCCGCATTCACGCTCCCGCTCCTTTCGCGCATCGACTTCTCCGGACACGAGACATCCGTCCTCGTCCTCACACCGACGCGCGAGCTCGCCATCCAGGTGGCCGAAGCCATCACGCAATACGCGGTCAAGATGCCGAACGTCCACGTGGTCCCCGTCTACGGCGGCCAGGACATCGCCGTCCAGCTCCGCGCCCTCAAGCGCAAGGCGAACATCGTCGTCGCGACCCCCGGACGCCTCATCGACCACATCAAGCGCGGCTCCATCTCCCTCGGGGCGGTCAAGGCCATCGTCCTCGACGAAGCCGACGAAATGCTCGACATGGGATTCATGGAAGACGTGGACACCATCCTCAAGGAAATTCCCGCCGACGCCCAGCGCGCGCTGTTCAGCGCCACCATGCCCGACGAAGTCAAAAAAATTATCGAAGAACACCTGGGCGAATACAGCGAAGCCCGCATCGAAGGCAAGACGACTACCGTCGAGAACATCCGCCAGCGCTATCTCCAGGTACGGAACGAGCACAAGGTCGAAGCGCTCGCCCGCGTCTTGGAAGGCGAAGACTTTGACGGCGTGCTGATTTTTGTACGCACCAAGCAGAACACGACCGAAGTCGCCGAAAAACTCGAGAGCCGCGGGTTCAACGTGGCCCCGCTCAACGGCGATCTCGCGCAGTCCATGCGCGAACGCACCATCAACCGCCTCAAGATGGGCAAGCTCGATATCGTTGTCGCCACCGACGTGGCCGCCCGCGGTATCGACGTGGACCGCATCTCGCTCGTGGTGAACTACGACATCCCCTACGACACGGAATCCTACGTGCACCGTATTGGCCGTACGGGACGCGCCGGCAGAAGCGGAAACGCCATCCTGTTCATCACCCCGCGCGAAAAGAAAATGCTCAAGACCATCGAGAGGGCGACCCGCCAGCCCATCGAGGCGATGGAACTGCCTACTGCCGAAGTCATCAGTGCAAAGCGTGTTGCCGCATTCAAGGAAAAGGTCAAGAGCGTCATCAGCTGCGGCGAACTCGACAAGTTCAAGGAACTCGTCGAAAGCATGGTTGCAGAAAGCCCCGCCGAAGAAGGTGCCGAACCGCTCTCCGCCATCGACATCGCCGCGGCCGCCATCAAGATGTACCAGAAAAAGCAGCCGCTGTTCCCGGAACTTCCGCCGCTTGACACCCCCAGAGAGCGCCGCGAAAGGGGCGGCCGCGACGCAGGCGACGCCATGCCGCGCGAACGCAGGGAGCGCAAGGAAGGCGCCAACGGCATCGAGGAAGGATTCCTGAGGTACTACCTCGCCGTCGGGCGCCTTGACCACGTCTCGCCCAAGGACATCGTGGGCGCCATTGCCGGCGAAGGCAACATCAGCAGCAGCCTTATCGGGCGCATCAAACTGTTCAACAAGTTCAGTACCGTCGAGCTGCCCGACTCGCTTTCGCAGGAAGTCCTGGAACATCTTTCCGAAATGACCATCCGTGGCAACGACGCTCGCTTCCGCGTAATGACCGACGAACCGCCCACAGGTCCCGCACCCGGCACGCGCCCGCGCGAAAGCCGTAGTTTCCACCGCGGCAAAAAGTTCGAATCGGAGCGTCCCTTCGAGAACCGCAAGGCTCGCAGGGCCCGCCAGTTCGCAGACCGCAAGCCTGGACAGTTCGACGACAAGCCCTTCCGCGAAAAATCCGGCGACAAGCCGTTCCGCAAGACGCGCCGCTTCGGCAGGCACTAGGAATAACGCGGGACACAACGTCGGCGACGTTCCCAAAGAACCGCGCGGCTAGTTTCGCCGCAACACTAAAGTTCAACTACGGAGTCACAGAGGTCGACGACCGCGCGACGATGCGTAATGAAGATCATCGTCTTCTGCGGGAACGCCTCGAACAGGCGCCTGAATAGTTCCTTCTCCGTCTTCTCGTCGAGCGAGGAACTGATTTCATCGAGCAGCATCGCCGCACCCGGGCGCAAGAGCCCGCGAGCAATCGCGATACGCTGGGACTGGCCCTCACTGAGCCCGCATCCGCGTTCCCCGAGTTCGGTATCGATACCGTCGGGCAATTCATCCACGAATTCCGCACAGGCGGTATGCAGGGCGTGCCGCAATTCTTCTTCCGTCGCGTCGGGTTTGGCAATCAGCAGGTTGTAACGGATGGTGCCGCTCATCAGGGAATTCCCCTGCGGTACAAAAACGAAATTCCCGCGCGTATCTTCGTCCGCCTCCATGCGCACTCCCTCGGGAGATTCCCACACCAAAATTTTTCCAGATTCCGGTTTCACGAATCCGAGAATCAGGCGGAAGAGCGTCGTCTTGCCGGCGCCGGTCTCGCCCATGAGCACCGTCTTGCTTCCCGGCTTGAACTCATGGCTGAAATGTTCCACAATGTTGCGGTCGCCCTTCGCGTAACGGAATGCGACATCTTCGGCAGTAATCCCAACGCGGGAAAGGAGCGCAGCCTTCCCGTCTTCCGATTTTTGCGAAGCGGTCCTGATTTCTTCGAGGCGGTCCATGCTCGCTGTCGCGTGGATGACCTGCGGGACCATGTTCAGGAAAGATAAAATCGGCTGCTGGATTTGCCCCACGAGCTGCAGGAACGAAGTCATCACGCCGAAAGTAATCGCACCGCTGCGGAGCCCGAGACCGCCCCACACGAAAGCCATCATGTAACCGAGCCCAAAGGCGCACCCCAGCATGAACCGGGCAATCACCGTAAAGCGCGAGCGACGCAATACGTTGCCTTCCAGGTTACGCTGCATCACATCCAGGCGGTCCGTCATCCACTGTTCGCTACCCAGCGAGCGCAATACCGCATTATGTTCCACGCCTTCCTGCACGTGCATCTGGATGCGGCTTTCGCCTTCGCGGATATCGAGAGTCATTTTGCGCAAGCGGTGCGCCACGAGCTTGCCAAGCACAATCGCAACCGGCGTAAACAAGAGCAGCGCCCACGCGAGCCGCGCATCGAACCAGCGCATCAGCAAAAACGCGCCGACCAGCTGGATTCCCGTCACCGCCATCTGCGGAATCGTATCCGCCATAACATTCCCGACAACCTCGATATCCTTCGTGAGGCGCGAAGTCACGTCGCCCGAATGCATCTTGTCTTCGCCATAGAGCTGCTGGAAAAAATATCCGCCGAAAAGTTCAAGGCGGAGCGCGTTCGTCTTTTTCACGGTGGCAAGCGCCGTAAGGTAAAAATACACCTGCCTAAGGACAATCCCGCCTACAACCGTGAGTACAAGAAGCACGATCATCTCAACGATATCCTCGTTGCTTCCCGTCTTGATAGTGACATCGATAAAGTGCTTGCTAAGGCAGACCATCAACAGGCCGAGCGCCACACGGGCGACGCCGAAGACGATACGCACGGCGGCATTGAACCTCATGCCCGCCATGTTACGCCAAAGCCAAGCTACATACTTCATTCCACCACGCCAACCTTCTGCCACTCGGCCACGATGGCGGCCACGTCGGTGCGGGCCTGCTCTGCGGAAACGTCGTATTCACCGCAAAGGGCTTCCGCAAGGCCATCGACCGAGAATTCTCCCGCATCAACAGCGCGGTTCCAGAGCCAAGCCGCCGTTTCGTTCAGGCAAAGCAGTTTCCCGAAATCGAGAGCGCCGAGGCCCTCGCCCATAATTACCTGCTCACCGCAGACTTCACGCAATACAAAGCCTTTCTTAATTTTCATAAAATACCTTCTCGTACACGCGATACGCTAAAAGTAACCATTTTCTGACAGGGCGCAAGCGCACCCATACACGAGTCGCCGTCCGACGCAGCGGATTGGCAAAAGAACGGCGCTTTCCGCGGGCATTCACAGCATGAGTCGCAATCGCCTTGACATCCGGAACCTTGCAGTGTTCCACACCGACAAGGTTCCCATCGCCCATGAGCGTCACATTTTCGCCATCGATTCGGATAACGCGATGTACCACGTAGCGGGAATTATCGACGAACGCGAGCACGACATCGCCAACGCATACGCTTTCGGGTTTCACGAGCACCACGCTTTCCTTTCCGCCCACAATGAACGGCCGCATGCTGCGCCCCGCAACCGGGAACGTGACACTCACGCCCTCGCCCACAAGCTTTATCGCCTCGGCAATTATCTGCGCATCGTCAATCACTTGTTCTCACCTTTCACCGTTTCAAAACAGAGCCTTGCGGCCTCTTCGTCGGGCAGGCATTCCAGATGCCAGACCTTCACGCCCATGGCGAGCGCATTCTCGGTCGCATGCAAGCCATCGGCCACGGCCCTGTCCCAGCGCTTTCCCGAGATGCTCGGCACCAGCGCGGCATAAGCTTGCACACCGCTTAACCGTGTAATCCTATTGTAAGGAGCCTGGCTCAACAAGACAATTCCGCCCAGCGGCACCGCGACATTCCTGTAGCAGGGAGTCTTTCCGCTCCAAGGCGATCCGTAAACCCACGCCCCGTCGGGCTGTAGGCGCACCACGGGATTGTCGTCGTTCACGAGTTCCGCGCCCTCGATATGGCGGAGCCACAGGCGCGCATGCGTACTCTTGCCCGTACCGCTCTTGCCGAGGAACATGTAGCCGCGGCCATCCTGGCTCACGATAGCCGAATGGAACAGCGCCGTCCCCGAGCCCGCCGTCGCGAGCGCATACATCACCATCAGGGAATTGTCAATCGCAAACTTGTCGGCATATCCCGAAAGGTACAGCTTTCCGCGGCGGTAACCGTCGGAACAGACCAGCACGCCGGAGCGCGACTTGCCCAGGAAAAAATCAAAGACAGAATCCCCGGCCGCCGTATGCCCGCAAACGATTTCCTGCCCTTCGTCCTGCTGGCGGGTCTCTTCGGCATACTCAGGCGCAGCACCTTCGCTTACGACTTCAAGCGCAAAGGCGGGCTTTTCACCAACCGATTCCGCGGACATTCCCGCGGTCCCCTTAACCACAAAGGGTTCGTAATTCGTCAACAGGCGCAGGAACTTCTCGTCGGCGCTCACCGAAAAAATATTACAGGCAACGTTGTAAATAATAGTTTCCATTAGCGCTTACCCCTCCCCGCCTGCCGCAAAAGGCAAGAACTGCGAAAGTTCGGGCTTCTTCACGCTATCGGGCTGCACCACGGCAATCGTGTATCCGCTTCTCCCGAAAACATCCCGGACAATTTCCATCGCCTCTTCCTCGCCCATCTTCGTAAGGCCCGCAACCGTTTCTTGCATCGGGTAGAACTGCCCCAGGTGCAGCGTCTGCTCGGCAAGGCGCATCATGCGCTTTTCGGGGAAATCCGCACCAAGCCTGAGCCCGCCAATGACATTCGCCTTCGTGCGTTCAAGTTCGCCCTTCGCAAACCCGCTTTCCATAAAATTCTGCGTCTCCGCAATCGCGAGCGCCAAGGCCTTCTTGAGCTGGCGCGGTTCAGTCGCGAGCGAAACGCCCCAGTCCATGCAGTCGCGGTAAACGTCCACGGTCGAATACACGGAATACGCAAGACCGTTCTCTTCGCGAATCTTCTGGAACAGCCTGCTCGCCATCCCGGCGCCCACGGCCACGTTGAACAGCGAAACCGCATAGCGTGTCTTCTCGTCAAGCTTTTCGTAACCGAAGCTCGTTCCCCAGAACAGGTTCGACTGCGTAATGTCCTGCTTGCCCACGATCTTGATGCCGCCGCGGCTCCTGTAACCATCGTGCGGGAAAGCCCCGCCGCGTTTTTTGCGCCTGAACTTCTTCGCGCACAAGTCGACCAATTCGTCATGGTCCACCTTGCCCGCCGCGCACACGACAATCGGGAAATCCTCGAGCACCTGGCGTTCGTATTCCCACATCTGTTCCAGCGTCAGCGAACGCACGTCCCGCGCCTTGCCCGTAATGGAATGTGCAATGCCGCAGCCCGCGAAATGTGCCGCGTTGAAAACGTCGCCGGCCAGTTCTTCGGGAATGTCGTCGTAGCTGTGGATTTCCTCGATAATGACCTTGCGCTCCTTTTCCATGTCGGACTTTTCGAAGCGCGGGTTCATGAGCATGTCAGCAATCACGTCCACCGCGAGCGGCACGTCTTCGGCGACGACGTTCGCGTAAAAGCCCGTCTCCTGGCGCGTCGTGTACGCTTCCAGGTTACCGCCGCGGTCTTCAACACTGCGCGCGATATCCAGGGCGGAACGGTTCTCCGTACCCTTGAAAACAAGATGTTCGTAAAAATGGCTCAATCCAAATTCATCCGCCTTCTCGTGGCGGGATCCGCGCGGGAGCCAAGCTCCCACGGACGCGGAATAGGCGTGCGGCATATAGTCCGTCTGCACGACAACGCCGTTCGGCAACACCGTGCGCCGGTAAACACTTTTCAGGGAGTTCTTCATCAAAATGAAATTTAAAAAATTCGCATGCTCTCAAATCCGCACAAAAAACGCCCCACTCGCAAGGAGCAGGGCGAATTTCTCGCGTTTTCGCTAAGTCAGGACTTAAGCAGCCTTCACGACTTCGACGACCTTGGCAAAAGCGTCAGGATCGCTGATAGCCATATCCGCGAGAACCTTGCGGTTCATCTGGATGTTGGCCTTGGAAAGCTTGTAAATGAACTGGCTGTAGCTGATGCCATATTCGCGGACAGCTGCGTTCAAGCGAGTGATCCACAGAGAGCGGAAGTCACCCTTCTTGTCACGGCGGTGAGCGTAGGCATACTGACCGGCGTGGGCTACGGCGTCAATGGCAAGGCGAAGGTTCGACTTGCGACGGCCATAGAAACCCTTGGCGGCCTTGAGGATTTTTTTGCGGCGTTCGCGGGAAGGAACTCTGGTTTTAGCGCGTGGCATTCTTACTCTCCTTATGCTACTACAAGCAGACGCTTGACGTGATAGGTATCGACCTTCTTGACGAGTGCACCCTTACGAAGGTTACGCTTACGCTTAGTGGTCATCTTGGCTTGAATGTGGCGCATACCAGCGCGCTTGAACTTGACGTGGCCGGAACCCGTCACGCGGAAGCGCTTCTTAGCACCGCTGTGTGTTTTCATTTTAGGCATTTGTACCTCGTAGGTTAATGTTAAGCCTCACCTGCTGCCTTTGGCTCGGTTGCGGGCTTCGGTGCCTGGTCGGGCTTTTTGGCCTGACCCGCACCACGTTTAGGACCGTAGATAGAAAGCATCGTGTTGCCTTCCACCCTCGAGTCCATTTCCAGATCGCCGTACTGGAGCAAGTCTTCCTTGGCTCGTTCCATCAGGCGCTTGCCGTAATCCATGTGCGCCATCTCGCGCCCACGGAACTGCATGATAAGCTTCACCTTCATACCGTCCTGCAAGAACTCGGCGGCCTGCTTGATCCTGTACAGGTAGTCGTTCTCCGCAGTCTTCGGGTGCATCTTGATTTCCTTCAGCTTTACCACGTGCTGCTTGGCCTTGGCAGCCTTCGCCTTCTTGACCTGCTCGAACTTGTACTTGCCGTAGTTGATGATGCGGCATACGGGCGGCTTCGCATTCGGGGAGACTTCCACCAGGTCCAGTCCGGCGTCCTTCGCCATCTGCAGTGCCTTGCTCGTCTCGATGATGACGGCCTCGCCATCTTCCTTCACGAGACGGATCGGAGAGATACGGATATCTTCGTTGGTACGGGTCCCATCGCTGGGACGGTTAGGCATGCGACGATCGCGCGGATTGGGATACAAGTATGACCTCTGTATGAATGTTAAACGTGGGCGAAAATTTAGCAAGTTTTAAATAATTTTCCAATACTTTTCGGAAAACCCCTTTAAAAACAGGCTTTTTTTTGTACATTTGGACTAAATTGCGGCGGTAGCTCAATGGTAGAGCCTTAGCCTTCCAAGCTAATGGTTGCCGGTTCGATCCCGGTCCGCCGCTCTTGGACCTCCCTTTGGGAGGTCTTTTTTTGCACCATTTTGAAGGGGGACGCCTCCCCCTCGCTCCAGCCGCCTTGTCCGCGAAACATTCCGGTTGTCATCCCCGCGAAGGCGGGGATCTTTTCTGCGCGTCCAAGCCGTCTTCCGCTACCCCCTCTGCGGGGAGTTCCCCGCAACGCCCCCGGCCGCGGTCAACTAACCGCTGTCATGCCCGCCTCCGGGCGGGCACCTCCTCCTTTTCGTCGAAAAGGATGGTCCAGCAGAACGTCATGCTGACCATCGCCGATTGTCATGCTGATGAAAATCAGCATCGGATGTTCTTTGAGAAATATGTTTGCTTCGAGTGGCATTTCGCACGCAAACACGATCACTTCGTTGAAGTGTTTGCTTTGCGAAACGCCTCCTCTCCGCAAAGAAACACGAGAGGGGCTCCGTTAGGGGCTGTTACAGCAAGGTACATCTGAAGTACGGTTACTGCTCCGCCCTCGTGACTAGTTAGTCCCATCGGGCTCCGCGAAACTCGGGTTTTATTTTGAACCGTCAGGACCGTCTTAATAGTTTTTTACACAGCGAATTGAATGAGCATATTTATACTTTGAGCGAGAATGACCTCGCGTCATATCGCTACTCATAATATTCACATGCTTTGCATAGTCAGCATTATCCGCATCCTGTTGAGGAAGCCAAAATAGCGTTTGCTTCTTTATATTTTTAAATATACTTGTTCCATCCGGAAACCATTCCCAATATCCTGTTGGCAATATCGACAATCCATAGTCGTTATTGCCGAAGCCAGCTACCATCGAGCCCATGTAGTGGGCGACACTATTGCCGCTTTTCTCCTGAAGATAAGCCCATTCACCATCATTCGCTATATGCCAACCCTCAGGGCAAAGTCCTTGATGAATAATTTCACCATCGATTAATTTCCCATCCTTATCTCGAGCAAATATGTAATTGCATTTTTCTGACCCAAGCTCTACAGAGTCACAGACCGAAGGAAGATCCATCGCTCGGCTCCATGTATAAAGTCCTCCCCAGCCATTTTCGCAGTACCACGGATCATCATCGTAGCAGTACTTGGTCGAATCACCCTGAACAGCCCCTCCAGAGATTATCTTGCCAAAATTGAGATTTTCTGCAAAAAACACAAGCGAGTCAGTATAATAGACCCCATCTTTTAAGCTCACCGTACGATACTTCTGTCCATCGCGCGGATCGGTAAACTCGCCATAAGAAACCTTCTCGTTGAACTGATTTGTCATATCGAAATAGCTACTGCTGCTAACATCGGCAGAACTAGAAGATTCCATTGGAACCCAATAACCATTCTGGCATATTTGTTTTTCACCGGAATCCACAATCGTCCTAGTTTTCCCTTCTTTTTCTGGAGGGCACGTTTTCAAAGAAGAACTACTGTTCGTTCCTGCCGACGTCCCCGAACTGCTCGACTTAACGCTGGACGAGGCGGGACTGGAATCACCGCCACTGCTCTTGGAATCCGTAGACGAGCTTGATTTTGCAGAGGAAGAGCTGTTCGTCGATGAGGACGAGACGCTGCTGCTGGATTTGTCTCCATTGCCGTCACTGGTCCCGTCGCCGCAGCTCAGGATTTCGCTAGACGAGGATTCCTTTTCCGGCTCAACGAAGCTGCTGCTGTCATCATCGCCACAGGCGATAAAGGACATAGTTATGGCGAATAGCGCCGCAAAAATAAATATCGTACCCTTATGAAACATCGAGTCCATCGATACCCCCTATTCCGCCAAAATATAATTTTTCTAAATTTGGCACATGTTTTTCGAACAAGCCATTGCACACCAGATTCCGAACTACACCCGCGAAGCCGATTCCGCCCACGGCGAATCGCTCGCCATGCTCGACTACAAAAGCGAGCTTAAAGTCAAGAACGACGCCATCCAGGAATTCTGGGACGTGAACCGCCTCGCCGGCAACCCGCAAAAGATAATCGCAAGCCCCATGCCCCGCGGTTACCGCACCACGAGCAAGAGGCGCGTAGAAATGCGTCCGGGAAACCTCCAGTTCGACCGTCAGGAATCGATGCTCGAGCCCGAGGAACACAACAAGATTTACGCATTCCTCTTCGAGAAGCTGATTACGCCCGCATACAAGCCGCTCGCCTATGCGCTCAACTGGATCATTATTCGCGGCACGTACAAGTACCGCGTGGTCATCTTCAACATCAAGAAGATTGACGCAAGCATCGTGCGCAAGCTAAAGCTGATTTCGGACGCCCTGAAGGAATCGCCCCTCCACGTGACCGCGGCGCACGCCTACGTGGACACGACCGAATCGGACTACTACCTGGAATCGAAACGCCCCACCGACGGCCTCGACTTCAAGCAGCTCTACGGCCCGCGCGACCTCACGCTCGACCTCGGGCATTTCCGCCTCAAGTACCCCGTCACGGGATTCAGCCAGATCAACGAGAGCCAGATTCACAACCTCATCAAGGCGGCGAGCCGTCTGCTTTCGCTTTCCAAGGAAGACCACTTCCTGGATTTGTACTGCGGTTACGGCCTGTTCAGCTTTGCGCT
>CAMJQW010000022.1 GCA_946408125.1 uncultured Fibrobacter sp.
GTTCCTGAGGCTTGACTTCTTCTGTGGTTTTGACTTCTGTTTCTTCTGCCATAATGTACCTCTTGGAATTTGCGAATAGACAATCGCCTATCGACATGTATGTTAATTTGACGGCGCAAAGATAGCAAATTTTGGCAGAATTTGCAAAGAAGTCACAAAAAATTATGCTTTAAGGCCTATTTTCGAGCCAGTGGTGCAACACCGTGATATCCGCGGGGCGAACACCGGGAATGCGGCTGGCCTGGCCCAAATTGAGCGGTTTGTGGGCATTCAGGCGCTGACGACTCTCGATACTGATAGCCGATATCTGCATATAGTCCATGTCGGGCGACAGCTTGACGCCCTCCATCTTCTTCTGTTCCTCGATTTCTCGGGACTGCCTCTCGAAGAACCCAGAATAGAGTTCCTCGGCGTACAGGTACCAACGGTCACGGCGGCAGAGGGGCATGTCGGGAGTCGCGACATCGAAAAAGAGTTCCGGATCGATTCCCGGACGGCGCAGCACGTTGATCCAGCGGGTGCGTTCCGTAGCGGGAGCCTGGCCACCGGCGGCGAGGATGCGGTTCGCGTCCTGCGGCAAGGCGGATTCTTCGGAGAGACGACTCTTGACCGATTCCATCAGGTCTACCCGCCGCATCCAGTCCTTCCAGTCCATATCGCCAATCATCCCGATCTTGCGGGCCTTTTCCTTCAGGCGCATTTCCGCGTTGTCGCTGCGCAAGAAAAGCCTGTATTCGGCGCGGCTCGTGAACATGCGGTAGGGTTCATCCAGCAGGACATTCACGAGGTCATCGACCATCACGCCGAGGTAGCTCTCGGAACGTCCAAGAATAAATGGCTCCCCGCCCTTCACCTTGAGCGCCGCGTTGATGCCCGCAAGGAGGCCCTGGCCGGCAGCTTCCTCGTAGCCGCTCGTACCGCAGACCTGGCCCGCGAAATAGAGTCCCGGAACATTCTTGCACTCAAAAGTCGGGTACAATTGCGTGGCATCGACCGAATCGTATTCCACCGCATAGCCTATCTGCAACACGCGAGCACGGGTAAGCCCGGGAATCGTATGGATGGCGGCCAACTGGATATCGGCAGGCAAGCTCGAACTGAATCCGTTGATGTACACGCGACCGATATCCGCCTGCTCGGGCTCCAGGAACAGCTGGTGCCCGTCGCGGTCGCCGAAGCGGTTGATCTTGTCCTCGATGCTCGGGCAGTAGCGCGGACCCTTGCCGTGGATGCGCCCGCTGAACATGGGGCTGTCCTTGAAGCCGCTACGCAGGATTTCATGGGTCTTGAGGTTCGTGCGCGTAATCCAGCAGACGCAATCGTTACGCAGGAAATGCTTGGCAGGGTCACCCCAGAAAAAGTCCGCATCGCGACCCGGAACGGTTTCCGCCAGATGACGGTCGCTCATCGGCCAGGGACTTTCTTCGCCACGCTGCACATCGCATTCATCAAAGTCGATGCTATCGGGATCGAGCCTGCTCGGGGTGCCGGTTTTCAGGCGACGCAAAGCGATGCCATTTTTCGCGAGGCATTCCGAAAGCTTGTCGGCACTCGGTTCCCCCACTCGCCCGCCGATGCTCGTTTCAAGTCCGGTGAACATCTTGGAGGCAAGGAAGGTGCCGCTCGTAATCACGAGCGAGCGCGTTACGTAACGTTCGCCGTTCAGGAGCGTAAGTTCCAGGCGGCCATCCGGCATGCGTTCAAAAGCGGCCAGCTCTCCCTGGATTACGGAAAGCCCCGGAAGGTTCGTGATGACCTCGCGCGCCACCTCGCTGTAATACTTCATGTCGCACTGGGCGCGCGGACCCCATACGGCGGGCCCCTTGCTCATGTTGAGCATACGGAACTGGATACCGGCCTTGTCGGTCAAGAGTCCCATCAGGCCGCCGAGCGCATCGATGTCGCGGACAATCTGGCCTTTAGCCACCCCGCCTACGGCCGGATTACAGCTCATACGCCCGATGGCATTGATATCCATCGTGAGCATGGCCGTCTTTACGCCGAGTTTCCAGGCTGCATGAGTCGCCTCGATGCCGGCATGACCGCCACCGACAACGACAACATCGTATTGTGAAATTACAGATGACAAACCGAAAATTACTTCGCTGCAGGAGCCGGAGCAGGAGCCGGAACGGCTGCGGCAGGCTTGAGCGTGTCAACCTTTGCCGGAGCCGGCGGTTCAACCTTCCATTCCACATTCTTGCCGGCGAGAAGTTCGGCGATTTCCTTCTTGAGGTCTTCCTTTTCCTTTTCGAAGGCGGCATACTGCTTGTAAGTGCCGTCCGGATTCACGAGATAAATCTTCGGGACGTAACCATCACTGTAGAGTTCGCCGAACTGGCGGGATTCATCCCACACGACCTTTTCGTTGTCGTCGTAACCGGCGTTGTCAGTGAACTTGCGGATGCCGGACTTGTTGTTGCCACCGCTGAACACGGTAACGGCGGTCAAGCCCTTCGGAACAAATTCCTTCGCAATTTCCACGACCTGCGGTGCGGCATGGGCGCAGTGGCCGCAAGTGGCGGAGAAGTAAGAGATGAGGAGCGGCTTGCCCGCATAGGCCTGGAGGTTCGTATCCTTCGTAGAGATGCCCGTCACCTTGACATCGAAGTTCATCTTAACGGGCATTCCGTTCGGGAGCGTATCGCCACGGAGACCGGCAACAGCTTCCTTGAGCTTCGCTTCTTCTTCCTGGGCCTTCTTCATGGCTTCTTCACGAATGGTCTTCATCTTCTCGTTATAACGTTCGCCCACGGCCTTGAGGGAATCTTCCGGCAGAGGAATCACGAAAGTAGTGTCGCGCACCTTGGTGGCGGCATCCTTGAGGCCGAGCACAAAGTAATCCACATCGAAATCCGTCTGGAACTGGGAGCTGATGTTAAGGAACTGGTTCGCCATCTGCATACCCAGGAGGTAAGAGAACTTCTGGTTCTCGGTCGGATTTTCGCCCAGCACGACAGGTTCATTCTTGACAGGAGCTTCCGGTTCAATCGGCATCGTATTCAGGACAGAATCGACATAGGCACGGTACTTGACCGGATCATTGTTGATGGCGGCGGCAGCGGCACTATCCGGCTGGGCCTTGCTCAAGCGGGCGCGTCCCTTCATGTTGTAACGTCCGGCAATGATGCTCAGGGAATCTTCAGGAATCTGGATCTTGGCGCTGGAATCCTTGTTGGCCTTGAAATTGTCCAAAATACCCTGGACAACGACATCCTGGTCCGGATGTTCGCCCATCTGGCGAGGAATAATCGAGAAATTCTGGGTCCCGAACTGCGATCCGAGCATATAGGCGAACTTCTGGTCGTCCGTAGAATTTGCGCCGATGGCGGCTGCCTGCTTGGACTGCTGGTTGTTACAAGCTATCAACGAAAGGGCACATGCACCGAGTGCAATGAATCTTGTTCTCATTTTGTACTTCCTTTATAATGTTTTCCGACCGATAAAATAGTAAAAAGGACGGTTTCGAGTAAACTCCCCTACTTGGAAAAGACCCTGAAGCACTCGAGAGTCCTTTCGGCGACCTGTTCGGGATCCGCCGTAGAGAGTTCGATGACCGCCTGGACTGGGGTCACGTTCAAAAGCCGCATCGGGTACGGCGATGCGGGGCAAAGCGAAAGCAGTTCCCTCGGGTCGGGAGGCGGATATTCGGCAAAAGTCACCGCCAGGAGGCCCTTGCGCTGCTGCAGGCCCTGCACGCGCATGCGACCCGCCAGGAGGGCGATTTCGGAGACTTTCATGAGCATCTTCGCGGGAGTCGGTACCGGTCCGAAGCGGTCCTCCAGTTCCTGCAATATGCTTTCCACCTCGGCCGTGGAGGCGATTCGCGCGATGCGCTGGTATAGGGATATGCGCGTCAGGCCGTCCTGGATATAATCTTCGGGCAAATAGGCGTCCACGCCGAGCTCGACGCGTGGCTGAACGGGCTTGTCTGTCGGCGCACCGCGCAGCTGCTCCACGGCCTCGCGCACCATCCGGATGTACGTTTCGAAGCCGACCTCGGCAATAAAACCGTGCTGTTCTTCGCCCAGCAGGTTACCCGCACCACGGATATCGAGGTCGCGCATGGCGAGCTGATAACCGCTACCGAGGTCCGTGTACTGCTCGAGCGCCTTGAGGCGGCGCATGGATTCCGCCGAAATCTCGTTATGCGGGGGAATCACGAGGAAAGCCTTCGCGAGCACGTCACTGCGGCCCACGCGACCGCGCATCTGGTAGAGCTGGCTGATGCCGAAATGATGCGCGTTCATAATGATGATCGTATTCGCGTTAGGAACATCGAGGCCCGACTCGATGATGCTCGTGCTGACCAGCACGTCGAAATCTTTTGCGAGGAAGGCGTTCATCACGCGTTCGAGTTCGCGGTCCTCCATCTGGCCGTGCGCCACGGCCACGCGGGCATTCGGGACCCAGTGTTCCACGTCTTCGGCAAGCATGTTGATGCTCTGGACGCGGTCGTTCACGATAAAGACCTGGCCGCCTCGCGCCAGTTCGTCTTCCACCGCGGCGGCAAGAATCACGTCGTCACGCTTGAGGAGCTTGGTTTCCACGGGCAGGCGGTTCATGGGCGGCGTATTGATGAGCGAGATGTCGCGCACTCCGGTCATGCTCAGCTGCAACGAGCGCGGGATGGGAGTGGCACTCATGCTGATGGTATCGACCGCGAGCCTGAATTCGCGAAGCTTTTCCTTCTGCTTCACTCCGAATTTCTGTTCTTCGTCGATGATGAGCAGTCCCAAATCCTTGAACTGGTTCTTCTCGCTCAACAGCGCATGCGTCCCGACAACGATATCGACCTTCCCCTCGCTCACCTGCTTGAAAATTTCCTTCTTTTCCTTGGGAGTCTTGTAGCGGTTCACGAGCGCGATATTCACGGGGAAAGCGGCAAAGCGCTCCTTGAAATTCTCGTAATGCTGGGCAGCCAGGATGGTCGTCGGCACCAGGATGGCCACCTGCTTCTTGGCGCTCACGCACTTGAAGGCTGCTCGCATCGCGACTTCCGTCTTGCCGAATCCCACATCGCCGCAGACAAGGCGGTCCATGGGCCTGCGGGCTTCCATATCGCGCATGATGTCCGCGGTCGCCTTCACCTGGTCAGGAGTCGGCTCATATTCGAACGCATCGTCGAATTCTTTCTGCATCTTGGGATTGGGCGGAAAACCGAAACCTTCCACGAGTTCGCGCTTGGCATACAGTTCCACGAGTTCCCTCGCAATCTGCACGACCTTCTTCTTGACACGCTTCTTGAGGTTCTCCCAGTTCTTGCCGCCGAGCTTGTCGAGCGTCGGGACCTTGTCTTCGGAGGGATTCAGACGGTCAATCTTCTGCAAGTCGGATACAGGGAACTTAAGACGGTCGCCACCCGCATATTCGAGGAGGGCGCAGTCCACCCAGCCACCGTTCACGTTCACGCGCACGAGTCCCAGGTAGCGCCCGACGCCGTGATCTTCGTGGGCAACATAGTCCCCGCGCGAAAGCGATTCCACCATGAGGGCGCTCGCGACCGAGCCCGCGATTTGTCTTTTGCGATGCTTGTTCGCATGCCTGTTGAATATTCGCGTTTCCGTGAGGAAAGCGATACCCTCGTCCTCGAGCCAGAATCCTTCGGTCAGGTTTCCGACAAAGTAATCTTCTACGGGAAGGTACTCGAAAACGTGACGGAGCCGTGCCAGCGCACCCGGAGTCGGGGCCACCACGTACACTCGCCCCCCCTGGGCCGCAAAGTCCTCAATCTGCTTCGCGACGGCATCCGTACCGGCGCTCGAAAAATCCTGCGGGCGGAGGTTCACGTTGATCCAGCTGCTCGATTCGGCACTCGCGCCGGTCATGTCGAGGCTCGCGCGTCCCGGGAAGCGAGATGCGAGTTCGCCGAACTTCCACCAGATTCTGGACGGAGCCAGGGCACCCGAGTTCGCGATTTCCGATTGCACACCCTCGTAACCCCTATAAAGCTTAGAGGCCGTTTCGGAAAGCGTCGAAAGGCTCTCGAACACGAGCGAACATTTCGGCAGGTAATCCAGCAGGCTGTAGCCGAGATCAAGGTAATCGGGGCGCTTCCACCAGAGTCCCGAAAAATCTCCGCCGAACTTGGCCGCCTCTTCGACCGGCAAGGTAAACTCGCCCATGGGATAAAGTTTGACGCGGTCCATTTTCTCGATGGAACGCTGCGTAAAGATATCGAAGGTACGGATGGACTCCACCTCGTCGCCGTAAAACTCGATACGGATCGGATGCGGATACAGGAAACAGTTGATATCGACGATACACCCGCGGATGGAGAATTCCCCAACCCCGCTCACCATGGGCTGTTCGTTGAACCCGTGGTCCAAGAGCCACGGTCGAAGCGACGCCGGGTCAAAGACATCCCCCACCTTGACGGTCCGGAACTGCTTCTGCACGGTTCCGGGCGCAGGCAGCTTCATCAGCAGGGCGTCGAGCGGGCAAACGACAACGCGGATATCGCCGGATTCGCCTACCTTCTCGAAAAACTTGAGGCGTTCTTCAAGGACGCCCTCGAAAGGAACTTTCTGTTCGTATGGTTTGAGCCCGATGGAGGGGTAAAAGAGCACGCGGTTTTCGCCCACGAGCCCCTGCAGGTTCTCGATCCACGTTTCGGCGCTCTTGTAGTCCTTCGCCACGACCAGGATATCTTCGGGAGTCTCGTAAAAACGACCTGCCACCATCATCGACGCCATCGGAATCGATGCGCCGCAGACGTGGAGGGATTCCTTCCCTGCGTTCGCGAATGCAGACAGCGAACCAGAAAGCGAATCCTGGAGATATTCCTGCAAGGTATCCATACGCAACAAAGATAGTAAAGATGCAAAAACCGGCCCCGACAAGTCGAGACCGGTTTTTCACTGAGCTACGAAGGACTCGAACCTTCGACCCACGCCTTAAAAGGGCGTTGCTCTACCAACTGAGCTAGTAGCCCGAGCGACCCAAATATATGAAAGTTTCCCCATTTTGTAAAGGTATTTGACATTTTTTACCCGTTCTTTTTGTAAATTATGCTCTATGAGTTTCACAGGGAAATTATCAGCCCTCGTTGCAATAGCGTTGTCCGTCCCGGCGACATCGCTTGCATTCTTTGACCACGGCGATGCCGGTCAAGAAGTTTTCTCATTCCTCCGTACATTCGACAGCCCGCGCAACGCCGCACTCGAAAAATCCGCAGCGGCAAACCCGAGCACGGATCCGTCAATCACGCAATTGAACCCCGCCGCCCTGAGGCTTCCCGACAGCACATCGCGTGTCGCCTCCATGCACTGGCAGACCGGAGAATTCGCCGACAACCAGGGAACCATCTCGTACACGGCTCACATCAATACGATCCTGTACCAGGTCAGCTACAACTGGCTCGATTACGGGACCATCGAAGGATACGACGAATTTGGCGAATCGACAGGCGTCGACTACGAGCCCTTCAGCCAGCTCGTTACCGCGACCGTCGCCTTCCCGATGAAGCATTTCCAGTTCGGTGCCACCCTGAAATTCGCAAGTGACAGGCTTGCTGAAGACGAAGGCGACCGCACCGCCTACGGACTCGCTTTCGACTGGGGTATCGCCTGGCAGTCCTCGAGCAGGATTCTTGGCCTCGCCCTGACGGCCCGGGACATGGGATGCATCCTGCGCGACTACGTGGACGACGGAGACGACGAATTCTATCCGATGTCGCAAACATTCTCGATTGCCGGCTACTTCCGCCCAAAGAGCGTGCGACGCCTGACGCTTTACGCCGACAGCGATTTTCCGCGTTTTGCCGAATCCACGTTGAACCTCGGTGCCGAATACGCCCTCGGGAGCTACTTCTCCATCCGCGCCGGATTCACACGCGCATGGCTCGACCTCGTACGCGATTTCAAGGAGCTCGCCTCCTCCGACAGCAGGCCCAGCGAATCGAATGAAGCCCGCATGCTGAGCGGCGGCCTCGGCTATTCCAGCAGTCTGTTCTCGTTGGACTACTCGTTCTCCTACCTCGCCCAGGGGCTCGGATTCGAGCACCGCGTAGGACTCCGCGTGGGCTTCTGATGAAGCAATTCGACGTCATCGTCTGGAGTCACGAAGAGAATCCACAGTTCCCATCCGAACCGCCCTTTACCGATCCGGCCCTCGGCTGGTTCTTCGGAAACGACATCAACGCAAGCATCCAGGAAAGCGAAGCGGAATGGATCGTGTTCGCGCACGCATCCGCCAAGGTGGACCGCACCTTCCTGAACGACCTCGCGCAGGCCATCGAAAGCTTCCCCATGGTCGACGCGTTTGCCCCGCGCATCGCAACCGGCAAAGACGGCAAGTTCCTCGCAGGCTACCTGCGGAGCGGACGCAAGGGATTCTCGATGATTCCCGATGACTCAAAGCTCCGTTACGTGGCGGCCCCCACCCCCTATGTCGCCGCCTTCTCGAGACGCATCGTGCGGCTCACCGGCGGATTCGACCGCAGCCTTTCTCCCGCGATGGGGCTTGTGGATTTTTCGCTCCGGATGCTCCATGCCGGCGGCAAGATGTTCAGTATCCCCTACCTGTGCATCGGGTGTGAAAGCCCGAACGAACTCTTATTGCCTACCGCAAATACCAACTCCAAAGAACTTGGAATTACTTTGTTCAAAACATTCGGGTTCTTCGGCAGTTTCTCGTTCCTGTTGACCCATCCGGGTTCAATCCGTCCATTATGGAATAATCGGAAAGAGATCAACGAACGGCGAAATTCGGCCATTTTGCTCAGCAAATTAAAAGCCGACTATATCAAGGAAATCTCCTGCTAGGCGTTTTTGCTATATTCAAAATATGGCCAAAATCTGTATTGTCCTCGCGACCTACAACGGTGAAAAGTATCTCCCGCAGATGCTCGATTCGCTGTTGGCCCAGACAAGGCCAGCCGACTTTATCGTAGCCGTAGACGACGGTTCGAAGGATTCGTCCGTTAAGATTCTACAGGATTACGCGCAAAAGCTTCCGCTCCAGATTCACGCACTTCCGGAGAACTCCGGGCACAGGGCCGCATTTTCCAAGGCGCTGGAACTGGCACGCACGCAACTCGACGATGACGATTTGATTGCGCTTGCCGACCAGGACGACGTGTGGCTCCCGAAAAAAATCGAGCTTCTCGAAAATGCGATTCAAGGGAAGTCCCTCGTGTTCGGCGATGCAAGCGTGATTGACAAGGACGGAAAGACTGTTGCCGAATCATGGCGCGAAATGGAAAGGCTCCCCAAGCACCTTTCCGTTAAGGCGCTCCTTACCGGATTTACGAACGTGACCGGATGCATGGCGCTGTTCAAGGCGGGGCTCCTCGAAAGCGCCCTGCCCATACCCGAAGGCGTCCCCGTACACGACCAGTGGATTACGCTGTGCGCCGCAATGCGCGGCGGATACACGCATATCGACGAAGCCGTCATTCAATACCGCATCCACGGCGGGAACGCCATCGGAGATGCCGACAGCCACGCCTGGAGCGAAAAACTGCGTACCAACTTGCAATGGGCAAAGACCGTCAGGCAATCCTCCATATATGACGCGCTGGACCAGGACCAAAAGGATTTCCTGGACGGCTACATCTCCTATATGGAAGCGCGGTTCCAAAGCGCCCTGCTCCCTGGACGCCTGCCATGGCTCGTCCGGAATTCGGATTTCATCAACCCGCACGTACACGGGATTCTTGCGCACCTCGCCCATGCCGCTTTCGGCGCCGTGGGCGTCAAGTTCGCCACACGCTTTTTCGGGAAAAGATGATGAAACGACTCGCCACAACCGCAATCCTTTCGTGCGCCATCGCCACAAGCGCTTTCGCCCGTAACGCGGGCGACCCTACGGAGACGCATTTCGCCTTCGTGGATACCGCCAAGAATTACGAACTGAACATCCGCGGACAGCTTGTCGATTCCGTCGCGATGACGAACCTCTCGAATGCGCCGACGCACTACGACAACTCCATGTCCGTGCGGCTGTTCCTCGACGGGCAATTCACGAGCGCGCTTCATTTTGACGCCCGCGTCAAGGTAAGCACGGACTACACGAACAGGGACATCGCGTTCAACTACTACACGCCCATCGAGGGAATCCCGTTCAACAAGCAGAGCGAGAACAAGCGCACCTGGGACATCTTCGCCGCCAACGTGAACTACCAGCTCAAGCCGGTATTGCTCATGGCGGGCTTTGACTACCTCGAATGGGGCCCCGCACGCCGCAACCACGTCATCTTGCGCGGTGAATCCAACATTTACCGCCCATGGCAGGACAGCAGCAGCCGCATATTCGATCCGGCCCCCACGCCGTATTTCGGTTACCAATTCGCCATCGGCCCCGTAACGTACACGCAGTATGCTGCAAAGTTGTTCGAAAAGAAGAATGCGGGCAAGTACATGCATGCGCACCGCCTCGACTTCGCGCTCCCCAAGAATATCACGCTCGGGCTATCCGAAACGTCCATCTACGGGACAACGACTGAAAATATTCCGAACCCCAACGAAGACGCCGACAGTTCCGGACGCGAATTCGAATGGTCATACGTCATCCCGTTCATCCCCTACCTTTTCGAAGAGCACCTGCTGGGCGACCAGGACAACATCTCGCTCGCGTTCGACCTGAGCGTAAAGACGATTCCGCACTGGGAATTCTACGGCGAGCTCCTGTGGGACGACATGAAGTCCCCCACAAGCATGTTCGATGACGGCTGGTGGGGCAACAAGTGGGCCGCATCCGTCGGCATCGCCCGCGACAGCCTGAAGTTCATCAACTGCATGTGGGACTGGTTCATCGAATACACGCGTGTAGAACCCTGGGTGTACACGCACCACAAGGGCGGCGGCTACACCTACCGCAGCTATGCGCAGAGCCTCGGTAGCGATCTCGGCCCGAACAGCCAGGAAATCCACGCCGAGCTGAGTTCCACCTTCTCGTTCGTGAAGGCAACCCTTTCGGCGGGTACGGTCGCGAAGGATACCGCTTTCGGCGGAAACATCACCGACATCCACGGTCCCGAAGATGCGACCGACAAGAAGTTCCTGAGCAGCAAGACGACGCTCAACTACACCGAACTCGGCGGAGCCATCAACGTGGCCCCGTGGAGCTGGCTCAGTTTTCGCACGGGATACACGAGGTTCTTCGGCGATTACGAAGGCTTCCGCGCGACAGCGACCGGAAGCGTGCAATGGTAAATTACAGCAATAACTAGAAGAGCGCCTTCAGTTCCTCTTCGCTCGTCGCGGCGAGGGCGCGCTTTTTCCAATCGGCATCGAGCAACTTCTTCGCGACCCCCGCAATGGCGAGAGTATGCGCCGTAGCCGATTCCGCGGGCGAAAGCAAGACGCACAGGAACTGCCCGAGTTCGTCACCGCTCGTCTTGATTCCCGAAAAACCATGCGGACAAACCGAGAAAGACATGAGCGGTTCAGGAAGGCCAAGAATCCTCGCATGAGGCAGCAGGAGGCCCTGCCCCATGTAGATTCCCTGATCAATACGTTGCTTGAGGCTATCCCATACCGCCAGGGCGTCAAAGGGATGCCCCGCATGCACGAGGGCATCGTACGCGAGCCCGAGCGCACGGGCAAACGTTTCCGGCTGCGGACAGAGGCGGACATGGCATGGGACGAGACTCATGTGCACCGTATCGCCTACGAGAGCGCCTTTTCCATGAATTCGATAGCTTCAGGTTCGGTCGCCTTTACAATCTTCTTGAATTCGCCGAACAACGCGAGAAGCTGCTTTTTACCGGGCTCGATGTATTTTTCGAACTTCTGGATACCCTTGACCTTGCTCAAGAAGCAGTACGCACCAAGCGCCTGCATCAAGCGCTGCAAGCTAGCATGGATAAAGCTATCCCAAGCGTCTTCTTTGGTATAGGCCTGAACGCGCTTGTTCTGCATGCGCCAATATTCAAAAAAGTCCTTAATCATTTCAACCGGCAAGCAGACATACGGATCCCACAGGAGGCTCGCGATGTCGTAGAAAGCAGATCCACGGCGTGCACCCTGAAAATCGACAAAGGCGATTTCGGAATTCGGGCGGACCATGATGTTCTGGCTCTGGAAGTCGCGGTGCATCAAAACCTTCGGCTGTGCATCTACAGCCACGGCCAGAAGCGAGAAGCAATTGCGCACGCTCTGCGGAATTTCCTTGATACCCTTGTAACCCATCAGATAATTTTCAGTAAAGTAATCCGTTTCCCACTTGAGTGCAGCGAAATCGAAGCGCCTAATCCAGAGTTCCGTGTGGGAACTGAAAATCGACTGGCTAGCCTCCTGCCACTTGACAAGGGCGTCGATGACCGTCGGGTAGATGATGCGTTCGTTGCCGGAGCGGTGCTGCGGGTCGACAGGCAACACTTCGTCGAGGAGGCAACGCTTGCCAAGGTCTTCTTGCAGAATCTGGCAGGCACCTTCATCGACCGCAAACACGCGGGGCACCGGGAGATTGTAGTCCCTGAACGTCTTGGAATATTCGATAAAATGCCTGAAATCTTCGTTGACTTCGGAGCTAATCTGCAATACGCAGGACTTGGCACCTTCGGAAATGCGGAAATACTGACGGCCCGAACCGGCACCGGCAATAGGAGTCATTTCATAGTTGACAAAGCCACGGGACTTCAGGTAAGACTGGATAACAGGGGAAACAATTTCATTACTCATGTTTTTCAATATAGTAAATAAAAAAATTAAAGACCAACGACGACTACGAGAACTTGATGCGAGGGTCAACAAGCGTGTAGAGGATATCGCTGAAGAGGCGGCCCACCATCGCCATGAGGCTACTCAGGAAGATAATTCCCATGACCACGTTGTAGTCACGGTTCACCATGGAGTTGTAATAGAGCAGGCCCATGCCGTCAATATCGAAGACCTTTTCAATCAGGAGCGCCCCCGCAAACATCAGGGTACAGATTTCGGAAAGGCGGGTGGCAATCGGGATGAGCGCGTTACGGAGCGCATGGCGCACGAGCGCCTGGTTGAAGCTCATACCTTTGGCTAAGGCGGTACGCATGTAATCCTTCCCCAGTTCCTCGAGAGCGGAATTCTTCATGAGGAAGGTCAGGAACGCGAACTCGCTGATCATGTAACAGAAAATCGGAAGGACCAGGTGATGGCCCAGGTCCGCAATCTTCCCGAAGAATGAGAAATCCTCGAAGTCATCGCTCGTGAGGCCGCCCAGCGGGAAGATATCGAGGTATGAACCGCCCGCGAGGAAAATGATGAGCAAAATGCCGAGCGCGTATCCAGGCATCACGTAGCCCGAGAAAATCACGCCGGAACTGAGGGAATCAAGCTTGCTCCCGTGATGAACCGCCTTCCAGAGGCCAAGCGGGATACAGACAAGGTAACTCAGGAAGAACGAAGTGATACCGAAGAACAGCGAAATCGGGAAACGGCTCACGATAACATCCCAGACCGGGAGGCCGTAGGTGTAGCTCGAGCCCAGATCGAGGTGCAGAACGTTCCAGAGCCAGGTCAGATAGCGCTTCCAGGCCGGCTGGTCAAAACCGAAGTACGCCTGGATTTGGGCTATCTGGTCTGGCGAGAGCGCCTTGGAGGCATCTACCCCGCCCTTCATGGCGGCGGCCTGCTGCGCCCGCGAAATCATCTCCTCCACGGGGCCGCCCGGCAACAGCTGGATAAGCACGAAGCACACCAGCGAAATCCCGATGAGCGTCGGGATCATCAAAAGCAGGCGGCGGAGGATATACGAGCGCATTTACCTCATCTTTCCGGAGCGGAGGACGTCCATCATGTTGAAGGGTTTGGCGGTACCGGCGGCAATCTGCTCGGCGAGGAAATTCACGGCGTCAACGGTGCCCTCGGCATAAATCTGTCGACCGCAAACATTGTGCTGGAACTCGAAATGGACGGTGCCGTCGGCGCTGTCGAGGCTGTAGGTGTGGAAGGCGTGACCGCCGAGGTACTGTTCGGGCACGTGCATGCGTTCCATCTGTTCCTTTTCGTCACGCACCTTCTCGATGTCGTCCGGCGTATAGGCGAAGCCCATCTTCTGGAAGCTTCCCACGACGGCACGGGCCGTACCGCTCGTATCGGCCTTGGTCTTCTGGTGGCTTTCCACCACGGAAAGCTTGTAGCCGTCGAATGCCGACGGGAATTCGTTCGCGAGGAACTCGATCATCGTCTGGAAAGCGACAATCTGCTTCGCCATGTTCGGGGCGATGACGCTCGGGTGGTTCGCTTCGGCGACAAGGCGGGCCAGCGCCTCGCGGTCACCACCGGTGGTACCCATCACGAAGGGAATCTTGTGCTTCACGTAGAACGCGGCATTGTCGTTCACGGCTGTCGGGTGCGTATAGTCGATGCAGATCAGGTCCGGATACTTCGCGAGCACTTCGCCGATGCGCTCTTCGCGATTGGAGGGCTTCAAAAGCTGAATCGTCCTACCGGCAACGACAGACTCGTTTTCGACAATGATTTCACCCGTCAGGGAATACGGGACAAGTTCCAAACCGCGGGCAACGCAAGTTTCGGCCACGACTCGGCCCATATTGCCCGGAATACCATTAACCATTACCTTTACAGACATAACATCTCCTAGTTTTGAAAAACAAGATAGAATTTTTTAGAAAACAACTCTTTATCCGTCCACAAAGGACTTCATCTCTTCGGAGTATTCCGTACTGACGAACGTACGCGGCTCCTTCCAGTAAGGCAACTGGATTTCGGCCTTGTAGGCGTAAAGCATCTGGCTATGCGCACCGAGCACCGAGAAATCGGCCTCGTCGAGACCGCCGCCACGGGCCATCTTCTCGTAATAGATTCCGCCGTGGCTGTAGAGCCTGTCGCCCACAATCGGGAACCCGAGTTCGGCGAGGTGCGCACGGATCTGGTGCTTACGTCCCGTAATCAGCTCGGCTTCCAGCACGGAATACGTCTTGCCATCCCGCACGACCTCGCGGAGCTTGCGGAAAATGGTACGGCATTCCTTGCCGCCTTCCATGCGGTGCATGCGCAAGCGGAGCGGGTCATCCGGATTTTCGCGCAAGGGGAAATCGCATGGGGTCTCCCCTTCGGGGAAAGACCCCTCCACAATAGCCAAATAAAACTTGCGCAGCAAAATCCGGTCAAGGTTCTTCTGGAAACGCGCAGCCGTCTCCGCATACTTCGCAAAGAGCATGAGTCCGCCCGTATCGCGGTCGAGGCGGTGCATCGGAGTTGCCGTCTCGCAATCCGTCGCGCGACGCACGATTGCCGCAAAAGTGTTGTAGAAAATCCGGCCCGTATGGTGGACAGGCGTGCCCGCGGGCTTCGCCACCACCAGGAATTCCTCGTCCTCGAAAACGATGGAGAAATCCGTCGGCACCTCGGGTTCGGTGTAGTTTTCCACGTGATAGACGACCTTGTCGTTCTTGAAGGCGACCGTATCGACGCCGGCCACTTCGCCATTGACCGTCACGAGGCCGCGGCTGAGGCGATCAATCCAATCTTCACGGCTGTGGTAGGTAAAGCGTTCGCACAGGGAATCGAGCAGGAGGCGTCCGTGCTGTTCCGGACGGACGACACTCTCGAAGTACATATCGCTGGGAGCTTTCGACATCAAGCGCGTCCCGAAATCACTGCAACTGCTTGCGGACATAGCCCGTGCTGTCGCGCGCCTCGTCGAACACGTCGAAGCTCTGCGAACCGATCACGGCTCCGTCCTTGAACGCGATTTCCACGCGGTAACGGCCTGCGGGGACGTTCTTCTTGCGGCTAAAGCTGCGGAACCCGTCTTCGCGGCCGCCGTTGATGACCATGCGGCCCGACGAAATCTTGTCCGTGAGCGAATACTTGCCCGTTGCAGGATTCTGGAAATACCAACGGTACTCGATGGCAGCCTTGAGTTCAGCAGGCGCATACACCGAGGCGAGCACGTAGATTTCCTGGTCGGGCATGTGATGCACGCTGGGGGCCTTGAGGCCGATTTTCTGGAGGAAACCCGGAGCGTCCACATCGCAGCTGTAATCCGTCTTGTCGAAATTCTGGCAGACGAGCTGGTGCTTGAGCACGAGAGGCACGGGTGGCACCCAGTTCATAAGGTAAGCGGCCACGAGGCATACGCTAATGGCGACGGGCGCAATCAGGACCTTCTTGCTGCGGCGCGAGACCTTCCAGATGAACACGCACACGGCAAGCGAAAGGAGCGTACTCAGGAAGAACCAGATAAAGCCAATGCGGTGAACGAGGTGCGGGAGCGTGAAGTTCATGAACATCGTGCCGAGCAGGCTCAGGAACGCTAGGCTCACGCCGAAACTTTCGTACTTCTTCTGCAGGAATTCGTTACCGACAAGGAGGATTGCGAGCAAAATGACAAGGATAAAGGATGCGAGAGAGCCGCTGCTCTTGAAATAGCATACCACGAGCGCGCTGAAAAGGCTTCCAAAGCAGAACTGTACCGCCCAGCTGAAACGCTGACGCCATTCTGCACTCCATTCGCGGTCCAAAAAGTGGTGTTCGACGACGATGGCGTTCTTCGGGATGGCCGTCGATTCGTAACCCATGTTCTTCGCGAACCGTTCGGCGGCGGCGCTCGCCTTGCCGGCGGCTTCCTTCGCCTTTTCGGCAGCCTTCTCGGCAGCCTCCTTCGCCTGGTTGGATACGACCTTCGCCTGTTCCGAGACGAACTTGTTCGCCATGGCGCCGAACGTCGTCCCCTTCGCCGGAGCGGCGGCCTGTTGCGGGGCGGCCTTGGCGGCCACGGGGGCAGCGGGAGCCCTGGCGGCAACCTGTGCGGGCCTTGCCGGAGCGGCAGCCTTCGCCTGCGCGGGAGCGGACTTCGCCTGTGCAGCGGCAGCCGCCCTCAAGCGGTCCTTGGTCCATCCTTCGGGATGTTCCAGGCGTGCCGAAAGCAAAATGACGAGGATCAGGGCGCCCGTATAGTACGCCACCAGGAACACGAGATCGCTACTCTCGACCATCTGGCCAAGCGTAATGGAATCCCAGCCGAACCCGCCCAAAAAAGCAATGGCGGGCGCGAACTTCTCGATTTTCTTTACCGCAGGTTTTTCACGCAGGTTGTCTACAAACTTCATATATTACCAATATACAAAAATGCGAAAAGAGATACCCGTCCCCTACTCCTTGATGCAACGGACATAGAAGCCAAACGTTTTCTGATATGGATTATCTTCGTTCCGCAAATGCATATTGATGGAATAAGCCGTAGTCACCCCTTCTGATGTCTTCCAATCACCTTCAACAGGGGTCCAATACACTTCTGCATCCTGATACATGTCGACATCCGGGTCAATCCCGTTCCTGTAGAAGTAAATGACATATCCTCCCCTCTGGTTGTTGAATCCAAACAGGTCATTTGTCGACAACAAGTAAGGTTCCTCGGGGTGGTATTTCCCGGTATAGGACGCATCCAGTCTAGGCAATCGCTTCATGATGTAATCGGAAAGAATTTTCCAGTCGCTCAATAGCGGAAGACGCCAGCCCGTCGGGCATATTCCCTGCTGGATAGAATCCATGTTCGACACCACGGAAGAATCGCGAGAAGCCGGGAGGCCCATAGCCGAATGCCAGCGGTAAAGACGTCCATTCGTCTTGCATTTAGATTCTTCCTTGTTCGGACACCAAGTTTGATCGGAGCCAAGATCGTACCGGAGATTATCCGCCATCCAGGTCTGCGTACCGATAGTCGTCTGCTTGTAGACCTGGCCATCACGGGAGTCCGTAAACGTCGTCGTCTTGCCATGCCACAAGCCATCCGACGAGCAAACTATTTCCAAGTAATCGTTCTTGAATGTTTCATTGAGACGTGCCGACGTACATTTGCCCAGAGCATTCTTAATTTCGTCATAACGGAAAATTTTGGATATGGAATCCGAAACAACCACCCATATCTTTTTCGCTTTGACAATATTTGCTTCCATCTCTTCCTTGGTAAAGGAGGTGTCGTTGAACACATCGATCGAGACGCATGCATAGACGGTATCGTCAAAAGCCATCATCTTACCAACCAAGGCTCTTTTGCAGAAACCGCCCGCACTATCGGCAGCCGTCATCATATGCCATTCGTCGTAATCGCCCACCTGCGAGGAATCGCAAATGTATTCGAAACCGTTGAACACCGTATCCTTGACAACGGTTGATCTCTTACTACATGTTCCGATAAAATATTCAAGCGACGCCTTGCTCCAAAGGCCCTTGTTGCAATAGTAGTAATCGCCATTAGGAGCCTGTTTCGTTATCCTCGCGGTATTGTTGGAAGGACAATCTCCGAATTCATATTCCCACGATTTCAGTTCAACCCACGCATAATAGCTCGTGTTCTTGATTTTGCAGGCATAGTGAATCGTATCGACCGCCGCAATTTCATCCAGTCGGCTTTCCTTACAGATCCCTATCTTATGTTCATACGACAGCAAAGAACTCCAGCCGGAGGAGGTGCATTTGTAAGTCGTAGCGAAAACTTTTAACGTATCATACCGGTTCTGTTCATTACAGGGCACGGAATTCATGTAAGTCGATGTGGACGTATATTTCCACTTGAGGCTATCGCACTTGTAGATTTCGTTCTTTGTCGTATCGAACGAGTAAGTCCCCTGATTGCCAGACGTACACAGGCCTACCCTCTGTTCCAAATCGGAGAGTACTGTCCAACTGTTCGACGTACGGCAGGCAAATTCAGACGAATTGAAGGTCACGACCTTTCCATATTTGGAGCTGTCACATGTCCCAGCGACATCCGTAATCGTCGCCTTGTTCCACCCGGACGATTTACAGACATA
This sequence comes from uncultured Fibrobacter sp., assembly GCA_946408125.1. GTDB lineage: Bacteria > Fibrobacterota > Fibrobacteria > Fibrobacterales > Fibrobacteraceae > Fibrobacter. The sequence continues at coordinate 18,707 of CAMJQW010000022.1, forward strand.
CGTTTCTTTCTTACTCGTCAAAGCAATTTTGGAAAGGACTGAATCGACACAGAACCCGAGTTCATTCGACGGATAAGTCATCAGCGTCCATTTGGTGGAATCGCAGTAATACTTGTCGCCCTTGTCCGTCAGCACCATCTTTGAGCGGACAGAATCGACACAGAACCCGAGTTCGGTTTCGGGATATTTGAGCAAAGCCCATCCGGTCGAATCGCAATAGAATTTGTCGCCCTTGTTCGTCAAGCCGGTCTTTAAGTAATCGGCCCTGGTACAAAGTCCAAGTTCTGTAGACGGGTAAGTCAGCTCATCCCATCCGGAATCAGCACAGAAATACTTTATGCCGTTGAATTCTACAATGCTGTTCAAGTTTTGAGAATTGCATTTTTCACCGAGATCTTCGAGCGAGGCCATTTGCCAGTAGTTGTCCCGACAAACAAACATCGAATCACCCATGACATACAGCAAGCTCGTATCGATAACATTCAGGCATTTTCTCCTGTCGCTGTTATACCTGGTAGTCCAGCCGGAATAGCTGCAGGTATAGCCCGAATCGAGGCTCGTCACGTAAAAATCGTTCGGCACATTCTTCAACGTAGAATCGCACTGCGGCAATTCCGATTTCTTGTGGACAATATGCGTAAAGGCGACGCAGCGGACAGAATAGAAGTTGTAATCGGCGCTTTTCTTGAACAGGCTCGTCTCCTCGCCGTAAATGGCGAACACGCTCCCGTCATCGACCTGATAATACGCTTCGGAATCTATACCCGAGCATTCCAGCGAATCGATTTTCTTGCAGGTGCCGCCATATTGCAGGGCGACACCCGGCTGAGATTTTATGCCTTTAAATTCCGTCCGAGTAGGCAGGCGGAAATTACCGGGACAGACGTTGTTGCCCGAGTTCGCCACGTAGAGTCGCCCGTACTTTTCGCAATTCTTGTCTTTCCTGTCGTAGCAGAAATTGTAGGTCCCGTAGACATTGTTCGACATGTTGCGGGTCATCCAGATGTACGGACCTATGCGGAGCGTCGCATAAGCCGAACTGTCCCGCGAATCGACATAGGTGCCGTTGCTGTCCGAGGCGGAATATTCGATCTTGACGGCGGAATAATGTTCTTCGCTGGAACTGCTGGATCCCGTCTTCTTTGCAGACGAGGAAACGGATTGACTACCGGAAGATGAGCTCAATTCCGGTTCGTCATCTTCTTCGAAGAAACTTGAACTGTCATCGGATCCACAGGACCAAAATGGGAGCAGCATGCATACCGGCAAAAACGCCGTCACAAGAATCCGCCTAGCGTTCATAGTTCCTCCTTTATCCTACCCAGCAATATATAATTATTTTGCGAGACCGAACCTCATAGGCTTCTCCCCTGCCACCTGAAGGACGTAAACACCGTTGTCCATAGCGTCAAATTCGACGGTTTCGCCGCGAGAAACGTTCCCCTGGAGCACCGCACGGCCACGCAGGTCCACCACCCTGTAACGGACGGTACGGTCGCCGCTGTAGGTAAAGCCCAGATTACCCTCGGTCATGTGTATGCAGGATGCGCGAGCAAGCACAACGGGCTTCTTGATGCCGGTCGGCTTCTGCGTCAGCGAATACAGGAAGTCGAACACCCTGGCCTGCACTTCGGCAGTATAGGGCTCTTCGTCATAGAATTCGTGGAAAACGTCTTCGACGAAGTATGTCTCGTGGGCAACGCCCCTCTTGGTCAGCACGGAATCGATGACATAGCTCCCGTAGAGGGTCGGGGCATTGAGGTCAAGCGTATAGGATGCCGCTGTTGCCGCAAGCGAAGAAGGAATGATGTTCTCAAGGGTTCCCGGAAGATTACTGAGCGGGCGCCCCGTCTTGAAGAGGACCGTCTCGTCAGCGGTACCGTGCACCAAAAGGACCGGAACATCCGAAGTCTCGACGAGTTTCGGATCATGCACGGCGCCCCAGAGGGCGGCGACCGCATTCGCGGTGGAGTATTCCGCCGATTCGCCATAGTCATCCAGTCCGCCCAGGAGCGGCTTCACGTGAATGTATTCCGGAAAATCCTTGTAAAGCGAGGCATAGACGTTCTCGAGGCTGATGATGGCACCCGCGCTATTGCCGACGAGGTAAATCCTGTTCGGGTCGACCCCGAGCTTGGAGGCGTTCGCACGCATGTAACGCACCGCGGCACGGACATCCTGCACCCCGCGGTAGACCGCACGCGCGAAATTCACGCTGTCGATATGGAGCTGGTAGTCCGAACCCGTAAGGGTCACGCCCAGGCGGTACTCGATGGAGGCCGTCACGTAACCGCGGGCCGCAAGCGAGTCGCAATAGTTAACGGTATGCTGGTTGAAATCGTCCTTCGAACCGGCAACCATCGCACCGCCATGGGAAACGATTACCGCCGGTCGGGACGTTTCCGTATCGCCCTTGGGCGTATACAGGTCCATTTTCAAGTCCTGATTCTTGACCTTGTCCTCTTCCGTATAGAAGTACGCCACCGTCGCATCGCTCGAGAACTTCGCGTAGAGCAAGAGCGCCTCGGTGATCTTGTGGTACGAACTCAAATGAGGTACATTTTTCGCAAAGCTGACATCGCGTTCTACATTGACATCAAAAAGTCTGTCCTTGTATCGTTCTGCAGCCACAGAAAAGCAGACCAGAACCGCAAGAATTAAAAAAGCAAGCTTTTTCAAGAATCTCTCCTTATTGGATTTTATAATTTTATACAAAATATAGTTTTTTTTCTAAATTCTACAGCGAAATAAAAAACAACAAGAGACTTAACGCCATGAGCACGAATCCGGTGAATTACCCTGCCGAATGGGAACCCCAAGCCGCCACCTGGCTTTCATTCCCGCATAACAAACAAAACTGGTACGGAAAGCGTCGCGAGATGATCCGCCGTTTCTATGTGGATCTCATCCGACTCATAAGCGAATTCCAGCCCGTGAACGTACTCGTCCCGAACAGGAAGTTCCTCTCCTTCGAAGAAAAATACGCCATGGCCGACAGGCCCTTCCCCGCTTCATTTATAGACCTGAAGACCGACGACATTTGGATACGCGACTATGGTCCGTTCTTCGTGAAAAAAGGCAAGCAGACGCTCGTTTCGCAGACGGTATTCAACGCCTGGGGCCAGAAATTCCCGCCCTGGAAAAACGACAACCTCGTGCCGGAACGCATCGCCAAGATGTTCGGATACAAACTTGCAAAATCGGTCCCGTACATCTTCGAAGGCGGGGCAATCGAAGTCAATGGCGACGGGCTCGGCATGACCACGCTCGATTGCCTCGTAGGCAATCACCGCAACGAGCCCAGCGATTTGGGCAAGGTCATCAAGGCTCTTTGCGGGGCCTTTGGCCTCAAAGCGCTCCTCGTGCTCCCCAAGGGGCTCGTCGGTGACCACACCGACGGCCATATAGACAACGTTGCCCGTTTCGTGGCCAAAGACCGCGTGGTCATCGCATCCGCATCCCCGAAGAGCGCAAACGGGAAGTACCTCGAAGAGGCCCGCGCCGCCATTCTCGAATTCCTGCAGCTCCATTACGGGAAAAAAGCATGCGTAGATACGCTACCGCTCCCGCCGCAGCGCAAGCTTCCCGACGGGCAGATCCTGCCGGCGAGCTACATGAACTTCATTTACGTGAACGGCGGGCTCATCTACCCGAAATACAAGTGCGCAAACGACAAGGTCGCCCAGAAGTATTTCGAGAGCGTCTATCCCAAGCGCAAGGTCATCGGCATCGACTGCCGCACCGTCATCGAAGAGGGCGGTAGCCTGCACTGCATGAGCAAGCACGAGTCGCTGTAGCGGCTAGTCTTTTTTCGGTTCCTGTTCCGCGCGGGCCTTCTCGATGGCGCCCTTCGCGAGTTCGTCGGCAAGTTCATTCCACTTGACGCCGGTATGGGCGGCCACCTTCTCGAAGGTCACCCGCTTCAAGTACGGCTGGCAGGCGCGAACGTACTGTTGCGCGATACTGCTCTTGGCCTTCCATTCGCCTAGCGCCCAGCGGGCAATGCCCTCGTAGTCGTGGCAAATCGTACCGGTCTTGTCGTTCGAATCCAGCCATTTCATCGCCTGGAAACTCGCCATCACCTCGCCGTCGATATTGCGGCTTTCCGCGTCGAAGGCCGTAATGCCGTACCCGCGGGCCAGTTCCTTGTCGCCTTCAGTCACCACAAACGACCATCCCGCTTTCGGGAAATGGGGCGTGAAGGAGCCGTCCACATAAATGCGTACGCCGTCCTTTACGGCGGGTTCCACGCCGTTTATCCAATTTTCGGCTTCCTCGCGGGTTCCGAAGGACTTGTAGAGCACTCCCTTGACCCCGCGGACCAGGCTGTCGCATTCCGGCCAGCTTGACACTATCTTGTTGCCATTCGGGGCCTTAATCGCATAAAACTTTGTCTTCGGCATACAGCGCAAATTTATATATTTTACCAAAAATGTACCTGGAGTCAAATTGAAACCGTCACCGTATTTTGCCGACCAGTTCAAGTTCTTTTTCAAGCGTTTCGCGAGCAAGCAGAAGCTTACCCGCTGGTTCCTGGAACAGGCCGGCGAGGAGTCCGGTGCATTCAACTTCCCGGCGGTACTCCGCGAAAAGCCAAAAACGCTCGTATTCCTACCGCGCGATGTCGAGTCTGCGTCCACTTTCATGCATTCCATGCCCCAGGCGTGGTTCCAGGACGCCTTCATCTGCGCCCATGAAAGCTTGCACACCCTCATATCCGCCAAAAGGGCCAAGTCTGTCTGTTATAGCGACACGGAATGCCGGTTCGGCGAAATCGTTTTCCAGGAAATGGAGCAGAAAATCATCGAATACGGCCCCACGGTATGCATTTATCTGGGTGAGCCCTTCCTGCCGAGGCTGTATCTCGCCAAGAAGAGCGGTGCCGGATGCCGTATCGGGTTCAACTGCGAAAGCGAATTTCCCTTCCTCAACCTGAGCCTCAGGCCGGAAAACTCTTCGCCTGCGGCATTGCTGACCAATTACTACGGGTACTAGCCGGTGTACAGGGGATCGACAATCATCACGGAAAACGGCGGTTACGCGGATTTGCACTTGCATACCCGCCTTTCCGACGGTACGCTTTCCGTCGAGGAGCTCCTTACCCTCTGCAAGCGTAAGGGACTGCGCTGCATCTCCATCACCGACCACGACAATCTCGACAGTTTCAAGATCGCCGAGGAACCCGCGAAGGAAATCGGGCTCGAAATCATCCCCGGTATCGAAATTTCCGCCGTATGGCAGGGCAAGGACATCCATATCCTCGGGTATTTCTGCGACCCGACGAACCTCGCGCTCAACATGGAACTCGAGGACTTCGCAAAGCAGAGGATCGCCCGCGTCAAGGCCATCATCAAGAAGTTGAATTCGCTCGGCATCGACATCAGCTACGAGAAGGTTCATTCCTACTGCAAGGGAAAGGTCATCGGCAGGCCCCATATCGCCATGTCGATGGTCGACGAGGAATACATCGGCAACTTCGCCGAAGCCTTCACCAAGTACCTGGGAGACGGCTGCATCGCCTTCGTCGAAAAGAAGGGGCTCAACCCGCAACAGACGGTCCGCCTCATCGAAAACGCGGGCGGAATCGCCGTCCTCGCCCACCCCTACAAGTCCGGGCTCAGCGACGAGTTCATCGAGAACATGGTGGAATGGGGCATCCAGGGCATCGAGGTCTACAGCCCGGCCCAGAAGGGGGCCATCGGCCGCAAATACAAGGAAATGGCACAGCGGTTCGGGCTCGTGGGCACCGGCGGATCCGACTTCCATTCCGAGGGCAACACCTACGCCCCCAACTGCATGAAGATGCCCTACACCGTCGTCCAGGCCCTCAGGGAGCGCCGGGAAAAATCCCGCGCCGAATGGTTCTAAACATGTCCCTGCGCCTGTTTTCAAAGATTCTCCTTGCGGCATCCGCCTTGATCGCCACGGCCGGAAGCGCGTTCGCCCAGCCTGCCATGCCCCCGCAATACTCGATTCCGAGTGCGCAGGATTCCGTCTGGGACGCCCCCTCCGGAATCGATCCCGCCGTCCGCGAAAACGATGCCGGCCGCTGGGTGCTTCCCCACCGCGAGCTCATGCAGCGCACCTACGACGTCTCGGGCCAGAAATCTGAATGGGTGCTCGGTACCTCCATCCTCGGGAACCCCGACCTCGACCCGTTCTCCATGGGCATCGGGAGCGTATCGCAGCGTTACCCGAGCATGCTTTCGGGCATCTACACGACGCGCCTCGGCTACGACGCCACCAGGCTCAACCTGAACGGCGACAACGGCATATTGTTCGAGGAACGCCACGGCACCCCGCTCGACACCCCGATTACTGACCTGGACTGGGAACGCGGGACCTTCGACGGCAACGCCCTCCGGCTCGACTTCCGGAGGCTCGTCACCGATTCCGTGATGCTCGACTTCGGCGTACAGAGCCGCTCGAACAAGGACAGCAAGGAATACCAGTACCAGAACGTGACGCATTCGCCCTACTTCGCGCTGGGCCGCGACTCTTCGAGCATCCCGTTCGCAGGCCGCAACATCGCCGTGAACTCCATGCACGTCCAGCCGATGCTCACCTGGCGATTCGGCATAGGTAAGGCTTTCGCGAAAATGAACCTCCTGAGCCTCGAGAACGCCGACAACACGACGCACAAGGTGCTCCTCGATACCATCGACTACTCCATCCGCAAGTTCCAGACTCCGCCCTATACCATAGATGTCGAGGCGGTTACCTACGGGGCGGGCGTCGAATTCTACCCCATAAAGAAATTCACCATCGGTACAAGCATCCACTACGGCACGCACGATATCGAACTCGACTCGATGGGTGGCGTCATGAGCGGCGTGGACGAATACACCGACACGCTGGGCTACAATCATGTCGATACGCTCTACTACGACACGATGCACGTCTACAGCTACGAGACCATCCTGGGCGAAGGTTACATGAGCTACGCCACGTTCCTCAATCCGACCCTCCGCATGGAATACGAGTTCCTGAATACGGACAATACGATCAACGCCTACAAGGACGACGAATACTCCAAGAAGTACGAACAGGACCGCGAAGTCGGCTACCTGCAGCTAGCCGACACAATCGGGATTATCCTCTTCCGCACGCAGATGGGCATGCAGAGGAACAGCTCCCTTTTGGACGAGCAGGATTACGCCCCCGCCTACTCGGCGGACCTCACGCTCCTTTTGCCGTTCCATTTCCGCGTGAACGGCACCTACCGTCACGACAACAAGTTCCCCGACGTAAGGCAGCTGAAGTTTACCGAGACCGGACGCATCAGTTTCCCGAACAAGGACCTCAAAACGGAAGTGCGTGACCGCTCCACCGCGAATATCGGCTGGTATTCCCGCGAAGTCTACTACGGGCTCGGCATCCGCAAGGAAGAAGCGAGCGACCTCATGCGCAGGCGCTGGGTGAAAGGATACGGCTTGGAATCGCCCGAACGGGCATTCCAATGGACGAACGTCAGCGATGTCGAGACGCTCGACTGGATGTTCCAGGTCGGATTCAGGCTCGGCAACTGGAAATTCTTCCTCGAGCGCGGCGAGACCCTCGACCGAGACGTAAAGCTCCTCGACACTCCGGAACTTTACTACAAGGGAAGCATCCACTGGCAGAACCGCTTCGTCAAGGACCGCCTGGGCGTAAGTGTCCGCGTGGACTGGCAGTGGTTCGACGACCGCTACGACTGCACCATCAACGAAGAAGGTACCGTCGAGCTGGAACACCTCAAGAACTACCTCGCGATGGATTTCGAAGCTAGAATGCAGATCCTTTCCTTCGAGCTCTACCACCGCATCGAGAATTTCAACCACAGCATCTACATGCCGGCATCCGGCTATACCCCCGAAGGCCTGCGATTCTCCTACGGAATCGTGTGGACTTTCAGGAATTGACGACCGGCAACTTTTGTATATTCAATCTTATGAAAGAAAAAATTGAACAGCTCCCCAAACAGTTTATCGCGTATCTGAAGACGCTGAACTGGCCTGTCCTGCTCGGCATCGCCCTCTTCTGCATCATCCTCGCCATCGTGAACAACATCCGCGTAGGCGAAGGCAAGTCTGTCGAATGGATCGGCAGCCAGGACGTGATGGAAAAACCGGCGGATATCCTGTAGGGGGCACCATGATAGACTGTTTCAATCAAGCAAATATCAAGCGTTCCATCGCATCGGCCGCCATCCTCCTCGTCGCCTCGTTCTTCGTCGCTGTGGGTGTCGCCGAAATCAGCTTCCCCGAAAGCCTCCTCACGTTTACAGACCAGGACTGGCTCATCGACATCTGGCCCAAGGCCTACCGCTACAACATCCACGTGGGTATCGGCGCCTGCGTCGTTTGCGGCCTCCTGATTATCCCCGCCTACAAGCTCCAGAAGGATTTCGCCATCCGCGCACTCGAAACGCTCTGCCGCATCGGCATCGGCGGGATGTTCATCTTCGCTTCGATCTTCAAGATCCAGGACCCGCACCAGTTCGCGACTCTCGTGGCGCAGTACCAGTTCTTCTCCGCATTGCATGTCGACTTCGTCAACAACTTCTTCGCGCTGGTTTACCCGCAATTCGAACTCTGGTTCGGGCTTGCCATGATTGTCTCCCCATTCGTGAAGGAATCGGCATTCGCCATTTTCTGGATGTTCGTGAGCTTCATCATCGCGCTCGCCTGGGCGCTGTGGAACGACCTCGGCATTACCTGCGGATGCTTCGAACTCGAAGGCGCCCAGGACAAGGCTGAAGCCTGGACGAGCCTCATCCGCGACATCATCCTGATATGGCCCACATTCTGGCTTGCCACGCGCAAGAACAAGAGCCTCATAGGCGTCTGGCGCAGGTAGCTATGAGCGGTGAGCTGTGAGCCATGAGCTCATATAAAAAACCCCGGCAAAAACCGGGGCATTTCTTTTACACAGATGTCCGCCTACGCGGACATGACGAGGAATTCTATTACTTCTGCTCTTCGCTCGTGCTCAGCAGGTAGGCGTTGATGAACGGCTTGATCTTGCCGTCGAGCACGCCCGCGGTATCGGAAGTCTCGACACCGGTGCGCAAGTCCTTCACCAGCTGGTAGGGCTGCAGCACGTAACTGCGGATCTGGCTACCCCACTCGACCTTCTTCTTCTCGGCCATGCGGGCATCGCGCTTCGCCTCTTCTTCGAGGCGGTAGTGCTCGGCCACCATGGTCTTGAGCATCTTGTAGCAGGTTTCGCGGTTCTGTATCTGGCTACGTTCCGTCTGGCAGCTCGCCATGATTCCCGTAGGCAAGTGCGTCATGCGCACGGCGGAATCCGTCTTGTTGATGTACTGGCCACCGGCACCGCTACTGCGGTAAGTGTCCACGCGCACATCGGCCATGTCCAGGTCAAATTCGATGTCCTCGTGCTCCGGGTACAGATACACGGCGGTAAAGCTCGTGTGGCGGCGGGCATTCGCGTCGAAGGGGCTGATACGCACCAGGCGGTGCACGCCTATTTCGGAGCGGAGCAGCCCGTAGGCATTCTCGCAGGTCACTTCGATGGTGGCACTCTTGAGGCCGGCATCTTCCGCTTCCTGGAAGTCCACCACCTTGAATTCCATGTTCTCGCGCTCGAAGAAATGCGTGTACATGCGGAACAGCATCAGCGCCCAGTCCTGGGATTCCGTGCCGCCCGCACCCGGGTGGATGGACATGAGGCAGCTGCAGGCGTCGTCCGGCCCGTTCAGCATCTTCTTGAATTCCATCTCCTCGACACGGGCTTTCAAACCAGCAATATCCGCCTCAATAGAAGCGGTCAGGTCGGCGGAATCCTCTTCCTTGGACATCTCGTAAAGTTCGGCCAGGTCGTCGCAGGACTGCGAGACTTCCTTCCACGTCTCGATGAGACCGCGGAGGTTGCCGATTTTCTTCATCATGGACTGCGCCTTCTCCTGGTCATTCCACAGGTTCGGGTCGCTGGAGTCCTTTTCAAGGACGTACAGTTCTTCGGTCTTTGCCTCTAAGTCAAAGATACCCCCAGAGCTTGTCGATGCGGCTACGCAGCTCGATAAGCCCGGTGTGTGTAGTGCTGAACGCCATTACTTGGAAGCCCCGATTGCTTCGGGCGGAGTGTACTTCTTGTCGAGGTACTGCACCTTGTAGACCTTTCCGAGGCCATCCAGATAGGCCTTGAGCTGCATCTGGCGGTCCTGTTCGGCCTGCACGCGCAGGATGTAGTCAATCTGGTGCTTGTAGCTTTCGTACTTGCCGTCGTTCTTCTCGGTCAGCATGAAGATGGAGACGCCGTCCTTGTCGACGATAACGTCGGTCATCTCGCCCACCTTGATCTTCGCGACAGCCTTGGCAAAGGCGTCACCCTTGCTCTTCGCGATAAACTTGTTCATCACGCCGCCGGTCTTCTTGGCATCGGCGTCGTCGCTGTAGACGGCGGCCAGCTGGGCGAACGTAGCCTTCTTGCTACGCACCTGGGCGGCAAGGCCCTTCAGCACTTCCTTGGCGTCCTCGATTTCCTGCTTGGACTTGCCCTTCGTGCTCATGAAAATGCGGGCACCGCTGATGGTGTCGTTGATCTGGGCCTTGGACTTGTTGAGTTCCCAGAAAGCTTCCTTCTGCTTTTCGGTCGGATCCTTCGGGAACGGGACCTTCTTCTCGAGGAGCTGTTCGCTCTTGAGCTGGTCTTCGATCTTTTCCTTGAACTGGGCCATCGTCGTGTTGGACTTCTTGAGTTCCTTCTGGAAGGCGTCCTCGCTCGGGAACTGCTTCTTGAAGAGGGCGGTCAGGCTGTCCACCTTGGCCTTGGAGACCTTGATGCCCTGCTTCTTGCATTCGAGCTTCACCAGTTCCTGGCCCACGAGGTTGTCGATCACCGCGTAGCGGACCTGGGTCATGGTTTCTTCGTTCACCTTCTTCCCGTGGAACTGCTGGGCAGCGAGCATCTGGGCAAGGCTATCGATCTTGCCGGCAGAAATGCCCGTCTTTTCGACGCGGATCACGTCAAGGCTCTTGGAGTTCAAGAGCTGGGCCGAAGCCAAACCCGCGGCAAGCGCCACGGCCAAAACACTACGAGAAACAATCTTAAGAGACATTATCTATCCTTGTTAAAAATTTCCGGAGTAAATATAGCAATTTCATCCATCAGGGAGCATCGGCCTGAACCAGGTGGACCGTACGCTGCGGGAACGGGATGGTAATGCCCGCCTCGTCAAACCGGCGCTTTACCTCGTCCGTAGACATCCACAGCAGGTCGAAATAGTCCGAATTTCGCACCCAGGCCCTAAAAGATACGTTCACCGAGCTGTCCGCCAGTGCCGCGACAAAGAACTGCGGCGCGGGTTCCTTCAGGAACCTCGGCTCATTTTCCACCAGGCCACGCAAAATCTCGATTGCCTTGTCCGTGGAATCCCCGTAACTGATGCCCACCGAAATCTCGAGGCGCCTCGTCGCGTTCTTGCTGAAGTTCACGATGGGATTTCCCCACAGAATCGTGTTGGGCGCCGAAACGTACAGCCCGTCGAGCGATACGAGCGTGGTATTGAAAAGCCCGATGCCCTTGATGCGCCCCTTCACCTGACCACACTCGATGTAGTCCCCCGCCTTAAACGGCCGATGGAACATGAGCAACAGGCCTGCCGCGATATTGGCAAGCGCATCCTTGAGCGCAAGGCCCACCGCAAGGCTCGCCGCACCCACCAGCGCCACGAGACCCGCCGTATTCACCCCCGCGATATGGAGCACCAGCAGGAGCGTAATCACATAGATGCCGTAAGCGAACAGCGAATAAATCAGCGGACGCGCCGACGCATCCATCCCGCGGATTTCCGCCTTCGCGATGATGTGCTTCAGCAGAATCAGCAGGAGCTTCGCGAGCCCGAGAACGACAAGGGCGAGCACGAGCCGCTGCACCAGCGAATGCTGCATCAGGGAGGTCATTCCGCCTTGAAAAAAATCTGCATTAAAATCCATACGGACAAATATACAAAATTATATATTTACGGTTAAGTTGGTACGAAAGCACATCCTCGTGGTGGAGAATCAGCCCAACCAGAGATTCATTGTAAACGCAAGGCGGTTCGCCTTGTAGGTTACATCGTAGCTGTACCTGAGCTCTAGTCCCAACCCCAAAAATTTGTTCACCTTATACGTCACATAAGTGCCGCCACCATATTCGATAAAACCGTAATAATAGGGTTCGCCAAAGTCCGACTTCTCTTTTTTCCAATAGCAGTCCGTATCGTCATCCCAACAACTAATCGGGCTTGAGTCATCTTCCTTATAAGGCACCCAATGATCGCCACCACCTGCAGTATAGAGAGCCTCGCTCCGGGAGGCAAACTGGAACAATCCAACAAGCAAGGCGGGAGTCGGCGAAATCTGTTCCATTACGCTTATGCCGCCCCGAAACCATTCGGGTTTACCATCACAGACACCAATAAGCCTCCAGTCCGTCCACCCCATGATGCCGAAATGCTCAAAGGCGGTCCCAAGAGTCATGTAAGGATTAGATATCTGAAGTCCAAAACCAAATCCAAAATGATCTATGAAACGAATGAGCGACATGCCAAAATCGAACGGCCATTCCGTTTCAACGATCTCTTCCCACACACTGGTGCTATGCTCGTTTTCCGGCGCCTGTATCGCCGAATCGGACGTAGACGCCGTATGCACCGTCAACGAGGCATCGAAGAAAAAACCGCCCATACTGTCGCGGTTATGGTAGGCCGACATGAACGCCCCCGACGACGGTGGCCGCATCGTGCATCCCGCCAACAAGACAAGGGAGAGTCCCAACAACAGAATTATCAGCCGATTAAACTTCACACCCTAAATATAAATACAAACAAAAGAAAAAAAGCCAAGCCGAGTGTCGCGGGCAAGAGTGCGCAAATTTATTCAAGCATAAGCCATTTATGGACTTATATTTGATAAATGCTGCCACGGACGCGAAGCGTCAACTTTACTTGCACATGACCGAGGCGCAGGATTTAGAATTTGCGAAGCAAAAAAATCCGCCCCGAGCGGAGCGGATTCTAAAACTCAATTTGGATTAGAACCGAGTGAGACCAGGCGCGAGCCCCCGTAGCGTACATGGCGTACGTGAGGGGGCGAGCAACGCCGTATCACGACGGTTATAATTCAAATTAGCCCATGGTGACTTCGACTTTGTGGACACCCTTTGTGAAGATGGGAGCCACATTGGAGTCGATTTCCTTGCCGTCAACCACCATCTTGGCGACACCCTTGCAGACGTGCTTCGGGTTCTTCACCGTGATCTGGTAGGTAGCGCCGCGGAACTTACGGGTAGCTTCGAAGCCATCCCACTTGGACGGGATGCAAGGATCAACCACGAGGCCCTTGTAGTTGGCGCGGATACCGATGATGAACTGCGTGGCAGCCTGGTACGTCCAGGTGGAAGTACCGGAGAGCCATGCGTTACGGCCCATGCCGAACTGCTTGTGTTCGTCGCCGAGGATGTTCTGCGGATAGCAGTACGGTTCGGACTCGAAGATATCGAGAATTCCGTTCTTGGAAGCCGGGTTAATCTGGTTGTAGTACTGGAAGGCATTGTCGCCACGGCCGAGGATCGTTTCGGCAATCATCACCCACGGGTTGGTGTGGAGGAAGATACCGCCGTTTTCCTTGGCTCCAGGAGGATAGGTAGAAATGCCACCCACGTTCGGGTCGAAGCCGCGGTAGCCCGGAGTAGAGCTCTTCACGCCGTTGGCGGTGTTGAGGAGCTTGTTCAGGCTGTCCATGCCCATCACGGCACGGTCGCCAGTAGCAATGCCAGAAATCACAGACCAGGACTGGCTGTTGCAGTAAATCTTGCCGTACTTGGCCTTGTTGGTGCCGTAGGCGTTGCCCTGCTTGTCGAACCAGCGGACCCACCACTTGCCGTCCCAAGCGCTGTCGTTGAAGGCCTTCTTGACGTCTTCGTACCAGCCCTTGTACATTTCGACAGACTTGGTGTCGCCGAGAGCTTCGCAGATGTCCATCATTTCAAGGAGAGCCTTAGCATAGAGGCCCGTGTTGAAGGAGGATTCTGCACCGAGCGGGAGGTTCATGCAGTCGTTCCAGTCGGCAAAGCCGAGGAGCGGAAGGCCGTGCTTACCGAGGTGAGTACGGGTAAAGTTGAGGGAGCGCTTGAGGTGTTCGAGCACGGTGCCCTTTTCACGCTGAGCGCGCTTCTTGCCGGCTTCGTAGAACGGAACTTCCTTCTTGAGGAGGTCCATCTTGCCGGTTTCCTTGAGGTAGTTGGCAATAGTGAGAACGATCCACAGGTGGTCGTCACCATACCAGTCAGCGTAAGCCGGGTTGCCGTTTTCGTCGAGCACGCCCTTCTTTTCGCGGGAGTCACCGGCGTTAGCTTCGTTGCCGTTGTCTTCTTCGAGGGCGAGCGGAGCGTACTGGTGCATGGCGTTACCTTCCGGACGCTGCACGGAGAGGAGGTTCTTGGCGAGTTGGAGAGCTTCTTCCGGCATGTGGCTCATCACGCCCATGAGGTCCTGGCTGGAGTCACGGTAACCGATACCGCGGCTGGTGCCGTAGCCCAACTGATAGAGGGACAGGTAGCGGCTCCAGTTCTTGGTGGTGTGGCACTGGCGCGGGTTGTGCACGTTCACCATGGTGTTGAATGCAGCATCCGGAGTGTTCACCTGGATTGTAGAGAGGTAGTTTTCCCAGAACTTGGCGAGTTCGTCGAAAGCCTTGTCGACGTTCTTCAAGTCGCGGTACTTCTTGATAGCCTTGGCAGCGACCTTGAGGCTCTGTTCCTGACCGAGCTGGGTGCAGGTACGGAAAGTCTTGCCGGCAGCGATCTTGCCACCGTGAATCATGAGAGCGGCAATGTTGTCGCCACGGTCGCATTCGCTATTGGAAAGTTCCTTGTTGGCGAGGCTGAGCGGAGCGGCCCAGGAGCCCATTTCGTTGGCACCGAGGAACACGCGGCGGTCACCGTCGAAGCTACCGACCTTGCAGTTGGCGGTCACGTAGTTCACGGCGTAGTCGCGCTTCATGTAGGCATACTGTTCGAGCACCACATGGCCGTCCTTTTCCCAGTGGCCCTTGAGGGTCATGGTCTGCGGGACCCAGTCGGCGTTCGTGAGCTGCTTTTCGGCTTCGAAGTGGCTGAATTCATAAACCGGGATAATGTCCACTTCCTTGGAAGCCT
>CAMJQW010000023.1 GCA_946408125.1 uncultured Fibrobacter sp.
TGCCGAAGGTCACTGGCGAAAGCAACGGTTCGCAGGTGCATCTGTACAACCAGTACGTGGACTACAACCGCTTCTTTATCGCGGGTGCGAACGGTCATAGCGCAAATGCGAAGGCCTACGTGCGCTACGAGAACAGCTATATCGACAACGGCCAGGGTTATTTGGCCGAATGGGGCGACAACGGCTACGTTTACTTTAGTGGCGTCACGTTCGGGAGCGGAACAAAGCAGCAGCACCGCTACAACGGTACGGTGACGCAGGGCGTCCCGAATGCGGCGACGTTCAACCCGAGCTACAGCTTTGAAAAGCGCACCGTGGCGAACATCCCGAAGGAAATCCCGAGCCTCGTCGGCGTGGGTGGGCGCTACGGCAAGATGCCCGAATACAACCAGGCTTTCGGACAGAGCAACAAGGCGGCGAGCGTTTCTATGATAGCCCCTGCAGCGGGTGCAAAGTTCGAGGCGGGTGCAACGGTCACCTTGAAGGCCGACGCGAAGGACAGCGACGGTTCCGTGAAGAGTGTCGCCTTCTACGTGGGCAACACGCTGGTCGGTTCTGCAACTGACGCACCCTACCAGGTGAATGCAATCGGGCTTGAACCGGGAGTGTATTCCGCGGTTGCAGTCGTGACGGACAATTCGGGCCTTTCGCAGATGTCTTCGTTTGTGACCTTCACGGTCGAAGGAACTGCAGCCTCGTCTTCGAGCGAGGCGGAGTCATCTTCGAGCGAAACACCGGAATTATCTTCAAGCGAGTCGCCGCCATCTTCCAGCTCGAATGCCGTCACTCCGGAATCGAGTTCCAGCAAAACTGATGCCGTCCCGCAGGTTGTGAATTTCGCGACCGAAGCCGAGACCGCCTACTACCGCATGTTCGACATGCAGGGGCGCCCGCTGTTCGCAGGCTATAAGAAGCCTGCGAAGATGCCCGCAGCACGGGTCATCGTAGTGGAATTCACAAAGAGCGGCACCGTCAAGCGTCGATATTTAGAATAGGTATTCCATTTTTGGCAATTCTTAGTTATATTGGTATCGATGAAGTTCTGTAAAAACATAAAAGCTGTAACGGTCGCCTCGTTGGCGGCCTTTATGGCGTTTTTTGCAGGATGTTCTTCGGACAGCCACGTGGCAGGCAATAGTGCCGAAACGGGTTCCCCGGAACTCGCAGGCATCTTGGTGCTGGATGGCGGCAAGCCGGCCGCACATGCGCGTGTACAGTGCGTGCCGGGCGACTACAACATCGTTGCTGCAAGCGAGGCTGAACAGGTTCTGCCTTCCGCGTTCGAAACCGAAACGGATGAAAACGGCAATTACGAATTCGATTCCATCCCGTCGGGCAATTTTAATCTCGAGGCTTTCCATCAGGAATCGGGCCAGATGCTTCTGGTGCAGAACCTGAGTGCCGAAGAGGACGAGCCCCTTGCTGTAAATGACACTTTGCGTAATTCCGGAACGGTCAAGCTTCTTGTGCCGGGCGAGTTCCGCGAAAACCAGGGTGGCGAGGCTATCGTCATCGGGACGACAATTCGCAGAAGGGTTTCTGTACAGAACGGGAAAATCGTGGTCGATAGCCTCCCGGCAGACACTTTTGAACTTGTTGTTTACATGGATGGCATGAGCCCGTTTGGATTTAAGGATGTTTCCGTAAAGCCTGAAGAGACTACAGTCTGGGGCGATTCGGTGACGTACACATTGAAAGCTCCGCTCGCACTCCCCGATGAAATCGATTCTCTCGGCACCGTCGTGAGCGATTTCCCGCTGGCCATTCGCTTGACGGAAAAAGAAATTGCTTTCGATTCTGCGGAGGTGGTGAACGGCCGCTGGGAGGCCGTGCGCATTTCGCAGGACGGAAAACGCAGCAAGAAACTCCCGATCGCGCAGACCTACTATGACGCTCAGACCAAAGAGGCTGTGTTCTGGGTGCGTGTCGATTCGCTGAATGTTTCCGATTCGTTGGAAATCCATTTTGACAATACCATGGACCCCGCATACGCGAAGGATGTGTTCCCCACGAACCGTAGCTATTCGCTGGTGTGGCATTTCGATAGCGGGCTTGCACCTGTGAGCGATGGAGCGGAAAAGGGATACTTTGAAGGTCTGCCGACAGGGGCTGAGTCTGCCGACGGCATTGTGGGCAAGGGGGCAAAACTGGATGAAGGCGATGTTATTGTCGCCGAGAATTCGAGTGCGGTTGATTCCTCGCGCAAAGTGAACTTGAATTATGACGGTAGCGAATATTTCTGTTTCTCGGTGTGGGTGCAACTGGAATCGCTCGGCAAGGAACAGACCGTCTTCGAAAAGGCCAAAGAATACGCTTTGCGCTATGATCCGGAGAAAGGCTTTGTCGTGAATCTCTGGGTTCCCGACTCCGTGAACTACTTGTACTCTTGGGCATCGGGAACATCGGGCATCAAGGCGGGTGAATGGATTTATATTGCATTTAGTCGGCATACGACATCCCAGGTCGTTTTCTACTTAAACGAAAATAAAATTGAATCTGAACCCGAACAGATTGCTTGGGGCGGTGCCCGCGACTTGCGGGACTTTATGGTGGGCGGTTTTACCGGCTCGGTTGACGAACTCATGCTCGGCAGCTGTTTCCGCGATAACGCCTGGACGCGGCTCACTTACCTGAACCAGCGTCCCGAAAATTACTGGCCGGTGGTTACTGCTAAATAATTGCAACGAGGTTCGTTGTCCTTGGACAACGCGTAAATAAAAAGTTCAATGCTCCCTAGTGTTAAAGGGAGTATTTTTGTATTAGCATAAAAGTTGGAGTGTGTCATGCAAAAAAGTTGTTTGGGATTGATTCCGGGCGCCGTTTTGTCGGCTGCCCTGGGTGTTCACGTATACGCGGCGTCGGGCGATGCTTACACATGGCCCGGTTACCGCAGCGACCTGGATTACGACACAAAGTCTAATCTGGGCGACATTCAGCCGCCGACCAAGTTCAATAACAATTGTTCGGGCGTTACCGGAAAGAAGGCCGGTAAATGGTGGGCGTTTTACTGGGGCAAGGATCGCGACAGCCGCATTACCGACGTGACGATTGATTCGATCCTCAAGAAGTACGATACCGATTTCGAGTACCTGTACAATGAGATGGGATGGGCGCCGGATGCCCAGGCGCAAGAAGGCCAGTACAGTGCCGTTTATTACTATGGCTCGGGTACGTGTGCCGGTGGTGCGAAGGACGATACCACGGGTGGTTGGCAGACATGGGTGGCGGGCTACACGGCGGTGGCGGCCTCGTTCTATCCGCTGTACAGTTTCAATACGAGTTGCCCCTACCGCGATCGCGTGGCGCAGATGGATGCGATGATTCACGAGGGAATCCACTCGATGACGAACGGCTACCCTGGCGCAAAGGATGCGCATTGGTTCCAGGAAGCGGGTAACACCTGGATTCAGCAGGATATGTTCAGCCACCGCGATGGTGTATACAGCGGTATGGGATTTCTGAATGCGGCGACGGTTATTGCGCCGTTTATGCCTATTGAAACCTATTCGGGCTGGCTGATTGACGGCACTTTCGGTGGCCCTGGTGGCGGCGCCGATGGCGGTGGCGTGACCGGCAAGAA
Source organism: uncultured Fibrobacter sp. (assembly GCA_946408125.1). Taxonomy (GTDB): domain Bacteria; phylum Fibrobacterota; class Fibrobacteria; order Fibrobacterales; family Fibrobacteraceae; genus Fibrobacter. The sequence goes on from CAMJQW010000023.1 coordinate 3,581, forward strand.
TCAGCGTTACCTGCTGGGTGGCTCGCAGTACAGCAACATCTTCCCGACGTTTATCGGAACGTGGATCGGTACGGGGGCTGTTCGCTGGATTTACGGAAACGCTTACGGCAAGACCAAATACCTGCTTGAAACTTACGGCCTCGACAAGGGCCTTGGCGATGCGGGCGTGCGCAGGCTCATTACCGAATTCCGCGCAAGGCTTGCGATGCTCGACATGAAAAAATGGTCTGGCGAAATCAGGAACCTGCTGAACCAGCATTTCGGCAGCGACACCTACTGGGAACAGGACATGTGGGACAACAACAAGAAAAGCTACACCTGGACCATGACGCCCTACCAGACGGTGACAGAAAGCGACGGCTACCTTGTACCGAATCAGGAAACGACTCCTGGGTGGTCGGGCTCGAACGTGGTACCGCTGAAGGTGCAAAACGGCGCTAAAGAAGTGACGGTGAGTTTCTACCCGAACGGTGCGAATTCCAACAACAAGAACATGAACTTCTTGCTGTGCTACCGCGCGACCGACGGAACGCCGGTATACAGCGAACCCATTACGGGCGAAGGCTTCGCGACGCTTCGCCTGGACAAGACTCCTTCTTCGACAAACGGCACGCCGATGGTTTTCGCGGTCATCGTGAATACCGATTACCAGTACACCGGCAACACGGGAATTCGCAAGCTGCATTACGATTATAAGTTGAAACTGGAAACGGGCGTCAGCGGCGCTGGTGCTGCAAACGTCAAGTACTACAACGACTTCAAGCTGGATTACAAGTGGCCGGAAATTGGCGAGGTTCCGGCAGCTTCGAGCAGTTCCGTAGCGGCATCGAGCAGCTCTGTTGCTCCCGCAAGTTCCAGCAGCTCTGTAGCGTCCAGCAGTTCCAGCAGCGTACCGGCGTCCAGCAGCTCCGAAAAGGTTGTCCTGGACGGAGCCACGACATATACCATCACGGTGACTCTTCCGATTGACGACAACTATACGACGGTCGCGGCGGAATTTGATGTGAACGAAATCGCGCAAAAGCTTGGGCTTACTGCATCGACTCTTTCCCAGGCGACGTTCTTTGCCCAGGAAAGCGACGGCAACACGGCGACCAACAGCACCGCCACCGCTCCGGGGCATTGGTTTGGTAAAGACGGCAAGGTGGTAGAATGGGGCGAGACCGCCTACGTGTTCAGCGAGGCCGACTTGTCGAAAGGAGTACTCGCCGTCGGACATTATCCGAACCGCGTGAAGGACGGCGAAAAATACAGCTTTACGCAGGGACTTTCGTACAACGGCAAAACAGTGCTGTTCAAGGTAAATGTTACTGTTACCAACGAAAAGGATGCTAGCGAGACGACAACGGCACTGATGTACGGACTCGAAGGGGTTTCAACACATATTGACCTCGCGTTCCGTCATGGACAAATCGAAGTACGCTACACGCTTCCGCAGCGCGACAATGTGAAAATCAGCCTGTTCACGGGCTTTGGCGCCCTGATTGTCCAAGAAACGACAGGGATGCAAAACGCAGGCTTGCACTCGCACTCCTTCGACCTGAGCCAATTGCCTACGGCGACCTATATCGTGAAGGTGACTAGCGGCAGTTTCCGCGAGGCTAAGTCTATCAATATTGTCCAATAAGTCGACGAGAATTCAGCGACAGTGGTAAATTCCAAAGCCGCCGACCAATATAAGTCGGCGTTTTTTATATTTCCAATAGTTTATGTCCGGAAAGGCTTGACAGAGCCTATAATTTAGTATATATTTGTGCAGTAGCACAAAAGTGCATATTCGTAGATTTTATCCGGAGGCTTCATGATTGAGCGTATTCACGGTATTCTTGTAGAAAAATCCCCCACATTCGTGGTCGTGGACGTAAACGGAGTTGGCTACGGCGTAAACATTTCCGCCTACACGGCGGGCAAGCTGCCCGAAACCGACAGCGAAGTCCTGCTTTATACGACCCTCGTGGTACGCGAGGACTCCATGACGCTTTTCGGATTTGCCGACAAGACTGAAAAGGACACTTTCCTGATGCTCCTGGACGTGAACGGGGTCGGCCCCAAGCTCGCACAGCGGATTTTGAGCGGAGTCTCCCCTGCCGACCTGTTGAATATGGTCGCGAGCGACAACAAGAGCGCCCTCGGCAAGATCAAGGGCCTCGGCAAAAAGACATGCGAACAGATGGTGCTCGCGCTCAAGGACAAGGCGGGAGCCATGCTGCAGGCGCTCGGAGACGTTGAAGGGTCGGGCATTACCGGAATGGGCGTGCTTACCGGAGCCAAGATGGAAGCGGTTCTCGCCCTGCACACACTCGGCGTCAAGGACCCCGCGGCAGAGAAGGCCGTCGTGAAGGCTGCCGAAATCCTCGGCGATTCCGCGGACGCCGCGTCGCTTATCCCGGAAGCATTAAAGTATCTTTAAGAAGCGCGCCTTCGCGGGCGTTACAGGCAAAACATGGACGATCAAAGAATCATCTCCCCCGAAAAAAGGCGCGGCGAAGGCGACGACATCGAACGTACGCTCCGACCGCCAACCCTTGCGGAATTTACGGGACAGGACGACCTCAAGGAAAGCCTCTCCATTGCCATCGAAGCCGCCAAGCACCGTGGCGACGCACTCGACCATTGTCTGTTTTCCGGCCCCCCGGGACTCGGCAAGACAACCCTCGCCGGGATTATCGCGAAGGAGATGGGCGTAAACATCCACATCACGAGCGGACCCGTACTCGAGAAAGCGAGCGACCTCGCCGGACTTCTCACGAGCCTACAGGAAAACGACGTGCTGTTCATCGACGAAATCCACCGCCTGAACCGAGTCGTCGAGGAATACCTCTACCCCGCCATGGAAGATTTCAGGCTCGACATCATGCTGGATTCCGGCCCCGCCGCACGCAGCGTGAACCTGCCTCTCAAGCGCTTTACCCTCGTAGGGGCCACGACCCGCAGCGGACTCCTGACGAGCCCGTTACGCGACCGTTTCGGCCTGCAATACCGTCTTGAACTTTACGGCGAAAAAGATATCGAGAAGATCCTGATGCGCTCGGCACGCATACTGGGCGTCGAGATTTCCGAAGAGGCCGCGCGCCTGCTCGGCGGGCGCTGTCGCGGTACGCCGCGCGTGGCGAACCGCGTGCTCCGTCGATGCCGTGACGTGGCGCAGGTCCGCGGTACGGGCGCGATCGACGTGAATTCCACCCTCAAGACGCTCGAGATGCTCGGCATCGACGGAGAGGGTCTCGACCCGACGGACCGCAAGATTCTCGCGATGATGATTGACAAGTTCGACGGCGGTCCCGTCGGGCTCGGCACCATCAGCGCCGCCCTCGGCGAGGAGCCGGACACGCTCGAAGAAGTCTACGAACCGTACCTGATACGCAAGGGGCTCCTCGCGAGGACGCCTCGCGGCCGTGTCGCGACGCAGACTGCCTACCGGATGTTCCATAAGGAACCGCCGCAGAGGTCCACCGGGGCTTCCAGCGACCAGATCGAACTTTTCTAGGCGCTTTTAAAACTAATTAGCGGTATTCCGGAGCAATCGTCAGCACCAGATTGACGCCGTGCAGCCCGTGGAAACCGAACTGCATACGGAACCAGAACATGTCCGGCTTGCGTACGCGCACGCCAAATCCCCACGAATTGTAATACCGGCTGAACGACCAATCGTCGATTTCGGGCGCATGCAGCGCGTACTCGTCAAAGATAACGCCATCGACGAAGCGGTCCACCGGCCAGCGGTATTCCATGCTGAATCCCATCACGTGATAACCGGCGAACGCATTGCCGTAACCGCGCAACGGGAAGCGAGCATTCACGTTGGGGAACGCATTGAACGGAGCCTCCCCCTTTTCCATTTCAAACAAATTAATCATCCGGAACTGGAACGCCAGAACGCGGCGTTCGAGCAGCGTATTCATCACGTTCGACGGATGCCACGGACGGAGCGCATCATCCCAGTTGAAATCCGAATAGAAGCGTCTGCTTTCGCGGGCCTCGGCCGGAGTCATGTGGAACTTTTTCGATTGCCCGAGCAGGATATAATGCTGGAACACGAGCTCGGTACGGACAAAGTCATGGTTTGCCGCATCGTCCTGGAAAAATTTCTTGCTCTCAAGTTCCACCCCATCTTCGTCATAGACCTTATCGTCGTATGCAAGCCCGCTATACGGGTTCACGAACACATAGCGCCCGCTCAGACTGAATCTCGAGCCCTTCGTAGGCGCATAGGCGTAATCCAGGTTATCAAAGAGCAGCGTAAGCTCGAGGGGGAACTGGAACTCGCTCTGATAAAGGCCGCGCGATTCTATCGGGAACTTATCGTCCACTAGGATGCTGTCCGAACGCTTGTCGGGCAAGCTCGCGTCATTATAGCGAAGGATAAAACTTCCTTCCAGGTTCCAGTGATGGGACTTGTCCAACGGGGCGCTCAATCGCCAGCTCAAGTTGACCGAGGAATCCGGCTGGATGAACTTGTCCTTGGATCCCGGAACAACGAAGAACCCGTCGCGGTCCCAGTATTGCTGGTAGCGGAATGCCGTATAGAGCGGAAGCCCGCCGATTCCCTGCTTCGAATAGCGCGCGGAAACGTACCAGTCGCCGTTCGCGAAGAACTGCGTTTCGAGCACGACGTAATCCTTGGGCAAGACGATGCTCCTATGGCGATAATTTACGCCGAGCATGGTCGATGTTCCCGGTTTCAGGTTCATTACCGGATACAAGAGTATGTTGCGCCGCTCGCCGAACGTGATGAAATCGACAGACTTTTCGATAACCCCGTTATCTACCGCATAGTGGATCGGCTGCGCGACCGGATAGACCGCCACGTTGAATACCGGCTGGAGGATATGGATAAAAGGCCAGGCAAGAAAATCCTTCCAGTTGATTCCGGATTCCTCACTCGCTTCATCGGTGGTCACGGCTTCTTCGGCGCCGACCATCGAAAAAGAAAAAAGCAAAGCAAGCAAAAAATAAACAACCGGTTTCATAGATTTCTAGCCTATGGGGGGTAATTTACAATTTAATATAATGTTATATTGTTTCTGATGTTTTCCATTGCAACAAAAATCGTCAAAAAACTGGCGCTTTACCCGATTCCCATTTTGGTGACATGTTTCGCCGTTGCAATCCTGTGCATCCATCCCGTAAGCAACCTGCACTGGGAACTGCAGTTGCAAGACACCATTTCTCCGACAGGCGCCAATAGCGGCGACTACCACAAAATCGAGGAAGCTTTCGGCGGGCTCGGGAGCCTGACCGTAATCCTGAAATCCGACGACAGCGCGCTGACCTACAATACGGCAAGGGACCTCGCGCGTCACATGAAGAACGATTCGCTCGTCCATTTCCTGGAATACGAGACCGACATCGAGTTCTACAAGAAGCACAACCTGCTCTACATCCAGACCGAAGATCTCGACACCATCATCAGCAGGCTCGATGAGCTCAAACGGAAGACGATTCTCGCGAACAACCCGCTGTTCGTCGACCTCGAAGAAGAAGCGGACTCTATCGCGACACCAAACAACGAAACATCATCTACGTTCGACTTGAACGATGTCGAAGAAAAGTACATCAGGCTCCTTTCCCGCAGCCACGCCAGCGACGACGGCAAAATCCACGTCATCGACATCTATCCCAAGAAACCGCTTTCCGACCTCTCCGCATCAAGGGAGCTCCTTTCCAAGGTCAGCGACTTTATGGATAGCCGGAAGGAAGTCGAGACTTTCTACACCGGGAAGGTGTACGACACCATCCTGACGGGGCGCACCCTGCTTCCCGAGGCGAAATTCGCGGGCAAACTGACCGCGCTGTTCATCCTCCTGCTCTTCGTCATCCATTTCTACAGGCAACCGCAGCTCATCCTCGTATCCGCGCTGCCGGCAAGCCTTCCCATCCTCTACACGCTCGCACTCGCAAGCATGCTTTACGGGCGCATCAACCTGTTCACGCTGCTGCTCGCGCTGTTCCTGCCCGGACAGGCATGCCAGATCATCACGCACGTGTTGAACCGCTACTTTATCGAGCGCAACAACAAGCTCGGCCCGCAGCTGAGCATCGAGAGCGCGGTCCTCGGCATCGGGCCTTCCACAGCGGCAAGCGCCTGCATCATGTCGGGACTGTTCCTCGCCCTCTACCTCGTGCCCGTAAGCGGTCTCCGCGAACTCGGCGTGCTGGGTGCCATCGGGAGCCTCCTCAACTGGGTGCTCAGCATCCTGCTGACCACGGCACTACTGCAGCTATTCCAGCGCAAGAAGCCCTTTACCGTGAACTCGTTCCGCTTCCAGCGCGAATACAAGTTCAAGTTGCTTTCGTACCCAATTAACAAGATCTTCATCGCCATCGTGTCCGCGGTGAGCCTCGTCGGTCTCTTCTACGGCGGGAACAACATGAAGTTCTTCTACGATTTCGAGAAGACCGAGATCATCCACCAGAAGAGCGAAGCGGACAGCCTGCTTGCGCAAACGGGATTCCCGCAATACGACCCGATCATCGTCATGCTGCCGAACCAGGCCGCAGGCGACGACTTGCTCAAGAACTTCCAGGAACTCAAGAAGAACGACCGCATCCCGAACATCGACAGGATATACACGCTGGCGCAGTTCTCGCCCAAAAGCCAGGTCGAGAAAAGGGAAAAGCTCGAAGACATACGGAACTTCCTGAACCCGCGCTTCTTGCAGAGGCTGGATTCGTCCGACCTGCGTTACGTAACGAAGCTTTCCGAAATCGTCTACCGCATCGATTTCGACGAAAACGAGACGCCCGAAGACCTGCGCCTCAAATTCAGCGACAACAAGGGCAACGCGGGCAAGTTCGCCTTCATCATCCCGAACATAAACCCGAACGACGGTCTCGAATGCAGGCACCTGCAGGCCGACCTCAAGAAAATCGACGGTATCGAGAAGGGACTGTTCAAGGTATCGGGAACGCCAGTCATCCGCGCGACATTCCTCGACCTGATTCTCAAGAACATCGACAAGGCGCTTGTCGTCGGCGTCATCTTCATCTGGTTCTTCCTCCTGATATACTACAACCGATTCAGCAGGGCCATATTCACGCTGCTGCCGTCGCTATTCGCCATGGGATGGCTCGTGTTCCTGCTGCGCATGCTCGGGCTCGGCATTTCGGCATACAGTTCTCTCGCCTTCCCCATCCTGTTCGCATTCAGCGTCGACGGTTCTCTCCAGCTGTGGACCGCCTACTACGAAAAGCAGGGCGGGACGGCACTCAACATTCTGCAGCAGAAGTTCTTTACCATCAGCATCAGCCAGCTCGCCTCCCTCATCGGAACGTATGGTCTGCTGATTTCCTCGCATCCGGGGCTCCGGAGCATCGGCGTCATCTGCCTGCTCGGACTCATCTGCATTACCGTATCGCAATTCACCATTTTCCCCCTGATTGCAGGCTCCCTGGACAATTACCGCCTGCATAAGCAAAAAGCAAAAAAATGACTTTACCGCTTTCTACAAGAACTCAGAATATCGCGGCATCGTTGACTGTCGCCATCGACACGCTCGCCAAGCAAATGATTGCCGACGGCAAGGATGTCGTAAGCCTCGGTGCTGGAGAGCCCGACTTTCCCACTCCCGAGCCGATCCGCGAAGCCGCCATCAAGGCCATCAACGAAGGAAAGACCCGCTACACGGCACCCGTCGGAATTCTCGATGTCCGGAAGGCCGTATGCGAAAAGCTGGAGCGCGAGAACGGCCTCCACTACGCTCCCGAACAGATTATCATGACCAGCGGCGCAAAGCACGCCGTATTCAACGCGCTCGCGGCACTCATCAACCCGGGCGACGAAGTCATCATCCCGGCACCCTACTGGGTCACCTATCCCGAACTCGTCAAGTGGCTCGGCGGCACGCCCGTCTTTGTGCAGGGTAGCCGCGAACAGGATTTCAAGATTACCGCCGACCAGCTTCGCGCCGCATGCACCGAGAAGACCAAGGCCATCCTGATCAACAATCCCTGCAACCCGACGGGTTCCGTCTACAGCAGGCAGGAACTCGAATCGCTCGCGAAGGTCATCGTCGAAAAGGACCTCTACTGCATTTCCGACGAAGTCTACGAATACTTCGTCTACAACGGCTCATTCGTAAGCGCCGCATCACTCGACGGCATGCCGGAACGCACAATCGTCATCAACGGTTTTTCAAAATCCTACTGCATGACAGGCTGGCGCATCGGCTACGACGCGGCTCCCGCACCCATCGCAAAGATTATCGGGAAGATCCAGGGTCAGGCCGTTCACCACCCGAGCAATGTCGCGCAGTACGCGGCACTCGGTGCGCTCCAGATGGGCAACGCCTCCGCCATCGCTATGCGCGAGGTTTTCCAGAAGCGTCGCGACTACATGGTCAGGCGCACCTCCGAAATCCTGACGGTTCCCGCAAAGGTTCCCGACGGAGCGTTCTACCTGTTCGCTCCGGTGCAGGAATTCTACGGTAAAAAGACTCCCGCCGGAAAGACTATCTCGAATTCCGTCGAACTCTGCCAGTACCTGCTCGAAAGCGAAGGCCTCGCCATCGTTCCGGGAGCAGCCTTTGGCGACGACACCTGCGTACGCTTTTCATATGCGGCAAGCGACAAGACGCTTGAAGATGCGTGCGACCGGTTCATAAGGGGATTGCAAAAGCTTTCATAGTCCAAGCCCATGTTCCAGCTCATCACTCCAAGCGCAGGCAAGCCATTCACCATCGGTCGCAAAGCAACTAGCGACCTGCATTTCGAAGACGTATTCGTTTCGAGAGAACACGCCGTCATCGAGAAGTGCGGAGACGAATGGCACCTGAGGAGCCTGACGCAGAACAGCGTCACCAAGGTGAACGACCAGGACGTTACGGAAACGCCCCTGAAGGACGGAGACATCATCGTCATCGGCGTGCGCAGGCTTCGCGTCACGCTCAGCAACGGGGACCTCTCCCTCCTGCTCCTCGACCAGGAAGACAACGTAAACAGCATCGCGCTGTCCGAAGACTGGACCGAGCTGGATATCGCGGGTGCGGGCAAAATCAAGGCTCGGCTTTCGGGTGACTCCGCCGAACTCCTGTGCGGAAAGAAGCTGCTCCTCGAAAACGGCAAGTCGCTCAAAATCGAGCAGAACGAAATCACCTTCAGGGACAAGAAAATCCTTGTTACCGGAAGCAAGTGCGGATTCGACGTCCACGTGAAGGACCTGGACGTCTACGCCGGAAAGAAGCGCCTGCTGCAGGACATCAACTTCGAGCTCCCGGCAGGCGAAATCCTCGCCATCATCGGGCGCTCGGGACAGGGCAAGTCCTCGCTCCTGCACCTCCTGGAAGGCATCCACACCAAGGGCGCACAGAGCGAAGTTCGCATCGGCGGCATCGACTACCGCCGCAAGGATATCCGGGAACACATCGTATTCATGGCGCAGGATCCGGCACTCCGCAGGGACCTCACCGTGAAGGAAAACATCCTGCACAATGCACGCATCTCGCTGGACAAGCGGGAGTTCGCCGCAACCGCCCAGGAGCGGTTGAAAAGTTTCATGGAACTTTTCGGGCTGAGCGACCGCAAAGATCACCGCGTGCAGACGCTCAGCGGCGGCGAACTCCGCCGTACCGCTCTTGCGGCAGAGCTCATGTCGAACCCGGGCCTCATCGTCCTCGACGAGCCGCTCAGCGGGCTCGACCCGTTCAATTCGCGCATCCTGTGTTCGCACCTGAAACAGCTCGCCTTCATCGGGCACACCATCATCCTCACGACGCACAGCTACGAAGCGCTGCAAATCGCGAACAAAGTGCTCGTACTGCACCAGGGACGGCAAGGCTATTACGGAAGCCCGCAGGGGGCTTACCGCTACTTCAAAACGACTGATCCCGAAGCCATCCTTTCGGGCCTCAACGACGACACGGCCGCACGCTGGGAATCTTCCGACGAATCGAAGACCATCGAAGCGCCCCCGAAGAACCGAGACGTATTCTTCCGCAAGGTCCACCGCAAGGAAACCTTCCTGTACGGGATTTCCCTCTCGCTCAAGCAATGGTTCCGCGACAAGGGAAAGGTGGCGGCACTGTTCCTGCAGCCCGTCGTCATCGGGTTCCTCTTTTCGCAGATATTCAGCCCGCTGAGTTCGCTCTGGACGGTCGCGTTCGCGCTCATCCTGTGCGCCAACTGGTTTTCACTCTCGCTCTCCATCCGCGAAATCGTCCAGGAGAAGGACATCCTGCGCAACGAATTCCGCAAGGGACTCAAGGTTCCCTCGCTCCTCGCGGGCAAGATCCTGCTTTCATCCGTCGCGGCATTCCTGCAGACGGTAACCGTGTACGCTTTCGTCGCCTTCAGGATATCCATCCATCCCGACCCTGCAATGCTTGCGGCCATATTTGCATGCACGGTCCTTCCCGCCGTGGGAATCGGGTTGCTCGTGAGTTCGCTCAGCAAGAATTCCGGGCAGGCGAACGCATTCCTCCCGCTGCTCATCATCCCGCAGGTGGCTCTTGCGGGTGCCCTCGTACCGCTCGACCAGATGCTGGAAGTAGGCAGGGCGCTTTCTACCGTCATCTGGTCCCGCTACAACCAGAAGGCTCTACTCGACTTGCTGCTGGAACGTCCCTGTGACGCGACAAACAATCTCTGCGCCCTCGGTCTTGCGCTAGGTTTTTATATTTTCACTGCAATAATCCTTTTCCGTTCTAAAAAAGCACGATGACTCTCAAAGTTGATAAATTTCCTTGCCCGTTCAACGAGAACTACGACCTGATAGGCACTCTTGGCAAGGGGGGCATGGGCTACGTATTCAAGGCCCTCGACAAGAAACTCAAACGTGAAGTCGCCTTCAAGATTCTCGATGCGACTGCCGATGAAGAAGCCATCCAGAGGTTCTACCTGGAAGCCCAGGCCATGAAGGAACTCGACCACCAGAACATCGTGCACGTTTTCGACTTCGGAAAGCAGGACAACAGACTTTTCATCGCGATGACGTACGTGCAGGGCTATTCCCTCTCCGACGTACTGCAGAAAAAGAGCAAGCTCCCGTTCGAGGCCATCGAAGTCATCATCAGGCAAATCGCACGCGGACTCCTCTACGCGCACAGCAAGGGCATCGTCCATCGCGACGTGAAGCCCTCGAACATCATGCTCACCCGCGACAACCGCGTGTACGTGATGGACTTCGGCATCTCCTACATCCAGGAAATGGAAAAGGATCGCCTGACCAAGACCGGCATGACGATGGGCACTCCCGAATACATGAGCCCGGAACAGTGCCACGGCGACGAAGTGACGCTCCAGTCCGACATTTACAGCATGGGCGTCATCCTGTACGAAATGACCTGCGGCCGACTTCCCTTCAACGGGAACCGCCCCGTGGAAATTGCGCTGAAGCACGTGCAGGAACCTCCTCCCGATCCCAAGCAGTTCAGGCCCGACATGCCCGCAGGGCTTTCGGAACTCATCCTCAAGTGTCTCAAGAAGAAGCTCAACGAACGCTTCCACGACATGCAGGAATTCCTGGACGCATGTGACCAAGTGTTCCCCCCGCGCGAGACGCACAACGCGCGCCGCATCACCGCGATGAAGAAGCATTCGCTGCTCCGGCACGGAACCGCCTCGATTGCCGAGGCCGCCACCCGCCTGCCTTCGCACGTGCGCGTCATCCGCCGCAGGCTTACCGCGCTCGCCATCTCGATATTCCCGCTGATTATCCTCCTCATGATCCTCCTGATGCTCACGCACAAGCCCGAAAGCACGGTGCGCGAGATTGAATGGAGCGAAGCTCTCGGCAATCACGAGACTTCCGCCATCGAGGCCGACGAATCAGACGGCTACCCCATCGACAACCTGACGGACGGCGACCTGAAGACCGCGTGGCTCAACACCATGCCGCCCAAGCCGCAGAATCCGGTTCTCACGCTCTACTTCGAGAAGAACACGCTGATCACCCACATCGGGCTTGCCGTAGGTTACCAGAAATCCGTCGACGACGCCCTGGGCGACCGATTCCGCGTCTTCAAGAAGCCCAGATTGCTTACCCTCGAAACCAAGGACGGATTCAAGCAAAGAATCATGCTCGACAACATCAAGGGAATGCAGTACCCGAACATCCAGGCCATGGAAACGACGGAAATCAAGATCTACCTCGACGAAATCTACGAAGCCGAGAACAAGGATTTCGCGATTTCCGAAATCCGCCTCCTCGGAATGGAACTTTAAGCCAGAACAGTAAACTTACCCGCAAGGGAAACATTCACTATTACGGACATGCGATTTTATCGCGTGTCCTTTTTTGTAAAGGAGATAAAATGGGATTTAAGGTATGCAAGCAGAAGAACCGGATGAAGGGGAACTTCATCGAAACGCAGGCCGCGGCATTCCTCCGCCGCTTGGGTTACGAGATTCTCGCGCGCAACTACGCGTTCCGGGGCGGAGAACTCGATATCGTTGCGCGCGATGGCGAAACACTCGTATTCGTGGAAGTAAAATCCGTATGGAACAACCAGCAGGGAAACCCCGCCGCGCGCGTGAACCGCGACAAGCAGCGAAAGATCTGGCAGACGGCATGCCATTTCCTGGGGACGCAGCCGCAGTTCGCACCGCGCGGATTCGATCAGCCCTGCCGATTCGACGTGTTAAGCATCCGCGCTTACCAGAAGCCGCTGCAGTTCAGCCACGTCAAGAACGCCTTCGAGGGGACGCAAGTGATACCGCAGTGCTAAAATCCGGGCCGAAACCGCAATCCTTTTTTATATTTCGCGCATGCGATTCGAAGTTCATCCAGATAATCCGCAAGCGCGCATCGTCAAGCTCGCCGCCGCGGCACTCGAAGACGACGCCCTGGTCCTCTACCCGACCGAGTCGGGATACGCCATCGGGTGCAACGCCGAATCCCCGAAGGCGATCCACAAGCTCTACGCGCTCAAGAAGCCGATGAAGAAGTTCTTCATGGCGCTCATCGTGCCGAGCATCCGCGCGGCCACCGACTACGCACGCGTCGACAATTTCGCGTTCAACATCATGAAGCCGCGCGTTCCCGGCCCCTACACGTTCATCCTGCCCGCCGACCCGCATATCGCCCGCAGGCTCGACGTCAAGCGCCCCGAAATCGGCATCCGCATGCCGACGCACCCGTTCTTCAAGGAACTTTTCCAGCATTTCGACAAGCCCATCCTGAGCACGGCCGCCAAGCTTTCCGAAGAAGACATCTACGACGTCGAAGATCTGTGGAACACGTTCCAGCATTCCGTCGACATGATGGTCGATTGCGGCAACATCGAAATCAACCCGACGAACATCGTGAGCCTCATCGGCGGGAAGATCGACGTTATCCGCGGCGAACTCGTATAGTCGAAATTTCCGTCTAGAAGAATACCCAGACGGCAAGCCAGAGCACCATCAGGCAGAATTCCATCTCGCGGCTGATGCGCGAAAGGAACGTACTGCCAAACGCAAGCCCCGCAACAGCCGCGATGCGCGTCCAGGCGACATCGAAACCGCGGTAATAGAGCGCAATCCCGCCGAACAATTCAATCCACAGCCACAGCACCTGCGCAAGCACCAGGTAGCGTCTGCGGTATAGCGGGAGCGATGCCGTCGAGAGGCAGAGGCACAGCGCCAGCATGCGGAACGGGTAATGTTCCAGCGCAGGATCCGTGGCCAGCGATTCGGCAGCACCGAAATAGGTAAACACGCTGAACAGCAGCAGGAATCCGGCAAGCAGCGCCCCGTTACGGTAAGGCGAAGAACCCTTGCGCCACAGGAACAGCGCACAAGCCAGAGCAAGCAGGCACGCGAATGCGTTAAGGAGCGGAGTCATTTGCCACCTCCTTTTCCGCAAGCGAACGCATGTAGCGTACGAGCCCGAGCGCATCGGAATAAGTCAAGCGCCCTTCATAGGCATTCATATTGACGCGGCCCTTCAAGATGACATTGACCAACGAATCCTCGCCCAGGCTATCCAAGCGCAGCAAATCGAGCTTCTGCGGAACCGGGTAGAATTCGCGTACAAACTTCTCGTTGAACTTCCCGTCGCTCCCGTGGCACGTGGCACAGCGCGCATTCCACGTCTGCACGGGCAAATCCCGATTTTCAGGATTTTCCGAAAGAACATCGCGTGCCGCACCCCGTTCAGATGCGCCGCCCGCATAGAACGCCCCCGCACAGGTTCCCGCCAACACAAGCACGGACGCCGCAAGAATCTTCTCGATACGGTGCAGGGCGAAAGCCTTTTCGACAAAGTAGGCGCGGGCATACAAGGCCACCGCCGTCACGAGCGCCACGACAGGATAGAAAAGCGGAATCACGTTCGCAAGCGAAAGGTCAACATTCTCGAACGGCATCCTTCCCCACACCCAGAGCGAAAAGAGCAGGGCAAACGCAATCCCGAGCAGCAACGGCAAGCGAAGAACGTGATATTCCTCGGAAGACCAGGGATGTACATAGAAGCCCTTCTTCGTTTTCTCGACACCGAGCCTTACCGGAGAATCCTTGTGCTCCGCCTCCTCGACTTCCGCTATGTCGCGACCGTCGACTTCACCGAAGTACGAGCCGTCCACTTCCATAAAGCGCTTGAGCAACAAAAGCATCCCGAAGAAGACCAGCATAAACGTACCGGCAGAAAAAGCGAGCATGCCCCAGTCCACCCAGCCAAACGACGCCATCGCCGGGGAACCGAATTCCGGAGACACCAGGAATTGCCTTTCGAGGAAAAGCCCGAGCAGCACGCTCGCAGAAATCGCCATGCGGCCCCATTTGCTCTCGCGGATAAACGCGACCATGCGCAGTTGCGGGAGCAATCCCGCAAATATGAATGCCGATGCGCAGAACGAGCCCTTGAGCATAAATTCCCAAGCCCAGATGGCGCACAGGATCCACGAACAGATCAGCTGGAGACGTTCCAGCAGGCGCACGCGGTAGCCCTCGGCACACAGGAGCAGGTTCACGAGCGCAAGTCCCGAGAAAATCGCGCCCGTGATGAAGTACACCGGGAAAAACGCCCCGCGCCACTCGGGCACGAATGTCGTCGCAAAGTCAAGGCTCACCACCGTATGCACCCAAAGCACCAGCGGGAACAAAAGCCACGCCATCGGCTTGCAATATTTTTCAAGTGTCGGATTCCGGCGCGCCTTCAGGTGCGTCGCAAAAAACAACAGCGAAAGAGCCGCATACACGGCGATACAGCAGAAATCCCAAACCAGCGGAGAACGAATGTTCGCAAAAATCCCGCGCACATCCAGGAGCGGCGCCACCATGTAGAAATTCTCGACGATTCCCAAGTGCACGAGCGGGAAAACTGCCGCGATGACAAGGCTTGCTAGCGTCGAAAGTTCCGCAATCAGGGCCGTGCGGCGATCCAGCTTGATATCGAGCGCCAGGAAAATCGCGGAGATAAGCGTCCCTGCATGCGCAAGGCCAATCCAGAACACAAACAAACTAATCGGCGTTCCCCAGAAGGTCCGCGCATCCGTCATCCACGAAGACGGCCCCTGGAAAACCGAATACCCCAAGGCACAAGCCCCGGGCAGAAAAAGGACAAGCCCCACGAGCATCAAGAACCGGTACATCAGCGACGCCCCCGCATAAACACGACAGACGGGTCGAGATTTGCAAGCTCCCGCGGCGCATAAAGCACGCGGTTCTTGGTCCGCTGAACCAGCGGAGATTCGTCATCGAGCCAGTTTCCAAAGATAATCGCGTTCTTCGGGCAAGATTCGGAACAAGCCGTTTTCACCCCGCGGCCACGCCACTCCTCTGCAGTTGCGCCAACGGTAAGCGAAGTCTTGAACTTGAGACGGTCATCTTGCAAGCGGTGCAGGCACAGGCTGCACTTTTCCATGACGCCCTTGTCACGCAAGGGGATATTTTTGTTAAACTGGTGTGCAAGCCCCAATTTACGGGCGTCGTTGAAATTGAACTTGCGGGCCTGTACGGGGCAGTTAGCTCCGCAGAATCGGCTTCCGGTACAACGCTTGTACATCATGGCACTCAGGCCATCGGGCGTATGGTTCGCGGCCCCCGTCGGGCAAACGCGCTCACACGGGGCCTTCCCGCAATGCGCGCACATAAAGGGGGCCGAGCCGTGCATGTCTATCCAATGCATAAAACGCCCACGCGCGGCATCTTCTGCGGGAACAAGCGGCACGTTGTTCTCGACATTGCACGCCAGGATGCACTTGCCGCATCCATCGCAAAGGTCTAGGTCTATCGCCATCCCGAAACGATTCACCGAAGATGCGCCCGGTATTTCGAGCAGCCCAGGGCGAGCAACCTTCACCAAGTCGAATTGCCTTTTCGCATGAGAAATGGCGAGCTTGACTTCTTCCTCGAATTGGGCAAGGCCGGGTTCACCCGCAGCAAGAGCATCCAGCGAAACCTTGCGGCAGCCGAAAAGCAGGCCCATCATGGCGACCAGCGAGCAGCTCTTGATGAATTCGCGACGATCCATACCCATAAGATACCTACGCCCCTCAACGGTGGCAAGCGGCGCAGTACGAGGCCGCCGGCTTAAAGCCTTTTTCCCTGAAAGTTTCGCCCCTATGGCACTTGAGGCAAGTCTGCATGTCGAATTTTTCACCGCCGTAGCGGTTCTGCATGTATCCCGTACCATGACAATCGGCGCAAGCAACGCCCGCCGAGGCATGGACACCGTGATGGAACACAACGTGTTCCGGCAAATGGCGCCCGTGGGACCACGGCCTCTCATCGGCTTTCGCGAGCAGGGAATCCAGCGTCTCGATTCCCGGCTTTTCGGTAAGCGGGAGCCTGTGGCAGTCCATGCAGTCCGCCTTCGAGGGCATAAAAGCATTCGCCGAGGCGCGCGAGCCCGTATGGCAGGCGGCACAGTCCAAACCGATTGAATCGCCATGCAACGCATGGTCAAAAGGAATCGTCCCGGCACCATATTCAGGAACGCGCGGCTCCCCCATCAAGAAATCCGCCAAGAAAAATGCAAAGACCACGCAGAACACCAGCGTCGCTATTCTGAACGAACGATTCTGGAATAAAATGTTATGTCGAGTTGTTTTTTGCATTTTTAATTACACATTCCACATCCCACATTACACACTTTACTTCGGCCTTCCCGGGTCATCGGGATTCTTTAAGATGTACAGGAGCCATGCCGTCATCATTTTCGCCTGCTCTTCGGTAAGCGGCGTAATTTCCATGGCGGGCCACTCGTCAGGATGTTGCGGAGTCGGATGCATCAGGTAGCGCACCATGCCTTCCGGATTTTCGGCATAGTGTTCCACGTTCTCTTTCATGGGCGGGGCCGCAAACTTGCGCGCCCAGCGGTGGCATCCCTTGCATTCGTTGTTGAAGTACTCGTGAGCCTCTTTTTTGAGTTCAGGCGTGACCGGAGGAAGCATAAACGCATCCACCGCAAAAAGTGCACACACCGAAACAAAGACTATGACCGCGACCCGCAGTTTCAAAATTTCATCCTTTCTTCTATCCTCAAAATAATAATTTTTTTATCTTTCGCCTAGAGACACAAAAATGGGCATAATTGAAATCATCATTATCGCGATTGTAGAGGCGATGGACTGCTTCGCCGTCTCGATTGCCACGGGGCTTTCGAAGAAAGGCGTCAAGTACAGCCGCGCCATGCTCCAGGCGGTTAGCTTTGGCATTTTCCAGGGCGGCATGACGCTGCTCGGGTATTTCCTCGGGAGCTTTGCTGAACGCTGGTTCAATTCCGTGGGCACGCCTATCGCCTGCACCATCCTCTGCATCCTGGGCGGGCGCATGATTTGGGGAACCATCCGCGGTGACGCGGGCGAAGAAGAAGGCGAACAGATTGCCGCAAAGAACTTGACCATCGCAAACATCCTGCTGCTTTCGGTTGCGACAAGCATTGACGCATTCGCCGTCGGAATTTCATTTGCTTTCTTGAACGCGAACATGGTCCTTGCGACCAGCGCCATTGCGTTTGCAAGCTTTATCATGGGCGTTATCGGATACGAAATCGGCCGTCACGCCGCCAAGCGCTTCAAGACCAAGATTCCTGAAATTATCGCCGGTGTAATCCTGATTGGAATCGGCGTGAAGATGCTGTTCTAGGCATCGTCGGATTTCCAACGGGATTTCTCGTAAGCAAGCAAGACGTCCAGCGACGATTGGTAACGGCTATCTATCGGGATACGCTTTACAAAACAGCCAACCGTCTCGCCCACTTCACGATGCAAACCGTAACGAGCGATTTCACGTTCCGCGCGGTCGAGTTTCTTGGCCCATTCACGCGCACGGACCGAGGCCGCAATATTCCTTTTCGGATTTTTCTTGCGGAAGACATAGATCCTCCGGCCGGCAATGCCCGCGACAAGCAACACGAGTACCGCATAGGGAACCGGGCTCCCGACAAGCGCGGCCGAGGCCGCCTGCCAGCTGTCGACGCTACGTCGCCATTCGCCTTCCTTAAGCGCATGCATCACGCGGGCGAATCGCCCGCGTACGCCCTCCCATTTTAGGCTCCACCATCCCGCACGCACGCCGAACTGCGGTAAAATGGGAGGCGTCGGGTCGAAGATCACCCAGCGGCCATCCGCGAAGGCTTCGACCCATGCATGCGAATGCTTCCGCCGGAAAATGTAATAGGGCAAACCTTCGGGAGCTTCGGGATTCGCAAATCCCGTCACATAGCGCGCCGGAATCCCGAGACGGCGGAGCACCAGCGTCGAAAGGCTCGCATAGTATTCGCAGTAGCCACGCCTTTCATGCCAGAATACGGATAGCGGTTCCCTCGCTCCGGTATTTCCGCCCCAACGGCGGACTCCCGGGACCGAGAGCGAATAATTGAACTTCGTGAGGAAATAGTCAAGCATCTTCTGCAAGACGAGTGAATCGGCCCCTTGTTCGCGCAAGCCCATCGCATCGATAACCGTATCGACAAGCGGCAAATAACGATTCATCACGAAAAGGTCGCCATCCTCGTAAGCAAGCAGCGAATCGGGCAAATTGCACGCCGAGCCATCGCACCTGAAATAATGCCAGTCCGAACGTTTACCGTTGCCATTCAAGCCCTGCACCATGCCGCCCGCATAATAAGAAAGAGAATCTACATTCTTACCCGCGTAACCGATGGCCCCGTATGGAGCAAAGACAAAACCGAAATTGGGGATTGTCGACTGGACCCACACCTGTTTTACATCATGCGAAGAATCCGGCCGCGTCAAGGAATCCGCCAATTCGAACACGGCGTAATCCACCTGGTAGTAAGCCGGATACAATGTCTTCACCGGAGCCACGGGCATTTTCCAAACACCGGCCGCGTATTTCTGGTAACTTGCCGCCTTGAGATAGCGCGAAGGCTTGTCGTCCCACACGCGCAAGACGACCTGGTCGTTGTAACGGGAATTATAATTGCTGCCGAAAGAGCCCAGGGATACTGCAGGATCGAACCCCATGACGCGTTCGCGCAACATGAAATCTTCGGCCATCTGCGCGCCGTATGCGTAACGATGCGATTTCCAGTAACGCCACCCGCCATAGGAGATTGCTCCGAGGCAAGCTACCAGAACCAAAAAGAGAATGTACTTGTACGCCGACGTTCCGCGACGGCTGTACGCGAACAGCACCAGCAGAAATCCTGCCGCACCGACATAGCCGTAGCCGCTGGGCACCATGTACATGCTGAGCAACAATGCGCCCACGCCGTCGAATGCAACGAAAGTCTCGTAACCGCCGTTTCCACGGCTCCGTTCCTGCAGGGCCGCAAGGTACAGCAGGTAAAGCCCGGGAATAAAGACGAGGTTCGGAGAGAACCCGTTCTCTACACCGGGAGTCATGACCCAGAAAATAGCGAGCGGCACGATGGCGCCATACGCGGGAATCTTGCTGTAACGCGGGCGCTTCGCAAATTCACGGCGACGCCCCGCATTCAGGATTCCCGTCACCACGAAAAAGAAGGCGAACAGGATTCCAATCCACATGAAATCGAAAGTATGGCCCAAATTGAAGGACGCGATGCAGAGGAACAGCACCTTCGCCACATAGCGGACATCGACCACCTCGGACTTGTTCAGCAAAGTGTTCACAGGTCACCCCCTTCGGGGAGCGAATCCTTGACCGGGACATACAGGATCTCGTCCGAACCGCTTTCAGGATTATCCGATTTTTCGGGAGGCCTGCCCACCACCACCTGCTTGTTCACGAGCGGGTCCTCGTTCGCATAAAGCCCTACGCGAAGCACGGGATCCATCGGCCGTGCCGCCGGAGACCACGGCGCAGGGCGTTTCGCGTACCTGATTGTCGCAGGCGGAATCCTCGCGAGCGCATCCATCAAGTTCTTACGGCTCTCGCTACCGCCTTCAAGCGCAATTTCCTCGTCATCGATAAAGAATCGCCCGAGGATGCCGCGGTCCAGAAGCCACTCCCCAATTCCCGCCGTGATGCGGATAGCGTCCTCAAGGCGATAGCGATCCGCAAACGCGGGCGAAGCCGTATCCAGAAGCAGTATCACGCCCGCGCCGCGTTCCACCTCGAATTCCTTGGTGAACGGCTTGCCGTAACGTGCAAAAGCCTTGTGGTGCAAATCCCGCAGGGAATCTCCCTCGCGGTACGGGCGCACTCCGATAAAGTTCATGCCACGCGCGATACTCGGCATCAGGAACGGCGCAAAAGCCATTCCGGACGCTCCCTGCGTGAGGAAAAGGAACGAGTTCACCTTGAACGGACGCGGATACACCAGGAGTTCCACGGAACCCGCGTAAGCGAAAGGCCAGCGCAGCATTCCCATGATTTCAATTACGTTCGCCGACACCTTTTTCAGCATGAAGGAGCCCCGGCTCGATGTCTTCACGTAGCATTCCACACGGGGCGACTCCCCCGCACGCACCTTGAGCGCATCCGATTCTACAGCCGAAAGCGACGGAGGCAACCGATTCGCCGAGAGCATCACGCAATCGAGCGTAGAACGAGCCGCGATAACCGCCGACACCGTCGCCACCTCCCCTTCGCGCACCCGGTTCACCGTAACGTTCTCGACTGAGACTTTGCTCCGTTTCGCCGTAACGAACAGGCTAAACACGAGCCCCAGAAAGAACAGGAAATCGAGACCGCCGAAAATCCACGCCATCCAGAAACCGGGAACCGCTCCCGCAAACATCGAAAGCAAGAACAACGAGGCCAGGGCGCGGCCAGCCGGGGTAAAATAATCCTGCCACCAGAAGTATATCGCCATCAGGAGTCCCGTCTTTTTCGGGGCCCGCGGAATCGAACGAACGAACCAGTGGAAGAGAGACATGATCAGGCGAAATACGAGTGGAAAAAGAATTTACTTGGGGATTCTTACCTGCTTCAGGATTCCTTGTAGGATTTTCTTGCTGGCTTCGGGATTGCCGGAGTCCTTGGCGAACACGCGGTGCTCCATCACCGGGAAAAATACGCGCTGGATATCGTCGGGATTCACGAAGTCGCGCCCGTCCACGAACGCACACGCCTGCGCCATGCGCACCAGGTTGAGGCCCGCACGGGGACTTGCCGCCAGACGGACATCGCCTTCACTGCGGGTCGCCTGCACGAGCGCAATCACGTAACGCTCCAGCGCCTCGTCGATATGGATCTTCCTGACCGATTCGCGAGCCTTCAAGATCTCTTCGGGAGTGGTCACCGCCTTCAGGGAATCAATCGGACGGCCCACGCGGTGCGCCCTCAATATGGCAAGTTCCGTATCCTCGGAAGGATACCCTACCGAAATGCGCACCATGAAGCGGTCCATCTGCGCCTCGGGCAGCGGGAAAACGCCATGGAATTCAACCGGATTCTCGGTCGCAAGCACCATGAAGAGTTCGGGCAACGCAAAACGTTCACCTTCG
Source organism: uncultured Fibrobacter sp. (assembly GCA_946408125.1). Classification (GTDB taxonomy): domain Bacteria; phylum Fibrobacterota; class Fibrobacteria; order Fibrobacterales; family Fibrobacteraceae; genus Fibrobacter. The sequence goes on from CAMJQW010000023.1 coordinate 25,336, forward strand.
AGCGAAACCTGCCGTTCTTCCATCGCTTCCAGAAGCGCACTCTGCGTACGCGGCGAGGCACGGTTAATCTCGTCCGCCAAGAGGACCTGCGTAAAGACGGGTCCCTTCCTGATTTCAAATTCACCCGTATTCGCACGGAACACCGCACCGCCCGTCACATCGGCAGGCAACAGGTCGGGCGTAAACTGTATTCGCGCAAAATCGGCCCCGATAGCCGCCGCAAGCGCTCTCGAGAGAGTCGTCTTGCCCGTACCCGGGACATCCTCGACGAGCACGTGGCCATCCGCCAGAAGCGCCATCACCAACAGCTCTACCGTCTCGGGCTTGCCGAGCAACACCCCGTTCAGGGCTTGAATCAATTCCTTAATCATATTTTAAATATATGAAATTAAGGTTGTGCAGGAACAAAAAAAAGTGATTTATAGCCAATCCGTATAACCGGAATCACTCGGCATGCGCCAATCCGCACGGGGCGACAGCGAAATCGTGCCTACCTTCGGGCCGTCGGGAATGCAGCTGCGCTTGAACTGCTGCGTAAAGAAACGGCGCACAAAGACCGCAAGGGCCTTCTTGAGTTCATCTTCGCCAAACTTCGATGCAAACGCATACTTGGCGAGGAACAACATCTTTTCGGGCGTGGCACCGTATTTCGCGAAATGATAGAGGTAAAAATCGTGGATTTCGTAGGCGCCCAAAATGCTTTCCGTCTTCTGCGCAATCTGCCCGCCCTCATCGGCAGGCAAAAGCTCGGGCGAAACGGGCGTATCGAGGATGTCCTTGAGAACGGATGCGAGGGCCGCGCCGTTTTCGCCAGCTTCAAGACGCGCGGAGCGGTCGGCATACCAGCCGACGATATGGCGCACGAGCGTCTTCGGAATATCGCAATTCACCGCATACATCGACATGTGATCGGCATTGTAGGTACTCCAGCCGAGCGCAATTTCGGAAAGGTCTCCCGTTCCTACGACAATGCCCCCTTCGCTATTCGCAATGTCCATCAGAATCTGCGTACGCTCGCGGGCCTGCACGTTCTCGTAGGTCACGTCGAGCGTTTGCGGGTCGTGCCCGATATCGGAGAAATGCTGCAGGCACGCCTTCTGGATATCGACGGTACGCAATTCCACTCCGAGAAGTTCCGCTAACGTGACCGCATTGTTCCTGGTGCGCTTCGTCGTACCGAATCCGGGCATCGTGAGCGCGAGAATCTGATTCGCAGGACGCTTCAGAAGTTTGTACGTTTCCGCGACAACGAGCAGCGCAAGCGTAGAATCAAGGCCGCCCGAAAGCCCGATGACGGCGCGGGCGGAATGCGACGCTTCGAGTCGCTTTGCAAGTCCTGCGCACTGGATATTGAAAATCTCGGTGCAGGACTTGTCGCGATTTTCGATGGACGAAGGCACGAAAGGCGTCGGGGAAACATAGCGGTACTGGAGTTTTTCCAGAGGACGGAGGCCATCGAAAATCGCCGCCCGCGCATACGCACTCCGGCTGTCGTAATCCTGGAACGAGCCTTCGCTCAGACGTTGCATATTCAGGCGCTGCACATCCACGTCGGCATAGAGGATTTCCGTCTCGCGCGAGAAAGGCTTGCTTTCGGCCAGCAGGCTCCCGTTTTCGGCAATCATCAAGTGACCACTGAAAACCATGTCCGTCGTCGATTCGTGCACTCCGGCAGAAGCGTAGACATAAGCCGCCATGCAACGCGCCGACTGGTTCATCACCAGGTTACGGCGGTAATCGCGCTTGCCCACAAGCGCATCGCTTGCCGAAAGGTTCACGATGACATTCGCACCGGCGAGGGCGAGTTCGCCGCTCGGCGGGACAGGCGTCCACAAATCCTCGCAAAGTTCGGCACCGACGCGAACTTCGGAGCCTTCACCCTTCACCGTAAAGAAATTCGTGACAGGCACCTCGCCCACGCCTTCCAAACGGCAAAGGAGCGGGCCACCCTGCGCACCGCCGCGAAGCAGATCGCGGCCGCTGGAAAAATGGCGTTTCTCGTAGAACTCGCGCTGGTTCGGCAAAAATGTCTTCGGGGTCACCGCGACCAGCTTGCCGCGCTGTACAAAGGCAGCGCAATTGTAGAGGGCACCGAACAGGCGGAGCGGAAGCCCCACCGCAATAACCGCGTCGGAATCCTCGAAGGCCTTCGCGATTTGCAGAAGCGAGCCAAAGCTCTTCTCGAGCAGCTGTTCCTGGTGGAACAAGTCGCTGCAGGTGTATCCCGTAATACAGAGTTCCGGGAACACGACGAAAGCCGCCCCGTTCGAAACGGCGGCTGTAGCGCTCTTAATGATTTCAGCGGTATTGAATGCGGTATCGGCCACCCTGAGGACAGGCGAAACGCACGCGAAACGGTAAAAGCCAAACATTTGTCAGCGTCCGGACTTTATCCCGAGCTTGTTCATGCGGTAGTTCATCATGCGCGGGGAAACGCCCAAGTCGCGACCGGCAGCCGAAAGGTTCCCGTTGTTGCGCTTGATCGCTTCCGTGATGATTTCACGCTCGTAATTGGCCATCATCACATCCAGCGGAGCCTTCTTCGAGCCGACTCCACCAGCAGAATCGACGCTCAGGCTTGTCTGCAACGAAGGCGGCAAGTTATAGCTGTGGATGCAGTCGTCGCTTGCGGTAAGCACGGCACGTTCCATGCAGTTTTCGAGCTCACGCACGTTGCCCGGCCAATGATAGCTCATCAGCAGGTTGATAGCCGTTGTCGAAAGGCGAACAATCTTCTTGTTGTAGCGCAAGTTCATCTTCTCGATAAAATGTTCCGCAAGCAAGATGATATCGGACTTGCGCTTTGCCAGATCGGGCATAGAGATCGGGAAAATGTTCAGGCGGTAAAAGAGGTCCTCGCGGAACTTGCCCTGGGCAATGAGTTCCTCGAGATTACGACTCGTAGCTGCCAAGAAACGCACATCGGAATGGAGTTCCTCGTTGCTACCCACGCGGCTGAAGGTTCGTTCCTGCAGGAACCGCAGGAGCTTCACCTGAGTTTGCATGGTAAGGTCGCCAATTTCATCCAAGAAAAGCGTACCGCCGTTTGCCGCTTCCGCGCGGCCGATGCGCCGGTTCATGGCACCCGTGAAAGCACCCTTCTCGTGGCCGAACAGTTCGCTTTCCACCAGATTTTCCGGGAGGGCCGCACAGTTGAGCGTAATGAAAGGCTTGTCCTTTCTTTCGGACAAATTAACAATCGCGCGGGCAATCATTTCCTTACCCGTACCGCTACCGCCGCGGATCAGGACAGTCGCATCGCTGGGCGCCACCTGACGCACCTGTTCGTAAATCATCTGCATTTCGCGGCAGTTACCGACTAGATCGCCCGGGTTGTTCGAAAGCATGTCACGAAGCTTGCGGTTCTCTTCTAGCATCGCCTCGTGTTCGTTATGAAGCTCAATACATTCGTTCGCCGCATCGCCCGTAATGTTTGCGATAATCTCGAGCAGGGCGACATCGCGGTCCAGGTCCGTCGTTCCATCGACAGGACGGTCGATAGAAAGCGTTCCGATTACATCACCGTCATGAATCAGCGGGACGCAAATGAATGCCACCTGGGAGTCGTAATGACGGCTTCCGGTACGGTTCAAAAAACGGGAATCCTTGCGCAAGTCAGGAATCACATGGCTGATGCCGCGTTCCGCGACATGGCCCGTAATGCCCTCGCCCATGCGGTAAAGGCCACGCTGCTTCTCGGATTCCTCGAGTCCGCGAGACGCTTCAATCTTGAGCGTATCGCCAAAAAGCAACGCGAACGTACCGCGAAGCATCCCGAGTTCGGATTCCAGGATACCGAGCACGTTTTCCAGCAACTTCTCCACATTTCGTTCGTGGATAATCGCGACGCTGATCTTCTGGATGACCGAAATATCTGAGCCTATGGGAATGGGCATGGTCATAAAATAGAAATTCCTAGAAAGTTAGAGTTTTTCCTTGATTCTCTTGAGGGCCTCGCAAGTGCGGTCATAGTCGCCGAAGGCGGTCAAGCGGAAATATCCCTCGCCACACGGGCCAAATCCGCTTCCAGGAGTACCCACCACCTCGCAAGTGGCAAGCAGCCTGTCGAAGAAATCGAAGGACTTTTCGCCATCCGGAATCTTCCACCAGATATAGGGAGCATGCTCCCCGCCAAAGACCGTATAGCCCGCCGCCGTCAGTTCCTTGCGGATGACACCCGCCGTGCGCATATATCCTGCAATGACCTGTTTCGTCTGTTCCCAGCCGACCGGGGAATAAATCGCCTCGGCAGCACGCTGGGTCACGTAGCTCACGCCGTTGAACTTGGTGCACTGTCGACGGTTCCACATCGAGCGGAGTTTCGAAAGCTCATGCGGAATCACCGTATAGGCGCAACGCACACCCGTAAAGCCGGCCGTCTTGCTGAAGCTGCGGAACTCGATCGCGCAGGTGCGTGCCCCCAGAATCTCGTAAATGGAATGCGGAAGCGCTTCGTCGCGGATGTAGCAGTTGTATGCCCCGTCAAAGAGGATGATCGCGCCATTCGCATTCGCGTAATCCACGAACTTCTGCAGCGTTTCGCGGTTGAGCACCGTACCCGTCGGGTTATTCGGGCTGCACAGGTATATCAACTGCACCGGATTTTTTGGTAAATCGGGTTGGAAAGCATTCTCCGCATTCGACGCGAGGTAGGTCACCTTAGAAAAATGCCCGTCATCCTGCAACACGCCCGCGCGGCCAGCCATCACATTTGAGTCCAAATAGACCGGATATACCGGATCGGGGATGGCAATCTTTACATTTTCTGTAAAAAGCTCCTGGATATTCGCGACATCGCACTTGGAGCCGTCGCTCACGAAGATGTCGTCAGGATCCATCTCGATACCGCGGGAGGTGTATTCGCCGCGGACAATGGCCTCGCGCACGAAATCGTAGCCCTGCTCGGGGCCGTAACCGCGGAAAGTTCCCTTCTCGGCCATCTCGTCGACAGCCGCGTGCATGGCCTTGATGACTTCGGGAATGAGAGGAGTCGTCACATCGCCAATGCCAAGACGGATGATATCGGCATCGGGCTTCTTGGCCTGGTATTCCTTGATTTTCTGGGCGATGGTAGAGAACAGGTAGCTACCGGGAAGAAGGTCGTAATTTGTGTTTATGAAAGAAATGCTCATAATTAATGTGAAATGTGAAGTGTGTAATGTGTGATGTGGAATGTGGGATTATTCATTTGTCATTTCCTCATAGAGGATAACTCTACTAAGGTGCTAAAGCACCAAGTATCGTTTATCACATTACACATCTATATAGTTCCTCTAAATACTTCTGCTGCGGGCCCGGTCATGAGGACAGGGCCGTTCTCCTCGTGCTTGATATGGAGCGTCCCGCCATCCAGGACGACATCTGCTTCGACGCCCACGCGGCCCGTGCGCTGGGCCGCAACGAGGGTTGCGCAACTTCCGGTTCCGCAAGCCATCGTGACGCCGCAACCCCGTTCCCAAACCCGCATGCGGATTTGGGTGGGCGTCACCACCTGCGCGAACTCAATGTTGCATCTGTCCGGAAACTGGCGGTCGCATTCCAACACGCGGCCCCAAGCCTCCAATTGAATTTTCTCAATATCATCCACAAAAATCACCGCGTGCGGGTTCCCCATGGAAACCGTCTCGGCAGTAAAGTCATAGCAGTCGGCCGTAAGCTTGATGGAGTCGAGGAACTTTCTCGGGAGGCCCATGTCCACGCAGACGCGGCCGTCATCGAGGAGTTCCGGACGGACAAGGCCGCTTTTGGTATGCAGGTTGAACACCTTCTGTTCCGGTTTTGCAAGTCCGCGATTACGGATAAACTTCGCCACGCAGCGGGTCGCATTCCCGCACATCGCCGCTTCCGAACCATCCGCATTGAAGATCCTCATCTCGAAATCGACTCCGGGGTTGCTTTCCAGCGGAGTCACAGTCACCACACCATCGGCACCAATGCCGAAACGACGGTCGCAGAGTTTAATAATGCGCTGTTCAAAGCCGTCGCCGAAATCAAGACTTTCGCCCGGTTCCAGAAGCACGAAATCGTTGCCCAGGCCCGTCCACTTCGAGAAATTCATAGTTTTTCAACGCTCCATTTTTCGTTTTGTGTCTTTATTGCAAAAAATGTGCCAACTTTACAAAATTTGTTATAAATAGCCAAAATTTGCCGTTTTTGAGCTAAATTAAGCAATTCTCAATCATTCTGTCTTTTACATTATTTGTAAAAATAAAGGTGGTATTTTACATTTTGTGTAAAATACCACCAGTTCTTAACGGAGGTTCTAAAGCTTCGCGACTTTCGCCTTCGCGTCGGCCATGGCACGCACCACGAGGGATGCGCCGTTCGCGCAGTCACCCACCGCATGGATGTGTCGGGCAGGATCTGCGATAATCGCCGTACGCGGGGTGAGTTGCAGACCCAAGTCGTTCACGATGCCTTCGGCAGGCACGCCAGTGAATCCCATGGCGAGCACCACCAGGTCGGTATCGATGACCTCGGTAGAATTCGGGACTTCGTTCGGCTTGAGCGGGCGACCCTGCGGGGACATTTCCCATTCCACGCGAACCGCTTCCACGCCGGCCACGCGGCCATCCTTCACAATGAACTGCTTGGAAGAAACATTCCAGCGACGTTCGCCGCCCTCGTGCTGGGCATAGCTGGTGCGCAGCATGTACGGCCAATCGGGCCACGGCGTAGACGGAGAACGTTCCTCGGGCGGCTTGGGCATGAATTCCACCTGGAGCACGCTTTCGCATCCTTCACGGATGGCCTTGCCCACACAGTCGTTACCCGTATCGCCACCGCCAATCACCAGGACCTTGCGGCCCTTCGCGCTGAACTTTTCGGGATTTGCTTCACCCGGCTTTTCGGCTCCGTGCAAGAAGTCGAGAGCGAGGAAGATTCCTTCGGCTTCGCGGCCCGGGATTTTCAAATCGCGAGCATTCGGCGTACCGATGGCGAGGAACACCTCATCAAAATTCTTGTGGATGTATTCCGCGGCAACGTCCTTGCCGATTTCGGTATTGTAGACAAACTTGATTCCGGCGGCTTCGAGCAAAGCGATGCGGCGGTCGATAATGGACTTGTCAAGTTTCCAGTTCGGGATACCGTAGCGCAGCAGGCCACCCGCCTTCGGTTGCTTTTCGAAGACCGTGACGGCATAGCCCTTGCGGCGCAATGCCTCGGCTGCGAACAGGCCCGAAGGACCAGAACCGATGACAGCGGCAGACTTGCCGTTGGGTTCAGCCGTCGGCAACACCACGCGACCTTCCTCGAAGGCGGTCTCGATGATGAACTTTTCGATCTGGCGCACCATCACCGGGTCGTTATGCACGTTGCCGGTACAGGCGGATTCGCAGAGCGCCGGGCAAACGCGGCCCGTAAACTCCGGGAAGAACGCCGTCTTGCTGATGATATCGTAAGCGCGTTCCGCATTCCCCACGGCAACAGCCGCATTGAATTCGGGGACGAGGTTACCGAGGGGGCAACCCGCACCATGGCAGAACGGTATTCCGCATGTGTGGCAGCGGCTCGCCTGATTGATGACCTCTATCGAGGTGAGCTTGCGTTCGACTTCGTTATTGTCCTTGACACGCTCTTCGACAGGGCGGTAGATGTCTGCGATTCGGTTTGTTTGCTGCATAATAGACTTCCGTATTTAAATCCTTCACACGTCATGGCGGTTCCGGGTCAAGCCCGGAATGACGTTTGATCCGCCATCTAGATTCCGGGTCAAGCCCGGAATGACGTACGGCTTATTTATTCCTCGCTTGCAGTGCGTTCCTGTAATCCACCGGGAATATCTTCACGAACTTCGGACGTTCGCTATTCCAGTTCTCGAGAATGCGCTTGCCCTTCTCGCTACCCGTCGCCTGAACGTGCTGGTTGATGATATCGAGAAGTTCGCTTTCGCTCTCGGTACCCGGAAGCACGCTTTCAAGGTCGGCAGAATCCACGTTGCAGCTCAGGTCAAAGTGACCCGTCTCGTCGTACACGTAGGCAAAGCCACCCGTCATACCTGCAGCGAAGTTCACACCCACGCGTCCAAGCACAACAACGCGACCGCCCGTCATGTATTCACAGCCGTGGTCACCCACGCCTTCACTCACGAGGAGCATACCCGAGTTACGGATACCGAAGCGTTCGCCAGCGAGACCGTTGATGAAGATCTTGCCCGAGGTTCCGCCGTAACCGATGACGTTACCCGCAATCACGTTGTCTTCGGCCTTGAAGCTTGCATTGCTAGGCGGACGCACGATAATCTTACCGCCCGAAAGGCCCTTGCCCATAAAGTCGTTCGCTTCGCCTTCGAGGTCGAGCGTAATACCCGGAGCGAGGAATGCGCCGAAACTCTGACCCGCGACACCCTGAAGGTGAACCTTGATGGTATCTTCGGGGAGGCCCTTCACGCCGAAGTGTTCGTCCACCTCGCCGGAAAGTTCCGTACCCACCGTACGGTCGACGTTGTGTACCACCGTGCAGAGTTCCACGGCCTTGCCGCTCTTGAG
>CAMJQW010000024.1 GCA_946408125.1 uncultured Fibrobacter sp.
ATCTTGGTGTCAAGAAGTACGCGGGCGAAACCGTCAAGGCTGGCAACATCATCGTGCGCCAGCGCGGTTCTCACTTCCACAATGGCACCAACGTGGGCATGGGCAAGGATTTCACCCTGTTCTCCCTCGTCGATGGCAAGGTGAAGTTCGAACGCCTCGATGCAAAGCGTCAGAAGGTCTCCGTCTATCCGGACGAAGCCAACTAATCTGCTTTTATTCGAATTTGAAGGCCGGACGCGAAAACGTCCGGTTTTTCTGTTTTTTGGGCCATTCGCGTGGATGTCCGTAACCCTAATTTTCTAGATTGTTATTGTGATTCGTATGCGTTTTCTTGTTCTTTGTTTTTTTGCAGTCCTGGCGTCCATTCTTGTCGCCTGTTCCGACGACGACAGCGGTATCGAGTTCCTGTTTGAACGCGAGGCTACGGAAATTACCGTGTTGCGCGAATGCTCTGCCGATGCGGACAGCGGAGCCGCCTGTTTCCAGGTGCGCTACCGTTTCCCGATGACCAGGGAGAACTTCACGGGCGTGTACATCTGGATTGGCGACGAGGTCGTTGACGACACCTCCAAGGAAGTTTCCTCGAAGCAGATTGACCAGGCGGACGGCTTTTATCCGTATTCGTCCAAGAATACGGCCCTCTACGACACTATCGACCTCACGGACAAGATCAAGGAATACCTGGAAGCGTACGACAGCCTCCATGTGGCCATTTTCTGCGAGTATTCCGACAACGACGACGTGGGTTCCGTGCAGCACGTGTACCTGCATTTCGGCGATGACATTCCTCCTTCGCGCGTATCCATCCAGGATTCCGTCTGGACGACTGGCGCCATGTTCGAATGGTTCCGCCCGACCGACCAGATCGACTTCTACAAGCCGATGGAACTTTCCGGACCGATCGTGGGCTATAACCTCGAAATCTATTCGTACGACAAGAACGAGGACCTCCGCGACCTGAAGATTAAGGTCGTGACGGTCGATGCTGTGGACTCCACGGGCGGGACGCTCTACAAGCGTCATGCGCGCGTGCGTTCCGATGCGGATTCCGTATGGATTGATTCGGTCAGCCACGGCAGCAATGTGAAGAACTACCTGCGCATCGCGGTAATCGACGGCAAGGGCTTCGATTTCGAAACCGATTCGCTGAACCGCTACAGGGTCTATATCGAGGGGCTCAAGTCCGAGACCCGCTATACGGTCGGCATATCTTCGTGGGATTCCTGCGGCAATTCCTCGGGTAACGAAGGCGTCGGTACGGTGGAAACCAACATGCTGTTCATCACGACGGATTCGATTGCACCGCTGATGCCGACCAAGATTTTCACGCTCGAGGATACGCTATTCCCGGGATTTGCCCGTCTCGACAGCAACAACAGGCTCCGCATCTTCTGGAGCGAGAGCGTCGACCCGATAGACCTCGGTTACGAGATTGGCGTCGACACGGTTATCGACGTGAAGACGAGCGGATGTGTTTTCGGGGTATGCTTCGATACGGTTGCGCTTTATAAGGTGGACCTGTACGATGCAGCGAACAAGGAATGGGTCCTGTACGACACCTTGAGCGGTGCCCGCAATGTAAAGCGCTATGAAATAGAGGGCGATACGATGGCCGTTTCCGCGACGGGCATGTTCGTTACGGATACGATCCGCCGGGTATCCCCGGGAGACACGCTTATCCTGCGTATTCGCTCCATCGACAAGTCCGGATACTATTCTATTGCGCTGGTCGATACGATCTACGTATCCCCGGGCGCTCTTGCGAACGAGGTTGAATGTCCCGATGGTTTCGTCGCGGTCAAGGCGACCGATTCCACGGCGTTGTTCTGCATGGAAAAGCTGGAACATCGCGACGAGAACGGTGATTTTGTAACGAACGTGCTTCATGCGGAGGCGCAGGAAGCCTGCGAGTCCATCAGTGCGAGCGGCTTTACGGTGGGACTCTGCAAGGAACGCGACTGGGAACTCGTGTGCCTGTCGGGCGGTTCTCTTGCGTACGGCGTCATCGAAGAAGACGACATGCCTTCGACGGAATACCTCTTTACCTATTGCAACGTCTCGACGAATGATTCGCTCCCGTCCGTGACGTACGAGAAGCGCGATGCGCGCTGTGCCAACCCGATGGGTGTCCGCGACATGCCGGGCCAGCTCCAGGAATGGGTGATGGGACGTTCCGAAGATACGGCGGCCGTCATCAAGGGCGCAAGCTACAAGATATTCGACGGCCTCGACCGCGAGACGATGGGGCAGTGCACCAACCGTTTCTTCCCGTTCTATACGCGTCTTGCCTATACGACGGATTCCGTCTACCTGTACAGGGAAGGCGCCAAGGTGGATACGGTCCTGGTGGCCGATACCACGCGTACGCTCTACGCGGTGCTGACGCAGAAGGACTTCAAGGATAGCCTGCAGTTCTTCGACGTGCAGGATTCCAGCGGGAATACCCTGGGCGAGGATTATGCGCCGTATTCCGAGTACAAGAAGGGTGGCGACGAATGGCTGGAAAAGATCTCCGGCAGCCTCGTGTACAAGCCGAGCCGCGTAGAGGCGGTGTTCCTCACGGGCGAACGCATATCGTACAGGGAAGTGTCGGCATTCTACAAGTCTCCGACCATCGGGTTCCGCTGCTGCGCTTACCCGGAATAAAAGCAACATTTTGTGAATCAAAAACAAAAAAAAACTCGGTTTTCACCGAGTTTTTTAGTAGCGGGGGCAGGACTTGAACGCTGCGACCTTCGGGTTATGAGCCCGACGAGCTACCAACTGCTCCACCCCGCGTCGAGGTTAACCCATATATAGCAAAAAAAGCCCGTTTTGGCAAGGCTCTTTATACGAACTTTTTCAGGATGTGCTTGCTCGAATAGAAGTAGTCTATACCGCTTCCAATCGTGATTGCGGTAATGACGCCCATCACGGCTTGCGGGAATACATTCCAGAAGGCGTGGTAGTTGGGGATGAGCGTTTCCATCGGGTCGAGCGCGCCGAGCAGGATGGCGACGATACCGATGCCCTGCAGGGCCGTTTTCCATTTTCCGCTACGGCGCGCGGGCATCACGAGACCTTCGCTTGCGGCGAGCGTGCGGAGCGTCTCGACGCTCGATTCACGGAAATAGATGAGGGCAACCATCCACACCGGCGCGTATCCGGTGGCGATGAAGCACATGAAAATCGTCATGTTCGAAATCTTGTCGCTGAACGGATCGAGGTACTTGCCGAGCGTGCTGACTTCGCCCATCGCGCGGGCGAGTTTCCCGTCGAGGAAGTCGGTAAGCATGAACCCGAGTACCATGATGAGGGCAAGGCTCTTGAATACGATGCTGTTGTTGCTGTAATCGAGGTCGTTGTCGTAGAAGAATACCCACAGGAAGAACGGCGTGAGCACGATGCGGCTCATGGTGAGCTGGCTTGCGATGGAGAGCGGCTTGCGGTGTGCGGGATCGCGGTAGTACCAGTAGGCATACGCGACGGTGGAGGCGAGAATCAGGAGGATGGAAGTGACCATGCAGATTTGCTGGTAGTCCTCGAGATTAAGCAGGTAGACGCCCATGGTGATGGTAATGGCGATGTTCGAAAGCTTGCTCCAGCGGCGCCTGCGCGGCAGCGACTTTCCTTCGCGCAGCACGCCGAGCGAGAACAGCGAATGCGCGATGAGTCGGGCGAGCAGGAATACGCAACCTACGGCGAGCAACTTCTCGGTCTGCTCGTTCTGCATGAGGTCGCGGATGAAAATGCTGGTCATTACTGCAAACGAGAGGAATCCGTCGACGACGTTTAGCCAGAGCCTGTAGTACGGCTTCTCGATTTCCTGCGAGCGGAGCTGGTAGAGGTTGACCCAGCCCATGACAAGTGCGATGGCGACGAAAGCACAGGCGGTCTTCGCCATGCCGTTCCAGATGAAGATGATAACGCAGATAAAAACAATTGCCCTGAGGACGCTCCAAATGCGCGAACGCAAGCGTACATCAGATGTTTTTTCACTCATTTGCTATTCTCCAATAGTTCTTCGGCATGCTTGCGGACTGCATCTGACTTTTCGCCCAGCATGCGTACGATTTCGTCGACACGACCGGGGGCGTCCAAGTCCTTGACCGACGTAAACGTGCGTCCGTCAATTTCTTTTTTGCTCACGGCCAGCTGGTTCCTTGCGCGGCTCGCCACCTGGTGGAGGTGCGTGATGACAAGAACCTGGTGGTGCTTGCCGAGATCGCGCAGGGCTTCTCCGATGCGGTTTCCTACTTCGCCGCTGATGCCGGAATCAACTTCGTCAAAAATTAGCAAAGGAATCTTGTCGAGGTCGGCCATGACGCTCTTGATGGCTAGCAAAACGCGGGAGAGTTCACCGCCGGACACGGCCTTTTGCAATGTTTTCTGCCCTTCGCCGGGGTTGGGGGCGAGCATGAACTCGATTTTGTCGGCTCCGTTCGCGGCGGGTTCCTGCGGCTCGATGGCCGTGGTGAATACCGCCTTGGGCATGCCGAGGCGCTGCAGTAGCTCTTGGACGGCCGAGTCGAACTTGCCTGCGGCCTTCTTGCGGACTGCCGAGAGCTCCGCCGAAAGCTTCCCAAGTTCTGTCTTACACTTGGATTGCTGGCGGGAAAGCTCCTCGAGGTCGGCATCGAGATTCTCGAGGCAGGAGAGTTCCTCCTTCCGCTGGTCCGTGAGTGCGATGAGGCCCGCAACATCGGTGCGGTACTTGCGCTTGAGCTTCTGGATGGTGGCGATGCGCGCGTTGGCGCGGTCGATCTCGGCAGGGGAAAGCGCCCTCGCCGGCGAGAGCCTCATCAGTTCCTTGCACACACTCTCGAACGGGTCTGCGGCATCGGCCAGGTTCGAAACGAATTCCTCGTAATGCGGGAGCCTCGCGGCGAGGGCGCGCATCTTGGATTGCAGCAGCTGCACCTGGTCCAGGAGTCCGTTCTCGTTGCCGAGAAGGCTCTGGATTTCATCGAGGTAGCGTGTTTCGGATTCTAGCTTGCTTGCCTGATTAACCTTATCTTCAAGTTCTTCTTCTTCGCCTTCGCGGAGGGCAGCCTTGCTCAGTTCGTCGAACTGGAACTTCAGGAAATCCTTCTGTGCGGCGAGATCCTTCGCGCGGTTCTCGGTTTCTTCAATCTTGCGGGTAATGGCGTTCCATTCGTTCCATTTCTTGCCGTACTGGGCGAGAAGTTCGCTGTCGCCGGCATAGTCGTCGAGCATGCGCGTATGGGTTCGCGTGTCGCGGAGCAGGAGTTGCTCGCTCTGGCCGTGCATCTGTACCAACACGTCGCCGAGGCGCTGCAGGTCGGCAATGCTTACGACGGTCCCGTTCACGCGGGCGCGTCCCTTTCCGTTTTCGAGAATCTCCCTGCGGATGACGAGTTCATCGTCGGAATCGATCTCGAGGGAATCGAGCAGGCTCTTGACTTGCGGTTCGTTCGAGATGTCGAATATTCCCTCGACAACGGCCTTTTCGCTGCCGGTACGGATCATCGAGGTCTGCGACTTGTCTCCACAGACCATGCGGAGCGCCTTGAGCAATACGGACTTGCCGGCGCCGGTTTCGCCGGTAATGGCGGTAAAGCCCCCGTGGAAAGGGACCGTTTCCTCGGCGATGAGGGTGAAACTGTTGATGGAAAGCTGCTTTAACATAGTACCGATAAACTAGCAAAATCTACATGACAGATTATGACATCTGTTGCCGGCGGGCCGTTCGATTATTTTTCGAATTCGATGACGCTCCTGTAGATGGGCCTTCCTTCTTTCGTGTACTTGCGTTCGAAACCGGTGGTGATGCCTTCGGTCGGCTTGGCCGTATTGCGTTCAATGACTTTGCAGGTGGGGAAGGCGTCGAAGGTCTCGAGGGCAATCTCGTTGTATTCCTTGTGGTCCGTACCCCAGTAGAACAGGCGCTTGCCGGGCTTGAGGCAGCGGGCGACTTCGGCGAGAAAATCGGGGCGCAGCAGGCGGTTCTTGTGGTGGCGTTCCTTGGGCCACGGGTCCGGGAAGTACATGTGGAACGCGTCGACGGTATTGTCCTTGACCGCATCGCGCAAGAAGTAGAATACGTCCCCGCGGAGCATGGCCGCATTGCCCTGCTCGATGACGCCGCGCTTGGTCATGCGCTCGACGGCGAATGCCGCCCAGGTGTAGTCCCATTCGCTACCCATGATGAAGTAGTCGGGATGTTTCTGGGCGTAGTCCGTCATGAAGTTTCCCTTGCCGCTGCCGATTTCCACTTCGATGTGGCCGTTCTCGTTCGGGAACATGTCCTTCCATTGGAAATCCAGCCTGTGGGGCATGCCGTCTTCGGTCTTGATGGGCTTGCGGTCTCCGTTGGTGCGGAACACGTAATGCCAAAGGCCCTTGTGTTCGGCGTCCGCGTTCAGGTCGCGGTAGAATTCAGGAATCACGACTTCCTTCGGATCCTTTTCTTCGTTATCGTTCAAAAGCTCACTGTTTTCTTCTGCCATAAATATCACATCTCACATCTTATATAAACGCCACGACCTTCTCCAGGAACTCCTTCGGGATTTCGCTTGCGATGGTCTCCAGGATATGCTTTTCGGAATACTTCATGGAAAAGTGGGTGAGGACGATCTGTTCGCACTTCACCTCGCTTCCGAGTTCCTTGAGCGCATGGACAATGCTCTTCAGGTGCGTGTGGCCCTTCTTGTGGGCCATCTGTTCCTCGTCGCTGTCGAGGAACGTGCATTCCGTGACGAGCACCTTCGACTTGAACACGTCCTGATTTTCAAGCAGGGATTCTCCCAAGCAGTCTCCCATGAAGCTGAGCTGCGGGTCGTACACTTCGCGGGTAATCTCGACGCCCTTCTGGCGCAGTTCGATGATTTCCTCGGGAGATTTGCCGAGAAATTCGTCGCGCAGTTTCTTCTTGTGCAGGTAGACGGTCGCGCCCATCGCCGGGACGGAGTGCTTGACCTCGAAGGGCTCGAGAACCAGGTCCTTGCGGTAGCGCAGCGGAATTCTTTCTCCCGCCCGGACGGCTTCGATTTCGGGATAACGGAATTTTGCTTCGCCGACGCCTTCGAACAGGGCTTCTGCCTTGATCCATGCCTTCGCGCCTTCGTAGATGCTTTCGGGAACGTAGTAAACGCTGTCGCGCTCGACTCCCATCATCTTGCGGAGGCTGTTGTGCCTCATGATGCAGCGGGCGTGATCTCCGTGGGCGTGAGTCAGGAACACGTGGTCTATCGGGGTCGCGCTTAGGGGGCATTCGCCCATGTCCACGCAGAAATTCATCTCCGGAAACTGGAGGTAGGTGGCGAGTCCCGAAATGGAAAATCCATGTATGCTAGAACAGGCCGCCTGTAGACGGACCTGCTTGAGAGCGTTGTGTATGTATCTATTCTCTGATGCCACAGTATTACCGTGACATTAATTTAGAAAAAGAAGCGGATGTTGTTTTACTTGCGCTTGGCGGCAGCTTCCTGTTCGGCCTTCTTTGCGGCGAGGTCAGCTGCTACGAATTCCTCGAAGTCGCCACAGTCCATTTCTTCGATATTGGTACCCATGGCCCTGTTGCGCGTTCTCGCATTGCCCTTCTTTTCGGGAATGTGGAAGCAGAATTCGTATGTCCTGTTGGCTTCGGTGGGAATGCCCATCTTGAAGATTCTCATGCGTTCGCCGGAAGCCTTGTTGTATATTTCGTGGTAGTCGTAAGTGTTGGTTACGCGCTGCAGGCGGAGGTCCTGGCTGAATCTCAGGTCGTCTACGATACCGCCAGTAAGTTCAATCGGTAGTGAATTCTGGAAGCGGAGTTCGAGTTTTTTGCCTGTCTTTACGATGGAAGTTTCTGCGGGCTTGATGAGGTAACGCTGTTGCGGGATGTTCTTGTACGCCTTGTTGTGGGCTTTGCGGACGCCGCATACTTCGCGCATGTCGGGGTTCGCCGAGAAGTCAATGTCGCGGCAAATCGGGGGCAGGTTGGTTGGAATTTCGAGCTGTTCTTCACCGGAACCGGCACAACCGGCCATTAAGGATAAAGCAAAAAAGACAGGTGTCAGCTTAAGGGCTGTTCGAGAAAATTTCATATTGCAAATATAATTTTGTTTCGCCAAAAAGCATTTTTTTTCTTTAAAATTTACGAAAAAAAGTAAAAATGGCTAAAAATGACGTGTTTTTGGGGGGCGTCTCGGTAAATTGGATTGTGCAGTTGACTTTCTCGGCACTAAAACCTATCTTTAACTGCGTATACCCCGTGTATCCGGAATAAAATGAATATCTATAGTTGGAATGTGAACGGTATCCGTTCAGCGATGAAAAAAGGATTCGAGGATTGGTTCAACGCCCATAAGCCCGACATCCTTTGCCTGCAGGAAGTCCGCGCCGACGAGGACCAGGTCCCTGAGTCCATTCGCTCTCCCGAAGGCTACTTCGCCTACTGGAACCCGTGCCGCCGCAAGAAGGGGTATAGCGGGGTGGCAATCTTTTCGCAGATTGAACCCGATGCCGTGAACTACGGTTTCGACATCGAGGAATTCGACGAAGAAGGCCGCGTGCTCCAGCTCGTTTTTCCGGATTGGGTCCTGAATTCCATCTATTTCCCGAACGGTGGTTCGGGCGACGACCGCCTGGATTACAAGCTCCGTTTCTACGACGCTTTCCTCGAGAACAGCCGTCGCTGGATCAACGACGGCAAGCATGTCATTACGGTGGGCGACTACAACACCTGCCACAAGGAAATCGATATCGCGCGCCCGAAGGAAAATGAAAACATCAGCGGGTTCCTTCCCATCGAACGTGCCTGGATGGACAAGTACGTCGAAAGCGGATTCGTGGATTCGTTTCGCCTGCTGCATCCCGAAGAACGCGACCGCTATTCATGGTGGTCGAACCGCTTCGGCGCTCGCAAGCGCAACGTGGGTTGGCGTATCGATTATGCCTTTGTCGACGAGGCGCTCGCGCCGAACATCCTGAATGCAGATATCCATGCCGATGTACAGGGCTCCGATCATTGCCCCATCAGCATTGAACTTGAACTGCCGTTCCCGCCGATAGCGATCGGCCAGTAATTTCTTAGAAGAAGAACATCGTTCCCACGTCGACAACCATCGGCGCGTCGTCGGCGTATTCGCTGGTGAAGCGGTCGCCTCCGAAGAACCCGACAGCAAGTTCTAACACCACGCTTGTCGTGAGCGAAGCCTTGAACCCGAGGGCAAAGAGCAGGCCGTTGCCGCCGCCTTCATCGCTGCTGTAAGCGTTGGAGGAAGTCTCTTCCATCCCGTAGAAGATGTCGAAGTGGATGTAGGGGACGAATTTCCCGAGCAGGAAATGGAGCTCGTCGCCGATGACGATGAACCTGTTTCTCCAGGCATCACCGAGGATGAATTCGATGTCCGTTGCCCAGATGACGCTTGAGAAGATGCTGGAATGCTGGACGCCGAACCCGAGGAAGAACACGTCCTCGGTGTAGTTGCCGTTACCCGGGAAGTAACCGTCCACGAAGGCGCCGAAAGTCTCCGTGAACTGGAAACGCAAACCCACGGTGCTATTGCCGATGCCGTTCATCTCGTCGGCCATTTCATTTATGGCTTCGATGTCGCTGTCGGCGGAAGTGAACAGGCGGTAAGGGACCATTGCGGAAAGTTCAAGCCAGTTCAGCGGGGAGTAGCGGACACCCGCGTCAATGTCAAGCGCCGAGAAAGGATCGTAGGACATGTATTCGGTCTTGACCGCCACCTGGCCCATGCTCTTCGGGAGGATGGGGAGGTAATCCCACGCGGCAAACGACATCGTCGTCATCAGACAAAAAATGGCAAGGGCTTTCTTTAGCATATGGTTCCTCCTGTATGAAAGCGGATGCTGCTACGAGTGCAGGTATTCCACGATGGCGTCGTGGATGGTGGTGAACACTTCGCGCAGTTCCTCTTCGTCTTCTTCCAAAAGCGTCACGCGGAAACCCTTCAGGTCCGTGCAGAAGCTCGTGCTCGGCACCACGCAGATGCCCTTCGCGCCCAGCAGGTAGTACACGAAGCGGTAGTCGAGGTTCGTTGTCTTGCTGCACCATTCTTCCACCTTCTTCTTGATAATCGGGTTGTCGATCTTCAAGGTCTGGTGGCTGTTCAGCGTTCCTTCGCGGAAGATGATGGTGTTGTAGAAGGCACCGTAAGTCGGGTTGAAATACAGCTCCGGAATATCGGAGAGTATCTCGTTGATGATGGCGCTACGGCGGCCAATCTTCTCGTTAAGTGCTGTGCGGTGCTCGATAAAGCGCGGGTCGCCCAGCACACGCGGAATGGTCATCTGCGGAAGCGTGGTCGAGCAGACTTCCACCATCTTCGCGTTGTCGATGGCGCGGCAGAAGGCGTCGAACTGTTCGTCCTTGTCGCGGTTGTAGTATTCGGCCCAGCCGCAACGAGCGCCCGGCCACGGGTATTCCTTCGAAATGCCCTTGAGCGCGATGCCCGGAACGTCGCCGATGTATTCGGCCAGCGCGTAGGCGTGGGCGCCATTGTACGTAATCTTGTTGTAGATTTCGTCGCAGATGATGAAGAGGTTGTAGCGCTTCGCGATGTCCACAATCTTCTTGAGAATGTCGAGCGGGTAGACCATGCCGGTCGGGTTGTCCGGGTTCAGGATGAGGATGCCCGCGATGCTCGGATTGTACTTCACCTTGTTCTCGAGTTCTTCGAGGTCCGGATACCAGTGGTTCTCGGGCTGGAGGCTGTAGGTGATGGGGGCCGTGTGGGCGTGGGCCGCTTCGGCGGAGCTGTGGGTGGAGTAGGCCGGGGCCGGTCCGATGATGCGGGTGTTCATCGAGAGCAGGCCGTAGATGGTGGCGATGGCGTCACCGAGGCCGTTGAAGAACAGGATGTCATCGACGTTGATCTGTGCACCGCCGAGCTTGTTGTTCTCTTTTACCAGGAATTCGCGGGTCTCGAGCATGCCCTTGGAGGGGCAGTAGCCGTAGCTGCGGTTCGTCTTGACGAGGTCGACCACGATTTCCTTGATCCAGTCGGGCAACTGGCACTTCTTTTCGATGGGGTCGCCGATATTTTCCCAGTGGATGGGGAGGCCGAGTGCCTTGAGCTGGTTCGCCTTCTTCACGATCTCGCGGATTTCGTAAGAGAGTTCCTTGGCTCCTTCGCTCAAAAGTCTTCTGCGCATTTTATGCTCCTGTATAGGTATCGAAAATTCTCAAATTTTACTGCGTAATTATAGAATAATAATCATCCTGTAATGTTGCTTCAACGCCATCCAGAGCCTTGATTTTCAACTCAGTGTCATCCTGAGCCCTGTAAAGGGCGAAGGATCTAGGTAAGAATTTCCGATCCCTGTGGTTAGTGGTTAAAATTGGGGTAAATAAAAAAACAGCCTTCTACGGGGCTGCCCTTGAAACTTTTGCTCTGTTTTTTTTCGCGTTATGCTTTACAGATCTTGGTTTCTCTGGACAGCCCCATAATAGCTCGGGCTGCTGCCGGGCTTGCTGCAATCGCTGCTGCTGCGATGAAGTTCTGTCCAAAGATTTTGTTCATGTGCAGAAATATACTTTCTGCTGTGCGGTGTTGTCAAGGGTTTCGTTTAGTTTTGTCATCTCGTTTAGATTTCTATATTCAGACCATGACCCACGGAATGATATACGACCCGATCCGCAAGAAGGATGTGCCCGCCACGCCCGAAGAACACGTGCGTCAGGCGACCATCCAGTTCCTGCTGGATGAGGTCAAGGTTCCTGCTCACCTGATGACGGTGGAGTTCGGCCTGTGCGCCATTGACCCCAAGACAGACGATCGCGTCGATATCGTGGTGCATGATTTTCGCGATGGCGGGGACCTCAGCCATCCCTGGCTTCTCGTAGAATGCAAGGCCCCCGGTGAATACACATGGGAAGGTTTGCAGGTTCAACTGAACCGCTACCTTAAGGTGCTGACCCCGAAGTACGTGATGCTCGCCCTGGGCGATGCGGTGCGTTACTTTGTTCTAGATTCCTCATCGCGACGTTTCGCTCCGTTGCAACAATTGCCCACATTCGCATAGGCTTTCGTACCGGCTTAACCGTATATAAAAAAGCCCCCGGCGCATGCCGGAGGCGATTTAGTTTTTTCGAGCTTTAGCTTAGTTGATGCGGCCGACGAGGTTGCCGGAGAGCATAAAGTCTCTCGTGCAGCCGTAGCTGTGGAAGCCGGCAGAGAGGCTGAAGCGGTCCGTGAAGGCCTTCTCGAGGTAGAGTGCTCCGAGAACGTCCTTGACGTGCTTGGCTCCGAGGGACTGGAAGTCTTCGTGCTCGTCGCGGTCCTTGAGCCATTCACCTTCGAGGATGATGCGGTCAACAATCTTCGTTTCGAATGCGAGGCCGCCCGTGACCGGGATGACCATGTCGTCGTTCGGGTCGATGTTCAGGAGGCCCGCTTCGGCGAAGATGCTGAAGGTGTTTTTCACGATCGGGAGCTTGAACTTGAGCGAGGCGTTGTGAACCACGTCAACATCGGCATCGTAGACCTTGTCGAAGATGTTGCTGCGGTAGGCGAGCTGGACGTTCAGGTCGTGGAGGCTTTCAAGACCATGGAAGTTGAATGCGGCGCGGATGTCGCCCTTGTCGAGGTTCGGGGAACCACTGATGAGAGAGACGAAGAAGTCGAGGTTGTCCGTCGGGGTGAAGCCGAACTGCAACTGGTTCTCGGAGGGCTGGGTCGACATGAAGCCGGTGAGGTATCCGTCGACGTATCCGCCGAAGTAGTCACCGTTCTTGTCGGTGTTATCCCAACGACCGACCTTGAATACAAAGTTATCGGTGTTCTGCATGGCCCATGCTTCGTCGAGGCTGAAGTAATCTTCGACGCCGTCGTCGGATCCTTCGCGGAGGGCTTCCTTCTTGGCCCTCTTGTCGAGGTTGTCGTCGCTCATGCGGAGGTCGCCCGGATAGAAGGCGACACCGATCTTGCCCTTGAAGTCTTCACCTTCGGCGAGGACTGCGAAGTTGGCTTCGCCGTTCCAGGTCTCGAGGTTGTCGCCGTACGGGTCGTCTTCGGTAGCCCAGAATACCTTGCCGGCTTCCAATTCGAAGTCAGCCTGGATGTCGAAAGCGAGGCTCTGAGTCTCGACGACGGGCTTCTCGATCAATTTTTTCTTTTTGCGTTTTTTCTTCTTGGCAGGTTTCTGTTCCGGTTCGGCGGCTGCAACTTCGGCTGCAGGAGCGGCTTCTTCGGCGACTGCCGGAGCGGCGGAATCGGCCGGAGCGGCTTCGGCTGCCGGTTGGGCTTCGGCTACTGCCGGAGCAGCGGAGTCGGCAGGGGCTGCCTGTGCTGCTTCAGCGGGCTGGGCCTCTGCTGCCGGAGCGGCTGCAGGAGCGGCAGCGGGTGCTTCGGCTGCCGGTGCGGCGGCTTCTGCTGCAGGCTGGGCTGCTGCTTCGGCCTTCGGGGCTTCAGCTGCAGGAGCGGCAGCGGGGGCTGCTGCCTTGGGTGCTTCCTGAGGCGCAGCGAAAGCGCTTGCCGCCAGGATGCATGTTGCGAGGAACATTTTTTTCATCTTGTTGATCTCCTTGTAATTCTATTGACTAAAATTGTAGTAAATTACAAACGTTTTACACGGCAAAGTGTTTTATTCGCGTGTAAAATGTTAACTTATACGGCAAATGAGGTCAATTTTGAAGAAGTTTTTTGTTATTGCATTTGTTTTGATGGTCACCGTAGCTTTTTCCGATGATGCATTGTTTGTCTATAAAAAAGTAGGGAACGAAATCGACGAATCCACGCCGGCGGCAAAGCTCTACAAGGCCGACTGGGTCAAGGAACTCCCGATTCCGCCCGAAAAGGTGCAGAAGGTTACCTGGGTAAAGGAAAAGGAAGAGGTCAGGGACAAGAAGGGTAACGTCGTAAAGGACAAGAAGGGCAAGCCCAAGACGAAGGTCAAGAAGAGGAAGGTCGTGACCTGGGTCGAAAAGGAACCGTCCGAACCGCCCAAGTTCGTCCCGATCGACTGCAAGTTTGGAAAACTTTGGGCAAAACGTGCCGATCTTGCCCGTTTTCAGCAGGAATCCAAGGATATCAGTGGCGAATACGCTTCGAAGACGGGTAGCGTGTTTCTCCGCAAGTCCCCGACGAACCCGCGCTATTTCAACGTGATTATCCAGAACGGTCCCGAGGGGAACCGCGCCGAAATCGAGATGGGTAACCTCGAAATCCGTGAAACGAACGGGCATGCACGCCTGAGTTTCCAGGAAGACGGCTGCAACGTGGATATCGGCCTGAACAATTTCCAGGTGAAAGTGGTCCAGCGCGGCTGCAACGACTACAATGCGGGCCCGTACAAGCTGGAGGGCGAGTACAATGTGTACAAGGGAAATACCCGCAAGGTCGACACCTTCAACATGCCCGAGCAGGAATTCAAGTTCAAGAAGTACCTCTGGTGCGGTAGCGGTTTCGACAGCTGCGAGAAGGTCAAGGACGACAACGGTCCGGTGACCATCACCTGGAGCAAGGGTGGCAACGGCTTTATCGAACGCAAGGCGGGCGAGGACGTGCACACCTATAGGCCTTTCGAACACGTGATTCCGCACAAGCGCGACTTCTACAAGGGCGAAAAGCCCGTCATCATCAAGACCAAGCGCACCGACATGGCGGGCGAGTGGATGTTCTGGTATTTCTACCCGAAGGCGGAACGCTTCAAGATGATGCGTGCCGGTATGCGCGAAGAGACCGCCTACATGGAAATCTACGAGTGATAAGGGACATCGGACAGAGCCGCGTTCTTTTTCTGGATTCCGGCCCGCTGGTCCGGCTGTTGCAGATGCATCCTGATTACTACCCGGCGGTGTCGGGCGTACTCGACATGGTGTACGAGAAGAACGTTCAGGTTCTTGTTTCTTCCGTTACTTTGTTTGAGATTAGCCGCCGTGCCTTTGAAAATGGCGAAGGCGTGCTGGCGCGCCAGTACCGCGAGTTCTTCGAGCATTCCAAGAACGTGAAGGTGTGCCCGGTAGATGCCGAGGTTTCTGTAAAGGCCGCCGAGCTGTTTGCCGCGGCTTCCCGCACGAACCACAAGATTTCCGAAGCGGAGTCCCTGCGCTTGGCGACCGCGTTCGTGAACGGCGCTGACTGCATCCTTACCGAATGTGCGAATTTCCGCAGCCTTTCGGATGCCCTCGTCGTGACTTTGGACGAAGTCTAGCCCAAAAATTTCTATTTTATTCCCCGTAAAATTACGGAGTTTTTATGTCCAACTATTGTCCTGTTATCGGTCTTGAAATCCATTGCCAGCTTGCAACCAAAACCAAGATGTTCTGCGGCTGCGAAATCGAAGTGAATACGACCCCGAACAAGCACGTTTGCCCTGTTTGCCTCGGTATGCCGGGTGCCATGCCCGTGCCGAACAAGAAGGCGGTGGAATACGCCATTCGCCTGGGCCTTGCCCTGAACTGCGAAATCGACCTGAACGCGATGTGGACCCGCAAGAACTACTTCTACCCGGACCTGCCGAAGGGCTACCAGATTACCCAGACGGGCGGACTTCCGGTGTACGACCACCCGATTTGCAAGAACGGCTGGCTCGAAATCGTCAAGGAAGACGGCACCAAGAAGCGCGTGGGCATTACCCGTATCCACATGGAAGAAGACGCCGGTAAGCTCATCCACGACATGAGCCCGACCGATTCCCACTTCGACGCGAACCGCTGCGGCACTCCGCTCTGCGAAATCGTGACCGAACCGGATATCCGTAGCCCCGAAGAAGCCGTGCTCGTTTTGAAGAAGATCAAGCAGACGCTCGAATACACGCGCGTTTCCAACGCCAACATGGAAAACGGCAACATGCGCTGCGACGGCAACATCTCTCTCCGTGCCAGCGAAGACGCTCCGTTCGGTATCCGCGCCGAAATCAAGAACCTGAACAGCTTTACGAACCTCGAAAAGGCTCTCTACTGCGAAATGAACCTGCAGGCCTCGACCCTCGATGCCGGTAAGGAAGTGGAACAGTGCACCAAGCGCTACGACCCCAATGCGGACAAGACCATCGTCATCCGCAGCAAGGAAGACGCCCACGACTATAAGTACTTCCCGGAACCGGACATGGTCCGCCTCGTGACTGACCCGGCCTTTGTGGAAGAAATTCGCCGCACGCTTCCGGAACTGCCGGATGCCCGCCGCAAGCGCTTCATGGACGATTTCGGTGTTTCCGAATACGACGCCATGGTGCTTACCGAAGACCGCGACGTGAGCGAATGGTACGACACCGCCGCCAAGAACTGCAAGAACGGCAAGGTGCTCGCCAACTGGGTGATTACCGAACTCCTCGCCAAGGTGAAGGAACTGGAAGGTGGTCTCTCCGCCCTCAAGATCAAGCCCGAAGACCTCTGCAAGCTCGTGAACCTCATCGCCGACAACACCATCAACGGAAAGATTGCAAAGACGGTCTTCGCCGAGATGTTCGAAACCGGCAAGGATCCCGAAGCCATCGTGAAGGAAAAGGGCCTGGTGCAGGTGACCGACACCGGAGCCATCGAAGAAGTGGTCCGTGCTGTCTGTGCCGAAAACGCTGCCCAGTTCGCCGAATTCAAGGCTGGCAAGGTTGCGCTGAAGGGCTTCTTGGTCGGTATGACCATGCGCAAGTCCGGTGGCAAGGCCAACCCGGGCCTCGTGAACCAGATCCTCGATAAGCTCGCGAAGGAATAATGAATAAGTTCGTTCTTGCTGTGCTTATAGCGCTCCTTTCTGCAGGGGCGTCTTTTGCCGCAGACAAGCTCGACAAGTACGACAGCGCCTACGTCAGTACGCTGAACATGACCGACGAAGAAATCGCGGAAACTTACGGCGTCGACTCGACCAAGCTGAACCAGGGTCCGACCCTCCAGGAACTCAACGAAGAGAATCCGAGTTACGTCAAGCGTGAATACAACCACCGCCAGCAAGTCATTGTCGGCAGCGTGGTGATGCTCTGCGTCGCCGTCGCCATGGTGCTCATGAACAATTATAACCCGAAAAGGTAGACTCTTATGAACTACACAGACGAAGCAAAACAGAATTTCAAGGCCCTCTCCAAGAATCCGTATCCCGGCCGTGGCATCATTCTCGGCGAAAGCGCCGACGGCAAGTCCTACGTGCAGGTCTACTGGATCATGGGCCGTAGCGTCAACAGCCGCAACCGCGTTTTCGAAATGGAATCCAAGACCGGCTTCATGAAGACGAAGGCCTTCGACGAATCCAAGCTCACGGATCCGCACCTGATTATCTACTACCCGGCACGCCACACGGCTGACGTCCAGATTATCACGAACGGCGACCAAACCGATACGATTTATAACGCCATCAAGCTTGGCGGTACCTTCGAGAGCGCTCTCGCTACGCGCCAGTACGAAGACGACGCCCCGAACTTCACGCCGCGCATCTCGGGCATCCACTACAAGAACGCCCAGCCCGCCGTGTACAAGCTCTCCATCCTCAAGAGCCGTAACAACTGCGAAGACGCCGGCTGCGAACGCATGACGTTCGAATACGAGAAGGCTTTGCCGGGTCTTGGCCACTTCATCAGCACGTACGAAACCGACGGCAGCCCGATTCCTAGCTTTAACGGATTCCCGAAACTGATGCCGATCTTCGACAATGCCGAAGACACGCTCAAGAAGTATTGGGCCGCCCTCGACAAGGACAACAAGGTTTCCCTGATGGTCAAGTGGATTGACAAGAAAACCTTCAAGGCAAAGACCTTGATCGTGAACAAAAACAAGTAATAAGGCTATTCCTAAATAGCCAGGCGAGAATTGAGGACCGTGAAAACGGTCCTTTATTTGTTGCGGTTTTCGACGAGCTCGGTTGCGAGTTTTTTCATCCCGGAGAAATCCCACTTGCCGCTGCCGAGTTTCGGCACTTCGGGCACGTAGAATACGGAGCCCGGGAGCATCAGCGGCGGCATGCCCGACTTGCGCAACTTTCGTGCGATTTCTTCGGCATCGCCTTCGCCCTTGACGAGCAGCACAATGCGTTCGCCCTTGACGGAGTCGGGAACGGCCGTGATGGCGAATTCCGTGCCTTCCAGGATGTTCGTTTCGCTGATGCGCAGTTCTACGGCGGTAAGCGAAATCATTTCGCCGCCGAGTTTCGCGAATCGGCTGTAACGTCCGAGAATCTGGACGAATCCGTCGGGAGTGAGCTTGCACTTGTCGCCGGTCTTGTACCAGCGCCTTCCATCAATGTTGAGGACAACGTTGTCTGTCTTTTCCTGGTCCTTTAGGTAGCCCTTCATCACTTGGGGGCCTGTGACTACGAGCATGCCTTCTTCGCCCTGGTTTACGAACTCATTGGTTTCGGGATCAATGATTGCGGCGATGGAACCGGGGACGCCCAGGCCGATGCTCGTCAGGTCGGTACATTTTTCGAGGGTGAGGAAGTCATCGAGCAACGCGTTCGGGGCGTTGAGCGTGGCGAGCGGCGTGAGCTCGGTACAGCCGTAGCCTTCGTAGATGTCCTTGCCGAACTTGAGCTTGAACGTTTCTCGCAGTTCGGGGCGGAGTTTCTCGGCACCGGCAATCACATAGCGGAGCGTATCGAGGCACATCGGGTGCACCCAGCGGCTTACGACGATGGCGCGGAGGAACGTGGGTGTGCCCATCATGATGGTCGCCTTGTACTGGGCGCACACGCGGGCGAGCGTCTTGATGTCGGTCGGATCGGGGCAGAGCACCATCGGCACTCCGTCCAAAAGGGGCATCATGAAGGTAAGCGTGAATCCGAACGAGTGGAACAGCGGGAGGAGAGCCGTCATTACGTCGGTACGGCGCAGCTTGATGATGTGGTCGCCCTGCTGCCCGTTGGAAATCACGTTCTTGTGCGTGAGCTCGACACCCTTCGGGGTGCCTTCGGAACCGGAACTGAAGAGGATGACGGCATCGTCGTTCAGTTTGGCTGCCTTGAACCAGAGGCGTCTCAGCAAAGCCTTGGGCATCGTGAAGATGATCAGTGAATCCACGAGGCGCGAGATGTTCGAAATCTTCGATTCCTCTTCGTCTAGGTATATCATCTGGCATTTTTCGGCAATCTGGCCGAAAGCCACGTTCCTGCCGCAGAGCTTTTCGTAGAACGCATGCGTGGTCACTACGGTTTTGACGTCAGCCTTTTCGATACAGCCGAGGATGGTGTCGACGGGGGAGGAATAGTTCAAGTTGACGCTCGTCTTGCCGATACCGAGAATCGAGATGATGCCGAGGGCGGCGTCGCGGCTCGTGGGGAGCATGAAACCGACGTTGCGGTCGTTCTTGGTGACCGCCTTGATTTTCTTGCCGAAGTAATGGCAGAGGCGAATCATGCCGTAGCCGTTCACGTGGTGGCCTGCAGGGTCGATGAGGATGACGCGCGAACGGCGCTTGCGCATGGCCTTGAACCAGAGCGGGATAATCGATTCCGAGTGGTCCATGGCGAGGTTCCAGATATCGGTTCCCAGGTACTGCAGGTCTTTTCGGATGGTCTCTTCGGGTGTTTTTTCGGGGAGTGCCTTGCCGAAGCCCACGCTGATGACGCGATTGAAGGACTGCGGACGGTTCACGCTTTCGGAGGCGTGGCTGTAGCGGCTTCCCCAGAGTCCCTGGATGTAGAAAGGCACGATCTGTGCGCCGGTACCTTCGATGGCCTTGGAGTAGTCGAGCGAGAAGGCGGATACGAACGGGGTCTTCGAGACTTCGCCTTCCGGGAAGATGACGACTGCTTCACCGTCGAGGAGCGCCTTTCGGATTTCGGTCATGGCGGGCTCGGGGTCTCTGCGGTTGATGTTGATGAGGGACTTGCCGTGCTTGAACCAGCGCTGGTACCAATCGGCGAAGGTATTGCGGTTGCTTGCGATGCGGAGCGGCCTCGGGCTCGACATTTGCAGAACGGCCCAGTCAATAAAGCTGAAGTGCGGACCCACGAGGAGTAGCGGGCCCGTTTCGGGAATGTTCTGCACGCCCATCACCTTGACGCGGTAGCGGAACGCGAATGCGAAGGCAAAGCGGAGCGTTGCGCGCAGAAGCGCAATCGGGGTCTGCCTGAGGTTCGTGATGAAGGTGAGCGCCAGGATGACCGCGAGGATCATGAAGCACTGGTCGAACGTTACCGGCGTAAAGATGAGGAGCAACGTCTGGCCGCCCATGATGAGCACGAGGAATGCCATCTGGATGCAGTTTGCGACCGCATGGATGCGCCCGGCGGTGTCGGGACGCGTGAAATTCTGGATGACGGTGCGCAGGATGACGTATGCGGCTCCGGTGCTGAAGCCGATAATGCCGTAAAGGATTGCCTGAAGCCAACCGTTATGTACGAAGGGCAGGGCGAACATCGTGATGGCCGAAGCGGCCGCTGCGAACGGGATGAATCCGGTCTCGACGAATCCCTTGGATGCCCAGCTTGCCGAAAGGGCGCCGAAGACATAGCCTAGCGTGGCGAAGAACATCGAAACGGGAATGACGGCCGTATTGAGCATATCGGTCATGTTCTGGATGAGGATCAGGAAAATTTGCGTGACGCCCCAGAAGGCGGAAAGACCGAGGATGGAAAGTCGTACGATGGGGTGGCTCCACGTGGCGGAGAAGTTTCGCATGGGGGAGCGGAGCTTGAGCGAATCGTGCTTGGCCCCCACGCGGATGCAGAATCCCGCAATGGTCGTGATGACGCTCAGGCCGAGGTAAATCCAGAGGGTGAGTTCAATGCTGACGGGAGAATCGGGCCTGCCCGAAAGTCCCATGGCGAAAAATGCCGCGCATGCCGTACCGAGGGCGGAAAGCGCCATATACCAGGAGTTGATTTTCACGAGGTCTTCGCTTTCGACCATTTCCTTCATGATACCGAGCTTTGCCGGAGTGAGTATCGCGAGGAAAATCCCGTACAGGCCGAGGAGTCCGTAGG
The DNA here is from genome assembly GCA_946408125.1 of uncultured Fibrobacter sp. Classification (GTDB taxonomy): domain Bacteria; phylum Fibrobacterota; class Fibrobacteria; order Fibrobacterales; family Fibrobacteraceae; genus Fibrobacter. Next base: position 20,802 of record CAMJQW010000024.1, read on the forward strand.
CGACCCATTCCGCACCCGCCACGTAGCATACGACAATCGCGATGACGGAAGCGAGCATTCCCACCGATGCCCAGGCTATGACACGTCCCTTGCGGTAATGACCTGCGAAGTAGCTTGCCGCAGGCATCATGAAGATGCTCGGTGCGAATATGGCGAACTGGAGCAACATGCTGCGCCACCAGAAGGCAGACCCTTCGAAAGAAAAGGATAGCCAACGCTGGAAGTGGACGAAAAGCCCCATCTGTACGAAGATGCTACAGAAGACAAAAAGCAAAAAGGCGATGGCGCTAGGATACTTGCTCAATTTCATTGGTTCCCTCTGGAATGAACGTCAAAGGTAGAATTATGAGAAATTTTTCCCATTTGGAGATTGTTTGTAAAAAACTTTCTTTTTGCTTACATGTTGGGGAGGGTCGATTGTCGGCTGTCCAAAGCGAGTTTTCTCCAAAAGAAAACGGTGAAAAGCTAAATTTGTAGAACTATATTTGCGGAGGTTTTTGTGTTTAGGTGGACCCGATCTTTTCTAGCGACGTTCCCGCACGTCCTGCTCGTTTCTTTTTTATTGATTGCATGCGGCGATGATGAATCTAGCGTGTCCGGGAAGGAAGGCAATTCCATTTCCGCAAAGAAGTTTGCGTCCATTGACGATCTTCCCGAATGCATTGATGACTATCGGGGAATGGTAGCCGATGTTTCCGGTGAGTACTATGCGTGTTTTTCGGGTGGATGGTTGCTGCTTGATAAAATCGTAGGTGGCGTCTGCAATATTCCGGCCTGCGACGATGATCGGGAGGGAATGACGTCCCTTACGGTTTCGGACGGCAAGGTCTACCGTTGCAAATCTGGCGTGTGGTTCGGCCCTGACGGAAAATCGACTTTTGCGGAAAGCGATTTTGTCGAATGCTTTATTTCAGCAGTCATCCAGGATACCGTCATTTCGGCTGATTTCCTGAAAAATTGCAATACCTCGCGCGAGGGCTCGCTCTCCGTGGTCGGGAAGGACCTTGTGTCCTGCACCTCGAAGGAGTGGGTGAATGTTCTGGACAAGGTCGTTTCGGAAAGCGATCTCCCGATGTGTACCGAGAATGGAAACTACGTATATGTTTTGAGCAAGGGAACCGCATACGAATGCAAGGATGGCGTCTGGTACAAGGGCGGCAAGCAGGTCAGTTCGTCTTCGACGAAAACCTCCTCTTCGAGTTCCGCGAAAAGTTCTTCAGATACAAAGGAAAGCTCCTCTTCAACGACAAAGGAGAGTTCCTCTTCAAAGACGAATGGAAGCTCCTCGTCGGTCAAGGAGGGGAGTTCCTCCTCGAAAAAAATCGATTCGTCTTCTTCGGCCTCCACGCCAGTTGATGATGGCACCAAGGTTCGCGGTGTCTGTATGGCCTCGGTCAAGGAAGCAACCAAGAGCGACGAGGTGACGTACACCTTCTACAACCTGGGCGGCACGCCACTGACGTTTAACTGGATTTTCGATGAATCGGCATCGCCCAAGAACAGTAGCAGCGTTTCGCCGGTGGTCAAGTATGCAAAGGGTGGCTTGTTCAAGGCCGAACTTATCGTGAACGAGGGCCTTGAATCTGCCAGTGATACCATTGTGTGTACAAGTGTGAATGTAGTCGGTGAACCGATAAAGGGTTGCAAGTGTACGCCGGAACGTCTTTCGATGCTGGTGAAGGATGATTCCGAAATCATGCCGGTCGAGTGGACCGTGACGGGCTGTTCGGGCGGGGCACCATTCCACTACGAGTGGGGTGATACTCCCATCAGATTGGATTCTTTCTCGACCTGGCTGCCTCCGGGACTCGGGAGCTTCGCACCGTCTTTGACAGTGTACAATAGCGACGGGTCGACTATGGAACCCGTCTGCACGGCGGTCGCCGTGACGGGGCCCCTTTCGTTCACCTGTTCTATGAATGCATCGGAATTCAATATGACCTATCAAGGTGGTGCAAACCAGGATCTTGCGTCATTCTATGTGAATGTCGTCTCGGACGATGGATATTCGAGCATTTCGTTAATGACGCCGTACAGTTCCTATACATCGCATGATTATTACGAAAACAAGGATTACACGCGATATCGCTGGATTGCCGGTGCTACGGGAATGAAAAAGATTTTCGACAAGGAGCCTTCTCCGTTTACGACCTATACGGCCATCTTTGATGGTGATACGCTCTGCAAGGCGACACGCGTATCATGCGGCCCTACGGCTGCATCAAACAGAGTCATCCAGGATAGTTCCGCCACGTGGTCGGTGTTTGTCGACAATAAACCATATTCGGCGAGCTCGTACAACTGGAGGATTGAAGACGGGAAAAGCGTTTTTGAAAGTACGGCAAGTAATCCGAAAGATGTTTATAATAACGTCGGTACGGCCACGGCGCGCGTGACCCTGAACAAAGGGGAAAAGGACGAGGTGACGCTCTCGTGTTCCGATTTGACCGTGGTGCCGAACGTGAAAGGTTGCTCCTGCAGAGGGCCGGAATTGCGTTCTTCATCAAATAATATCGGGATTCAAGGAACCGTTGTAGAAAGATGGGCAATCGTCGGGTGCGAAAGCGGCGGCGAAGATTTATCCTATGACTGGAATCTTACGCTAGATGTCAACTATATCGACATGATTGCGGAAGATACGGTTGCGATGTTGTACTTTGGGAGTTCGGCAACTACATCGCCTACGGTGACGGTTTCGAACCGGTATGGTGCGACGCAGACGCCTACTTGCGCCGATGCGGATGTCTTGTACATCTTTTGTGCCCCTGACGAGGATACAGGGACTATCGGGGAATCCGTGACATGGTCCGTCTCGGTTGGGGATAATTATAACCCGTCGACGTATCACTGGTCTTTCTTCGAAGACGGGAATGACACTCCGATTGCAACCAGTACGGAAAAGAACCCCGAAACGGAGCTGACGAAGGCACCCAGTTTGCGAGCCAAGGTAACGCTGAATAAGGGTCTCGAAGATGAATATGAGGCGAGCTGCTGGAACGTGACGGTAAACAAGAGGCCTCTGACAGGCTGTACTTGCGGTAATCCGGAACTTATTTCGGAATCGAACAATCTTTATGTGGACGACGTGAAATACAGGTGGCACGTGACCGGCTGCGATGCTGGTGGCGCCACTCCGTTGACATATTCCTGGGAAGATTATTTCACTCCGCTTGAAACCGATCCGAGCTATGCGGAGCGGACCTACTCGTATTCTGACAATCCTTCGCCCGAGGTAATTGTTACGAATGCCGATGGAAACACGCAGAGGGTTACTTGCGGGGACGCAACCTTTATATATGCCTATTGCAGCCCGGACCGGAATGAATCCGAAGTCGGGGAGTTCGTAGAATGGTCGCTCTATTTTGCGTCGCTTTATGCCTTCGGAAGCATACAATCTTACAACTGGACCTCTATGGATGCAGATGGTAATGTTGTCACGTCTCAACAGGAGGATTTCACGATAAAGTACGAGACGGCGGGCGAAGTGACGGCAACATTGGTAATCAATAAGGATCTTGACTCCGAAATGTCGTTCACCTGTTCTAATTTGACGGTAAAGCCGAAAACGGTGACGACCTGTTCGTGTGATTTTGATGTTTCACACGATCCGGAAAGTGGGGCGTCGAAAGTCAGCTGGACTGTTTCGAAATGCGGAGGGACTGCTCCCTATAGCTACGTATGGAGCGATCTGGTAAAGCCTGACCCTGAAAATCCGGCGGTTGCATCGGCCTCCTTCTCTGAATCCGGAAAATACACGCCGACCGTATCGGTCACGGATAAGGATGGCTTGGAATTGAGCGTGGTTTGCCGTGCGGTGAATGTGGAAATTTCGGAAATCCCGGAAAATCCGGAGGGAAATTGATATGCTTTCGTCAAAAAAGATATTGCTTGCCTCCTCCCTCCTGGTTCTTGCGTCGTGCAGCGACGACAATATGGATGAATGGAATACCGTCGAAGTGCTGGACGGTTCCGAGAAACTGTTCCTTCCCGATAGCATCGCCGAATCGGATACCCTCTATGCCTGGTTCATGAAGGAGCTTGCTCCCGAAAGTAGTTCCAGCTCTTCTAAAAGTTCAAGTTCTTCGGGCGATGATTCGTCCAGTTCCGGAAATTCCAGCGGCTCTGAAGAGCTGAGCAGTTCCGGGGAAATGAGCAGTTCCGGCAAGTCCGACGTAGCTTCGTCCAGTTCTGTCAGGAGCTCTGCCGAAATGGCTCCGGATTCCGTATATGCGAGCGAGGAGTATGCCGATGCCTCGAAGGCGCGCTTGCTTCCGCCAGCAGGGTTCTATAGCGATCTTACGATTCCCGTACCTGTGCCGCAGTACGGAGGAACAATTCGTTGTACGTTCGATGGCTCCATGCCTACCGCCTCTACTGTGGAATTCAAGACTCCCTACAAGGTCACCAAGAATACGGTGGCGCGCTGTGCGGAATTCATTGGCGACTCGATTGCGCGCACGTCCAGCCATACGTTCTTTATCAACGAGACGGTCTCCATGCCCGTCGTGTCCATAAGCGTGGACCCATACAGCATGTTCGATTCTCGGGACGGCTATTACAGCCAGGGCGTGAGCTACTGCTCGGAACCGTGCTACGAGGCCAATTACTGGCGCGACATAGAACTTCCCGTGCATGTGGAGTATTTCGAGAACGGCAGCTCTTCCGCAAAAAGAAGCTGGCAGATCGATGCCGGACTTTCCATTATCGGTCAGTGGAGCCGCTACAGGGCCAAGAAGTCCGTCGCCATCAAGATGAAGAACGAATACCAGGACGGCCGTCTCAAGTATTCGCTTTTCAAGACTAGACCCGATGACAACAAGTTCAAGGCGTTCAACCTGCGCAACAACGGCAACCGCTTTGTAGGCGACTACATCGAGGATCCCGTGCTTTCGAGTCTGCTGGAAGGGAGTGGGGTGGATTACCAGCGTAGCCGCCAGGTGGTGGTCTTCTACAATGGCGCATACTATGGCATCCATGACCTGCGCGAACGCCTGAACGAGCATTACGTCGAGACGAACTACGGCATCGATTCCAAGGAAGTGAACATGGTGAAGCACATCAAGACGGAAGTGACCGCCAGCGGCGGGACTACGGATTCCTATGTCGCGATGCTTGACTTTATCCATGCGCATGACTTCTCGGTGGATACGGCCGCCTATACGAAGCTCTCGACCATGATGGATGTCGGTAATTATGCGGATTACATGGCCGCCGAAATCTATTACCACAACGGGGACTGGCCCGACAATAACGTTCGTGCCTGGAATACGGCGGATCAGCCCTTCAAGTTCCTCGTGTTCGATTTGGACCACGGGTTCGGCTGGGACTGGGCCGTTAGAGGGTTTGATTATATGGACCACAACATGTTCAGCTGGATAAAGCGTGGCGGTACGAACCTGTGCTACGGGGAACATTGCTTTGCGGAAATCTACATCAAGCTGAGCCAGAATCCCGATTTCAGGCGGCTCTTCGTCAACCATTCCGCCGTCATGCTCGATTACTACCTCTCGTATGACAAGCTTGCCGCGGCCGTGGACAATATGACGGCGACGATTCCCGGGACGGAAATGGATCGCGACATGCAGAGGTTCCCGAGGAACGAGCATTCCTTCGACAAGACCGGATCGACCCTCAAGTCTTATGCGCAGACCAGGACGTCGACAGTCCGTAATGAATATCGCAGCGAATTCGCTCTAGGGAGCGATATTTCTGTCTCGATTTCCGTGACGGGGAAGGGCAAGGTGCTCCTGGACGGCATGACGCTCCCGAGCAGCAGCTATACCGGAAAGTTCTTCGCCGATAACGACATGCTCCTTATGGCTGTCCCGACGGATGGCTCCGTCTTTGAGGCTTGGGAAGACGGCTCCAAGGCGAATCCGCGCCTCGTCACGCCAACCTCCGTCTCCAAGTTCATCGCGAAGTTCAAGTAGCGCTGTCCGCGCGTGCAGACCACATCAGCTAACCGTAATTTAGCCCGCGCGGTCTTTTGTGAGCCGAAAGCGCCTTGTATTAACAAGGCGTGTCGGCGAGAGCACGGGCAGACCACATCAGCTAACCTGAATTTAGCCCGCGCGGTCTTTTCAGCCCGTGCGGTCTTTATTTTCTCTGGGATGGAACTGCCGGTGTTCCTGCTTGATGAATTCCTTGTCGATGTGCGTATAGATCTGCGTGGTGCTGATGTCGGCATGCCCGAGCAGTTCCTGCAGCACGCGCAGGTCCATGCCCGCCTCCAGGCAGTGCGTGGCAAAGCTATGCCGGAACGTGTGCGGCGAGACCTGCTTGCTTAAATGCATCGTATGCAACTGCACGATTTTCCAGGCGCCCATGCGGCTCATGGGTTTCCCGTGCGCGTTTAGAATGATGTTGTCCGCGGTGGGATGGGTGAGCGGACGTCCTTCCTCGATCCAGGCGCGGAGATTTTCCTTCGCCTTGCTCCCGAGCGGGATTAGGCGCTGCTTGTTGCCCTTGCCGATGGGCGTGAGCCACTCGTTGTCCAGGTCGAGCTGCGAAAGTCTGATGCCGAGCGTTTCCGAGATGCGGAGTCCCGCGCTGTACATGAGTTCGAATAGTGCCGTGTCGCGGAGGGGATTCTTGCCGTTTGCGGCGCTCTCGAATACGCTGTCGATTTCTTCGCGGGTCAGGTACTGCGGCAGGTAGTGCCCGAGCTTCGGGCGTTCGAGCATCGATTCGGTGCTGTAGCCGTAATCGCCTTCTTTCTGCATGTACTTGAGGAACCCGCGCAGGCTCGAAAAGTGTCTCGCGACCGAGGTAGGGGAGTATTCCTCCCGTCCGGCAGTGAACGTCAGAAATTCGTCGAGCTTTTCGGGAGTCAAATCCTTCAGGTCGAGCCCGATTTCGTCGAGCCAGTCCACGAAATGCCGCAGGTCCTCCTGGTAGCTCTGGATGGTCTTGGGGGAAAGGTTCCTCTCCACTCCCAGGAAGGCCAGGTAGGCGTCCACGCGGTTAGAATTCAGGCTCATGGCTACAATATAGATTAGACTGGATGCGGTAGACGGGAAACGGGAGAATTTTTTTTGAAAAAAAACAGGAAAAACCCTTGACAACCGCTTTGCCGTTTTCTATTATTGTGCGCGTCCAAGCGACAATGGATGATTAGCTCAGTTGGTAGAGCAGCTGACTCTTAATCAGCGGGTCGCAGGTTCGACCCCTGCATCATCCACGAAAGTGCCGTTTTCCTAGTGAAAACGGTCTTTTTTTAATTTTATGGAAAATTTTCACATTTTGGATAAATTGTTTACAAGTTGTCGTGGTTTTCCGCATATTTTTTTGTTATCTTTAATGTGCGGTGGTTAGGGTGTCTGAAACGGGTTTATTCAGCAGAATAAAGGTTTTTTGATGAAAGTTGTTTTACCGGTGGCCGGAAATGGCCTTAGGCTCCGCCCTTACACCGAGGACCGTCCGAAGTGTCTCTTGCCGCTTGCTGGAAAGACAATCATTGACTGGATTGTCGAAGAATCTTTTGCTCTGAATCCCTCCGAAACGATTTTCATTACGGGCTACAAGGCCGAGAAGATGGACGAGTACCTGAAGATGAAACCCGAATGGGGTAACGTCCGTACCGTTGTCCAGTCCAATCCTCAGGGCCTGGGCGAGGCGATAAGCCTTGCGCTCCCTTATGCAAACGACGATGAACCTCTCCTGATTATTCTCGGCGACACGCTTTTCGAAGCCGACCTTTCCATATTGGCGAAGGCGGACGAGAACATCCTCTACACCTTCAAGGTGGAAGACCCGAAGCGTTTCGGCGTTGCCGTAACCGATAGCGACGGCCGCATTACACGCCTGGTCGAAAAGCCTCAGGAGTTCGTGAGCGACGAGGCCATTGTCGGAATCTACTACATCAAGGACACGAAGGTGCTCAAGGAATGCCTTAAATACTTGATGGACAACGATATACGTACCAAGAACGAATTCCAGTTGACCGATGCGCTTGAGATGATGATCCAGAAGGGCTGCAAGTTCCGTACGGCGCCTGTTTCCCGCTGGCTCGACTGCGGTCTCGTCGAGACGCTCCTCGAAACGAATGCACACGTGCTTAACCGTAACGACAACTCGGCAAGTCTCAAGTTCGAAGGGACCGAGATTATCCCACCCTGTTACGTGGGTAAGAATGCCAAAATCCACGGCTGCAAAATAGGGCCGAACGTGTCTATCGGCGATGACTGCGAGATATCCGGTTGTTCCATCAGCGACGCCATCATCTGGAACGGCGTGAAGATTGCAAACGGCAAGGTCTGCAACACGGTCGTCCATAAGTAAAATTCGTTCCTTTGAAATTTAAACGCCTGCATCATTGGTGCAGGCCTTTTTTGTGCATTATGCGGAAAATGTTCCCGTTGGTCACCAAATGTGTAAGAATTATTTTTTGATTAATGTAAAAAATGTGTAATATAACGAAAAAATGGATTTTTCTTGTAAAAATTATTATATTAAGAACATCATTTAAAGGAGTATCAAGATGAATTTCAAAAAACTCGGTCTTGCAATTATTATTGCTTCCGCATTCGCATTCGTCGCTTGCGATGATTCCACCTCTGCCAGCGGCGAAGCTGCCGGCGGCGAAGATCAGACGGTCCTTTCCAGCGCCTCCAACGAAGGTGAAGGTGGCGGAACCTCCAGCGCTGCGGAAGCCGGTGGTGACGGGACGGCCACTTCTAGCGAATCCAATGGTGGTGAAGCTGCTGCAAGCTCTGCCGATGTTGGCGGTGATACTACTCCGGCAAGTTCGTCCAGTGTTTCCGGTGGCGATACTGCTCCCGAAAGTTCTTCCGCGGTAGGCCCCGAAATCAATCTCGGCGATCTCGGTCAAGCCTGCGATACTGAAGGTGCAAAGAAAACGACCGATATGGGCGGAATTAAGATGGAAGTTACCTGCCAAGGTGGCGTCTGGGGTGTTGACACGACATCCGTTATGGATATGATGAGTTGCTCTCCGGATGGCGCAACCAAGGATACGACCATTTTGGGTAAGGCGGTGACGTTGACTTGCTCTGATGGTATGTGGGGAGCTGATTCTTCTGCTATGGAGGATATGATGAAGTGCACCGAAGAAGGTGCTACTCAGGAAATGGAAATGGGCCCGATGACCATGACCATGATCTGCACGAATGGTGAATGGACTCCTGATATGTCCAGCTTCGGTGGCATGGGTGACTTCAGTGGCTTCGGCGGCGGCGAAGGCGGCATGGGCGACTTCAGTGGCTTCGGCGGTGGCGAAGGCGGCATGGGCGACTTCAGTGGCTTCGGCGGTGGCGAAGGCGGCATGGGCGACTTCAGTGGCTTCGGTGGCGGCGAAGGCGGCATGGGCGACTTCAGTGGCTTCGGTGGCGGCGCAGGCGGCAACTTCGGTGGTGGCTTCGGCGGCGGTGCTGGCGATATCACTCCTCCGGTCGCAGAACAGTAATTTGTCCTCAATACGTCAACAACAAAGCCCCGGTCTTATGACTGGGGCTTTTTCAATTGGATTTTTTGAGCGTTACGCCTTAATTATGGTATCCTTCGCGAGGACCACGATGCCGGATTCGGTCACGTGGAATAGCTTCTTGTCGCGTTCCAGGTCGTAGCCGATCTGGAAACCGGCCGGAATATGCAGGCCCTTCTCGATGATGGCGCGGCGCACCTTGGCGCCCGGGCCGATGGTCACGTTCGGGAATAGGATGGATTCCTCGACGAGCGCGTCCTTCTGGATGGATACGCCGGGGGAGAGGATGCTCTTGACGACCGTGCCGCCACCGATGATGCAGCCCGAAGATACGATGGAATCGATGGCGGCTCCCTGGTGGGCATCCCCGTCGCCCGCGAAGAATCGTGCGGGAGGCTGGTTCCAGTTGAACGTGCGGATGGGCCAGTAGTTGTTGTACAGGTCGAACGGCGGGTTTTCGGAACACAGGTCCATGTTCGCCTCGAAGAAGGCATCGAGCGTTCCCACGTCGCGCCAGTAGCCCTTGGTGCGGGCCTGCTCGCCGCGCACGATGTTCGTGTTGAAATCGTACACGTAAACCGGGTATTCCTTGTAGAGGCTCGGGATGATGTGCTTCCCGAAGTCGGTTGCTCCGCTTTCCGCGCCCTTCAGGAGTTCGCGGACGAGGAACTTGCTCGTAAAGATGTAGTTGCCCATGCTCGCGAGGCAGTAACCGGGATTGCCGGGCATTTCCTTCGGCTTTTTCGGCTTTTCCTCGAAACCGATCATGCGGTTGTCCGCATCGACTTCAATGATGCCGAATTCGGATGCTTCCGATACCGGGACTGGGATGGCGGCGATGGTCAAGAGGGCGGCGCGGGAGAGGTGGAAATCAATCATCTGATTGATGTCCATCTTGTAGATGTGGTCGCCGCCGAAGATGGCGACGAGATCCGGGCGCTCGTCCGTAATCAGGTTGATGTTCTGGAAAATGGCGTCGGCGGTTCCCTTGTACCAGTCGTCGCCTGTGCGCATTTGTGCAGGGACCAGGTCCACGTACTGGTCGAGGCTTGCGTTCAGGTTCCATGCGGCCGAAATGTGCTTGTTCAGGGAATCGCTCTTGAACTGGGTCAGCACCTTGATCTTGAAGATGCCCGAGTTGATAAAGTTGTTCAGGACGAAGTCAATGATGCGGTAGGTTCCGCCGAAGTGCACGGCCGGCTTGGCGCGGTCGCGGGTAAGGGGCTGGAGGCGGCTTCCCTGGCCGCCTGCCATGATCATGCAAAGGATGTTTTTTTGGTGTTCCCTAGAATAAGACCAACTCATATAACCTCTTGTGTAACTCGGAGTTACCTATTCAACATATACATGCGTAATCTACGTTTTTTTCCAACAAAATGTAAACTTTTTTCTCAAAAAAATTGCCAAATATCGTGAAGGACAATTTCTGGTGCATATTCGGGCAGACCGGTAGTGGCGGATGGCCGTGTGTTTTTGCACAAATTTTTTATGGCCACCCCTGCAATGCAAACTTGATTTTTGTAAATTTTACCGCGTTCGAAATATCTCGAAATAAACACGTTAAACCTATAGGAGCTCATAATGAGTCTTACTCTTAACGATATCAAGCACCCGAAGATTAGTACTTGGGTGAATGAAATGATTGCTATGTGCGAACCGGACAACGTGGTTGTCG
>CAMJQW010000025.1 GCA_946408125.1 uncultured Fibrobacter sp.
CATACGAATTGTAGGCCATGCCCTCGGGCACCACGTACTGGCCTTCGAACAAATCCAAGTCGCGGTCATCGACACCGATGTACTTGATATTTTCGCTAAAGTTCTTCATGGTAATTCCTTTTTTGGAAATATACTAATCCTTCCCATACATTCCATTGGAAACATATATAATATTTTTTCTACATTCAGGTTATGCCCAAGACTTTACTATTGCTCGATTCGTACGCGCTCGCGTTCCGCATGTTCTACGCCTACTCGCAAAACCCGCTCAAGAACAGCCAGGGCGAAGACGTGTCGATGATGCACGGCTACTGGGGTGCGGTACTCCGCATTTTGGCAAAGCACAAGCCCACGCACTTTGCGATCGCTCGCGACGTGGCGCATACGAAGACTTTCAGGCACGAACTTTACCCGGACTACAAGGCAAATCGCGGGCCCATGCCCGAAGAGATGGCTGCGCAGATGCCGCTGCTGGGCGAAAGCCTTGAAGCCAGTGGGATCCCGCTGCTTTCGGAACCGGGTTACGAGGCGGACGACGTGATGGCAAGTACCGCGGTGGCTGCGGTCGAGGCGGGATTTGACAGCGTCGTGATTCTCAGTAAAGACAAGGACATGTCGCAAATCGTGACGGACAAGATTCACCTTTTCCACCTGACAAAGGGCGCGGACGGCATTGACTTTGGCCCGGAACAGGTGCTCGAAAAATACGGGCTTCCGCCGGAAAAAATTCGCGATTACCTCGCACTCATGGGAGATGCGAGCGACAACGTACCCGGCGTACCGAAGGTGGGCCCGAAGACGGCCATCCAGTTGCTGAACGACTACGGCGACATGGACAATCTGTACGCGAACCTTGACAAGATTACCAAGAAAGGATTGCACGACAATCTCGCGAACAACCGCGAGAAGGCTTTCCTGAGCCGCGAACTCGTGACGCTCCAGACAAAGCGAGCTTTCAACGGGAACCTAGAGGCCCTCGAATACAACGGTCTGCACGTGGATACGCTCGCGCAGATGTTCAAGGACCACGAAATCAACAGTCTGTTGCGCCTGCTGGAAAAAGTCCCGAGCAAGGCGGGATTTGTAAGCGACGGCGAACTCGCGGTTGCAAGTTTCCCCGTAGAAGACTTGCCCACGTATGTCTGCGTTGATACCGATGAAGTTTTTGAGCAGATGAAGGCAGAATTTGCGGCAGCAAGCACCGTGGGCATCGACACCGAAACAGACGGACTCGACCCGATGCAATGCAACATCGTGGGCCTCTGCCTTTCGGCAGACCCGGCGAAGGGCTACTACATCCCGCTTGCACATACCGACGAAATCGGTTTCCCGCTCCCCGCAACAAAGGGCGGCAACTTCGACTTCAACAAGGTCGCAAGCTGGTTCAAGGAATTGATTCAATCGCCACGCGAACTCGTGTTCCACAATGCGAAATTCGATTTGCATGTTCTCGCCCGCGCGTTCAAGATCCCGCAGGCCGACATAGACAACGCGAACATTGTCGACACGCTCATTGCCGCCTGGATGCTTTCGCCGGGACAATCCGGACTCGGGCTCGACAACCAGGTAATGCAGCGCCTGCAGCACGAGATGATTCCCATCGAGAACCTCATCGGTCGAGGCAAGAACCAGATTACGTTCAACCGCGCCCCCATCAAGGACGCCACAGAATACGGCGCCGAAGATGCAGTCTATACGTTACGTCTGTGGGAGCCGCTCAAGAAGGAACTCGAAAAACTCGACTACGTGAAGTATTTCTTCACGCAGGAGATGCCGCTCCTGAAGGTTCTCTACCAGATGGAAACGGTCGGCGTCGCGATTGATGTTCCCGCCCTCAAGACGCTGGAACAGGAACTGCAGCACCGCATCGAGAATCTCGAGAAAGAAATTTGCGATATGGCGGGAGTCGAATTCAACATCGGTTCCCCCAAACAGTTGGGTGACGTGCTTTTCGATACGCTCGGCCTGCCCGAAATCAAGAAGAGAAGCACAGATGCGGTCGTTCTCGAGGAGCTCTCGTTCCGTGCGCCTCACCCGATTGTATTCTCTGTCATCGAGTACCGCGAACTCAAGAAAATGCAGAGCACCTACATCACGGTGCTCCCTACGCTGGTGAACCCGGACACGCGACGCATTCACACGAGCTTTATCCAGTGGGGTACCGCGACTGGGCGCCTCTCGAGCCGCGATCCGAACCTGCAGAACATTCCGGTGCGTAGCGATTTGGGTAAGAAGATTCGCGCCTCGTTCGTGCCGCAGGGCAAGGACAACGTGATTCTTGCGGTGGACTACTCGCAGATTGAACTCAGAATGCTCGCGCACCTGAGCGGTGACGCCGCGCTCATCGAAAGCTACAAGGAAGGTATCGACATTCACGCTCGCACCGCTGCCGCAATTTACGGGGTGGACCTAGACGCCGTTACAAGCGATATGAGGCGCGATGCCAAGGTGGTGAACTTCGGCGTACTTTACGGGATGACGGCCTTCCGCCTCGCCCGCGATTTGAAAATCCCGATGTCGCAAGCCAAGGACTTCATCGACGGCTACTTCGGAATGTACCAGGGCGTCCAGCAGTTTATCGAAGATACCAAGGCGGCCGCCCACCGCGACGGCTACGTGGAAACGCTTTCGGGTCGTCGCCGCTACATCGCAGGCATCGACAGCTCCGACCGCATGGAATCGCAAATGGCCGAACGCATGGCCGTGAACACGCCGGTGCAGGGTTCCGCCGCCGACCTCATCAAGATTGCGATGATTCGCATCCAGAAGCGGATCAACGCCGAGAACCTACCGCTCCGCATGATGCTGCAGGTGCACGACGAACTCGTTTTCGAATGCCCCCGTGACCAGGTAGAAGCGATGGCCCAGATGGTGAAATCCGAGATGGAAGGCGCCATGGAACTGAAAGTTCCGCTGGTGGCAAGCGTCGGCTTCGGCGAAAACTGGCTCGAAGCGCACTAAAATCGTCGATTTTCGCTCAAAAACAGCAATTCGCCCGTTGAGGGTTTTTCATCGCAAATATCAACGCGAGGCACATTTTCCTTTAAAAGTACTGCTCCAGAATCTAGTTTCATAGAAAACAAAGGAGCAATCATGCTTGGTATAGGAAAGTTTGGAATCGTGTTCGGCGCGCTCTCGCTCGCGAGCACAGCTGCGTTCGCCCTCCCCAAGGCTAGCGAACTGGTCGCGCCCATGGGCATGGGCTACAACATCGGCAACACCATGGAAGTGCCCGAAAACCCGACCGGATGGGGCAACCCGCTTCCGACCGCCGGCTACATCAAGGCCATCAAGGCAGCCGGCTTCAACACCGTGCGTATCCCCTGCGCCTGGTATTCACATTCCGACGCCCTCGCCAAGGACATTGCCGCTAACGGCGGTACCGCCGACAACGGAGCCTACACCCACGTAGGCAAGGATGCCTCGTTCACAAACCCGACCATTGACGCCGCATGGCTCAAGCAGGTGAAGGACGTAGTGGACATGATTATCGCCGAAGGCATGTACGTCGTGCTGAACTCCCACTGGGACGAAGGTTGGCTCGAAGACCGCGTTTACGAAGGAACCGCCAATCCGCGTAGCGGTTCCGGTGATATTGCCAACAGTTCTGCAACGACCAAGGCACGCCAGGCCGCCTACTGGAAGCAGATTGCAACCTACTTCAAGGACTACGACGAGCACCTCCTTTTTGCTGGCGCAAACGAACCAGGCGTGAACGACCCGTGGAACGGAGGCGCCCAATGGGCATTCGACGACTCCCGCATGCAAATCCTGAAGGGCTACTACGAAGCATTCATCACTTCCGTGCGTAGCGCCGGCGGCAACAATGCCACCCGCACCCTCATTGTGCAGGCTCCGCGTACCGAAATGGACAACGCCCCTATGCTCAGCACGAACTGGCCGACCGACCCGGCGGGTGCTGGCTACATGATGGCCGAAGTCCACTACTATCCGTATCAGTATTCCCTCATGACCAAGGACGAAGATTGGGGAACACAGTTCTACTACTACACCGGCCTCGAGAGCACCACCGACAAAACCCACAACATGGGCTGGAACGTTTACTCCAACAGCATCGACAACACCGCTCTCGGCACTCCGAACCAGATTGCCAAGGCGTTCGGTGAACTCAAGACCATGTTCTGCGACAAGGGCATTCCCGTGATTATCGGCGAACTCGGTGCCATCAAGCGCACCGGCCAGATTACCGACGCAGCAAACCTCAAGCTCCACCTGCAGGGCCGCGCCCTCTTCTACGGTGAAGTCGCCAAGAACGCGAAGGCCAACGGCATTATCCCCTACGTCTGGGACACCGGCGCCGAGAACGACGGCAACATGACCATCATTACCCGCCAGAAGGGCACCTACAGCATTCTCGACCCGGATGTTCTGAATGCTCTCCAGAAGGCCTACGGCCAGGAAGGCAACAACTCGAGCAACCTCGACAGCCTCGTAAAAGAAAACGAAGTCGTCGAAGGTGAAAACGGTAAGGGCGTGCTGGTGACCTACACCTCGAAGACTACCGACTCGAGCGAAGTGGGAACGGTCCGCGTCAACCTCTCCAACGCAAACAAGGATCTTTCCAAGTATGTCGGTCTCGAAGTCCGTCTGAAAGGTTCTGTCGCCTCTGCTGGCCCCTGCACCGGAGCTAGCGATGGTTGCGGCGATTACGGTTGGACCTCGATGGACATGTTCATCATGACGGGTGATTCATGGGCGTGGTTTGATGCTCCCGTAATGGGCCAGGCCGATGAAGAGCTTGACGCGACAACCTTCCAGACATTCCAAATCAAGTGGGAAGATTTCCGCAGCGAACCCGAAGGCCTCAATTCGGCTAATGCCATCGGACTCAACCTCTACGGCCCCCAGGTTTCGGGCACCATCACCTTCGACTACATCAAGGGTATCAAGGCCGACGGTTCTACCGAAATCATTGACGACTTTGACAAGAAACCGGATCTGGCCGGCACCGCGACTGGCAAGATCGTCGCCCTCGACGCCAAGGACGCCATCAAGACGGTCCGCAGCTCCATCGCTTCCAAGATGCTCGTGAACGTGCAGCCGGGCATGGTGAGTGCCACCTTCACTACCGCGAAGGCTTCTCCCGCCAAGGCGATGCTCATGAACGGTCTCGGTCAGGTGATTGCCCAGCAGAGCTTCGCCGCAAGCAAGGGCATGAACCGCATCGAACTTTCCAACAGCTACCATGGCGCCGCGATGCTCGTCGTCAAGGTCGGCAGCCAGAAGCTCGTCCAGAAGGTCATCCTGAAGTAGAATTCTTCCCCCTAGCGGGGCATCAGTTTGTTGGTGTGGGAAAGCCCGGGCATCTTGCCCGGGCTTTTTCTCTTACCACATCTTGTCGAATTTCTTGCGACTCTTTTCTTCGTCTTTCTTCTCCTGCACAATCGCGTCGATGACGGCGGCGACAGTCAGGTTGAAGATATCGTGCACGGAGGCGTCGGAATCGGTGAAGTGGACCGGCTTGTTCAAGCCCATCTGAACAGGACCGATGGATTCGCCGACACCCATCTCGAGGAGCATCTTGCAAGTCGTATTTGCAGAGGAGAGGCACGGGAAGATGAGCGTGTTGACCGTCTGACCCTTCAACTTGTTGAAGGGGTACTTCGTGTCGCGCAGTTCCTTGTCCAAGGCCACGTTCACCTGCATTTCGCCATCGAGAATGTAGTCCGGGAACTGTTCATGAATCATCTTCACCGCATCGCGTGCCTTGTTGGCTGTACCGCGGGCCGCTTCCTTATCAGATCCGAAGTTCGCGTAGCTAAGCATCGCCATCACGGGTTCGTGAGCAAAGAAGCGTACGGCATCGTGCGTGAGCTTCGCGATATCCACGAGCGTTTCGGCATCGGGATCGCGGTTCACGAGCGTATCGGCCAGGAAGAACGTTCCCTTGCGGGTGCTCAGGATGTGCATGGCACCGAAGTGCTTGTATTCCTCGCGGATACCGATGATTTCCTTCGCAAGTTCGATGGTTTCGGAGTACTTGGAGTAGCCGCCGGTAATGAACGCGTCGGCATCGCCCGTCTTGACCATCATCATGCCGTAATGGTTCGGCTCGAACATGTCGTCGCGGGCCTCGTCGAAGGTAACGCCATTGCGGCCGTTCTCTTCGGCATAAATGGCGGCATACTTGCGGCGGCGTTCAAATTCTTCGGGCGAACGCGGGTTCACAATCTTGATGCCCGTGAGGTCGAGCTGTTCCTTGTTCGCCATCATCTGGATGCGTTCGGCGTTACCGAGCAGAATCGGGTGCGCGACGCCTTCGAGCTTCGCCTGCACAGCGGCCTTGAGCATGTTGAGGTTGTCGCCTTCGGCAAACACCACGCGCTTCGGGTTGCTGCGGGCGGTATCGCTGAACTGGCGGATAAGCTTGTTGTCGTAGCCCATCATGTCGCGGAGCTTGTCGTAGTAAGCATCCCAGTCAGTAATCGGCTTGCGGGCCACACCACTTTCGATGGCCGCCTTCGCGACGGCGATAGAGACTTCCGTGAGGAGGCGCGGGTCAAGCGGTTTCGGGATCAGGTATTCCTTGCCGAAAGTAAAACGCTGGGCATTGTAGGCGATGTTCACCACATCGGGCACGGGCTGATGCGCAAGAGCAGCAATCGCACGCACGGCGGCATGCTTCATGTGCTCGTTAATGCAGGTTGCGCGCACGTCAAGCGCACCGCGGAAAATGTACGGGAACCCGATGACGTTGTTCACCTGGTTCGGGTAGTCGCTGCGGCCGGTCGCGAAAATCAAGTCACCGCGGCTCGCCATCGCTTCTTCGTAGCTGATTTCGGGCGTCGGGTTCGCAAGCGCGAAGACGATCGGCTGGTCGGCCATGCTGCGGACCATGTCGCGGGTCAGGATATTGCCCTTCGAGAGGCCAACGAACACGTCGGCGCCCTTCATGGCATCAGCAAGCGTTTCGATGTCGGTGCGGTCGGTCGCAAAGAAGGCCTTCGCTTCGGTGAGGCCCTTGCGGTCCTTGCGGATGACGCCCTTGCTGTCGCACATCACGAGGTTTTCCTTCTTGAGACCGAGCGACAGGTACAGACGAGTACAAGCACATGCGGCGGCGCCGGCACCATTCACCACCATCTTCACGTCGCGGATGCTCTTGCCCGCCACTTCGATGGCGTTCAGGAGGCCGGCCGAAGAAATGATGGCCGTACCGTGCTGGTCGTCGTGCATCACGGGAATGTCGAGTTCCGCCTTGAGCGTATCCTCGATTTCGAAGCATTCCGGAGCCTTGATGTCTTCGAGGTTGATGCCGCCGAACGTCGGGGCGATTCCCTTCACGATCTCGATGAACTTTTTCGGATCCTTCTCGTTGATTTCGATATCGAAAACGTCAATGCCCGCATAAATCTTGAAGAGCAGTGCTTTGCCTTCCATTACGGGCTTTCCTGCCAGCGCTCCAATATCACCAAGGCCAAGCACTGCGGTACCGTTGGAAATCACGGCCACCAGGTTTCCCTTGCCGGTGTATTCGTAAGCGAGGTTGTTGTCGCGTTCAATTTCAAGACACGGGGCGGCCACGCCCGGAGTGTAGGCGAGCCCCAGGTCGGTCTGGGTGCTGTGCGGCTTGGTCGGCACGATTTCGATCTTGCCGGGCTTACCCATGGAATGGTATTCGAGAGCCAGTTCCTTCAAATCCTTGCTCATTTTTTCTCCTTGTCTTTTTCGGGCGCCAAATATAGTAAATACCCCTTTCACCTCCAATACAAAAAAAATGTTATTTTTGGGGCTGATGGGCGCAAAAACGGCAAGAATCGGGTGGATTGACGAGTTCAAGGGATTCGTGTTGCTGCTCGTATGCCTGTACCATGTGGAGCAGGCGTTCCCGCAGGCGCAAATGGGGATGCTCCACCTGAGCGCGCTCCGCATGTCGGCATTCTTCTTCATTTCGGGCATGCTTTTCAGCACGCGGCGTTTCGGCAGCTTCAAAGAATACTTTGTTCACAAGACACACGTCCTGCTCGTTCCCTACATTCTGCTTTCGCTTCTGTTCCTCGCGCTCGACCCGGTGCTCTACAACTTCGATCTTTTCCCGATAGCGCCACGCATGACCATCATGAACATCCGGCCCGAAATCGTGACCGTATGGGACTATATTTACTGGAACCTCGCGAAAATCTTCGTGGCCGGCAAGTCCTCCATCGGATCAGGGCCACTGTGGTTCGTGTTTACGCTGTATAGCGTGAGCCTCATATTCTACGGGGTGCAAAAATTCATCCCGAAAAGAGCCATCTTTTTTGTTTCACTGGCAAGTCTCGCCGGCGGCTGGCTCCTGTACATGAACCATATCCGCTTGCCGCTCGGAATCGAGCGCGACCTGACTGTACTGTTCTTCTTTGCTAACGGTTGGCTATGCAAGGGCGCGGCGCCGCTTTCCTCCGGCGGAAACACTCGCAGTACAAAAAGCACCTTGATTCTCGTTGCCGCCACCATCGCCTCTTTCGCCGCCTACGCATACCTCGAAGCTCCAGACCCGAACTTCAGCATCATGAACAACGACCTCGGAAAAGACCTGCGGATTTTTGTCGCCAGTTCATTCTTTGGAATCGCGGGCCTTATAGGCGCATTCGTTCTCGCCGACAGCTTGCCGAACGCAGCCCCAGTCCGCATCGTCAAGGGAATCCTCCGCAACATCTCGCGCAACGCGCTCGTAATCCTCGCCGTGCACTGGTACACCCTGCTCGTGATGCGGCTCCTGTTCAAGCCCGAAATCAACAAGCCGGGCATTGCCTACCTTGCCATCCCCATCGTCATTGCGGTCGTCATTGGCGCCATCCCGCTATTCCGTTGCAAGCTCTACAAGCTTCTCGGCAAAGAGAAAATCAGCGTCCGCGAAAGTCTGAACATCAGGGACTAGCGGGCGCGCATCCTGTAAGCGCAAAAATCAGAGATAGCTCTTGTTCATGCGCGGAGTTTCAGTCTCCGGACGCTTCTTCGGCACATAGATCTTGACGGCATACACGTTCTGCTCCGTCTCCGCCAGGATATCGCCTTCCTGCAGGTCCTCGTACACGTCTATCTCGATTTCCACGCCGTCACGGGCAATGCAGCGGATAGACCGCGCCGAAAGTTCTTCGCGCAATAAAGGCACGTCAACAACCTTCTTGTATGTGCCGTGGTGGGTCGTCCCGAGAATCCTGTTGCAAAGCATGGTGCAAATATAAAAAATTGACGGAGCGCTTCCCCATTAAGCTATATTTCGATAAAACGCCATAGGTTCAAAGTGCTCCTGTCCATCATCATACCCGTCTATAATTCGGAAAAATATGTCCGACATACGCTAGAAAGCGTGTTCGGGCAGGATTTTGACCGCACGCAGGTAGAAATCATCGTGGTGAACGACGGCACGAAGGACCGCTCCATGGACATCGTCCGGGAATTTGCGGAACGCGAAACCGCGAACAAGCCTAGCATCTGCATCAAGATCATCGAGCAGGAAAACCAGGGCCTGAGCGCCGCCCGAAACACGGGTATCGACACAGCCACCGGCAAGTACGTCTGGTTCGTCGACAGCGACGACTGGATCGAAGAAGGCTTCCTCGGCAAGGTCCTCCCCCTGCTCGAAAGTTCGGATAATGACGTCCTGCTGTTCCGCATCCGGGAATTCCGCGAAAGCGATGGCAAGGTCATCCTGGAACGCACGCTGCCATGCGATACGGTTTGCGACACAGACTTCCTGGGAATGCTTAATAAAAAAGTCGACTTCTCTCCAGTCCAGCTTTATCTGATCCGCAAGGAATTCATGGTGGAACGCAAGCTCAAGTTCGTTCGCGACATCGTCCACGAAGACATGGAATTCGCCCCGAGGATGCTCATACAGGCAAAATCCATCCGGATGGTACCCTGGTTCCACTACGATTACCTCCGGCGTGAAAGCGGAAGCATCACGAGCTCACCCGCCAACCGCGCCAGACGAATAGAGAGCCTCTTCAAGATTATCGACTTGCTGCGAGATGCCCGTAGCCTCGCCGACGGCAAGAGAAACCGCAGGGCGCTCGATATCGCCAGGTTCTGGCTTTACAGAAAGCTGTTCAACTTCGTCAACTACGAGGAATTTACCGCCCCTGGAAACGGTTTTTCGGCCCGCCAGACCGAAATGAGGAAACTCGTTTGCAACCACCTGACCTACCGGGCCACCTCCATGCAGTTCGTCAGGCGCATGATCTTCCTATTTTTCCCAAATTGGCTAAAAAAGAAGAAAAAAATCCTCTAAAACTAGCACGGTGTTTTCTCGTGAAAACACTTTTTGGTGCCAAAACCTCTCTGGGGCCACCTCTCCGAATCTAGTTTTAGAGAGACAAAGAGAGAGGAAGACACCATGACTTTCAAGAATACCCTCATGATAACGGCCTGCGCGACAAGCGCCATCTTCGCCGCACCCACGGTCTACCAGAACCAGGTCGGATTCCTGACCAACGGCCTGAAGCAAATTGCCGTCATTGACGGTGCCGGCAAGGAAGTATCCTTCAAGGATGCCGAGGGAACCGTCGCGCTCACGGTGAAGGCACCCGAAGCGCAGGCCTGGGAACCCGCCGGCAAGGAAGCTTCGCTCGTAGATTTCAGCGAAATCAAGACCCCGGGCACCTACAAGATTTTCATCGGGGACGAAGAAGTGGGTCATCCCGTCATCATCTCCGACAACGCCTACGAAGGCGTCACGAAGGGTTCGCTAAAGTTCTTCTACTTCCAGCGTTCCTCCACTGCCCTTGAAGAAGAATACGCCGGCGAATACGCCCGTGCGGCCGGCCACCTGGACACTGCCGTCCGTTACCACGCTTCCACCGGACACGAAACGAGCACCGATTCGACCTTCAACGGCTCCAAGGGCTGGTACGACGCCGGCGACTACGGCAAGTACATCGTGAACTCCGGCATCACGACCTACACGCTCCTGCAGCTCTACCAGCAGAACAAGGATTACTTCGACACGCTCAAGCTGAACATTCCCGAAAGCAACAACGACGTGCCCGACATTCTCGACGAAATCCGCTGGAACCTGGACTGGATGGCATCCATGCAGGACAAGGACGGCGGCGTATTCCACAAACTCACAACCAAGCAGTTCGCCGGCATGGTGATGCCCGAAAAGGTCACCGCCCCGAGATTCGCCATCGGCAAGGGCATCGAAGCCTCCTGGAACTTTGCCGCAGTCATGGCTCTCGCCGCCGACATCTACAGCCCCTATGATTCCGCATTCGCCGATTCCTGCGCGAAGGCGGCCGTAAGGGCCCGCTGGTGGGCATACACGCACCCGACCGAATATTACGAGCAGCCGAGGGATGTCGGAACCGGAACCTACACGAACGCCATCGTATGGACCCTCAAGCTCTGGGCCAATGCTGAACTATACCGCATCACCGGCGACAAGGTTTTCACCGATTCCCTCCACACGCTCAAGATTTCCAGCAAGAATGCCTCCCTGCAGAGTTGGTCTAACGACCTGATGCTCGAAGCGTTCACCATCGCCACGAACCCCGAAGTTTTCGAAGCGGCCGACGTGGACACCGCCAAGGCATTGATTTTCGCCCTTGCGGACAGCTATGTAGCCTCCCTCGACAAGAACGGGTTCGGAGTCGCCATGACCAATAACGATTTCTTCTGGGGTTCAAACAGCGTCGCCGCCAACAAGGGCATGGTCCTTATCCATGCATACATTCTCTCCAAGGATGAAAAATACCTCAATGCAGCCATCGGTCTCGTAGACTACCTTCTGGGCCGCAACCCACTCGACAAGTCCTACCTCACCGGATTCGGCGTAAACCCCGTAATGAACCCGCACCATCGTGTAAGCCAGGCTGACGGCATCGAGGCTCCGGTTCCGGGCATGCTTTCCGGCGGTCCGAACGCCAGCGCCAACGATGCGGGCACCTGCAGACTCGACTACGCCAAGGACAAGCCCCCTGCAGAAGCCTACTACGACAACAGCTGCAGTTTCGCGAGCAATGAAGTCGCCATCAACTGGAACGCACCCTTTGCCTACTTGGTCGGAAGCATCCAGGCCATCACCGCCACGGGAAAGGCATTCGATGTCACCTCCAAGGCAACGAAGACCTACCAGCTCGACGCACTCCCCGCAAAGAAACTTGCGGCAAGGCCCACCAATGCACGCAACAGGCTCGTGGTGAAGGGAAACAGCCTCCGTCTCGAAATGACGGGCGCCGACGGCACCAAGAAATACTACGACCTGCGCGGCAAAAAAATGCGCTAGCCGATAAACGAATTTACCTGTAAAAAAAACGATCCCCCCAAGCGGCTCCCGAATGGGAGTCGCTTTTTCATTCCCTACATACGGTTACGCGGGCAGGAAAGCTTCCAATTCCTTTTGCAGGCAGGCCATGCTTCCCGCATTTTCCAGGATGCGCACAGGCTTTCTGGAAAAGCGATCCGCCTTGCATTCTCCACGCTGGTTTTCAATTCGCCTGAGCGCGTCATCGCGGTCCATGCCGCGGGTGACAAGGCGTTCGATACGTATTTCCTCGGGAGCATCGACAATCCAGATTTCATCGAGCATCGTAACGATTCCGGGAGCACGCGAAAGGAGGGCCGCCTCGACGAAGCGTGTGCATACGGGATTTTCGCCATCATGCGCGGGTTCATTCAGAAAAGCCTTCACGTACTGCGTCAAGTGCGGGTACACGATGGATTCAAGGCGCACGCGGGCATCCGCATCCGAAAAAATCTTGCGAATAAAGTAATCCCGGTTCACGCCGTCAGCAGTAAGGCATTCTTCGCCAAACGCATCCGCAAGTTCGGCACGCAGCGACGCGTTCTCGCGATAGAGGTCGTGAACGGCGACATCCGCATCGAGCACGCGGAAACCGCGAGCACGCAGGAGCGAGCCCACGGAGGACTTGCCCGCACCGATACTTCCCGTGATGCCGACCTTCTTCATGTTTATCATTATAGCAAATTATCCCTTGCCGAGCGAAATCAGGCAGAGCCCGACCACGACGCCCAGCAGGGCGACAAACTTGAGCTTGCTCTTGCGCTCGCGGAAAATGAGGATTCCCGCCAGGAAACTGATGAATACGCTCGAACGCCTGAGCACCGTGATAATCGAGATGAGCGCATCCGGATTGCCTACCGCCAGAAAATAGCAGCGGTCCGCGATAATGAGCAGCGCCGCCACCGCCAAGAAGCTCCAGCGGAACTTGAACGGCGTGGTTTTTCTCCGCGTCGGGTACCACGTGAACGCCGTCGTGATGAACTGCACCGCGAGCATGTACACGCTGAACCACACCTGCACCGTCAGCGGTTCGAAATTCATGCGCTGCAGGATAAACTTGTCGTAGATGCCGCTACAGCTTGCAAGGATGGTCCCGATAAGCATCGACACCACCCACCCGTTACTGAAGAAATGCCCCATCTCCTTGCGGCCCGCCATGCTGAGACCGATATAGGAACATACGCAGATGGCGATGCCCACCCACTGGAGCGCGAAGGGGCGTTCCCCCATGAACCCGACCGCAATCATGATGGTGAACAGCGGGGCGAGGGCACGGATGGTCGTCGAGATGGAGAGTGGCATGTGCGCAATGGCATTGTAGGTAAAGAGCCAGCTGAGTCCCACGATAACCGCCTTGGCCATCAGGTACAGGTGGTCGTGCAAGGACAGCGGCGTACAGTGCCCCGTCAGCAACACGGGGAGCATAAAAAGGGCGTAAAAGGCACTGCAGAGAAGCAATACCGGTCGGACCGCATTGTCCTGCACCGACTTTTTCTTGGCCAGATCGTACAGGCCCAGGAAAACAGCCGAAGCAAAAGCCAAAATCAACCATGACATAGCGCGCCAAATTTAGAAAAATGGCTTGCCAAACTGCATGACAATACTATTTTTCTTGGAAACAACAATCAACAAAGGACCATATCATGGGAATCAAAGGCAAAGCATCGTCCCTGATCGAAGAGTTCAAAGCCTTCGCGTTCAAGGGCAACATCGTCGACATGGCCATCGGTGTTATCATCGGCGGCGCATTCGGTAAAATCGTCACCTCCTTCGTGAACGACATCGTGATGCCGTGCGTCACGGCCATCATCGCCATGGGCGGCGGCAAGGATGCCGGCGAAGGCCTCAAGGCCCTCGCCTTCACGACAGCCGAAGGCGTGACCATCCCCTACGGCAGCTTCATCGGCGGCATCGTCGACTTCCTCATCGTGGCCATCGTGGTGTTCATCGTGATGAAGAAATTCCTCGGTTTCATGCAGAACATGCGCAAGGCCGAAGAAGCAGCCCCGGCAGCACCTCCGGCACCTCCCGAACCGAGCGCCGAAGAGAAGCTCCTCACCGAAATCCGCGACCTGCTGAAGAAATAATTTTCCGAAGTTTCCGGAACGAAGACCGCCTCGGCGGTCTTTATTTTTTTGCACCGAGGGAAATTTCCCTATCCGCCTTAAACGGCAGTTCCTCGAACTGAGGTGTCGCGATAATCACTTGGCAAGCCTTTTCCCGAATGAGGGTGGCCACCGCGTCGCGGCGGTTCACGTCGAGTTCGGCGAAGATATCGTCCAGCAAGAGGATGGGCTTGCACAAGAATCGGCTAGCCACATCTACTGCGGCAAAACGCATCGCCACGGCAGCGCAACGGCATTGCCCCTGCGACCCCGAAGAACGCATCTCGCTACCGCCGATGCATACCCCCAAGTCATCGCGGTGCGGACCGGCAAGCGTCCCGCCAAACGATTTCTCCGCCAGCTCGAGGCCCGCGAGCTTTCGAGAAAAAGCGATACGCAGGGATTCCTCGTCAACAGGAGCGTCCTCGTCATCAGAGACATCATAAGAGGCCTGTCTGTCAGCAGCCATCGCCGCCTTGTCCAAGTCATCGTCATCCAGGAATTCCGCGCCATCGAGCGCATCCAGTTCCTTGAGAATCGAACTCTTGTAGGCGCACGTAATCTCGTCGACACCGCCCGAAAGTTTTCGATAATAGCCCGTAACGACTTCGGAAATTTCCTTGGAAAGTGCAAGACGCGCCGCCCACAGTTTCGCGCCCAATTCTACCAGCTGGTCCGTAAGGATGCGGAACATCTCGTCACCGCCGACCGCGCCGTCATTATGCTTGTAATCGCGAAGCCACTTGTTCCTCTGCTGGAGTACGCGCCTGTAGCGGCGCAGCACGGACGTATTCGCCGCAGACTTGAAACAGAGGATTTCGTCGAGCCAGCTCCGCCGTATTTCCGGGGCGCCACGCAGCAGTTCTATGTCCGAAGGCTGCATCACCACTGCCGGCATCTTTCCGAACAGGGACGCCGGAGATTTCAGGGATTCCCCGTTCTCCCGGACATCGGTACTACGACGTCCGACACGGACAGCCCGGTTCACGCCCGTAGCCAGACGTTCATCAACGAACTCGCCACGAACGAGGAATTCATCGCCCTTCCAGGCAATCATCTCCTTCAAGTCGCGAGCACGGAAAGAGAACCCCTGCGAAAGCAAGTGAACCGATTCCAACAGGGTCGTCTTTCCGCAACCATTCACGCCATGGACCACGGTTATTCCCGGTCCAAAGTCGCATTCAAAACCGGACAGGCAACGGACCCCGTCGATAAAGATTTTTGAAATCACGGGATGTAGCCCCGCAAGCCAAAGCTGAGCGGATTCCAGAGGTCCGCACGGGATTCATAAGTCAGGGCGTAGTTCACGTCGAAGAGATACTTCTTCTTGCCGATGCGGATACGGAACTTGTAGCCGAGACCAAGCATCGCGTCAAGGTCATCCATACCTATACGGACCGTACCGTCGGGAATCACCTCGCATTCAAAGCCTACGCGGCCCGTCCACACGTGCAGTTGCGGGTCAAATACCAGAAGCGTGTCTGCGACCTGATAATCGATTGCTTCCATCCACGCATACACCGGCTTGCCCATGACGTTCGAGCGGTATCCGAGACCCACCTGCAACACCTTCGGGCGGACACCCTCGGTCGATACGACGGAATTGTCCGTGCTGGTATTCTTGCTCCAGCGTGCAGACAGGTTCTTGCTGAAGCTGATGTTCCTGATGACCACCGAACTGCTCCACTTGCGGTTCCACTGCCGAAGCCAGCTCAAGTTGATCGTCACCGGACTCGTGTATCCATCGACGAGTTCCACGTTGTCGTAATATTCGGCCACGTCCATGTTGTCGTAGCTCATGGAAAGCGAAAGACCGAATGCGTCCTGTCGGGTAGCGCGGTACGCAAAACCCAGATACAGCATCGAGAAGAACGGAGACGCCGTACCGAGCGTCTGGTCATCCTCGTCAATCACGTCGAACGCGAGGTCACCGCGGTAGAGCATGGCGAAACCCACGCCCATGCGCTTGCCCACAGGCGTCTCAAGGCCCAGGGAACCGCCCATACGGTCCAAGTCACGCCTTTCGGCATTCAGCGTATAATTGAAATTCTCGCGGAACCCGAGGATGGCCGGGTTCCAGTAAGCGGCGGGCATGCTCGCCGTATCGGCAGAACCCGTATTACCGCGGCCCAGTTCGCGAGTTCCAGCGCCCATGCGTTCCACGAACCCATCAAAACCGCCCAGGGCGGCCTTCTTGTCGACAACGCCCGCAAAGGCGGAAGATGCCAGCAACAACCCGACAAGGAGAACTCGAATTTTAGAAATCATCGTCCACCCCCGAGAGTCATGACCTTGCCCCAACCCACGTGGCCGTGGTTGTCCTTCACGCGCACATAGTACACGCCCATGGTGCAGGGCCTGCCGTAATCATCCTTGCCATCCCAGAAATCTTCTTTCGCATTGGTACTGCGCGAAGCATCCGGGGAGCGCGGGGCCGACTTCACAATCCGGCGCACCTTCTTCATGTCATAGCTGAAGACTTCTATCGTAATCTTGGAATCCTTCGCTACCTTGTACGAAACGAGGGACTGTCCATCCGCCACGATTACCGACGGGACCATCCTGATGGAGCCCAAGTTATCCTTCAGGTTAGCACGGTTCAATATGGGAGTCCAAGTCTTTCCCGTATCGGCGGAAACCGAGATGCCGTTGCCGTAAGTCGCGACGGCAAGTCCCGTACGCTTGGCAGCCAGCGGGAACGCCGCCATGGAAACGATAATCACGTCGCGGTCGGTCACGCCCATGCTGTGCCCGTAGAGCCATGCACTGCCGTCCTCACCTTCGTAGGCGCGCACGCCCAGGGAATCCAGCTTCAAGAAACCGCTCACCGAAGCATCCACGGCACGAACGCACACGAACGCCTGGTTCCCGACAAAAGCGATGTCGCTCACCGTATAGTCGGCATGGTCGTACACGTTCTTCTTTACCACCTTGCCGGCCGTGTCAAGGAAATCCACGGGGGCGAAATCCTTGGCGCTTTCATACCGGCGGAACAATCCGCCCTTCAGGGATTCCTTGACACGCGCAGAAGTTTCTGCAATCACCTGAAGAGGCTTTCCGCCCATCCACACGCCGGTCACGCGGGCAGTATCTAACAGTTTCGAAGCGCTGCGCACGGAACCTTCCGTATCGCGGATCCAGAGGCCGCGGGCAGTCGCCATCCACAGCTCGCCCGTTTCCGGATGCAATGCGAGCCCGAACACCGGCGTATATTTTTTCAAATCCGGCGACGAGCCCGACTTCGCCTGCACGAGAGATTTCTTGTCGGCATCGAAAAGGAAAACCTTTTCCTTCGGGTCGTTCGCACCGCGCGAAATGTCGTAGGATTCAATGCCGGCAACGCCGTTCGCAATCCACAGCACCGATGCCGAAGAATCGTACGCGAAAGCACTCGCCGCGTAATCCATCGCGGTATCGAGATCATCCACGGAAGAAGGCAAATCCAGAGGCGAGCCGTAAATGCTCCTGCCATCCAGCCTGCGCACGGAGAAGAAACCTTCCGGCTTGCGGAAATGGCCATCGGAATCTTCGCCAAAGCGCGGAAGCACAAGGCCGAGGTTACCCGCGAGTGTCGCCGGGATGCGGCGGTGTTCCGCAAGAGCATCCGTAAAGATGCCGTCCTGCACGGCGGACTCATCCGACGAGAGCATCTCCTGCTTGGAGCCGGAAACCTGCACCGCGTCGTTGTTGCCGACCCTCAAGTTCAAGAGCGTCATGCCGGTAGCCACGTCCCCGCGGCTCAACACCCAGAGCGTTCCCTCGTCCTTCGCAGGAGCGACAAGGAACGTCGAGTTGCCGAACAACGTCTCGTTCGCGGCAAGCGCCGTCGATGCCGCACAGGCGAGAATCAGTCCTATCCTAAAGAAAGCCATGGTTACCTCATGTCGATTTCGTCGACACCCTTGATAGCCTTGTACCTGAAATCGTCATCCTTGTAGCTCTTGACGACCTTCAGATTGATGATGTTGTACCACGAGGCGTTGCCCGACGGATCGACCGTATAGAGACGCACCGGCGAGAAATCCTTCTTATCGAGCCAGACTTCCATCTTGGTGAACTGGCCCGCATACTTGGACGGATCGAGCGTGAGGACCCAGAGTTTCTTGCCGGAGAACTCGCCCTCGGCGAGCTTTTGGGCCTTGCAGTTCAGGTACTTGAACAGAAGTTCGGAAGGATGCAGCGAGCTGGAGAGGTCCTCCACCGCCTTGATGAGCACCTGCTTCTGGTCGACGTTGTACTGCCAGAGGCTTTCCCCGTCGCTATAGAACTTGATTCCCGCGATGTTGAGCTTGAAGCGGTTCCCTTCAGCCACCAGGAGGCTTCCCTGCTGGCTTGCGATATCCGGAGATTCCGCATAGATTACCTGCAACTTAAAGTCGAGGCTCCAGGCCTTCGAGGTCTTGAACCAGGCCTGCGATTTCGCCATCGCCTCCTGGGCGCTCAACGCGAACGCGGCCGGGCAGGCCAAAAGGCACGCCACCACGAAAAAGAATATCGAGTTCCGTAATTTCATAAATCTCCAGCGATATTCCCAAAAATACAAAACGGAGGGGTATGCGATATGGTTTTCCACCGCATATATTTCTATCTTTAGGCCCGGAACACTTTTAGAAGGATTTTATGCGCAAACTCATTTTGCCCATCGTACTTGCATCGGCCTCTTTTGCCCTCGCCGCCGAAATTGAACTCCATGGAGCCGTCAACGCCGACTACGGCAGCTATTTCGACAGCGACTTCAGCCCGATCAACGCCGCCAACCAGGACATCGACCTTGCCGCCACGGCCCGCATGGATGAAAACGTCTCCGTGACCGTCATGGCGAACACGCACAGCACCTACGTCGATTCCAACGGCACCCACGCCTCCGAGACGCACCGTCACTACTACGCCCACAGCACTGCCATGGGCGACGAAGGCGGCCGCTATACCGAATTCAACTTCGACGGAGTCCAGTTCCGCTGGGACGTGGCCCACGCCGTGAGCTTCGTATTCGGCGACCTCACCTACAACGCAGGCAGGTTCAACTACTTCTACTGGCGCGACCCGTCCCGCTACGCGGTCATCGTCCGCGACGAAAACCTCCGCGGTGTCGGCGCCGAAGTCGGTACCAGGAACTACGGCAGCGGTAAGTTCTACATGGGCGCCTCCGACGACAACGAGCACTCCATGGCGATGTTCGCCACCTACTCGCTCCCGATGCTCAACCATGTCGACGAGCACCTCGTCCTCACCCCGAGCATCGACTGGATGTTCGGCGACGACATCGGCCGCAGCTACACCTACTCCCTCGGTACGGAAGTCGACTACTCCAAGAGCTTCGAACGCTTCAACTGGGGCATCTACGCCGTGTGGGGCCTCCACCCGTACAAGGGCAAGGGCATCCACAGTTTCTTGCTCGAACCGAGCATGAGCTACGCGTTCTTCAACCTCGGCTTCACCTACTTCTACGCCCTCACCGACGAAGACTACGCGGCCGAAGAACAGATCTTCACCGAAGACCAGCTGCTCTTCGCGGTCGAACCGAGCTTCAACCTGCACAAGAAGCTCACCATGGGATTCACCTACGAATACCACGACCCCGATACCGAAATCCACGGCAACGACTACCACTTCGGCGGCCTGAATTTCTACCTCTATCCCACCATGAAGACGGAAGTCGTGTTCTGGTTCGGCTATAACTTCAGCGACAACATCGACACCGACTTCGCCATGGGCATCAGCGCCCAGGCGGAATTCTAAGGATTCCAAGCCGGGGAACTCCCGTGAGAATCCGGGCACTCGATTCCATCCGCGGCCTACTGCTCTTGCAGATGACGCTGGACCATTTCGGCAGGCCCATATCGCATTACCTTTACCAGTGCTTCGGCTTCTTCAGTGCAGCCGAAGGCTTTTTTTTCCTGTCCGGATTCGTCGGGATGCTCGCCGCCCAGAGCAAGGGAGTAAAGGATCCCGGACAGAGCTGGATGCGCTGGAGGGCGTTCAAGACCTGGCGTTACCACATGGCGACACTCATCGCACTCGCGCTCGCTGCCTACTTCCTTATGCCCGCGGTTTCCCACTTTTTCGACCCGCTCTACAGGCACCCGGCCTTGGGTTCGCTGTGGAGCGCCCTGCTCGTGAACACGCCCGAGTGGCTTGACGTGCTGCCGCTGTACGTGATATTCCTGTTGCTGGGTTCCTTTGTATTCCCCCATTTTGTTAAGGCGGTACGAAAGCGGAATATCTTTTTGCTCTGGTTGCCCTCGCTCGCCGTCTGGATCGCGGGGCAGTTCGGGGCGCGCGACCTTTTGAATTCCGTTTTTCCCGCCTGGCTCCACCATGGCGATTTCGACCCGCTCGGATGGCAGTTCGTGTACTTCACCGGAGCGTCGGTCTCCGCGTGGTGGTCGCGCGCCCGGGCCGACGAACGCGCAGGCAATCCGACCGCGGTGGGCGTCGTCAAGAAACTCACGCCAGCCGTGTTCGCGGCCCTCGCGATGTGTTTTGTATGGTCGCACCAGTTCATCGCGATCGAACTGCCCCGCGCATCGCTCGTCGACAAGATAAGCGTAGGCCCGTTGCGCTTCGCGAACTTCTTCCTGTTCATGATGGCCATCTGCTGGGTCGTGCGCAAGTGGCCGAGCCTGCTCGACTTCCGCGTCACCAACGTCATGGGACGCGCGAGCCTCGACGTGTACACCGCGCACATCATATTCATCTACATCTGGATGTCCACCCCGAACAGCATCCGCTATCACGCTCCCTGGAACGTGATCGTCCCGATTGTCGCATGCGTGTTGCTCTGGGCACTAGCGTGCTTGCGCACCCGCAAAACCGCCAAAAACAAATAACGCCCGGGCAGGTGCCCGAGCGTCAATTTCAATCCCCTAGATTCGATTACTGACCGAGGAACTTGCGGCCGATACCGAATTCGTCCTTGTACTCGATGTAGTCCGGGACGAAGTCCTTGCCGTAAGAGAAGCTCACGTTCACGGAGCACTGGAACTCGTTCATGAGCTTGCCCTTGCCCTTGAAGCTCTGCTTCTTCTTCTCGATCTTTTCGTCGCCCTTCTTGCCCACGAGCACTTCGGCTTCGCACCAGCCGGTGTTGCCCTTGGCGAAGACTTCCTTGCCGTCGGTAGAGACGAGCTTGATCTTGCTCGGGTCGAGTTCGGTATTGTTACCGGTGGAGGCCCAGAACTGGAGTTCGGCGGAGAGCGAGCCCGGAGCCATCTTGAGAGTCGGCATGGCCATCACGTAGCCCCACTTGTCGATACGGCGGTTGACCGGTTCACCGATCTGTTCACCGAAGATGAGGAAGTAGCCACGGGTGCCGATGCGGCTCTTGTTGAGGGCGGCCTTCACGTCGGCGTTTTCCGGAGCCATTTCGGCAAGCTTCATGAGCTGGTATTCGCAGACGACCGGGTCGGATTCAGCCTTCGCGTCGGCGAGGTTGCGGGCGACGTAGGCGTTCTCGGCTTCGGTACGGATAGCCTTCACGGTGCCTTCGGCAACGTGGCGTGCCTGGGCGGTCGCGAGGGCGGTATCAATCTTTGCAAAAGCGTTGATCACGGTGGCGTAGTCGATGCCGTCCTGGGCAGCCTGCTGCTTACCCACGGTAGCGAGCTTGGTCACGTATTCTTCCACGACCTCGTCCTTCTTGACTTCGGCCATGTTCACGCTGGCCTTTTCGAAATAGCCGTTGATGAGGTCGCTGTTCAGATCCTTCTTGGCTTCGATTTCGGCGGCGCGGACCAGGGCGAGGGTGAAGTTGTCATAGAATTCATCGGACATGCTCCCTTTCTTCTTCGCTTCAAGATAGGAGTTGATCGCATTGCGGAAACGGCCCTCCTGGAGGTGTTCGTCGCCACGCTTTTCGTTAGTGCCCTTGCAGCCGGTCAGAGCGAGAGTCACGCCCACAGCCAAGGCAGCCAGAAAGAATTTCTTCATTTTTTGATTCCTCTAAGGTGATTTTTCTAGAAAAAGGCCCATTTACCCCGTCTTGGGGGGAACCAGGTCTACCATAACATAATTTAAATAAATAAATTTATCAATACTTGCGTTTTTCGTAAATTTTTTTTTGAGTAAGAGCGATAATGGATATTTTGGTAGTCAGCCCCGAGGCCGGCAACTGGGGCGCCCCCAGCCCGCTGGCAACTGCGGTAAACCGCATGACGGACGCGTTCAGTCGAGCCGGCACCAAAGTCATAACCTGTTCGCCGTTCTACAAGGACCACCTGATGGACCTCGGCCAGTACGAATGCGTCTACCAGGGAACGGAAAAATTACAGGGCAAGCTCTTCGAGGTCTGGAAATCCAAGTCCGACCCGCTGCATACCTACATCTACAACGAAGACTACTTTGGAAGGCCTCACGTCTACGGACCGCCGCATAGCGTTCCCTATGGAGACAACCACCTCCGGTTCGCCTTCCTCGCTTCGGCGGCGCTGAGCTATGCCGCCACGACCGGCATCAAGTTCAACGCGATCCTCGGCCACGAATGGGGTGGCGCCCTGGCAGGCGCACTCATCCGAACAGCCTACAAGGACTCCTTCGGAGATGTACCTTTCTTCTTCACCGTCCACAACATCACGTACGACTTCCACGTAGGCGCCTCCGAAATCGACAAGATGGGACTCCCGCGCGAAGACTACAATATGGACGGCTACGAATTCTGGGGCAAGGTGAGCCTCCTCAAGGCGGGCATCTTCTACGCGAGCAAGGTCCTGTTTCCCTCACCGGGCTACCGCGACGCTATGCTCAACACGAACCTGCCCGGCGGCCTGAGCGGATTTTTGAGCCACAATGCGGACAAGCTTATCGGCGTGCAGTTCGGCGTGAGCTACAAGGTCTGGGACTTCAACGCCCAGGACAAGCTCCCCATCAAGGAAGCGAAGCACAAGGCGAAGATTGCGCTCGAAAAGATTCTCGGAGCGGACTTCGGCAACAAGTTGGTCCTGTACGTTCATTTGGACAACGAAGCGGGCAACACATCCGAGACGCTCGCCACGGTACTTTCGGACATCACGAAACTCGACGTATTCATCGTCCTCGGGCTTTCACCCGAATATCCCGAATGGAACTACTTCCAGGACGTCTCGAGGCAATATCCCGACACTATGCGCGTGCTGCAGCTCGACCCGAACTTCGAAAGCGTATACAAGCTCCGCGGCGCGCTCGCGGGCTCCGACGTGCTCTTCGCAGCCAACCTGCGGGAACCCTCGTCATCCATCATCCTCAAGGCGCTCGCCTGCGGCACGCTCCCGCTCACCGGATTCAACGTGGGCGTGGCTAGCTCGCTGGACGACTACACGCACGAAACCGCCGGGAGCGCGAATGCATTCCTGGTCGAGGACGCGAACGCTCCTCACCAGATGATCCGCAGGCTCAAGGACGCGCTCCACGTGTACCAGACCGAGGTTGCCGACTGGGACAAGGCGGTCGTGAACGCGTATAGCGGATTCCATTACGAATGGGACCGCACCATCGCAAAATATTTACTAATATTGGGCGAGTCGGGACTTTAGCTCAATTGGTTAGAGCCGCGGACTCATAACCCGCTGGTTCCCGGTTCAAGTCCGGGAGGTCCCACGAAAACCCCGTAGCCACTAGGGCTGCGGGGTTTTTCCTTACCTCGTCCAGGCTGCTACGACGGGAACCTCTTGTTCACATGGGCTTCCACGACGTTCACCACGTAGTCGCCCAGCTTTTCGCAGTCGTTCACCACGTCCATGTAGTGGACGCTCATCTGGTAGCTGTATTCCTGGTTCTCGATATCGGTGACGTTCTTCTCCTTGAGGAGTTTGCGGTAGTCGTTGATTTCGTTTTCCAGGTTCAGCGTGCGGTTCGCATCGGCGGACGCATGGTCGCTAATGACATCGACCATGTTGGTGAGCGCATTGTCGCAAAGCTGCATAATGTGCTTGATATGGCCGTACTGGTTTTCCGTAAAGTCATCCTTGCTGCGGAACTTGCGGTTGATGGCACGGGCCATGTTGTAGCAGGCATCGCCGATACTCTCGATTTCGGAAATCTCGCGGAGCATCGCCTGGATGATTGTCTTACTTTCAGGACTCAGGCGGCCTTCCGAAACCTTGTTCAGGTAGTTCGCAATCTCGATTTCCATGCTGTCGCTGATGCCCTCGTACTTCTCGATGCGGGCGAACAGTTTCACGAAATCGTTTTCATCCCTCATCTCGAGCAGTTCGGGCACCATGCGGAACATCTTCTGCGTGCGGACTGCGAACAAGTTAATTTCCTTGCGGGCTTCAAAGAGCGAAAGTTCTGCGGTGCTCATGAGACCCGCGCTGATAAACTTGACCTTGAAATCCTCGCCGTCCTCCTTTTCGCGGATAATCTTGCAGATAATCTTTTCCATCGGCTTGATGAACCATATAAGGATAAGCACGTTGCAGAGGTTGAACGCCGTATGGAAGGCAGAAAGCGCATAGGTCACGCGGACGCCCGCCTGGGCAACTTCCTCTTCGGTGTGCGGCACGAATGTCGGGTCAAACCCCACGATGCTGCAAACCATGTTCACGAACGGGCGGAACACAATCAACACCCACACCACGCCGAACACGTTAAACAACATGTGCGCCAAGGCCGCGCGCCTCGCCTGCGTACTTGCCGAAAGGGCCGCGAGGTTCGATGTCACCGTGGTACCGATGTTTTCGCCCATCACAAGCGCGATGCCCTGGTAAATCGGAAGCACGCCGCTACTGCAGAGCAAGAGCGTTATCGCCATGATGGCCGCAGACGACTGCACGCACATAGTAAGGATGCTCCCCAGCAACAGGAAGAGGAGCGTGCTGAAGATGCCCCAGCCGCCGGTCGTCGAGAAAAAGTTGATGACGGCCTGGTTGTGGGCAAGGTCCATCGCCACTGCATTTTCGCGCAGCGTGGTAAGGCCCAGGAACATGAAAGCGAAACCGAACACGAATTCGCCGATACTCTTGGTCGAGTTCTTCTTGGTGTAAGAAAGGATGATGCCGAGGGCGAAGAAGGGCCACACCACCGAGCTCATGTTGAACTGGAACCCGAATATCGACATGATCCACGCCGTGGCTGTGGTACCGATGTTCGCGCCCATAATAACAGGAATGGCCTGACTCAACGTGAGCAGGCCAGCATTAACGAAACTTACGGTGAGGACGGTCGTAGCGGTAGAAGACTGCACCGAGGCCGTAACGAACGTGCCTGTGAGGAGGCCTCCGATACGGTGCTTGGTCATGGTACCAAGGACTGCGCGGAGGTGTCCGCCAGTGAGTTTCTGCAAGCCTTCACTCATCGTCTTCATGCCGAACATGAGGAGCGCAAGGCAACCAATCATTTTAAGAATTGCAAGAATCATACTTTAAATCCAATCCTAATTTCAGTACCGAATCCGACAGCCGAATTCAGTTGTATTGTTGCGTGGAGAACTTCCGCTATGTGCTTTACGATAGCAAGCCCGAGCCCCGTTCCACCTGTTTCCTTGGAACGGCTCTTGTCTACGCGGTAAAAGCGCTCAAAGACACGCGACTGGCATTCTTCCGGAATGCCGATGCCGGTATCCTTCACCACGATAGCGCCCGGTTCAACAACAACGGCAACCTTGCCGCCTTGCTCCGTATAGCGAATGGAGTTATCCACTAGGTTAAAGACCATCTCGTAAAGCAGTTTCGAGTTTCCCTGGATTTCCGCAGCCTTATCGCCATCCAGCGAGACTGATACGGATTTTTTGCTTGCCTTCAGGCTAAGGTCCTCGACGCAGCCGTGCGCCACGTTCCAGAGGTTGACCTTTTCGTTCAGGTCAAACAGTTCGCCTTGTTGCCCATCCAGTTTCGAGAGCGTGATGATGTCGTTCGCGATGGACTGCAGGCGGAGCGCTTCCTTGTGGATTTTGCCCGCAAACATCTTGACATCTTCAGGTTTTGCCATGTCGTTCTCGATAAGTTCCGCATAGCCCGAAATAGAGGTCAACGGCGTCTTCAGCTCGTGAGAAGCATTCGCCGTAAATTCGTCCTTCAGGTGCGTTATCTTCTGCTTTTCGTTCGAGAGCTGCTCGATGGTCAACTGCAGCTCAAGATCCTGCTTGCGTATGGTATTGACAAGCGGTGCGATTTCCTTGTAGACGTTCTCGATTTTCATCCACTCGGGAGTTCCCAACTGGTCCACCAGCTTTTGTAGCGGACTAATGAAGGCTCGGCTAAGCCCGATTGCAATGAGAATTGCCGCAGCGACAATGGCCGCCAACAAAACAATAAGGTACGGAATCGTCTTGGAAAATACCTGCTGCAAGTTCGCCTGGCGCATTCCGAGGCGCAGCACCTTGCCATCATTCAGGCGCTTGGCAAAGTAAAACACCTTTGCCTGCAAGGTAGAGGAATAGCGGAGATCTTCGCCAGCCCCTTTCGCAAAGGCATCTATGACCTCTTCGCGGTCATTGTGATTTTCCATCTTGACCGTTTCGGCATCGCTATCGTAAAGGATTCCTCCCTTCGAATCGATGAGCGTTATGCGAAGGTCCTTGCTTGCAAACTTTGAAAGCTTTTGAGGCTCGTCGCCAAGGGCTTCCCCGACATACGCAGTCTCTATCAGGCGCAGGTTCTCGCGAAGTTGGCTCTTGAGCTGGCCCGCCATTTCCCCTTCAAAAACCTGCATTGTAAAGTAAACCGCACACAGGGCTGCAATCACCCCCATATAGATCAAGCTATATCTTATGCGGTCCTTCATTGCGCCTTGTAACCTACATTGCGGACAGTTTGAATGATGGACCCTTGCTCACCCAATTTTTGTCGGAGGGTCTTGATATGCATATCCACCGTTCGAGTGTCCATCTTGAAATCGATGCCCCAAATCTTTTCCAGAATCTGCTGCCTGGAATAGACGAGCCCCGGTTGAGACATGAGAAGTTTCAGGAGCTCGTATTCCTTATAGGTGAGTTCCACGTTCCCGCCATCGGCGGTAACGATGCGCTTGCCCATATCGATGCAAACACCCCCGAGCGATAGCGAAGTCTGTTCCTCGGAATCGGCTTTCAGCGTGCCCGCACGGCGGAGCAGCGCCTTGACGCGCGAAATGAATTCCAGAATACCGAAAGGCTTTGCAATGTAATCGTCCGCACCCGCATCGAGACCCTTGACCTTTTCGATTTCAGAGCCCTTGGCAGTAATCATGATGACAGGGACACTCTTAGTAGCGTCCTGTGCGCGGAGGCGCCTCAGAATACTTAGGCCATCTTCTCCCGGCAACATGATATCGAGAATAATCAGGTCGGGCACGCATGTCTTGACAGCCTCGTCTAAGCCCTTCCCGCAGTCGAAAGCGTTCACATCAAAACCGCTACTTTTAAGCGCGTAGGCTTCCATCTCGCGGATTTCGGAATCGTCTTCAACAATGTAGATTGTATTCATAGTTTGCGGATTTTCCGATCACCAAGATAAAAACACAATACAGTCAATGCAATGTCTAAAACAAAAGCTTCGCAAAGGTTTTATTTATACTTTACATGGATTTTACAAATCAGAATTTGACTAGAAAAGCCTATCTTCAAAATTCACCTAGAAACGAGCAAGGTCCTAATCTATATCTTGAAACGGAAACAAGTTTCCGACAAGATATGATTACGACATCCTTCGACGAACAATGGGCAAAGCCCATTTCCCGCGCTAAAGCGCGGAGTCTCAGTAGCAAAGAGCGCGAACCGAAGCTGTATAAAAATACAGCGAGTGCGAGCGCGATGCCGTATGGCGACGTTTATAGGCAACTTTATGTAGAGAATTTCTTGTTGGCGTGAGCCTCTACCACATTCACCACGTAGTCGCCCAGCTTTTCGCAGTCGTTCACCACGTCCATGTAGTGCACGCCCATCTGGTAGCTGTACTTCTGGTTTTCGATATCGTCGACATTCTTCTCCTTGAGGAGCTTGCGGTAGTCGTTAATCTCGTTTTCCAGGTTCAGCGTACGGTTCGCATCCACCTGCTGGTTATCGTCAAGAACAGCTATCATATGCTCGAGCGCCTTGTCGCACAGGCCCATGATATGCTTGATATGCTCGTACTGCTCCGCGGTAAAATCTTCCTTGCTGCGGAACTTGCGGTTGATGGCGCGCGCCATGTTGTAGCAGGAATCGCCAATACTTTCAATTTCGGAAATTTCCCTGAGCATTGCCTGGATGGTCGTCTTGCTTTCGGGGCTCAGACGGCCTTCGGACACCTGGTTCAGGTACTTGGCGATTTCGATTTCCATGTTGTCGCTGATGCCTTCGTATTTTTCAATGCGGGCGAACAGCTTTACAAAGTCATTCTCTTCCTTCATCGTCAAAAGGTCGGGCACAAAATTGAACATTTTGCGAGTGCGGGTCGCAAAGAGGCTAATTTCCTTGCGGGCTTCGAGGAGCGAAAGTTCGGGAGTGCCCATGAGGCCGGAGCTGATGAAGTGCAGGCGGGAATCCTCTTCCTCTTCGGAATTCTTGGGTTTGATGACCTTGCAAACGAACTTTTCGATGTACTTGATGAACCAAATCTGGATAAAGGTGTTCGACACGTTGAACGCGGAATGGAACGAGGCGAGCACCACAGAAATTTTCGCGAGGTTCTTCTCGTAACCGGGCTCACCCATGTGGATGGAAAGGTCGAAACCGACCACACCGCAGACGGCGGCGAGGAACCACTTGAGCACGATAACCACCCAGATAACGCCTATCACGTTAATCGTAAAGTGTGCGAGGGCCGCGCGCCTTGCCTGCGTATTGGCAGAGAGGGCCACGATGTTCGCGGTAATGGTGGTACCGATGTTCTCGCCGAGCACAAGCATGATGCCCTGGTCGATGTGGAGTACGCCGGTGGAGCAGAGGATCATCGTGATGGCCATGATGGCGGCAGAAGACTGCACGCACAGGGTAAGGACCGTTCCCATCACGAGGAAGAACAGCGAGTTGAAGAAGTTCGGATCGCTGAAGCGGGCAAAGAACGAGCTGATGGAAGCGCTCGCACTCGGATCCTGCACCACCGCGAAGCCGGTTTCCTTGAGGGTCGTAAGACCGAGGAAGAGGAATCCCACACCGAACAGGAACTCGCCCAGCACGCGCTTCTTGTTGAGGTACACGAGAATGATGCCCACGAAAAACGCCGGGTAGACGAAGTTCGCAATATTGAAGGAGAACCCGAGGCTCATGATCCACGCGGTCACCGTCGTGCCGATATGGGCACCGAGGATAATCGAGATGGCCTGCATGAGCGTAAGGAGCCCCGCATTAA
>CAMJQW010000026.1 GCA_946408125.1 uncultured Fibrobacter sp.
TGTTCGCCATCTACATGGAAAAGCCGTCTCCGTACTGCGTGCTGGACGAAGTCGACGGCCCGCTGGACGATGCGAACGTGGGCCGCTTCATGGCGCTGCTCCGCGAATTCAGCAAGCAGACCCTCTTCATCGTGGTGACACACAACAAGCGTACCATGGCCGAAGCCGACATGCTCTACGGCGTGACGCAGGAAATCAAGGGCATTTCCCGCATCGCGAGCGTGCAGCTTGCCGACGCTACCAAGTTCGCGATCTAGTATGCCCCGCACACCTCATATAGTCATCCCCGCGAAGGCGGGGATCTCCGTTTTAAAGGGATTCCTCCTCGCGGCCCTTTCCGCCATCTGTTACGGCACGAACCCGCTCGGTGCGCTGAACCTGTATGCGCAGGGCTATTCTCCCGAGAGCGTCCTCTTTTACCGATTCTTTACGGCGGCGCTCCTCCTTTTTGTGGTGGTTCTCGCGAAGGGCTCGCATTTCAAGATTACGCTCAAGGAATTCGGCGCTCTTGTCGCGTTCGGCTTCCTCTTCGCCATAAGCTCGCTCACGTATTACGCTTCGTTCAAGTACATGGATGCGGGGCTTGCCTCGACGCTCCTCTTCCTTTACCCGCTCGAAGTCTCGGTGTTGATGGCGCTCTTCTTCAAGGAAAGAATCAAGCTCTGGACCATCGTTTCCATCGCGGTCTCGATGTCGGGCGTGGCGCTCCTCTACCGCGGCGGTGACGGAGTTGCCCTCAGTACGGCGGGCCTTGTGCTCATGTTCATCTCTTCGCTTTCATACGCGATATACATGGTGATGGCAAATCGCATCAACCTCCAGATGGGCGCGGTGAAGATGACGTTCTACGCCATCTGCTTCTGCCTCGTGTTCCTGCTGCTCTATTCGGTGACGCTCGGCTCGGGGCTGCCGCCGCTCTTTACGCAGGCGAGTTCGTGGGGGTGGGGATTCATGCTGGGGCTCGTACCGACGGTGCTTTCGCTCATCTTCATGGTGAAGGCGGTCAAGCTGATCGGGTCCACGCCGACGGCGATTCTCGGTGCGCTCGAGCCTGTGACGGCCGTGGCGATCGGCGTGCTCGTTTTCGGCGAAATCCTCACGGGAAGGCTTGTCGCGGGCATACTCCTGATCCTCGGTTCTACCGTGCTTATCGCCGTGAAGCGGAAGTGAACCACTTACATGTGTTTCAGATTGTTTTTACTACATTTCAGGTATGCAAGCAATCTGTTCTAGATGCAAAAAGGAATTCAACGACAAGGTGGGAATGTCCCCCTTGCAGAGTAACCTCGCTATCCGCATCCGTAGCAGGGTAGGGAACGTCTGCCCCGAGTGCCGTGCCGAAGCCTGCAAGACGCGCCTCGGCTGGTGGAAGATGTTCTTCTACGACCTGAAAATCGGCACCCT
Organism: uncultured Fibrobacter sp.; assembly: GCA_946408125.1. Lineage (GTDB taxonomy): Bacteria > Fibrobacterota > Fibrobacteria > Fibrobacterales > Fibrobacteraceae > Fibrobacter. The sequence goes on from CAMJQW010000026.1 coordinate 1,405, forward strand.
GTGCATGCTCCTGCTTTTGCCCATATTCCTCGTTTTTGCGGGTTTGACGGTGGCTTTGGCCGTTTTCGTGCTCTAGCGGAGTTGAAAAAGTCTTAAAAAGAGTGTATTTTCTTATTCAGGACTGCGGCCGCGTTGGCTAGCGTCATTTTTGGGACGTTTGGAATGAAAATCCTATCGAAAATATTCTTGCTTGCGGTCGGGTTCGCGGTATGCGCGTCTGCCGCTGTCGACCAGTGCAAGCCCATCGGCTGGGCGACCCGTTCGGGCCGTACGTCGACCCCCTTCGAGGTGACTGGCGGTGGAAACGCGGCCCCTATCACCGTGACTACCCTGGCAGACCTTCAAAAGTACGCCAAGGATTCTTCCCCGCGGGTCATCTACATCGACGGCACGCTGGGTAGCGGCTGGAACGGAAAATCCGGCGACCGCGTGGATATCACCGGTAGCAACAAGACCATCATTGGCCTAAGGCCGGGTACGGAACTCAAGGCCGTGGTCTACATCAAGAAGGCGTCCAACATCATTCTCAGGAACATCGTCATCAAGGGCCCGGGCTCTAACGCCGACCAGGCGTGGGACAATTTCAACATCGAGAACGCGCAGAACATTTGGGTGGACCACTGCGAATTCTGGGATGGCCAGGACGGTAACGCCGACGTGGTGAAGGGTGCAGACAACGTAACGTTTACTTGGTGCAAGTTCGGTTATACCCGCAAGAGCACCCACAATCTTTCGAACCTGATTGCGAGTTCCGATGACGAACCCGCGAGCGTCGGTAAACTCAACATCACCTTCATGTTCAACTGGTGGGTGGCCGCCAACCAGCGCAAACCCCGCTGCCGCTATGGCAACGTCCACGTGATCAACAATCTCTACACCGGCAACTCCTCCATCACCGCGGGTACAGCGGTCCTAGGCGTCTCCGCCGGTGTCCAGTGCCATGTGCGCACCGAGAAGAACGTGTTTATTGACGAAAACGACCCGATTTACAACGGCAACAATACTGACGGCAGCGGCGGCAACGAAGTCATCGACAATATTTTTACCCGCTGCTCGGGTAATACCAAGGGGCAGGGGACGTCCTTCACTCCGCCCTACGACTATTCCTTCGCCCTTCCGGCAAGCGAGGTGGAGGCAGCTGTTCGCGCGGGCGCCGGTGCGAACCTCGCAAGTCCTGCCGCTTGCGATGAATCGACCCCTGCATCCAGTTCTTCCGTGAGCCCGGTGAGCTCCAGCAGCGTAGAAAAGCTTGCCGAAAAAGCTTACCAGGCCGAAAAGGGCTCGATCAACGGAGGCGTTGTCGAAAACAGCAATGTCGGTTTCAATGGCGAAGGATACGTGAATTTCAATAAGGGCGGCGATTTCACGATTCCCGTGAAGGTGGATGTCGCGGGCCAGTACAAGCTGGATATCGATTTTTCGAACGGCTCGGGCGAAGAACGCGCGCTCGCCATTAGCGCTGGAGAGTCAAAAGCGGAACACGGTTTCAAGGCCACAGCCTCCTGGACCACTTGGGTAACGGAGTCGGTGAACCTGGACTTGGTCGCCGGCGAGAATACGGTCAAGTTCGCGACGCTCGATGGCAAGGACGGCCCGAACATCGACCAGTTCGACGTGACTCTCGTGAAGGAGATTGCACCGGCGTCTTCCAACTCCGTCACCGAAACATCCAGCTCGGGAACTACTTCGATACGCTGGTCCGCAGTCGAGCGCCGTGCGCACATGGCGGCGTCCGTGGCATGGAACGTTTTTGACGTAAACGGGGTCATGGTGGCCAAGGGCTTTGGCTCCGAAGTCGACCTCGCCGGCATGCGCCCGGGCTCCTACGTAGTGAAGGCTGCGGGAAGGCTCCACAAGGTTACGGTGAAGTAACCGCGGCATCGCATTTTCAAGTAAAAAAATCCCCCGAAGGTTCGGGGGATTTTTGCAATCTTTTGCCGAAGCGACGAACGAGCGGTCGCTTCTGTGAGCAACAAAGCCCCTAGTATTAACTAGGGGCGGTTGCGAGAGCGAGTGAAGAACCGGAGGTTTCGCACCCGAGACGACGAACGAGCGGTCGCTAAACTTTCGCTGCTTTCTTCAGCGCGGCCGCCTTGTCGGTCTTTTCCCATGTGAAGCGCTCCCCCGTGCGGCCGAAGTGACCCAGTGCGGCGGTCGCGACGTAACCCGGCTTCTTGAGGTCGAGCATCTTCACGATGCCGGCGGGCGAGAGGTCGAAGTTCTTCGCGACAATCTCTTCAATCTTGCGGTCGTCGATCTTGCCGGTACCGAAGGTGTTCACGAGCACGGACACGGGCTTGGAGTAACCGATGGCGTAGGCGAGCTGCACTTCGCAGCGGTAGGCGAGGCCCGCGGCCACGATGTTCTTTGCCACGTAGCGTGCTGCGTAAGCTGCACTGCGGTCCACCTTGGACGGGTCCTTGCCGCTGAACGCGCCACCGCCGTGGCGACCCATGCCGCCGTAGGTATCCACGATGATCTTGCGGCCGGTGAGACCGCAGTCGCCGTGCGGACCGCCGACGACGAACTTGCCGGTCGGGTTCACGAGGTAACGGGTCTTCTTGTCCAAAAGCTTTGCGGGAATCACCTTCTTGATGAGCTTCTCGACGATTTCCTTTTCGATCACGGAGTGCTTGAGTTCCTTGCCGTTCACGAATTCGTCGTGCTGGGTAGAAATCACGACCGTGTCCACGCGGACCGGCTTGTCGTTTTCATCATATTCAACAGTCACCTGGGACTTGGCGTCCGGGCGGAGCCACTTGATCTTGCCCTTTTCGCGGAGGTTCTGGATTTCTTCCATGAGCTTGTGGGCGAGGCTGATTGGGAGCGGCATCAGTTCCTTCGTCTCGTTCACAGCGTAACCGAACATCATGCCCTGGTCGCCGGCACCCTGCTTGTCGTCTTCCTTGCCCTCGGCGGCCTTGGCGTCGACGCCCTGCGCGATGTCGGGGGATTGCTTGTCCATCGCGACGAGCACGGAGCAGCCCTTGTAGTCGAAGGCGAGTTCCGGGTTCACGTAACCGATGCTCTTGATGGTCTTGCGTGCAATCTGCTGGTAGTCGATGACCGCCTTGGTGGTAATCTCTCCGGAAATCACGACGAGGCCCGTGTTCACGAGCGTCTCACAGGCCACGCGGCTGTTCGGGTCCTGCGCGAGGCAGGCGTCGAGGATGGAGTCGGAAATCTGGTCGGCGACCTTGTCGGGGTGTCCCTTGGACACGGATTCGGAGGTAAAGAGGTAATGGGCCATGTTAATCTGGCGGGAAAGCCCGCCGCTCCTTGCTGGTTAAAAATTCAATCTATGCATAAATCTAGAAAAACGCATAGAGTTTGGCAATTCGTCGTCCCACCAATAACGTCATGGCGGCCCACCAAATGCGTCATGGCGGCCCACGAGCCGCCATCTAGAATCCCTCCCCGAAAGTAAATAAAATTTTACACAACCGTCCTTCGGACGAGCGTTTATATGTAAAAAAACATTAAAATTTTCCAAACTACTTGCAATTGTAAAGAAAAAACATACATTTGCAGTAGCATAATTATAAACTTTTTCAAAATGCAAAAAAGGAAGAACTCTATGATGAAAAAGATAATCGGGGTGACTGCCATGTCTGCCCTCGTTTTCGGGATGTTCGCATGTTCCGGCGAGGACGGTGCCGACGGCATCAACGGAAAGAACGGCGCAGATGGCGCGGATGGCGTGAGCTGCTTGGTGAAGGCGCTCAAGGATAAGTCCGGCTTCAAGGTCGTTTGCGATGGCGACTCCGTGGGAGTGATTAAGAACGGTACTGACGGTAAGAATGGTGCCGACGGCAAGGACGGCAAGGACGGCAATGACGGCGAGGACGGCAAGGACGGTACTGCTGCCACTGCGAAGGATGGCCAGCCTGGCCAGAATGGTGCGGACTGCACCGCCAAGGAAACTAAGGATAAGAACGGCTTCTACATTATTTGCGGCAAGGACACCGTGGGCACACTCACGAATGGCAAGGCCGGCAAGGCGGCGACCGCCGAAGATGGCGAAACCTGCGAACTTGAAGACGATGGCGAAGGCTCCGTCACGATTACTTGCGGCGAATCTTCTACGACCCTGTTCAAGGCCATGTGCGGCGACCAGGCCTTTGACCCGGAGACGCAGTTCTGCTACAATGTAGGGCGGCTTGATGCCCGCGTAGGCAAACGCTGCAAATATAGAAGTGGCTCCAGTGTGGATCACTCGCTTGACCAGTATGATCCGGATTTGTCTTTCTGCGACGAAAAAGATACGCTCCGTACGCTTTGCAACAAGGTCCCGTATAATCCCGAGACTGAGTACTGCGAAAATAATAAAGTGGAGACGTATAAGCTCTGTGCCGACGACAGCGACGTAAAGTACAAGCCTACCTCTCAGTACTGCTACACCACGAAGGGTGCCGAAGGCATCCAGGTGGAGGCAAAGCCTACGTGCGGTGATGGGGAAGGCAAGGCCTTGTTCAACCCGCGCGTCAACTTCTGCAAGGTGACTACCGGAAGTTCCAGCCTAGGCAAGAGAAAGATTTGCGGTAACACCGCAGCCCAGAACGATACGCTCAATATCGACATCCGTTACAACGAAGGTGTTGATGTCAAGGGTAATGGCGAAATTTGTGACGATCGTGACGACCTGTACCAGGTTTACAAGTACGTGAAGATTGGCACTCAGACCTGGATGGCCCAGAACCTGAACTACCCCTACCTCAAGCCGACCGCTGGTGGCGCAGGTGTTGGTCTTGATTCCAGCAGTTTCTGCTACGATGATGACCCGGCCAACTGCGAAAAGTTCGGGCGCCTGTACGTTTGGAGTGCGGCCATTGACTCGGCTGCTCTTGATGCTGCAGGCACTGTTTGTGGCGATGGCAATCAGTGCACTTTCACAGATGATGTCCAGGGAGTGTGCCCGGACGGCTGGCATTTGCCGAGCAAGGCGGAAGTGGAAGCCCTTGCAACTTACGATGGAAACACTATAAACACTATTTCGTCAAAACTCAAGGCAACAACAACGTGGACTACTCCTGGGTCGGATGATTATGGGTTCTCCGCACTCTTTGTAGGCTATAGATATAAATCATCATACGGCAAGTACTATACTTCATTCTGGAGTAGCGATAATTCTTTTACTAAGGAAGCTTATGGTATATTCTTGTACGAATCAGATGGTAATTCGAATACTGGTACGATTTATAAGTACTATGGATTATCTGTTCGCTGCATCAAGGACTAGCGGGCCAGAGGAACAAAATTTTCAGGACAGTTGATACTGCAAAAAAGTTTAAAACAAAAAAAGGAAGAATCCTATGATGAAAAAGATATTCGGGATGGCGGCCGTATCCGCTCTCGCGTTCGGATTGTTCGCATGTTCCGATGGCGAGGATGGCATTAACGGAAAGAACGGAGCCGACGGTGCCGACGGCGTGAGCTGTGCCGTGAAGGCTCTCAAGGACAGCTCCGGCTTCAAGGTGCTGTGTGACGGTGATTCCGTGGGCGTGCTGAAGAACGGTGCCGACGGCAAGGACGGCAAGAAGGGTGCCGACGGAAAGAACGGCGCTGATGGCGAAGACGGCAATGACGGTGCCGACGCCAAGGCCGTTAACGGCAAGGACGGCGCGAAGGGTGCTGACGGTACCGGTTGCTCCGCCAAGGAAAACAAGGAAAAGAACGGTTACGATATCGTTTGTGACGGCAAGACCGTAGGTACCGTCACGAACGGAAAGTCGGGCACTGCCACGAACGGCGACGACGGAGAACCCTGCACGCTTGAAGAAGGCGAAGACGGCTCTGTGACAGTCTCGTGCGATGGCAAGTCTGCGACGTTGTTTAACCACACTTGCGGTACGGTCGGATACGACCCTGCGACACATTTCTGTTATAAGGGAACTACATCTAATCCTCGTATTGGTGTGCGCTGCAAGTATAGGGATACCGATACCGATCCCGAGGCGAATCATTTGAGTGCAACCTACGATCCTTTGACCTATTTCTGTGACGAGGCCGATACCCTTCGTAAACTCTGCGAGGTCAAGAAGGATGACGGCACGACGGAAAAGGTTCCCTTTGTGTACGGTACGCATTATTGCGACGTAGAGCAGAAGAAGGTTGTCGCCTACATCCCGTGCGCTCCGGGCAGCAAGGAGAAAAGGAAGGAAAATCAATACTGCTACACCACAAAGGGTGTTGAGGGCATCCTGGTCGAGGACCTTCCCTGGTGTGGCAATAGTGCAAACGGCAAGAGACAATATAACCCGAGACTCAAGGCCTGCTTGGCGAAATCTTCGGGCTCCGATATTCCATCGAAGGTGGGCGACAGGTTGATTTGCGGTGACGCTGCGGCCCAGAAGGATACGCTCAATATCGATATCCGTTACAACAAGGATATCAATGACGATGGCCGTGGTGAACTTTGTGACGACCGTGATTGGAAGATTTACAAGATTACGAAGGTTAATCAGCAGGTCTGGATGGCCCAGAACCTGAACTATGATTACAACCTGCCGTCAGCTGGCAATGCTACTGTTGCTGGGCTTGAATCCAGCAGTGCTTGTCGTCCGGATGATCCGACTTGCGAAACGTATGGACGCTTCTATCTTTGGAGCGCAGCCATTGACTCCACCGGTTTGGCAAACCTTGCCCCGGAAAATGGTGGAAGAGTATGCGGACGTGGCAATTATTGCGAATTTGACGATGATGTCAAGGGTGCTTGCCCCACGGGCTGGCATCTTCCGAGCAAGGGCGAATTCTCGACCTTGATTGATTTCGTTGGTTCATCCAATGGAAACGATCTTCTTACGACTGGTTCTGATAAATATGGTTTTTCTTTCGTTCCTAATTCAGGCTGTTTGGTCGAAACCACAGAAGATAATAAGCTAGTGCCTGTGCAATGTAGTGCTGATGATATGCAATATATTGGTCTATGGACGGCTACTGGTGCTGGTGCAACGGAGGGGAACTACTATAATTTCCATATTTCTCCTTCTAGTAGTTTAAGCCTTGGTGCTGGTAACCTTTCTCTTATGGCAAACGTCCGTTGCATCAAGGACTAGCACTGGAACTTGAAGGCCAAAGAAATTTATGGATAGTTACGAACTGCCAAAAACGTTTAAAAACAAAAAAAGGAAGAATCCTATGATGAAAAAGATATTCGGGATGGCTGCCGTATCCGCTCTCGCATTCAGCATGTTCGCATGTTCCGGCGAGGACGGTGCCGACGGCATCAACGGAAAGGACGGCGCAGATGGCGCCGACGGCATCGGCTGCGTGGTGAAGTCCCTAAAGGACGGCTCCGGCTACAAGGTGCTCTGCGACGGTGACTCCGTGGGCGTGCTCAAGAACGGTGCCGACGGCAAGGACGGCAAGAAGGGTGCCGATGGCGAAGACGGCGAAGATGGAGCCGATGGCAAGGATGCCAAGTCCGTGACGGGCAAGAATGGTGCCGACGGCAAGGCCGGTACGAGCTGCACAGTCAAGGAAAACAAGGCAAAGACGGGCTTTGACATCGTCTGCGGGACGGAAACCGTGGGTACCGTGCTGAAGGGCACTGACGGTGCCGACGACGAGGGCGAGGATGGCGAATCCTGCACGCTCAAGGAAGGCGAAAACGGAACCGTGACTGTCGAATGTGATGGGGAGTCCGTGACGTTGTACAAGGCTTCGTGCGGCAAGGTCGGTTACGACCCCGCGACACAGTTCTGTTATAGCGAAACCGGTAGCAACCCTCGTGTTGCTGTACGTTGCAAGTACAGCGTGGGTGATGACAAAGATCACTTTATGGACCGGTATAATCCCTCAACTTATTTCTGTGACGAGACCGATACTCTCCGTAACCTCTGCACGGTCATAAACGACGACGGTAAGGAGGTACGTGTTCCTTATATGACCACCATGCAATACTGCGATAATGCCCAGAAGAAGCTTGTCGACCTCATCCCGTGTGCCCCGGGCAGCAAGGTGAAGAGGAAGGAATCTGAATACTGCTACACCACGAAGGATGCCGAAGGTATTCAGGTTGCTGCAATGCCTAATTGCGGAACCACTGCTAATGGTACGGTGCAGTTCAACCCGAGAGTCAACTTCTGCAAGGTGAAAACAGGTGGCTACAGCCTCGGTAAGAGGGAAATCTGTGGTGACGCTACTGCCCAGAAGGATACGCTCAATATGGATATCCGCTACAACGTCTCTGTCGCCGGAAACGGAACGGTTTCGCTTGACCGCGAAGATAACGGCTACATCTGCGATTCCCGTGACTACCAGATTTACAGGTTTGTTAAGATTGGCAGCAAGTACTGGATGGCCCAGAACTTGAATTATGCCTACACCCTGCCGACTGCTGCCGGCGAAAAGAGCCTTGATTCCAGCAGTACCTGCTTCGATAACGACCCTGCCAATTGTGAAATTTACGGCCGCATGTACACATGGAGTGCTGCCATCGACTCCGTCAATCTCAAGGATAGCGAAGGAAGTCCTTGGCTTTGCGGCGATGGCGTCAGTTGCCAGTTCGCTGAAGATGAATTTGTAAAGGGTGTTTGCCCGACAGGTTGGCATTTGCCGAAAGATGCTGACGTGAAGCAGCTTATTGTTGATGCTGACGGATCCATTACGGCGTACGACGATCTCAATGTTGCAGGTTTAAAGTTGCGTGCGGAATCGTGGGAAGGGGGTTCCGATGATTATGGGTTCTCTGCAATTGGTGGCGGATACGCCTCTTTAAGTGATGATGGTAAAATGATCTATGATGATTTAACCTCTGCATTCTATATGTGGACTGATACTCAAAAAACAAAAGATAATGCGTACGCACTCTATTTATACTACGACGAAGACGAAGCATCGATCTATAATGACAGAAAATATTATTTGGAAGCCGTCCGCTGCATCAAGGACTAATCCAGCGTCATAACCATACAAATTTCCAAGGGACGGGCGCAAGCCCGCCCTTTTTTTGCGCACCTTCACGAAAAAAGTGGGTAACGTCATGGCGGCCATTTCAATAACGTCATGGCGGCCTACGAGCCGCCATCTAGAACATAACTTTCACACCCACTTAACCATAAAACGCGCAACTATAGTTTGCAAAATGAATGGCGAATAGTCTAGGCTATTGCATTTTGATAGGGACGTTGGTATATTTGGAGTAAAGGATCCGACTAGACTGGTTGCCGCCTGGCCTTTGGCCAGTTTTCTATATGCTATAACAAAAGAGGAATCATGGCTCGCGAAATTCGAGAGACACCGATTTTGTTCGGCGAGGATGCTCGCCGTTTTTTAGCCCGTATGGAAGAGCGGCACCCGGAACCTCCGGAAGTTCGTGCCCGCCGCCTGCGGAACTACGAACTTATGAAGAAGGCCTATGAGCTTGGCATGGCTGAAAAGCGTGCCCGCGAAGCGGCCAACGGAGGTGTTGACCCGTGCTTTCGACAGGTCTAATAAAGAATTATCCCCTGAAATTTGTTCGGCTTGATCCGACAAATGCCGTTAAAAGTTTTGACTGTGGTGACAGTAAAGTCTACGCTTATTGCAGTCTTGCCAATGACAAGGTCGCGATAACCGATTTCAAGGACAAGGCTGAGTTCAACCGTTTTCGCAAGAAGCGAGGATTCCCGAACGAAAAACGATTGAAAAGCTATCCTGCGGTCAAACTGTGTCGTTTAGGCGTTGCTTCTGATGCGAAGAGACAACAGATTGGGACGACCATGCTTGACTACATCAAGTCGATGTTCGTCATCGAGAACAAGACTGGATGCAGGTTTCTGACGGTCGATGCCTACCTAGATGCGGTGCCGTTCTACGAAAAGAACGGGTTCCGGTTCATGATTCAGGATGACGACGACCCGCATACGCGGCTTATGTATTTTGATCTTTTGGATATCGTGTAGCTTTCATACCCGCTTAACCGTAAACAAGGATGCCAGATGGCGGGTCGTGGCCCGCCATGACGAAAAAGAGGGTAACGTTTCCGGCAAAAAATCCGTTTTATATAGCAGATGGGGACTGCTCCATCCGCCCGGCGGGGGCACACCCGCGTATAAAGGAATATGAAATGGATACAAAACGCGTCCCTTTTGAAGAACTTCCCATTACGGACCGATTCATGTTCGCCATGGTGTTCAGCCACAAGGAAATCGCCAAGCCCTTCCTCGAAGCGGTTCTCGGCGTCAAGATTCACGAACTCAAGGAACCCGAACCGGAAAAGACTGTCGAAGTAAGCCCTTTTTACAAGGGAATCCGCTACGATGTCTTTGTAAAGGAAATTGGCCCCGGCGGAGAGACCCTTCGCAGTTTCGATATCGAGATGCAGATGGAAGACAACAAGGAAATCCCCAAGCGAACGCGCTATTATCAGGCGATGTGCGATAGCGAGTCGCTGAACAAGGGTGAGGTGTACTACAATCTGAAGGAACTCTACATCATGTTCCTTTGTCCCGAGGACATTTTCGGGCAGGGACGTGCGGTGTACAGGTTCAAGAACCTCGAAGTCGACAATCCGAAAATTGAATTGGGGGACCACTGTTTCAAGAACTTTTATATATTTAACAAGTACCGCGATGTCGCCGAGAAATCGATTAGGGAATACTTGGAGTATTTTGCCACCAAGAAGCCAATCTCTCCGGAAACCGAAAACATCGATCGGTTGGTGAAGTGGTACCAGACGGACAACGAAACGAGGAAACGCTATATGACTTGGCAACAGGAAATCGACATCGCCGTAGACCAGGAACGCCAGCGTGCAGATGATGCAGAAAGGCGTTTTTACGAGGCGAAGGAACGTGCTGATGAAGCAGAACGCCTTGCCAACAAGGCGGAAGCCCGTGCCGACGAGATTCAAAAGCAGGCTGATGCGGCGGCAGCCCGTGCCGACGAGATCCAAAAGCAGGCTGATGCGGCGGAAGCCCGTGCCGACGAGATCCAAAAGCAGGCTGATGCGGCGGAAGCCCGTGCAGATAAGTACGAGAAAATGCTTCGCGAACTCGGAAAACTGTAACGCCGTGTAGACAACGTTGCATAGGTCCTTATGATTCTTTCTGATTTTTCCGAATGGCTGAATGACTTGCTCGCCCCGCAGGCGTTCAGGGACTACTGTACCGACGGCCTCTGCGTGGAGGCTTCCGATTCCGTGACCCGCGTAGTGACGGGAGTCTCGTTCCGTGACCGGCTCATCGACGCGGCCATCGCCAAGAAGGCCGACTGCATTGTCGTCCACCACCCGAACGGGTTCTGGCAGGGCGAGGACCGCGTGCTCGTGGGCAAGTTCGGCGAGCGCATGCGCCGCCTGATGCAGAACGGCATCTCGCTCTACGGTTTCCACCTGCCGCTCGACGGCCACAGGGAAATCGGCAACAACGCGCTCATCGCGCAGGCGCTCGGGCTTGTGAACCTCGAGGGTTTCATGGTCGAGGGCGAGCGTCCCGTCGGCTGGGTGGGGGAGTTCCCCGAACCGCTCTCCCGCGAGGATTTCGTTGCCCGCGCCGGAAGGGCGTTCGAGCACGGCATATTGCACAAGCTCCTTTTCGGTAGCGAGAACGTCCGCAAGGTCGCCATCTGCAGCGGTTCGGGTGCGAGCGGTATCGCGGAGGCCATCTCCCTGGGATGCGACGCGTTCATTACCGGCGAAATCAAGGAATCGGTCCCCATAACGGTCGAGGAATCCCGCTTCAACCTGCTCGCCGCGGGCCATCACCGCACCGAAATCTTCGGCGTGCGTGCCCTGGCTCACAAAATCGAGTCGGAATTGGGTATCCCCGCGGATTTCGTGGACATCGACAACCCGGTTTAGGCCGTTTTTTGCTATTTTTCCTTCCCGTGAAGTTCTACAAGACGACCATACATTTCCAGAACTCGTCCTCGTCGGTGACGCTCCATGTCCCGGCGGTCCTTTTCAAGGCGTGGCCCGTTCTGCGCATGGTCGTCCTGGCGGGCCTGGTCCTGTTCCTCGTGCAGCTCGCGACGACTACCGCCTATGACGGCGTGCTAGACCACGTGCTTTCGGAACGCAGCCGCCTCGACCGCGACCTTTCCCAGATTCAGGGGACCCTCGACTACCTTTCCGGCACCTCGGCGGAGTTCCTGAAGGACGAACAGCGCCTCCACTCCAAGTTCGGGCTCCCGGTCCCGGAAGCGGAATCCCGCGAGCTCGGTACGGGCGGTAACGTCGCCCCGGACTCCATGCTCCTGCGCAAGTCCTCGCCGGTATTCGAGAAGATGTCGGTGGTGAGGGAGACTGCGCACCGCCTGCAGGGCAAGCTCGACAACAACAGCGCCTCTTTCAGTTCCCTGACCCGCTATATCGACCAGAACCAGGCGATGTGGCGCTATATTCCCTCCATTTCGCCCACGAAGGGCCGTTACGCCTCCGCTTTCGGACCGAGGATCCATCCGGTCACGGGCGAAGTGGGCAAGATGCACCAGGGCGTCGACATCGCCAATGACCGCTGGACCCCGATTTACGCGTCCGCCGACGGCGTCGTCGAAGTGGCCCAGTTGAGTTCCACGTTCGGCAATTTCGTGACCTTGAACCACGGTAACGGCATCAGTACGCGCTACGGCCACATGCAGCTGTCCGTCGTGCAGCCTGGGCAGTTCATCCACCGTTACCAGATTATCGGTTATATGGGAAACACCGGCCGTTCCGTCGGCCCGCACCTCCACTACGAGGTCTGGGTCCACAATTCCCCGGTGAATCCTCTTGCCTATATGCTTCCGGGCGACCACTCGGTCGACTGATCCTGAAACAGCTCCTACGGGCGGCGACCGGCTCTGCCGGCGGTTGTTTCTCGAAACACCCCTGGGGGGTGGGCCTTGCGTATTGCCTTGGCTGTTCTCTGCGCGGTGGCTCTGCTGCCTGCGTGTCCCATGTTCGTTGAATTTTTCCCCGACCCGACGGAGGTTCCGGACGGCGAGGGCGAGTTCATCGAGATAAGGCTCGACGACTTCCGGGCGGATTCCCTGTTTGTCGGGCTCGACCGGAAGGCTCCGCTCGCGTTTGCTTTCCCGCGGGGGGCGAATCGCCTGCTGCTGGTCCACGACAGCGCCGCGTGCCCGGCCCGCGATTCGCTCGCGTGCGGGCTCCTGGGGGCGTACTCGCTCCCCAATTCGCGAGGGAGCGAGTGGGTCCTGCGGTCGGGCAGCTGTTCCGATTCGGTGGAACTGCCCGCCCCCAAGCCGGGGAAATCGTTGCAGCGTATCGGGGAGACGTCCGAGTGGGCGTTTACTTCGGGGACGCCCGGGGTGGCGGCCCCCGCCTACGAGCTCGGCATCCGCGACTGCGGGGTCCGCCTCGACGCCGCCGAGTTCCGCGACGGGGTAGGCTGGGCGTTGCGCGGTTTTTTAGGGGGTTGCGATTCGGCGGCGGCGACCGTCGAGGTCCTGGACTTGGGTTCGGCTGGCGGATGGCGGCGTGAGGAGGTCCCGCTCTCGGGCGCGTTCTCTCTGCAGGTAGGCGCGAAGGGCTCGGCCTGGGTGCGCCTCGTGCTCCCCGCCGACGCGGCCCCCTCGAACGATTCCGTGGACCGCTTCCTGGTGCTCCCGGGCAACGCTCCCGTTGCCCTCACCGAGGTTCACCACTGCCCTTCGGAGCCCGAGCCCGAGTGGGTCGAGGTCTACAATTCATCCCGGTATGCGCTCCCGCTGTCGAGGCTCCGCCTCTGCGGGCGCGGAGGGGCGTTCGGCGGTGCCTCGGATTCCCTGCGCCCCTACGAAAGCGTCCTCGTCACGAAGGATTCCGCCGGCCTGCGAGGGGCGCTCGGATTCAAGGACGTGCGCATCGTCCAGGTGTCGATGGGGTTTTTGAACAACGTTTCGGGCAGCGTCTCGCTGTGCCTCGATTCGGTCGCGGTCGACAGCGTCGCCTGGACGAAGAATACTGTCGCGTGCCCATCCGGGTTCAACCCGCTTTTCGGGCGGGCCGAGAATACGCCCGGATACCAGCGCCCCGGCGGGGACGGCGCGCCCGGGGAACCTTTCCGGTTCAGGCTCTCTTCGCGGGTGGTGAGCCGCCATGGCGCCCCGCTGCGCATTTCCGTCGGGAGCGAGCACGAGGTGGAGCTCCGCCTGCTCGATTCCGCGGGTCACGGCGTGTGGAGCGCGCGCGTAGGGGCGAACTCTTCCGCTTGGCACGAAATTCCCGCCGCGTCCCGCTGCGGCGTCGGGGTATGCTATGTCGCGCTCTCGGTGGGCGCATTCGAAAAGGTGGTGGGAATTGTCGTGCGTCCTTAGTTGCCTTGCTGCCGTGCCGTTCTTCTTTTCGCCCTCTTCGTTAGTTTATGCGGAACCGGGTTTCGGGGCCGCCTACCGCACCGCGGGGGACGCTGTCGATGAATCGCATTACTACGCCTACGGGAAGTGGGAATACGGCATTTATCACGGCGCGTTCGCCTACGAGTTCGCCGCTCTGGATTCCCTGTACCGCCTGAGCCGCTGGAGCCTGCCTGTCGCGCTATTGTGGACAAACTTCGGCCTGCGTGCGGGTTACGGCGTCTCCGTGGAATGGATCCCTTCGGATGCCTTCTGGACGCGGCATGCCTACGATGCGGGCTTCCTCGCGCGTTACGGGGTGCTCGCGCTCGATATCGGGCTTTCGGGCTTCGCGGATTCCCCTCCGGACGCTGCCGCCTCGCTTTTCTGGTCGCCATCCCCGGGTTTCCGCGTCTTCGGGAGCTTCGCGCACGATTCCGCCGTGGTCGGCTACTCGCTCCGTTTCGCGTTCCTGCGTATCGATTTCGCGGGGCGCATTCCCGGCTTCGCCGTGTCCATTGGCGTAAATTTTGGTTATGCGGGTTGGAAAGCCGGCTTCAACCGCCGTTTTGGGGGCTCCGATTTGGACTGGAACAGCTTCTGGGTAAGCAAAAGCCTGAAAAAATGATTATCTTAACGGCATGGAGATGTCATACACGTCCTCGGTGGTCTGGATTTTTCTAAGCATCGTCTTGCTGCTGTCGACGGTGATATGCGTCATGCTTTTGAGGGACAACCGCAACAAGCAGATGCTCTACAAGAGGTTCGAAGGGAACCTCAACGAGTTCATTGTCGTGCTTTCGCAGAAGATGGAGTTCCTGTACGGGCTCCCGATGTTCATGTCCGACCCGCTGTTCTTCCAGCTGAGCCATGGCCGCACTTTCGCGGATGTGCTGGGCGCGAGCAGCTGGAACCGCATGAAGGGATATTTCGACGAGATCGGCAAGCATCTCGAGATGCCGTTCATCTTTTCGCTGCTTTCCGACTACAAGGGTGGCGATGACGGGCCGAGGTCCCTGTGGTACGAGATGCGCGTCTCGCTGAACAGGGTGAATGCCGAGGAATTCTATTACGTCTGCTTCATCAGGAACATTTCGAAGGAAAACGAGAGCCGCCAGGAACGCGAGAAGCTGCAGGAGCGTTTCGATTCGCTTTTGCAGAACACGGGCGACTTTCTCTGGAGTTTCGATGCCGAGGAGCGCAGCATGAAGCTGCTCACCCCGATGATGGACGACGAGCACCGCGTCATCCCGCAGTCGGTCGGGTACGTGGATATCCACAGGATGATGCCCGAAGAGGACTATGCGCTCCTGGATAGCGTGCTGAACGACCGCGTGAAGGATTACCGCAATTTCGGTTTCCGCGGCGACCCGTTCGAGACGATCAAGGTGAGGTTTTACGGCCCCGACAAGACGATGGTCTGGTACGGCCTGCGCGGCAAGCTCTGCATGGACGAGAACGACCGCCTGGTGCTCCAGGGAACGGCCCGCCGCATGGACGTGGTGCTCGACAACGCCGTGCTCGGCGGCATGCGCGAGAGGGATGCGATGCTTTCCGCGGCGCTTGCCTTCCCGGATATCCGTATGTTCTGGATGGATCATGACTACAAGATTGTCGGGTGCAACCAGGCTTTCGCGACTGATTTCCAGATTATCAACCCCCGCGAGATCTACGGGAAGAACCTGAACCAGGTGGTGAACCACGACTTTTTGCCGTACGTGTCGAAGGTCGTGTCCGAAGTGTTCGATTCCGGACGCAGCATCGCGTGGAAGGGCAGCTACGGCAAGTCGGGTCGCCTGCTCATGTACAACGCGGTCCCGCTGAAGGACGAGGGCAACGTCGTCCACAACGTGCTCTCGGTGTACCTGGTAATGGATCAGGAAGATTTCGGAAATACGGTCTAGCGGTACTTTCGAATCGGTTTAACAATCAAAAAAAAGAGGTTAGCATGAAAAAGTCTATTGGTTTCCTGTTCTGTGCGGCATTGATGCTCGTGGCCTGCAATGAGGCCAACGCCGAGAAGAAGGCCGCCCCGGCGGCCGAGCCGGCCGCGGCGGCGCCCGCTCCGGCACCGGCTCCTGCTCAGGCTCCGGAAGCCCCGAAGTCCCAGATTAAGAATGTCGACTGGGCGAAGGCCCTCGAGATGCAGCAGGCCGGCGCCTTGCTGATCGACGTGCGTACCGCGAACGAAGTGGCCGAAGGTACGGCTCCGGGTGCCATCAATATCCCGCTCCAGGAAGCCGGACGGCGTCTTGCCGAGTTCCCGAAGGACAAGGACCTTCTGATTTTCTGCCGCAGTGGCAAACGCAGCTTGGCCGCGACGAATATCCTTATGCAGAACGGGTACGAACGCGTGTATAACGTGGTCGGCGGATTCTTGGCCTTCCCGAAGAATTAGTGAACTACCTTCAGCTCGCATTAGAAGAATCTTTCTTCTCGATAGGAATCAGCCGCCCGAATCCGGCGGTAGGTGCCGTCGTGGTGAAGGACGGGATTATCGTGGGCAGGGGGCGTACGCAGCGCCCCGGGAACGCCCACGCCGAAGTCATGGCGCTGCGTGACGCGGGCGAACTCGCCCGCGGGGCGGCCATCTACGTGACGCTCGAACCGTGCTGCCATTATGGCCGCACGCCCCCCTGCACAAAAGCAATCATCGAAGCGGGCATCGCTGAGGTGTATTTCGCGCATGCGGACCCGAACCCGCTCGTGCGCGGCAAGTCACGTGCCATTCTCGAGGAGGCGGGCATCGCGGTGTACGAGGGCGAGGATGCCTGTATCCGCGCTTCCGCCAACGCCGCCTCCGAGAATCTCGACGAACTTTCGGGAGAGTGCGCCGACGGCGGGGAATGCCGCGTGCTCGGATTCGCGGAGTCGACGGCCGATGCCAAGCAGGAAGGCCGTAGCGTTTTCGCCGAGGTGGAACGCTTCTTCGAAGCGTACGATTATTTTGTCTGTAATAAAAGAACTTTTGTCGAAGTGAAGTCCGCCGTTTCCGAAGACGGGTTCATGGGATGCAGCGCTCCGGACGGCCGTCGCCTCCCGCTGAAAATCACGGGCGATGGCGCGAACTGCTGGAATCACGAGCTGCGCGCCATGAGCGATGCGGTTCTCGTCGGTGCGGGCACGCTCCTTGCCGATAATCCGAGTCTGGATGTGCGTTATGCGCAGGGGAACAGCCCCGTGAAAGTCGTGTGGGCGGGCCATCACGAATTTACGGATGCGGAAATTTCCGGATTGAAATTTTTTACGGGAATCCCGGGGGAGTCTCGTGCCTCGCGGTTGATATATGCTTGCGTACCGCAGCCCCGTATGGTATCGGCATCTAGTAAGGAATTCCTTTCGGATGTCGAGGTCGTGCTCCTTCCGCACGGGACATTCGCAGAAAACTGGCGCGCGATGGTTGACGACCTCTCTGCCCGCGGGATGCACCGCCTGATGGTGGAACCGGGTGAACGTCTGGCGCGTGAAATCTTCGACGCTTCTCCGGATGCGCCCCTTTGGAACCGCCTGGATCTTTGGCGGTCCACGGATCCGTCCGTCGAAGCGTCTCTCGAACGCCTGATTGAATCGGGTTCGGCAAAATGCGGCCTTGAATTCCCCGGCCTCCCTTCCAGTGCCGTCGCCAAGGAATCCGCGATGGTCGGCCTCGACGTGCTCACGGTTTTTTGCACGTAGCTTGTCCGTAGCCGAAAAAAAAGTATATATTCAAATTATGGACAAGCGAGTTCCGTTTTTTGGGTTAGTTATCCTCCACATTCTGTTTTGTGGGGCGTTTTTTGCTTGTTCTTCGGATTCGGCTTCGAACAGCCCGGACGAAGAAGTTTCTTCATCTTCCGAAGAGTCGTCTTCCGGGACGTCGTCATCTTCTGAAAAATCGTCATCCTCCGAGGAGTCATCTTCCAGTGTTTCGTCGTCCTCCGAAATATC
Source organism: uncultured Fibrobacter sp. (assembly GCA_946408125.1). GTDB lineage: Bacteria > Fibrobacterota > Fibrobacteria > Fibrobacterales > Fibrobacteraceae > Fibrobacter. The sequence continues at coordinate 19,570 of CAMJQW010000026.1, forward strand.
GTCGTCTTCCGAAACTTCCGCGAAGACGCCCGAAGAGATTGCGGCGATTAATGCAATTGCCCACTCCTGCTCACGTGATTCCCTGATGGCGGATTCTCTTTTAAGCGTGTACGAAAAAGAGGGGAGCTTTGGCGAGGCGACGACCAGGCTCGCGGATTGCGCGTATTCAATGAGTTTTGAACAGTTGCATGGTGATGTGATTATCCCATCTGGTTTATATCGCGTTCAAAGAGATCTTGATTTGAATTATCAGGATTTCAAGACGGCCTTCTACAAGTTCTGGCAAGATGATTTTGGCGTAGGGCCTTGCGACTGGGATTCCCTTAACGTCGTCACGCAAAACAAGGATTCGCTGAGTTCTGCAGGTCGATTCTTTATCTGTACCGATAAGCGTGAAGGCTTCACAAGCGAAATTAATTGGGTAGGGGCGAGCGACCTCCAGGTGAATACTTACAAGCAGGACTGCGGCAGTAGCGATTACCGTGAAATCAAGAATTCGACAACGGAAAAAATGTATGTGTGCGATCATGGAAAATGGCGTTACCCCATGGAAGTCGAAGAGGAATGCGGTCTTTGCGGAACCGATAATGACGGGCTCGTCAAGGCGGGGTCTATTTTTGAGTATGTCTGTGATTCAAGCCAATGGAAATTGAATGAGCTCATTGTGAAGGATTCCAGCGACGACAAGGAATACAGGGCGACGAAGGTGGCCGGCTTGTATTGGATGAGGGATAACATGCAGGCGGATACGGCACGCCTTTATTGGGATGAAGTCTCTGCGGAGGACTTTTGCCCGAGTGGTTGGAGGCTTCCCACGTCTGTAGAATGGATGTCCTTGTTCAAGGCGATGAATTATAGGGCTTCCAATGCGTCCGTTATGAGGCTGCAAGGTGCTGCCATAGGCTCTTCGGTTTGGTGGACTTCTTCCGAGAGCGGCGCTGACAGTGTCCAGGTGGCATACGTCAATTACCATCCGATGAGTTACGAGGCGGCGCAGAGATTTGAAACCTTCGGCGTGAACACGACTACCAAAACGTATCCGCATTCTGCACGGTGCGTGAAAGACGATTTTTAATCGATTTGGGCGTAAAATCGCGGATTGCCACCGGGAAAATTTCTAAATTTGTCCCCGTATGTTTACGGGAATTATTCAATCTACCGGCGAAATCGTCTCGATAGAGTCTCGGGGCGATGCGCTCTCGATGCGTCTTAGGTCGCCGGGCTTTTTCAAGAATTGCAAACTGGGCGATAGCGTCGCAAACGACGGCGTGTGCCTTTCTGTTGAATCTTGTACCGAAGATGAAGCCACTTTTTGCCTGATGCACCAGACGGTCGAGAATACCGCCTTCAAGCAGGCCGCCGTCGGGAAACTGGTCAATCTGGAACTTCCGTGCCGTGCCGATAGCTTTATGGGCGGGCATTTTGTGATGGGCCATGTGGACTGCATTACCGAAGTCATCAAGGTGACCCCGCGCGAAACGGGCGTGGAAGTCGACCTGAAGATGCCTGCGGACCTCAAGCGCTACATTATCCGCCGCGGTTCCATCTCCCTGAACGGCATCAGCCTTACGGTGGCCGAGAAGTTCGAGGATTCCATCCGCGTGTGCATCATCCCCGAGACGCTTGCCCGCACGAACCTGCGCAACTGGGTTGCCGGGACCATCGTGAACGTGGAAGTCGACATGCTCGGCAAGTACATTGAAAATTATCTGAAGGAACGTGACCTTGCTTAATACGATTGAAGAGGCCATAGAAGATTTCAAGAACGGCAAGTTCCTTATCGTGGTCGATGACGAGGACCGCGAGAACGAGGGCGATTTTGTCATCGCCGCCGAGAAGATTACGCCAGAAAAGGTGAACTTTATGCTCCACGAGGGCCGTGGCGTGCTTTGCTGCCCGCTGCCCATCCAGCGCTGCCATGAACTCAACCTCACGCGCCAGACTGCCGAGAACACTTCGATTCTGGGGACGCCGTTCACCATCATGGTGGACAAGATTGAAGGGTGCTCTACCGGCGTTTCGGCCCACGACCGCGCTGCGACCATCCTGGCGCTTGCCGACCCGAACTCCAAGCCGAGCGATTTCGGCCGTCCGGGTCATATTTCGCCCCTGTATGCGCAGGAAGAAGGCGTGCTCCGCCGTGCCGGCCATACCGAAGCGGCGGTGGACCTTGCGAAGCTTGCGGGACTTAGGCCCGCGGCCGCCCTCATCGAGATCATGAACGAGGATGGCACGATGGCCCGCATGCCGCAATTGCAGGAAGTGGCGAAAAAGTTCGGCCTCAAGATTATCTCTATCCGCGACCTTATCGACTACCGCCTCAGGAACGAGAAGTTAGTGCAGCGTGTGGCCGCCCCGCACGTGCAGACCAAGTACGGCGACTTTACCGCCTACGCTTACAAGAGCAAGACCGATGGCGTGGAACATGTGGCCTGGGTCGCGGGCAACCCCGACTTCAGCAAACCGGTTTACGTGCGCGTGCACAGTGAATGCCTCACGGGCGATATTTTCGGGAGCCTCCGCTGCGACTGTGGCGAACAGTTGCAGTCCGCCATGAAGTTTATTGGCGAGCATGGGGGAGTGTTCCTGTACATGCGCGGCCAGGAAGGCCGCGGCATCGGGCTCTGCAACAAGCTGCGTGCGTACGAGCTGCAGGAAAAGGGCATGGACACGGTCGAGGCGAATCTGCACCTCGGGTTCAAGTCGGACCTTCGCCAGTACGGCACCGGCGCCCAGATATTGGCGGACCTCGGTGTGAAAGAAATGCGCCTTTTGACGAATAACCCGAGCAAGATTTCGGGCATTTCGGCCTACGGACTCAAGATCGTGGAACGCGTGCCCATCGAAGTCAAGCCGAACAAGGAAAACCTGTTCTACCTGCTTACCAAGCAGAAGAAGATGGGCCACCAGCTGCATATCGACGGCGCGGCACCCCAAGAAAATTTGAAAGAGGAAAAATAAGATGGCTAAAGAAATCAAGAATTCCCTGAATGGCTCTGGCCTCAAGATTGCAATCGCGGTCGCCCGCTTCAACGAGGTGGTGACCGACAAGCTCCTGGAAGGTGCGCTCCGCCAGCTCGAACTGCTGGGCGTCGCCGACAAGGACGTGACCGTCGTGCGCGTTCCGGGCGCATTCGAACTCCCGGGCGTGTGCCGCAGGCTCGCCGATTCCAAGAAGTACAGTGCCGTGATGGCCATCGGCGCCGTGATCCGTGGTGAAACAAGCCACTACGACGTGGTGGTGAACGCCTCTACCGGCGGTGTCGCTAATATCGCTGCCGAGGGCAAGCTCCCCGTGATTCTCGGGATCCTCACGACTGATACCGTTGACCAGGCGATGAACCGCGCCGGCCTCAAGGCGGGTAACCTCGGTGCCAACTGGGCATCCACCGCCGTCGAAATGGCTAACCTGTACAAGGTCATCTAATTATGCCGAGAGTAAGTTACAGACCGGCCCGCGTTTTTGCCATGCAGCTCCTGTATGCCATGGAAATTGCCGGGGCTACGGCGGGGGAGGTGCTTCCGGGAGTTCTCGAAAGCCAGCCTATCGCCGATGATCAGAAGAAATACGGGATGAAACTCGTCGACCTGGTGCAGGCGCACCGCGAGGAACTCGACGAAGAAATCAAGGCTGCGTCCGTACACTGGGAAATTGACCGCATGGCGAAAATCGACAGGATTGTCATCCGCATCGCCATGGTGGAACTCCTGTACGTGCCGGACATTCCCACCAAGGTTGCTGTGTCCGAAGCCGTCCAGATTGCGACGAAGTTCAGTATGGATGAATCGGGCTCGTTTGTGAACGGCCTCTTGGCCGGCTTTATGCAGAAACATGAAATTGTTACTAAACCTACAAAGAAGGAATCGTAATCGTGATTAAGGAAAAATGGTTGAAGCATATCTTTGCAGGTGCTACCTGCCTGGTGGCGCTGATTGTCTATATGATGACGATGGCTCCGACAGTGAGCTTCTGGGACTGCGGCGAATTCGTCGCTTGTGCCAATACGCTCGGCATCCCGCATCCTCCTGGAACGCCGTTCTTCGTGTTCCTGGCCCGTGCGGTCATCGTGCTGCTCCCGTTCGTGGGTGAAATCGCGAAGCGCGTCAACTACATCTCCGTGGTGAGTTCCGCCGCGACGGTCTACCTGACCGCCCTCTTCGCCTGGGAACTCCTTTCGACGATCCTCAAGAGCGATGCCCTTGCCGAAAAGATTTCCGAAAAGGTCCGCACCATCGTGCTCGGCACTTCCTCCCTCGTGGCGGGTTTCCTCCTGACGTTCTCCGATACGTTCTGGTTCAACGCGGTCGAAGCCGAAGTTTACGGCATCGCCATGTTCATCCTGATGCTCATCTCTTACCTCGGCCTCATCTGGTACAACAAGAAGGATGAAGAGGGGAGTGACCGTCTGCTCATCTTTATCTGCTACATCGCTTTCCTCGGCGTGGGTGCGCACCTCTACACGATGCTTACGGTTCCTGCCGTGTTCGTGCTCTTGCTCGTCGCCCAGCCCAAGAAAATCGTGGAACGCATTCCTATCTGGATTACGGGTACGCTCCTGTGCTCCGTCATCTACATGGTTTCCGCCTTTATCGAGCTTTCCCTCGGCTGCCTCGTGGTGCTTGCCATCCTGACGCTCGCTAAGCCGTTCAATGCGAATGTCAACAAGGCCGTGCGTCTCTCGCTCGCCTTTGCGTTCTTCGCCCTCATCGGCTACAGCACGCACCTCTACATTCCTATCCGCTCCGAACTCAACCCGATTATCGACGAGAACAATCCCGAAATCAACATCCGTGACGATGCGGGCAACCTGCAGCTCGGCAACCTCTTCAAGAGCGAGAACTGGCAGGCCTTCAACGACTTCGTCGAGCGTAAGCAGTACGGCTCCGAGAGCATGCTTTCCCGCGCGTTCTACCGCCGTTCCCAGATTGCCCACCAGGTGCTTTCCTTCCCGAGCATGAGCTACGGTGGTTACCAGATGGCGCAGTACACTCCCTACAAGGTGGGTGGCGTGAACTACGCTGGAGGCGTGTACACCTTCGATGCTTCCGAGAACGAACCGCTTGAAAGGTTCGGCATCAAGTTCCCGACCCAGATGACCTTCATGGGCGACGCGATTCTCCCGCAGCTCCTGATTTTCCTCATCATGAACGGCCTCCTGGTGATGGTGTGCGTCTATGCGACCAAGCGTAACCGTCATGTGGGTATCTACATGTCCGTCCTGTACGCCCTCTGCTCGCTGGGCCTCCTGTTCTACATCAACTTTGCCGATGGCACCCGCATGGAACAGCGCGATCACGATTACTGGGTGTCCGTGATGAGCCGCAACGTGACGGATCTGAACCGCACCGGTGCGAACATCTCGATGCTTCCGGACCCGAACGAACTGATTGACTTGCGCCAGAGCATCGAACGTGCCAAGATTCGCGCCGAGTCCCTCCGCCGTCGCAATGCTCCGGCAACGAAGATTGCCGAAGTGGAACGCAAGATTTCCGATTTGCAGAACACTGCGGCATGGTCCAACTGGACCAAGATCGAAAACGCTTTCGCGCAGGCGGGGCAGAGAGCTCCGTTCCCCGAGGCGGTCCACATGGAAGTCCGCGAGCGTGACTACTTCTACACGCCGGCGTTCATCTTCATGAGCCTCATCTTTGGCGTGGGTGCGGGCATCCTCGTGCTGACCTGCGCGACGACCGCACCGGCGGCCGCGTTCGCGACCCCGCTCGCTGTCTTGCTTGCCGTGGTTTCTTTCGCGGTTCCCTGCATTTCGAACTACGAGGAACACGACCGTTCCGGCCTGTGGGTCCCGTGGGATTACGCATTCAACCTGCTGAACAGCTGCCGCCCGAATGCGATCCTCTTTACGAACGGCGACAACGATACCTTCCCGCTGTGGTTTGCGCAGGAAGTGGCTGGCGTACGCAAGGACGTGCGCGTGGTGAACCTCTCGCTCGGTAATACTGACTGGTACATCAAGCAGATGCTCGACAACGAACCTGTCCTCAAGCTCAGCTACGACAAGGCGGGTATCGACCGCGACATGGTGCTCGACAACAGCTCCGCCGGTAACCCGAACCATCAGATTTCTACTTGGGTCAAGAATGCCCAGCGCCTGATGCCGCAGCTCAAGAACCGCATCGACGCCATGGAAGGCCAGGAACTTTCTTCGGCCGATTCCACGAAGCTCATGATGTTCAAGGTCCACTACCAGGTGTGGGACGCCTTCAATGACTGGGCCACCCGTAACCGTGGCAGCATGATGCTCACGCAGCACAAGCTCGTGATTGACCTTGCCCTCCAGAACATGGACAAGCCGATCGAAATTTCCACGACGGTTGGAACTTCCAACTTCATGGGCCTCGAGAAGTACATGGTGCAGGAAGGCCTCGTGTATAACCTCGTGAAGGGCGACCTCAAGCCGCGTGACCGTTCTTTCGATACGGAATACACGGCAAAGCTCATCGACAGCACGTTCAAGTTCCGTGGCCTCGGCGACGGCACCGCCTACATCAATTCCGAGACGGAACGCCTGCTTTCGAGCTACGTGTCCCTCTATCTGCAGATTTCCTTCGACATCCGCGAGAAGATGGCTGCGCTTCGCAGTTCCTCTCCGTTCACCGCCGACAAGAAGGCGGAACTGGATAGCCTTGCCGCTTCTGCGAGCAAGTACCTCGAACTCGGCATGAAGCAGTTCCCGCGTGAATGGCGCAACTACTGGGCGGCCGCGTTCATCTACGAGGTGGCCGGCATGAAGAAGGAAGCTGTCGACGTGATCGAACGCGGCCTCAAGAACATCCCCGAGTACGACGAGGGGGGCCGTGCACGCTTGACGATGAGCCTGCAGCAGATCAACCAGATGTCCGACGAACCGATCAAGGTGGAGGAAGCTCCGGCTCCCGCCGACTCTGCAGCCGATTCCTCTGCGACGGATTCCACTCCCGTGGTTGCCGCTGCGAACTAGTTTGAGGTGATGATGGATTTAAGCATGGTCATTCCGGTCAAGGAAGAAAGCGAAAACCTGCCGGAACTCATGAAAGAGATTGTTGCCGCGATGGCGCCTACGGGCTTCGAGTACGAAGTCATCGCCATCGATGACGGCAGCCGCGACAATACGTGGGAAGTCCTGGAGAACCTCTCCAAGGAATATTCCTTCTTGCGCGGGTACCGCTTCCAGTTCAACTGCGGCAAGGCTGCCGCTCTCGCGCTCGGTTTCTCGAAGGCGAAGGGCAAGTACGTCGCCACGCTCGATGGCGACCTGCAGGATGACCCTCTTGAAATCCCGAAGATGATCAAGATCCTCGAGAGCGGTTTCGACCTCGTTTCTGGCTGGAAGATTCGCCGCTTGGATCCCTGGCACAAGACGTGGCCTTCCAAGCTTTTCAACCTGACCGTTTCCGCCGTATGCGGCAAGCGCCTGCATGATTTCAACTGCGGCATCAAGGCATACCGCAGCTGCGTCGTGCGCTATATCGAACTGTACGGCGACTACCACCGCTTTATTCCCGTCATGGCCAAGTGGCAGGGCTTCCGCATTACCGAGATGCCTGTCGCTCACCGCGCCCGCGTTCACGGAGTTTCCAAGTACGGCGTGTCCCGCCTGGTTTCTGGATTCCTGGACCTGGTTTCGCTGGTGTTCATGCGCCGCTTCTCGGCCAAGCCGCTGCACTTCTTCGGGTTGCTCGGGCTCCTTTTCGTGATGCTCGGCCTCGGCGTGTGCGGTTACTTCGGTTACGAATGGCTTGAAACGGGTGCCATGCATGTGCGTCCGCTGCTCCTCGCGGGTGGCTTCTCGCTCGTGATGGGCGTCCAGTTCGGCTCGCTGGGCCTGCTTGGCGAAATGATGGTGGGCAATAAGAAGCAAAGTTTCCCGGTTTCGGATACTTTTCGAGATGCTTGATTTGTAGATTGTACGTGGAGTAAAGATTATGGAGTTCCCCAAGAGTTTAGTGATTGTTCCTACCTACAACGAGAAGGAAAACATCCTCCTCATCATGTCGGCTATTCTGGAACAGAACGAGTGTCTGGAAATCCTTGTCGTCGATGATGGTTCCCCGGACGGGACCGGCGATATGGTCCAGGCCGAAGCCGAAAGGAACCCCCGTGTTCATCTGCTGCGCCGCAAGGGCAAGATGGGACTCGGTTCCGCGTATGTTACGGGTTTCAAGTGGGCGCTCGAACGCGATTACGAACGCGTGTTCGAGATGGATGCTGACTTTAGCCATGCCCCGACGGATCTCGTGCGCTTCTTGGAAGCCGCCGAGGAATCCGATCTCGTGCTGGGCAGCCGCTACCAGAATCACCGCATCAGCGTGGTGAACTGGGATTTGCGCCGCCTCATATTGAGCTACGGTGCGAACGTGTACACGCGCATCGTGACGGGCCTCCCGATCAGCGATGCGACGGGCGGCTTCAAGTGCTTCCGCCGTGAGGCCCTGCAGGCTCTGAATCTCGACAAGATGAAGAGCGACGGCTACTGTTTCCAGATCGAGACGACGTTCAAGATCTGGAAGAAGGGCCTGCGCGTGAAGGAAATCCCCATCGTGTTTACGGACCGCACCCGCGGTACGTCCAAGATGAGCGGTGGAATCATCTCGGAGGCGTTCTTCCTGGTACTTAAACTCAGGCTGGGACTCGCATAACGCCCATGTATTCCTGTTCCATCATCATCATCTCTTACAATTCGTGTGACTTTATTCCGGCGTGTCTAAAGTCCGTTCGTGATGCGTGCGATGGAATCGATGCGCAGATTATTGTTCTGGATAACGGTTCGGCAGAACCGATCCTCCCCGAAATCAAGGCGTTCTTTCCGGAAGTTTTGTGGCTCGATTCCAAGGAAAACTTGGGCTTTGGCAAGGGCTGCAACCTGGCCGAAAAGCAGGCGACCAAGCCCTACCTGTTCTTTATCAATCCCGATACGGTCGTGTCGCGCGATTCCTTTACCAAGGTGCTCGATTTTATGGCGGAGCATCCGGAATCCGGTACGGTGGGATGCCGCATCCTGAATGAGGACGGAACGCTCCAGTGGGCATGCCGAAGGTCTTTCCCGACAATCGTCTCGGCCGTTTCCAAGACGATCGGCCTTGCGGGACTTTTCCCGAAAAGCAAGCTGCTCGCCAGCTACAACATGACCTATGCCGACCCCGACGAGATTATCGAGGTCGATGCCATCAGTGGTTCGTTCTTCTGCATCAAGCGTGAACTTTACGAGACCCTGAACGGTTTTGACGAAGATTACTTCATGTACGGTGAAGACCTCGATCTTTGCTTTAGGACGAAGGTCGCAGGCTACAAGAATTACTACACGCCGTCAACGAACATCCTGCATTTTAAGGGCCAGAGCTGCCGTACGCGCCGTTGGGGATCCTACCTGGACTTCTACAAGGCGATGCTCATCTTTGTGAAAAAGCACAAGGGACTTTACTTTGTTCCAAATTTCCTTGTGTCTTTCGGTATTCTTTTCGCGGCTTTCGTTGGCATGTTCTCGCGTCTGATTCCGAAGTTCTGGAAGATGTTCCTGGATTTGGGCGTGGTGGCGCTGTGGGCGTTCATGTTCCTTGGCGGGACTATTAGCGCGCCTTGTCTTGATTGTTTGAATAAGATCGAAAACTGGTGGCTGCTGGGCTTGGTCGCCATCGTCAATATGGTGTTCCTTATTTTCCGTGGCGAATATACGGAGTCCAGCCTCAAGGGCGAAAAGTTCCTGCGGTTCCTTATTCCGTTGAATGTCGTGACTGTCGCGGGTTATGAAATGTTCCGCTATTTTACGCAGCAGCCGGTCGTGGGTAAGGACGCTGTTTTTGTCGTGTGTTCGAGCCTGTTCATTCCGTTTGCGCTCTTCGCATGGCGCCGCGTCGCGTTTTGGATAAACTATTTCTACCGCATCTTCGCGAAAAAGCGCCACCGTTCCATTTTGCTCGGCGGCCGCGAGGATTCCCTCAGCAACTGGTTCGACAGCTACAACGTGATTCCCGGCATCGAGATTCTCGGCTGCGTG
>CAMJQW010000027.1 GCA_946408125.1 uncultured Fibrobacter sp.
GCTTTGACAACTGGGGCGTAGATTTCCATATCGACGGCGAGAAGTTTGCCGAAATCGCGAAGGCGAAAGGCGACACCATGTACCGCGTGGGAATGTTCAACGACGGCTATCTGGGAACGCAGTACGATTACGGCACGTGGGGTGCGGACTGTGCTACATCCATCTGCCGCGAAGAGGGAGTGGCCTGGCTCGAAAAGTACGGCATCAACACGCCCTACGGTGGCGAGGCGCTCACGACGGCAGGCGGTTACGAGGTCATCAATACGCCGGAGTTTCTCTCTTACGAGGGCTTCCGCACGCATACAAGCTATTTGAATGTCCAGTGGAACAACAACCTGATTGACGGCTGGAAAAAATCGCAGTTTGAAGGGAAAGATTTTGAATATGATGGTTCGAAAATAGATTCGTTGACAGGTTTCAAGTACGTCAACGACCACCTGGGCTACCGCTTCGTGCTGCGCGAATCGTGGCTGAGCGATACGGTGGGTTCTGACGGAATCTTCCGCGCGAAGTTGCGCATCCAGAACGTGGGCTTTGGGAACTTGACTCATAAGGTGAAGGCTTCACTAGTTGTTAATGGGATACAACAAGTGGGTATGCTAGATACTTTGGCTTACATTTACTATGAAGTTCCTCTCCCTGATTCTATTGATTTTATGAAAGTGCATAGCCGCAAAATTGAAATCAAGGGTGCCGATACCGTGATGACATTTGATGGCAACAATGAAGTTTTGATCGAAGCGAAATTGGGCTCCTTGAAAAACCAATCTCCCGAAGATTGGACGGGCATCCCGTTGGAAGTATACTTGAAGGTCTGTAATGACGACCCGGTCAAAGAATGCATCCACTTTGCGAACGACGAATCGAGAAACCGCATAAGCAACGGTGTTTTCATCGGAAAAGTTGTTTTCGATGAGAGTGTTGTTTCTATAAATCCGCGGCCCCTGCAACCCAGCAATCAAAAGCAAAACGCCCCCTTCGTACAGAGGGCGCGCAATAGCGTGATTATCCGTGACGGCGAAAAGCGCTACAAACCGAACGGCGCGAAAGCCCGCTGATGTCGCGCATGCCTGTCGCGGCTTTCGATTCCCGCGTTATTTGGTTATCGCTTCCAGTATCAGTCTGGCGGTCAGCAGTTCCGGCAGCACGATTTGCTTGCTTGCGTCTCCTTTCGGGTAGATGGCGTAGGCGGGCACGCCTGACTTTTCCATGCTCTTGAGGAGCGCGTTCACTTCGGGCGTTTCGCGGGTCCAGTCGGCCTTGATGCGGATGACTCCCGCATCGTCGAGCGTCTTGCGGAAATCTTCGCGGTCGAGCACGGCGGCTTCGTTCGCCTTGCAGGTGAGGCACCAATCGGCAGATACGTCGATGAACACGGTCTTACCCGCCTTCGCAAATTCACTGACAAGCTCCGGCGTATAGCGGTACCAGCCGCCCTCGAGTACTTGCTGGGCCATGCGTGCCTCGAAGCGCTCCAGCACGGTCTGCTCGTAACGCGGTGCGGCCGCTGCAAACCAGATGGCGGCGAGGACTACGGCGGAGACGGCGAATGCGCCCGCCTCGCGGACGAATGCGACTCCCGGAGGCGCGAACTTGCCGATGGCGAAACTGAGCCCGACACTCAGGGCGGCGATGGCGCCGAAAATGGACATGCCCGAATAGCCCGCCTGTTCATTCACGACCCACAGGAGCCATGCGACGGTGGCGAGCAGCAGTACGCCCATCACTTTCTGGAGCATGACCATCCACTTGCCCGGTTTCGGGAATACTTTCAGCACGGCGGGGAAGGCGCTTACCAGCAGGTAGGGGAGTGCAAGTCCCACGCCGGCGGCGGTAAAGAACAGGAACAGCACCGGCGTGGACGCGGTAAACGCGAATCCCATCGCGGTCCCGAGGAAGGGCGCCGAGCACGGCGTGCTCAGCAGCACGAGCAGCGCCCCGGTGAAGAACGCGCCGACAAGTCCCGCTTTCTTACCCGCGGAATCCATTCGGGTCGTGGTCGAGCCGGGGAGCCAGACTTCGAAAACTCCGAAGAAGCTCATCGCGAATGCGGTGAGGATGACGACCATGAACGCGATAAAGCCTGCGCTCTGGAACTGCATGCCCCATCCGGCGGAATTGCCGCCCGCCTTGAGGATGGCGACGATGGCGGCGAGCGCCCAGAAGCTTGCGAGGATGCCCGCGGTTGTCGAGAGCCCGAGCAGGAGCAGGCGCCCGCGTGACTCTCCCGCCTGCTTGATGAGGCTGAAAAGCTTGAGGGAAAGCACCGGCAGCACGCACGGCATGAGGTTCAGGATGATTCCGCCCACGAAGGCGAAAAAGAGCAGCAGGGCGATGGCGGCGGCGCCTTCCTTGCCCGCAAAGTTTTGTGCTCCGGAGGCGTTCAGTTCCTGCGCGTTGCCGGCGTCATTTTCGGCTTCGTTTTTTTTTAAACCGGAGGTCTTGCCGAGGTTCGGCTGGATTCCGAGACGGACTTCCACACTCGCGGGCGCGAGGCAAATGGAATTGTCGCATGCTTGGTAATGGAATGTCGCGTTCGTGGTGAGGCTGTCGTAATTTTCGGCGACGGCCTTCACGGGAATGATAATCTGGAAGGCTCCCCTGAACACGAGGTTCTCGAGGTCGAGCGCTTCGCTGTATTCCTTGATGGGCTCGGGCCACTTGGGCTCTCCGAATTCAATGCCGCGTGCCGAAATCTCGATGGACGACGGCTTCAGGAATTCGTCTGCGGCAATGTTTGCGTTCACGTGCCATTTGTCAGGAATGACGATGTCGACGGTGACCCGGGACGAATCGGAAAGGGCTCCGCTGGAGTAGGACATCGCCGTTTCCGGAGGAGGCATGGAGTTCATGTTGAACTCTTGGGCCTGAGTTATGCAAACAAATGAAAACAAACTGACAACAATATTGGCAAAATTGCGTCTGCTAGTCATAAAATGACCCAGAAATGGAACTTTTTTCAAAAAAAACATAAATTAAAACTCGCTGTAAAAAAAACGGTTGAACCCATGGATGCAAAACGACAGGCAGACGGTTATCCTTCCAGGTGGATTGAGCTCATCTGGAAGGAGCACGCCGATATAATTTACAAATTATGCGAGTCGAAATGTGAATCCAGGGAGGATGCGGAGGATCTTTTTCAGACGGTTGCTCTCAAATTCTGCCAAAATGCGGTGACCCTCTGGAGTCGGGATGACGTTATGCCGTGGTTTCTGACGGTCCTGCGCAATGCCCGGTGCGATATGGTCGCCGAGCGTCATTCCACGTTTGCCGTATCGCGTTTGAATGGCTATGTCGACGATATCGGTTCCCTGTCCGAAGAATGTTCGGTGTTCCACAAGTTCAAGGAAGAATCGCCGGATGACTACAGCGCGCTTTTTTCAGTCCTGTCGCCTCTCGAAAGGCTGATTGTGGAGATGACCTATGTCGGCGGCTTCCCGTCGGCTGAAATCAGTTCCATTGTGGGAATTTCCGAGAACGCGGTTCGCAAGCGGCGTCATTTTGCGATAAAGAAAATGAAAAAGGTTTTGTTTCCGGGCAAATAATTTCGTAATTTTTAAGGGTGAAATTCTTTCTGACCCTTTTAGCCGGCCTCATTCTTGCGTTGCCCTGTTTTGCGGGCGATGGTTGGAAAGTTTTTTCCAAACCTTTTCCGATATATTCGGCCACGAAGTACGGCGACGGCGTTGTCTATGCGACGGGTGGTGGAATCCGTATCAAGACGCCGACATTCGATAGGGTGTATACTTCCGACAACGGACTCGAGACATCTGAATACCGTGTGGTCGTTGCGGGTCCGAACGGCGTCTTTGCCGTGTCGACCTATGGCATGGTCGCTGCCCTCCAGGGAAGCTTGAACGGATGGACGATGCTCAACCGTTCCTATCTCGCCAATAGCCGCAAGGTGATTCCCGATGCTTCAAGGCTTGTCAAGGATGTCCTCGTCATCGTATTCGAGGACCGCATAGCTTTCTTCGACGTCAAGAAGGAAAAGTCGATTTTGACCATCTCGAGAATAGGGGATGTCTCCTTCGCCGTTTTCCCGCCCAAGGTCATTTCGATCCATGGCGATGAACTGTACGTGTCGACCGGAAAGAAGGTGTTCAAGCGCAAGATGGCGTGGGATAACCTCTGGGATGATGTGCGCCTGATCGATCCGGATTCATGGACCGAGGTGCCTACGAAATTCCCTGTCTACGGCATGGCATGGAAGGGCGATTCGCTCAAGATGTTCCCGACGGAAGGAACTTGGCAGTGGGATGGGGACGTTGAGTCTTCCAGCGTGCAGGATTCGTCGTACATCAAGGTTCGCGGCCAAGAGCTTACGGCTGCGGGACTGTACGAAAATGGCATGAGCATCATCAAGTGGATTTTCTTGAATTCGGATGGGACGGAACTCTTGATAGCCTCCGAAAAGATGGTGCTTCACGATCATGGCGATTACAAGGATATGGGCGTGTACGCGCCGTATGAACTCGGTTCTGTCTATGAGTTCGCGGTGACTCCCGACGGAGGCGTCATTGCCGCCTCCCCGCAAGGGAAATTTGCCTACTGTAACGAGGAAAGCTGTCCTGAAATCCTCTATTTCGATGAAACGGGTATCGGCAACGTTGTTGATGCCTACGGACACAGGATGAAGGCCCTGTCCGTTCTGCCGGACGGGTACATGCTGTATCACATTTGGGGACAGGGATTCTACATCTATTCCGATTGGGGGCAGAAGCGCGTCAAGGTGTTGCGTCCATCGAAAGGATATTGCATGGACGAATACGCCGAGGGTTTCACCATTTCTGTCGGGTCCACGCCGGCTCCGGATTCCTCCGGTTTCCTTGCGACGACGGGTTCCCTGAAAGGGTATAGCCTCGTGTACATCAGCCGCGACGGAGACATGAGCTGTCTTACCCACGTGGGGAACGCTACGATGGCCGGACCCCTTGTTGCGAAGGTTGCTGATGACGGGGAAAACTGGGATGTGTTCGTCACGACGCGCGGTTCGAACGGCGTTCTGGATGTCTATTCCGTCAGCCCGCCTTCGCGTAATGGGGGGCGCCTCGTAAAGAACTCGGCAAAAAAGGTCTACGGATTGAAAGATGGCTTTATGGTGGATCTCGTCCTCGATCCGAAAAACGATGTCCTTTGGCTCGCGTCGTCGTCGAAGCTCGGTTATTTCGAGCTGGACCAGGATTCGGTCAGGACGCCTGCTTCCATCAGCGGATTCAGTGGCGGGGATTATTCCTCGCTCGCGCTGGATCCGCATGGCAATCTGTGGCTCGGGACGGCTGGCCAGGGAGTTTATCGTCTGTCCCGCAAGGGAAATAGCAACGACACGCTCTCTACGCTTCATTTTACCTCGAAAAACGGCATGCTCAGCAACTCGATTGACGACATCGCGATTGATCCCCTGAAGGGTATCCTTTGGATGGCGCACGAGCAGGGCATCACGTGGTACAAGAGGAACGACCTGCGTATAAACGATGCCTTCATGACGGATTCCGCGGTGGCCGAAGTGCTTGCGTTCCCGAATCCGTTCAGGCCCAAGATCCACAAGTACATTTCGTTCGATTTCTTGGCCGAGGACGCCACGCTGAGCATCTATAACCGCGGCGGCGCACTTATCCGGTTCTTCAGCGGTTCAGACATGTTCGGCGGGAGGGTCGACTGGGATGGAACCGACAAGAACGGAAAAATCGTCGTCCCTGGCGTCTACTATTACATCGTCAAGAATTCGAAGACGAAGAAGAAAGGCAAGTTTATCGTCATCCGATAATCGGAGGTGCCGGAATGTCGTGCAATTTGAAAATAGAGTATATCCTGTATGCAATCGGACTCGGGCTTTTGCTTGTTCTGGCAGGTTGTGCTGCCGAGCGCCAGGGAGTCGTCTGCGACGAAATTGAATACCGCCTGAATACCATGACTTATTCGCCCGACCAGCGCGCCTATGCCGAAGAGGAACTTCGCGTCTGCCGCGAAGAGGAAGCGCAGAAGAAGGGCGAGGCGGCTGCGCAGCGCCAGAGCATCTATGACCGTTTTGCGGCCAAGGATTCCTCGAAGGCGCAGTTGAAGGTGGCCGAAGACGGCTCCATCGTGTCGTCCGAAGAACCGGAAGATGTTTCGGTTTCCAAGGCGCTCAAGGATTCCAGCGGCGAAGAGACGATGAGTATTTATGAACGTTACGGGGCGGTCGACGGGAATGGAGCTCCCGCTGTTGCCGACACGTCCGCGGCGGATGTGGGAAGTTTTCAGTAAGGCGGTCTTTTAGATGGCACGCATCCAGACGCTTGCGGGGGAGTGGTTCGAGCCGGAATTGCCGGGGCGACTCCTGAAGATTGCGGGTGATATCCGCGATGCGGGCGGCCGTGCCTTCCTGGTGGGTGGCTGGGTCCGCGATGCGCTTTTGGGAAAGCCTTGCCGCGACTACGATATCGAGGTCTACGACATGGCGCAGGATGCGCTGGTGCCGCTCCTTTCGAAGTATGGCCGCACGAATCTGGTCGGGAAGGCTTTCGGTGTGATACATCTCGCCATGAAGGGGCTTTCGCTCGATTTCTCGTTCCCGCGTACCGAAAGCAAGGTCGGCTATGGCCACCGCGGTTTCGTGGTGCATACCGACGAGAAACTCAGCTTCAAGGAAGCGGCGCTCCGTCGCGACTTCACCATCAACGCGATGGGCATGGAGCTTCCGGAACTCACGCTCTGCGACCCGTACAACGGGATTGGCGACTTGAAGGCTCGCGTGCTTCGGCATGTGGGGCCCGCCTTCGCGGAGGATTCGCTTCGCATCTTGCGCGGCGTGCAGTTCGCGAGCCGTTTCGGGTGCACGCTCGCTCCCGAGACCGTTGAACTCTGCCGCACGCTTTCGCTCGACGACTTGAGCGTAGAACGCCTTTTTGAAGAATTCAAGAAGTGGCTCTTGAAACCGGGCAAGCCCTCGCTCGGGCTCCGCGCTTTCTTGGATATAAAGCTCGACGAATATTTCCCGGAAATCCGTCCGTTCGATGGTTCCTGGGAAAAGCTGGGCGGCATTCTCGACAACATGGCAGAATTGCGTGACTGCAGCGGGCTCACCGAAGCGCAGGCGATGGAATTCGCGTTTGCGGCGCTCCTGTGCGGGTGTGCGGAGACTTCCCTCAAGTTCCTGGAACGGATTACGAACGAGGTACACCTGCTGAAGGTCGTGCCGCCGCTGTTGCAGGCGTTCCGCAATCTCGATCCCGCCATCGCGGGCGACATTCCCGCCCTTCGCCGTCTTGCGGTGAAGCTTGACGGGCTGAAGCTCCTCTGCCTTTTGGTGCGGTGTGCTCCGCGCGAGTTCTTCTCGAAGGCGGATTTCTCCGAGTCCCTTTGGGATGCCGCATCGGCCCAAGACCTTCTTGAATCTGCCCCGCAACCTTACCTGATGGGGAAGAAACTCATGGAGCTGGGCATGAAGCCGGGCAAGCGGATGGGAGAAATCATCAAGGAAAGCTTTGAACTGCAGCTCGATGGAAAGATTGCGAGTGTGGAAGAGGCTGCCGAGTGGGCGCGCGCCGCTATTTCCAGCGGAACATGCCGGTAATGCCCGCGGGCACGGCGAACACGATCATCGGAATCTGGATAATCTCTACCGGCAGGAAGGCGAGCATCTTGCGCTTGGAATGCAGTTTCCACGACGCGATCATCAGGAACACGAAATCCACGACGATTTTCGGGGCGATGCTGAATGCGCACCACTGCCACGGGCAATCCAGGAACGCGACGCACCACGGGCTTACGAACATCCAGATGTAGTAGGTGTAGATGAGCGTGAGCAGCAAGACGTAAGCCTTGCTCTCGTAGTTCGTGCCGTTGCTGCTCCAGCGGGCGCGCTGGTTGAACAACTGCTTCCAGGTATGCACCGGTGCTGTTTCGATGACGGCGTCCTTGTCCAGGTTATAGCAGACCTTGGTGCCGGGAATCTTCATCATCTTGTGGATGAGCATGTCGTCGTCGCCGCTCGAGAGGTTGATGAGGTCGCCGAAGCCGCCCACCTTGAAGAACAGTTCCTTCTTGTAGGCTAGGCATGCGGCGGAGGCGACAATCGGATGGCCCCAGCTGAAACCGGCGGCTTCCATTGCGGTGTAGCCGAGCGTCTCGAGTTTCTGGTACAGGTGCGGCATGGTGCGGCTCCCGTTGTTCTGCTTCGGGCCCTGCACGATGCAGATGCCGTCCACGAAGCGGCCCGCCATCGCGGTAATCCAGCTCTTGCGCGGGATGCAGTCGGCGTCCATCGTGAGGAGCACTTCATTTTTGGCAATCTTGAACGCGCTTTCGAGGGCGCGCTTCTTGGGGCTTGCGATTACGGGCAGGTCCTGCGGCAGCGAAAGCACGCGGAACTTCGGATGTGTTGCGGCGAACTTCTCGAGAATCTCTTTCGTGGAATCCGTGGAGCGGTCGTCCACGCAGATGACTTCCCATTCGCCCGCATAGTCCTGCTCGGCGAGAGCTTCGAGCGTGCGCTGCGCGAATTCTTCTTCGTTTCGCATCGGCACGACCACGGTGACGCTCGGTGTGGCCTTCGGACCCCTGTAGCGGTGCGTGCGGATAACCCCTATTATGAAGAATAGGAACAGGAGCACGT
This sequence comes from uncultured Fibrobacter sp., assembly GCA_946408125.1. Classification (GTDB taxonomy): domain Bacteria; phylum Fibrobacterota; class Fibrobacteria; order Fibrobacterales; family Fibrobacteraceae; genus Fibrobacter. The sequence continues at coordinate 8,597 of CAMJQW010000027.1, forward strand.
AGAGTGCGGTGAGGCATGCGACAATGATACCGCCCATGTGGATAAAGTTAGAAAATTCTATATTGCCCGCCATGATCCACCCGTCCGCATTCGTAAGCCCACAGGCAAAAGTCCACGAAACAGCCGTCATTGGCCCGTGGAGCATCGTGGACGCCGGTGCCGAAATAGGCGAGGGCGTTGTCCTGGAATCGCGTGTGCACGTGTACGGGGGTGTTTCCATCGGGAAGGGGACGCATGTTTACGACGGCGCCATCCTCGGCGGACCTCCGCAGGATTTGAAATATGCAGGCGAGCCGACCCGCCTCGAAATCGGGGAAGGCTGCGTCCTCCGCGAATACGTGACGCTCAACCGCGGGACTGTCCAGGGAGGCGGTTGCACGCGGATTGCAGACAAAGTATTGGTTATGGCTTACTCGCACATCGCCCATGACTGTCAAATCGGGCTGGGCGCCGTCATCGCGAACAGCTGCCAGTTGGGGGGCCATGTGCGGATCGGGGAGTATGCGACTATCGGCGGAGTCTCCGGGATCCAGCAGAGAAACCAGGTGGGCGCCTACGCTTTCGTGGGCGGGACTCACAAGGTGGACCGCGATGTACCCCCCTGCGCGAAGGCGTCGGGAAATCCCGTCCGCTTCGGCGGTCTCAACCTGCATGCGCTCCGGCTTCATCCGGGCCTGTTCCCCGAGGAGCGCGTCGAGGCGCTTTCGCGTGCTTACCGCGAACTGTACCGTAGCGGTCGCCCCGTCGCCGAAGTCGTTGAGGAACTGAAAAAAGGCCCGGAACCTCTGTTCCAAGCCTTCTTTGACGAATATTGGGGCGGAAGCCTTATTCGGCCTTGAATCCGAAGGCGTCGGGGAATCCCGGAAGCCATTTGTTTTCATACCTGTCGTAGGCCTCGAAGCCGCCGACACCCACGAATCCCCAGTAGTTCCAGGAAATTTCGTAGGACTCTGCAACCTTGATGACTTCTCTCGCCCAGATGGCCTTGTACTTGTCGGAAGGACCGTCTTTGCCGCAGGGGCCCGTCTGACCGGAGATGCCGAATTCACCCATGTTCATGGGAATAAAGCCGCCGTTCTTGTCGGGGTAGTATTTCTTCGCGGTGGCGACATATGATTTGAAGTCTGCACCTGCCGTCATGGCGTAGGCTTCATCGCCCTTGCAAGCGTAGCTGTGGCCCTGGTGGCTGTAGTTATAGGGCTCGTAGTAGTGGCCGCTGTAGATGATGTTGCCGTCTTCGGGGAGCTTGAGGACGGCGAGGTCGATGAACTTTGCGGCATGGTAAGCTTCGAACATGATGGTCTTGCCCGGAGCGTTCTGGCGGATGACTTCGTAAGCGCTCATGGTAAGGTCGTTGACCAGGTCGGCGTTAGATATGGTCGGTTCGTTCATGACGTCAAAGACCAGGAGGGAGTCGGGAAATTCCTTGTCGAATTCCTTGGCCACCTGGGCCCACATTGCGATGAAGTGGTCTTTCTCCTTATAGAACTTGACTCCCGCCAGGGAATCTCCCTTGGCGAAGTCGCTACCGTATTCAAAGAGTTCCGTATAGTGGTGGAAGTCGAGAATGACGGCAAGTCCGTTCTTTGTAGCAAGCCTGACGTCTTCCTTGACGCCTTCCAGCTTGTCGGGGTCTACGGTATGGGAGCCGTAGTCGGAATCCGTCTGCCAGCGGACCGGGAGTCGGATGGAGTTGAATCCGGCCTTGGCGATGATTTCGAAATATTCATCCTTGATGCAGTTGTTCCAGCCACAGTCGCCATCGGCTCCGCTGCCGTTGGAGTCCCACGAGTTTCCGAGGTTGATACCCTTGCCGAGCCTCTTGTTCATGGCGCGACCCTTGGAGTAGTCGACGGCGACGGCAGAAGAACTGGACACTACGGGTTCGTCATCCGGGTCCACTGCGTTCGGTTTGCTGCTGTTGTCGCAAGCATAGAAGCAGGCGCACAGGGCAAGGGGCAAGAAGGCGGTTAATTTCATGATGTACCTCGTTAAACGTTTCCTTTTACAAACATACTCTTTTTTAGGCTTTATTCAGGAAAATTAAAAAAATAAAGTGTTTACAATGGAAAACTCAAAAATACACAAAAAAACTCAGATTTATGCTTTTTTTTCACGTTTGTGTCTCTTTTTTGTCATGTGGCGGAAACGGACCCCTCGAAAACAAATTATATTATGTTTCATCCGAATTTGGAGAATTTTACCGATTATGAATGGAAATCTCAAAAAAGCCATTTGGAAGTGTGCTCTTGCGGCACTACTTCTCGCTTCTTCGTCTTTTGCCGGCTACGGTTTCAGCGACTACCGCGACCGTGACCAGGCCCGTTTTATCACCAAAGAAGGTAAACCTTTCCGTCCCGACAAGGATGTGGTCAGCGTCGTGATGCGCGAAGCCATTCCCCGCGGCGGTGGATATACCTACCAGTACCCGCGCGAGAACCCCGAACCGGTGCTCACGGACAAGTATGCCATGGAAGGAGCCCTTTCCATGGAAATCGAGCTTATCGCCAGTGACTATTCCGGTGTGGCCATCTGTATCGCCGGTTCCGTGGACCTGACCCCGTATTTGGAAGAAGGCGTCCTCGAGTTCTGGATTAAGGGCGCGAAGGGCGGCGAGAATGCTCTGTTCGTGCTCGTGGACGATGGTGTCAAGAGCGGTGGCGAATCCCTGCAGGTCAAGCTCCGTTCCAAGAGCCTCGGTGAAATTACCACCGAATGGAAGCATTTCAGCATTCCCCTCAAGCTGTTCGGCATGACCGGTGTCTACTGGGATGCGAAGAACACGCGCGAAGTGATGCTCCCCTTCAGCTGGAGCAACTTCAAGGGATTCCGTCTCGAAGTCCGCAAGGACGAGAACGAGTCCTTCAAGGTATGGATCGACGACGTCGTCATCAAGAAACACGGCAAGCCGTATGAAGGCCCCGCCAACTATCCGTTCCGTAACGAGCTTTAAGAGGGGATAAGAGGACTTTATGCATAAAACAATAACTTCGCTTTTGCTAGCATCCAGTCTTGGAGCCGCATGGGCCATAACGCCCCAGATGCAGCTGGACTCCATTCATGCCTCCCTGGATACCCTTTCCGGAAATATGGAATCGACCATCATGGGCAAGGACGACCTGCCGCTCGCGGTCTCCGGTTACATGGCGTTCCGTCTCAAGAATTTCCACTACTCCGAAAGGAGCCCCTGGGTCCAGAACGACATGGCCCGCACGTCCGTCGACGCCGTGCTGAACATGAACGTCGTGGCGATGCCCAACTCCTACATGACCTTGTGGTCTTCCATGAGTTTCCCGTTCGACCTTTCCGGCCTGTATTCCAACTACCTGGGATCGCAGCCGACGGGCGTGTCTACCAACGACGAGAGGGTCCTGTATGACCACTCTACGGACTTCTACTCCTCGACGATCAACGAAGAAATGAACTTCGGCGTGGATATCCGCGCTGGCGTCTTTGGTGCTTACGTGACCGCCGGCGGTGTCATCTGGGCGAACGCCTCCCCGCTTACCATGTGGGAACGCGAAACGGCCCCGCGCTTCGCCTGGCAGTACGAACTGTTCGAAGACGAAAAGACAGTGAGCACGTACTACAAGGAAAAGGTGTTCAAGCCGGTGAAGGAAGGCGGTCGTGCCTTCTGGACGAACCGTAGCTTTGGCGGCGTGTTCGCGAACTTCTACCAGCTGCCCTTCAACCTGAAGGCCCAGTTCATGGTGTCCCAGCCGGCCGATGCCGACGTGGGTACGCGTGACGGTCTGCGCATGTACGGCGGTCAGCCGGGTGAACTCGAAATGTCCGGTGGATACGACATGCGTGGCGCGGTCTATCACGGTCGTCTCGCCAAGGAAAAGATTGCGGATAACCTGACTGTCGGCCTTAACTATATGGGAGTCGTCTTCGACAAGGGCATCATCTACGAGCCGGAATTCCGTAGCCAGTGGATTTCTTACGGCGAAGACGCTACCCCGAAGGAACTGAATACCCATGTGGCCTCTCTTGATGTGAAGGGAAACGTCACCCCGAAGCTGTACTTGATGGCCGATGTGGGCGTGAGCATCACCGACTCCATCAAGTTCTATCAGTCCTCCGAAGTGAACGGCTATAACAAGGCGGTTCCGACTTCCGGTTATTCCGAGGATGCTTACGAGTCCAAGCTCAATACTCCGCAGGTGGGTGTGTACGTGAAGGCCCAGAGCAAGTATGTCGAGGGCTGGCCCATGACGGTGGAAGGAATCTTCCTGCAGAAGGAATTCTATTCTCCGTACTCCCTGAGCAACCCGTCGCGCTTTGCTACCTGGCGTAGGGACGAAGCCTTCCTGAACGGCGGTTCCCTCCGTTACACCCCGAACATGGCGGGTATCAACTTCAAGTTGGAACCGACCTTCAACCGCGGTTACTTCGATTTGCAGTATGGCCAGCATCGCCAGATAGAAGACGGTCTGGATGTCGTGTGGTTCAACTACCGCCTGAATGGCCGCAACATGTGGGAATCTTCTAACTCCTGGACCAAGCACAAGCCGCTCTTTGTCGCTGACTCCGGTAATGCCGATGGTGCCGCTTACATTGCCCGTACCGGCGTGCGCCATGATGCCGGTGAAGGCGTGAAGCAGTATCGCCAGTACGGTGGCCTCTATGGTGGAACCTGGGAACTCTGGGAAACCTTTGTCGCTTACGAGAATGCCGACCAGATCAAGGAAGAGGAAGTTCCTTCCCATACCAAGTGGTCTTCGTTCCTCTCGTTCATGGGTGGTTACGACATCGGTGGCTGGTTCGGTACGGACCGCACCATCATGATGACCCTCTATGCGGCGCTGTCCGGACTTTCCACTTCGTTTGCGCCGATTGCCTATAGCGAATCGCAGACGGACATGCTCCTCTGGAGTTTCTACACGCAGTTCGAACCCTCGGTGGCAGTGCATCCCAAGTTCCATGTGGTGGGTATCCTCGGTATGGAAACGTTCCGTTCGGAATATGGCTACAGGACGAATACCCCTGCATCGACGATTTCGACGACATCGTCGTTTGCAGAAACTGCGGATAGCCCTGCACAGTTTACGACCCACTACTACGAGAAGGCACCTATCAACTATCTCGAGACGGCTATCGGTCTCGGCTTCGACTGGGATTTTGCCGAACGTGCCGGTCTCCATGTCCGCTATAAGTATATGACCCATTCTGACGAGCTGATTTCTGAAAATGATTGGCATTCCCATTACATTGCAGCAGAAACCAAGGTCTGGTTCTAAGAGGGGGTAGCTAAAATGAATATGAATATGAAAAGATCTTTGTTTGCCCTCCTTGCCGCGACGGTGGCCAGCGCCGCCTCTCCGGTAGTAGACAACCAGAATTTGTTGGAAAGCAAGGTTGATTCCATCAACGCGAAGCGCGGTCTTGAAATCGGGGGTTCCATTCGTGGTGTGGCCGAAGCGTCTTACTTCGATACCGACCAGGATGCCAATGTGTCGAAGATGATGCCCGATGTCGAAAAGGACGAATTCGTTACCGCCGACATCGACTTCCACTTCCGCCCGTACGAAAGCGTGCGCGCCAATGCGACCCTTCGCCTGGAAGCGGGCATGCAGGAATACTTCGCCTCTGCCGCCAAGAGCATCTCGGTGGCGTGGATCAATGTCGAAGGCAACATCGGCAAGTCCTTCTACTGGATTGTCGGTGACTTCCGCCAGCAGTATTCTCCGCTGACCTTGTTCCTTCCCTCGGTTGACATCATGTATGAGCCGCTGGTGTTCGAACGTCAGCGTCATATGGCTCAGAAGTCCCAGTTCATTGAAGGCAACCAGCGTAACCTCCAGGGTGTGAACCTCCAATTCCGCACGATGCCGAACAATACGGTCGGTGAAATCCGTGCCGAAGCCTTGATGGCTCGCCTGAACCGCGCTGCAGTCCTCGACTTCTCCGGTGCCGAAGGCAACATCATCACGAATGCGGAAATCCCCGGTGCTTCGCAGGCCTCCAACATGGATAAGTGGCTCGCTGCCGGCAACATCGAACTGTTGCCGCTGAACCGCAATGCTTACGCGGGCTTTACGGGTATGTTCATTTTCGATGATGAGGAATCGTTCTCCTACACGGAACGCCATCCGGATCAGAACCTCCAGGAACCGTACGTGCGTGAACCGATTAACCCGTTCGATATGGATGCACAGCAGACGATGGTCATCAGCGGCCGTATCGGTGGCGACCTCGCCGGCTTCCTCGGTAACAACAAGCTCGTGCTTGACGCCGTGGCTGAAATCGCGATGTCCAACGATAAGGTTTATGCACACACTCCGACATACCTGACCGACGAAGCCGGCAATGCTCTGCTGGACGACGACGGCAATCCCCGTCGTGGCGAAGACATCGTCAATGATTCCAAGGAATCTGGTATGGCGATTCTTGCTACGGTCAATGCAGGGTACAAGGCCGATGCCTGGAATGCGAAACTCGTGGCGAACGTCATCTACAATGATAGCGCTTGGTTCAACAATGCCGCCCAGTCCCCGAGCTTCTTTGCGCAGCGCATCCTGAACTCGGATCTTGATGGCAATACCGTGAAGTTCGGCGTGCACTCTCCGCTTTACAGCACCTTCGGTGCTCTCTATAGCTTCTCTCCGAAGTTCTCTCCGGTGTCCCGCCAGCTCGGTACCGATGACAAGGCGTTCGAAAACGGTCAGACGGAAAGCTACAACGTTTCGAACTACAACAAGAACTCCTGGACGACCAACGTGTACGGCAGGAACCAGCTGGCGCTTCTCGAGATGCTTATGGATCCCGCGCTCCAGCTCGCTCTCCCGTATGGCCTTGCGACAAGCAACCGTGTCGGTGGCCAGGGAACCGTTACCGCGGGCTTCAAGGACTTTGCTGAAGTCCAGGGTCTCGTGACCGTGCTGTCGCAGGTCGCTCCGCTTTACGGATTCTCTGCAGTCAAGTACATGGAATTCGGTGGTGGCGCCAAGGCGGACATCTTCAAGGCTATCGGCTTCTCGAAGCCTCTCGAGATTTCGGGTTCTTACAAACATTCCGAACGTACGGCTGACTTCGATGAAAAGGAAGCGGGCGTTGGTGGATCCGCCGAACTCAAGAGCGACTTCATCAATGCTGGTTTCTATGTGCAGTATCTGCCGCGCCTGGGCGTGACCGCCGGCCTGCAGATGGTGAATACGGAGTACAACGACCTCGAGGCTGCAACGAGCGGCTTTGTCGCCCCGATGCTCAAAAGCAAGCAGATGCAGTGGATGGTCGGTCTAGACTACTCCATCGAGAAGAATGCATGGCTCTCCTTGAATTTCGGTATCATCTCGGTTTCGAACGAATATAACACGAGCCAGCTGGTTGCGCTTGCGGCTGCGGGCGAGAAGGTTCAGACCGGGACCGTCGAGGGAGGTGTCTACAACATCCCCGACTACTATGACGTCAGTAAGGATAAGTCTGGTAAATACAAGAACGAATTTACCCAGACCATTCTTGAAGCTTCCCTTAATGTGGAATTTTAATGGGAGGATGTTAGCATGAATTTCAATATGAAAAATCGCACTATCGCTCTCACTTCTGCACTCTTGTTCTCTGCGGCGTCAGCTTTCGCCGCCCAGGACTCCGTTGTCCAGGAACAGAAATCACTTTTGCAAAAGCTCGACTCCTTGCAGGAATCCGTGCTCGGCCTCAAGCTGAACGGAACAGCCAAGGCCGGAGCCCTTGCTTCGCTGGCCAGTTCCGACCAGTTCAGCGACGATTCCCCGACACACGAGACGCAGGCTTACACCGATGTGAACCTGCTTTTGACCGCACGTCCGAGCAGCGAGACCATGGTTACCCTCCAGCTCCGCCTTCACAAGGATTGGCAGAGCGCCTTTGACGAGAACAACAACCCGGTTATCGGTCACTGGTTCAGCTACGATGGTTCCATCCTGAACAAGCATCTCGATTTCAACTTGGGCTATATGCGCGTCGGTTACACCCCGCTTACGCTCTTTGCCCCGCAGCCCCTCTTGCTGCAGGAACCCGAAATCTTCGCTCAGGAACGTGTGGAAACGCTCGCCCAGCGCAATTTGGATACGACTTCCCGCCGTCTCTTGCAGGGTCTCAATGCGGACTACCATAGCGGTCAGCTCGGCATTGTCGACGATGTCCATGCGCAGTTGACGGGAGCGCGTCTCCGCAATACTGCGAAGAAGACTGACCAGCTGTTCTTCGATTTCGACTGGTCTGACCGCTATTTCTACGGCGGACGTCTCGGAGTCGGTATCATGGGTGCTAAGATTGGCGTGAACTACACGGACGTATTCGACCGCACGCTGAGCCGCGAATCCCATGGCCTTGAACAGGGTGATACCGTCTACTACGAAGACAACTCGATTCTCTCCTTCGAGCTCGGTTTCGACTCCAAGAAGTTGCTGCCGTCGCTCCCGGTGACCTTCGGTCTTGACGGTGAATTTGCCATGTCCAAGTGGGAAGCCGAGATGGAATACTTCGCTTCTACGAAGGAAAAGGCGTACTCCGTTTCCGAAGGAACCTTTGTCGATGCTACCGGAGCACAGACGAGTACGGTCTATGTGCGTAGCTCTATGAGGGAAATCAATACGGAATACAAGGAAGATGTCGGTAAGGACGATGGCAAGAGCTTCTATGTGACGCCTTATGTCAGCGCCGGTATCGCCGGTATCGAGGCGAACCTGAAATTCACTTACCTCCAGACGGAAGAGAAATTCTGGTCCGAAATGGCTTCCGCTCCGAATTTCCGTGGTGGTGCGGTCGTCCTGAACTCGAACGCCCTTTACAGCAACGACATCTATTCGGCGGCTGTTGGAGCATTCGGCATGTCGAGCCTCGAAAACCTCTACCTGTCGGTGTACAATTCCAACCCGCTCAATGCGACGAACCTCATGACTTCGCAGGCCTTGGTGAATGCGCTTTCCAATACGGAAGAATCGCAGTACCTCTACTCCAAGCTCTACAACAACTACAAGAATGCCCACTTCTACCGCAACGGTTACGATGCCGGGACCATCAAGCGTCTTGAACTCGATAACGCTCTGTATGCGATTGATCCGTCCGTGAACATGGCTCTCCCGTTTGGCCTTGCCACTCCGGACCGCAAGGGCTTCAACCTCTCGCTTGATGCGACATGGAACGATGCCGTGACGGTGAATGCTTACTTTGGCCAGTTCAAGCAGGCTGCGGCAGGCATTGATATGGCAACGGGCGAGGAAATCGAGAATACCTACATGGAATTCGCCGTTGGCGGAAGTGTGGATATCGGACGTCTGGCCAAGTTGGACCGCAAGATTCTCCTGCAGGGATCCTATGACCACGCCGAAGAGGATAACCTCTGGAAGCGCAAGGCTGACCGCATCATGGGCGGTGCATCCGTGGACGTCTGGGGACCGGTTGCTTTGCAGGCCGGCATCCAGTTGGCCAACAAGGATTTCGGCGAAGGATTCTGGATTAACGAAGCTGCCGCGATTACCAAGGTCGAGGAGATGTTCCTCCTTGCTGGACCGCGTGTGCGCATTGCCCCGAATTCTTACCTGACCGTGCAGTACGGTATGCTGAAGGACAAGATGAACTTGAATACGCTTACGGTCGGCGAACTTGATGCAGAAGGCAATCCGACGGTTTCCCAGGGTGCCGACGAACTCTCAATCGACAAGAACGTCATCATTGCCGACGTGACGGTTAATTTCTAAGAGGTACGCAAGATGAAACTTCTTAACAAATTCCTGATTCCTTTCGCGGTGCTCTCGCTTGCCGCATGCTCTTCCATGGAAGTTGATGAAGCCGAAGCTATTTCGGAAAACTTTCCGGAGGACTTTGACGGTGCCGTCTATATGGAACTTCATCCGGAACTTCGGAGTCTCCAGGTGCGTAACTATGTGGCGGACTACAATGCCGGACTTTCGATTTCGACAGATTCGGTGAAGGCCGATACCGCTGCTTTTGCTGCCGATACGGCCCAGCTTCATCAGATTTATGTGGATCCCAATCTCGGAGGTTACAGCGAAACGCACTGGGTTGATGCTTTCGCTCCGGTCGTGTCTGATTCGCTGGTATGCCAGGTGGAGAATGTGTATGAATACCTGAACCTGAAAAAGGTAGCCGTTGCCACGGACTCCGCTTCGGGTGAGGACAAGGTTGATTCTACGGATATTAAACTCTACCGCCCGATTACGGTGGTGAGGGATTCCGCGGACACGACCAAGATCATATCGGTGTCTGGCTTGACCGATACGGCGGCGACCGATCCTGAAACGTTCGTGTTGAGCGATTCCTTGTTCCTGCTTTCCGGTGCCAATATGGGAAAGATGGTCAAGGATACTCTCGGTTGCGATACGATTCCCAAGGAAACTCCGGGCTCGCTTCCTGCGTTAACCGTGAAATACTTGAAGAACTTCAACTTCGTCGATACCCGGGATGATTTGTCTAGGCTGAAGATGGTACCCGTGGATACGTTGGCGATCAGTCTCCAGTATGTGGTGTACGGTGAATCCCATGGCTGGGCATACCGCAGGTGCAAGGAATCCGAGAAGTCCAATCCGGTCATTTCGGAGGAATTCCCTGTGACGAAACGTTATTGTGCCGATGATGCCGGCGTTGTCCGTGAGATCAAGTAAGGCGAGGTAATCATGAATATCAAATCTATTGCACTGGTACTTACGCTCGGTTTTGTCGCAGCTCAGGCTGCGGCGGACAAGGTCGTTGGTTATTTCCCCTATTGGAGCCAGTATTCCCAGTTCTATCCGAAGGATATCCGCTATAATACGGTGACCAACGTTCACTATTCGTTCATTGTTCCCGGTGAAGACGGCTCGCTCTCCTTTGCCGATGAAAACGACGCGACGAACTTCAAGACTCTCGTCGACTTGACGAAAGAAAACGGTGTCAAGCTGATCGTGGGTGTCGGCGGCATGGAAAACGAGGGCACACTCAAGGCCATCGCTTCTTCCGATGAACTCTTGCCCCAGTTCGTTTCCAACGTCGGCAGTTGGCTTTCCGCTAACGGCGGCGACGGTATCGAACTAGACTGGCAGAACCTCACTGCCGAAGACGCCGAACTCTACGCGAAGATGCTGAACGCTCTCGTGGACGGCCTTTCGGATTACACGGTTACCGCGGTTATCTATCCGGCGGTCGGCATGGATGCCTACAAGGCGGATGCGCTGAACCGAGCCGCTTACGTGGACGTGTTCATGACGGACCTGATGACGGAAGAATCTTCTACGGTCGTTCCGAACCAGGGTGCGGTTTCCATCCAGCAGACTCTCGAAGAAGTGGCTGCCGCCGGCGTGCAGAAAGATTTGCTCGTTCCGGTGGTATTCCTCTACGGAAAATCCTGGATTGGCGCCAAGGGTCTCGGGACTTCCCACCAGGGTTACGGTAGCGGTAACGAAGGTTACCTCCCGTATGCCGAATTGATGGGCAAGTTCGATTCTCCGGATTACACGGTCACTTTCGATGAATCTTCCAAGTCCGAAGTTGCCGTGAGCGCTTCTGAAACCATCGTGTTCATGGGCATTCCTTCCGTCAAGGCGGTTGCCGAGTACGTGAAGAGCGAGGGTATGTCCGGCGTGGCCGTTTACGACCTCTCACAGGACTTCCACGAACCGATCGTTTCCCTCCTGGTGACCATCGGTCTGCAGCTCCGCCCCGAAGTGAACTACAAGGCTACCAAGAAGAAGTAATCTTCCGGGTATAGCTATAAAAGCTTAAGGCCTCCCTTCGGGGAGGCTTTTTTTGTGCTTGCATAGTTTGTGTCCGCCGTGTTTCCCGAAAGAAAATTGATGGACAAAAAAATCCCGGACGTTGCGCCCGGGATTTTTAAACTTTAAGCAGACCGCTTGTTTTGCGAGTCCTGCTACTTGTTGAACTTCAGCGTGGCCTGCTTGCTGCCCTGTGTCACAGTGGCGATATAGCTGCCTGCATTCAGGCTTCCAAGCGGAATCCAGCGGGTTCCGAGGGCCACATTGACCTTCTTGGAGAACACTTCCTTGCCCTTCGCATCGAAGATGGAGACATCTACCGGCGCATTTGACCTGGAGGAAATCATCAGACCGTCCTTCGTGAATTGCAGGGAGATGCCGCTGGCGAGTTCCTTCTTGACGGTGGGGATGGACATTTCCTTTTTGTTGAATGCTTTCGAGCTATCGCCCACGATGACCTTGATGGTCTTGGAAATCGCTTCGAGCACGTCTGTTTCCGGTGAGCTAGCCTTCACAAGGATGATGGCATCCTGGTGGTTGGTGACGAACTGTGTGCCGGAGATGGCTAAGTAGGTGGTCGATTCCACGAAGTTGACGCCGTCCGTGTTGAACGTGTAGGTCAGCGGAGTCTTGAGGAGCGTTTGTGCAGGTACTGTCCCTTCCGCGCTTGTCGAACCGGTCGCGAGCATTTGGTCCGTAAACTTGTTCGAGATCTTGTTTTCGCCCTTGCGGTAGGTAACCGTAATGGTGTCGTTCATGGCGCGGTAGCCGGTAACTGCCGGAGCCGAGGCCACGATTTTTGCATCCCCGAAGGTCTTGAACTGGTACATGATTACGGATCCTGCATCCCTCTGATCAGTTGAACAGTAGGTTGTGTTCTTGCAAGCGATGGTCTTCACGTCCACGATGTCCGGATTCAGCGACTTGATGGTGTAGGTGGAGCCTTCAAGGGTTTTCTTTTGTATGCCAAGGACCCAGTCGAAGGTCTTGTTGGAGGAATTTGTCTTGGAGTAATCGGCTCCGCGGTTGATGGAACAGGGGTGTGTCGCTGCATCGTTGTAGCGGCAGAACATGTCCGCGAAATTCGGGATGGTCTGTCCGGCAACCGACTGGATGGTCACGACGCTCTGGCTTCCGTCATTACCCGTGAGGATGGAATAACCGGAACCGTTGATGGTGAGGGTTGTGCCGGATACGCTTACGACCTTCTCGTCGCTAGAGGTGTAGGTACAGCCGGACTTGAGGACTCCGGTGACCTGGCCGTCCGTTTCCTTGGCGTATGCAGGTTTGAAAGCACAGCTGCCCGTATTCTTGCCCTTGGTGAGGGAATCCGGCCAGGACTGCGCGTGGCTGGTCAGGTATTTCTTGACAATGCTACCGGAGGAACTGTAGCTTGCCTTCTCGAGCAATCCCTGGGATGAAAGTTCCGTGCTGCCTTCGAACATGCCGGATGTCTCTTCGCCGTTCGTCTGGCGCAGGCTCCAGTTGCAGTTGCTGATCTTGTTCTGTTCCATGAACTGCGTCCAGCTGTCGGTTGCGCTCTGGTTGGCGGATCCCTTGCCGTCGGCGTTCACGGTACCCCATTCGGTAATGAATACGGGGCTTCCGCTATTCTTGGCGGCGGTAATACGGCTGCCGTATTGTCCGGAAGAATGCGAACCTGCATAGAAGTGGAATACGTAACCTACGTTTGTGCCGTTCACGCCGCCGTAACTGGTGAGCTGCGACCAGCTCGGAGTACCGACGAGCACCAGGTTTTGCGTGTTCTTGCGGATTTCGCCCGTAATGGTGTTCGCATAGCTCGTGATGGTTCCCCAGCTCGTGTTGACGGGTTCGTTGTAGATTTCATAGATGATATTCGGAACGTTCGCGTATTTCTTGGAAACGGTCGCGAAGAATTCCTTGGCCAGCGCCTGTTCGTGCTCTGCACGGTGGCTATGCCAGTCGACGATGATGTAGATGTCGTTCTCGATAGCCGCTTCGACCATCTTGTCAAGGATTCCCAGGTAGCCGCCGGGCGAAGATACGTAAGAATATCCGCTGAAGAGGGAGTCCGCCTTGTCCACGCAGCCGTTAGACCTCTGGTTCGTGCTGGAGTAGCAGAGGATGCCCATGGCGAAACGGAACACGTCAATTTTCAGGTTGTCGACAGCCCAGGAGATGACGTCCTTCTTGTAGTACGGGAGGCCGGTTGCATCGGACCAGAAGAGGCTCATGCCGCGGATCATGGCTTCCTGGTTGTTCTTTTCGCCAATAATCTTTCCGCCGCTCGTGTGGAGGGCGCCGTAGTGGCTGACCGGGCCGATCTTCTTGGGAACGGCGTCCACGGCCGCCGCAAATGCCGGCAGGGCCGCGAAGGCAAGGAGACAGGGTATCAGTTTGTGCAGTTTCATAAGCAAAATCCTGGATTTATATTATGAATGTAATAATAAACGGGTTAGATGTTCTCTAGAAGGGTCATGAATTCGTTTACCGTTGAATACGCAGGGTCTTTTCGAACGATTTGTCGGTCAGGCGTACGATATAGGCTCCTTTGGTATGGAAAAGGGCTTCCAGCGGGATTTCCCCGGAGCCGCTCAGGCTCATGGTAATGACCCGGTTGCCGTTCAGGTCGAAGGCGGTCAGGCGGGCTTTCTGGCTGAGGCCCGAATAACGCAGGGAGTTTCCGCCGAGGGTCAGCCCGCGCGTGGCTGCGGCAATAGTCCGGATGGAGGCTGCGTTCGGGTCGATATAATCCTTGATGAGGTTGCCGTCGGCATCGTACATCTCGAACATGCGCAGATAGATGGCTCCATAGCCGCCCTTCTGCATTTTCGGTTCGAACTTAAACCCGCGTACGGCCTGCATCGTCTCGTCTCGGTCAGTGAAGTCGCTCACCCAGGAGGGGGCAACGAACATTTCCTTCACGAAGTCGTCGTAGGATGAGCCGAAGTTCTTGGAAGTGAGGTCGATATCGAGCGTCACGAAATCTTCGGTCGGGTGCAGGAAAATCCCTGGTTCCCCGCCATTGTTGCCGTTGTCCACGGTCTTTTTGTCGAGAATTGCGAAACGGATGACACCTTGGCTCTTGTAGTTGATGCGGATCTTGGCGACCTTGCTCAAATCGTGGTAACCGTTTTCTTTATCGAGCGAGAGGGCGAGGCCTGCGAAAGGGTATTCCAAGTCAACGCCGGCCTCGTATGTGGGTTCGGCGGCAATGCGGAATTCGAGCGCCGCGGTTATCGACCCGTCAGGCTGGGTAAAGAGTCCGGAACTTCCGGAATCGGGATAAATCTTGGTGACGCCGAATTTGTCTCCGTAGACTCCCCATTCAGGATATTGGGAGATGGTCGCCCCGCTATTTATTTGGGCGAGTGTTCCTGCGGGCATGGAGGGCATGCGTACCGAGGTCTTGGTGTATTTGGAGAGACCGTCCATGCTGTTGAAGTTGGGCAGGTTCCCGCTCATGGTAAGCAAGTAGAGGATATTCAGGGTGGCGGGGTAGTAGTGTTCGCCCTTGCCGCTGGAAGGACTCTTTTTGCCATCGGTATTGGCGAGTGCGTCGTAGACGGTTTCCAGGTAGTGGCCCGGATCATCGGCGGAACCCATGGCGAGACCGAGCCCGCCGACATAGGTGGATGTCACGAACATGTTGTAAGGGGAGGTCCCGTTCAGGCTGTAGCCGGGCCAGATGAGGTTCGCGTTGCCGAAGGTCGTCTTGTCGAGCCAGGAGATAATCTTGTCGTTCACGGCTTTGGCTTCGCTAATGCCGTACCAGTAATAGCCCCAGGCCATGCGCCACGGGGTTCTTGTGGCGTCGTCATAAAAACCGCCCGAGCCACCGGACACCTGGCCTGCATTGGTGGGCTTGTGGTCGCTCCAGCCGCACCAGTCGGGCATGAGTCCCGTGCTTGCGTCCTGGCACTTTGAAACGTGGCCGAGGTTTGCGGTAATCGCCGTTTTCCAGAAGGAATCGTTCGTGACATCGTAAAATAGCTGGAAGGCTGCCGGGAACACGTAGCTGGAGTTCAGGGCCGGATTCCAGTTGCTGCCCGCCTTCACGCGGCCGTCGCTTTCCATGTCGTTGGACTTGATCCAGGTGATAAGGGACTTTGCCTTGCTCAGGTACTGGTCGTTGCCCCACTGTTTGGCGGCCATAATGAGCGCTACGGCCACGTCGAGGTCTGCGTCGGTGGCCGTACCGTCGTCCACCTTGCCGCTCTGGGTGTTGATGTGCCAGTTCATTCCGCCGCCGCTCTTCGCGTACTTGTTCCAGAATGCGTACAACTTATCGAATTCGCTCTGGTGGTCGGCATTGTTGCTTGACATATATACCATGATGAGCATGCCGTAGGCGACACCTTCGGAAACGGTCATTTCAGCGCTGTCGTTGGGGCTGATGATTCGCGCCGTTCCATCCCCCATATCCTTGTACCAGGCTCCTTTCCAGTCATCGAAGTGTTTTTGGATGATGGATGGATCCACATAAGTGGCCGTATTGCCAAATTTGTATGTAACCTGTTGAGGGAAAGGGAATTTCGGTGCAGCAACTGTTGCCGAAGCGAGCAGAAGGCATGCCGCGAAAAGAATGAAAAAGATTTTTTTGTATGTATACACCATATAAAGAAAAATAGATTAGGACAAATGAGAATCGGACCGGATGAAAGTAATAAAAAAGTTATGTTGGGCGCGGTTGTGATATTGAGCACGGTTGTGGTCGGTCGTGGAATTGACCCATATCACAACGCAAAAAAGACGATTTGTAAAAAAATGGGAACAGTCCTGCGTTTTTGGCCATTTTTGCCCGTTTTTTGACACTGTTGTGAAATTCTCATTACTGTTTTTTTACTTTCACGAAAAAAAACTTGCAAAAAAGGGCGAAAAAAAGATATATTAAGGGCAAATCGCCCAAATTGGGTTTAACCATTAACAAAGAGAGAGACTTATGAAAACAAAAATCCTTACCGCTGCCGCCGTGTTGGCTGCCGCCAGTGTTGCTTCGGCATTCACTTGGTCCGGTGCTGCGGGCGAATACTTTGTAAATACGGGCCTTGACAATGGCACCGAAACTGCTGGTTACTGGTACGATTACGCTGACGGTCCTGGTGGCCAGTCTGCCGTGACTTGGCCGGTTGCCAAGGGTAACGACTACTCTACTGACGCTCTTGACCCGATCATCGACGAATGCCAGGGCGTTTGCGGTACCTTTACGCTCGTTCAGGGCACCAACACCTACGATCCGTTCGTCGGTATTGGCTTCAACGTTGCCGGTACGGAAGAGCCGACCGGTGGTGAAGCTACTCCGGCTGACGCTTCCGCTTGGGGTGGCGTCTGCATCACCTACACTGTCGACGTGAAGGCCTCCCTCGAAATGGGTCTCGGCGACACGAAGGACAGCGAACTCGGTTACGACGTTCCGTTCGTTTCCCTCCCGAAGTCTGCTTCCGCTAACGAAGTCTGCACCGCTTGGTCTGGCTTCAAGCAGGCTGGCTGGGGCAAGGGCAAGATTACGGGCGACGCCGCCGCTGCAATCCTCGCTGCCTTGAAGTTCAAGATTCAGGGTAAGGATGGCACGTCTGGCTCCTTCAACATCATGGCCGTCTCTTCTATGAACGATGTCGGTATCAAGAATGTTGCTGCTGCCTCCGCTGTCAAGGCTACCCTCTCTGGCCGTACCCTCTCCTTCGCCGGCATCAAGTCCGTTGCTACCGCCGAAGTGATGAATCTCCAGGGTCAGGTGATTGTCAAGGGCGCTGTCAGCTCTTCTGCTTCTCTCGACCTCTCTTCCGTTGACGCCGGTGTCTACCTGGTCCGCGTTGCCGGTAAGTCTGTCGACTTCAGCCAGAAGATCGTCATCAAGTAATTTTACTGGCGTGACGCTTTTAGGAGAGTTGCTTTCGGGCAACTCTCTTTTTTATAAAAAAAAACGTGATTTATTGCAAATTTCGCAATAAAGGGCGTGCGTTTTTTCACGTGTCCCATTCGGATTGCTGAAATTGAATGTATATTAGAGCATGGATAAATTATGAGGATTTTATGAAAGTGAAAAAGTTCCTTATTCCTATGGTTTGTGGCCTTGCCTTCGGGCTTAGCGCTTGTGGTGGTGATTCCACTGCGGCGAACGAGGGTGATAACCCCTTCGGTGGCGGACAGGGATTGTCCAGTGACGGAACAGCTGTCTTGCCAGGTTCTTCCACTTCGACTCCCGTGACGCCTGGGACGACGGCCCCGCTGGCGGCTACGGCCGATCTCAATGCTCCGGCAGCTTTGTATGCTGCATGGAAGTCGTACCATTTTGTTACGCTTGACGAAGAGGCGGCGTACTATCCGTCGCTTGCGGGCGATTTCAAATATGTGTTTCCTGCGGAATACCAGCCTGCGGCGCGAGTCATTTGGCAGACGGCACAGTCGTCCGCCTATAACCTCCGTTGCAAGGTGGATGACTCGACTGTTCCCATCATGAAGTTCCGTGGCTGTACCGTGTCGGAAGGAATCGGTTACGGCATGCTTATCACGGCCATGCAGGGCGATATTGCGGCATTCAATGGCCTGTGGAACTATTCTCGCGCTTTCAGGAAGTATTATTCCACGGCGACTGTCCCGCAGCGCTTTACGCCCTGGATTACGTTCAGCTTCTACTATGACGAAATCGACCTTTCCAGCGCAACCGATGCGGATCTCGATATCGCGACATCGCTTATCCTGATGCACCTCAAGACCGGCGAACAGGCCTACCTGGCCGATGCGCTTACCATTGCCGGTGCCATCTGGGAAAAGGAAGTCAAGGACAACAAGCTTCTTTCGGGTGATACCCCCATGTGGAATGGCACCCAGGGCCAGATTGTCTACAACCTGAGCTACTTCTCTCCGGTGGCCCTACGCCTCTTCGCGAAGTTCGATACTGCCCACAACTGGACAGCGGTCCTCGATGCCATGTACACCTATATGGCAAGCATCCAGGCCGCCGGTACGGGCGTATTCCCGGACTGGAGTACGGAAACGACGGCTGCCAATCCGCCTAACGGAGCCGCGGGCGACGAAAAGAAGGGTTACACCTTCCACACGTTCAACAAGGAATCCGTGCGCATTCCGTGGCGTATCGCGTGGGACTACTACTGGTTCCAGGACCAGCGCGCTCTTGCTGTATTGCAGAAGCTTAACCAGTTCATTGTGGCCAAGTCGGGAGGCAGTCCCTCTTCTGCAGCTCTCGCGGTCAACTACTCCTGGAATCTGTCGCTCGGTGCAGACGATACCAGGAATAGCGCGGTCTCGGCCCAGTGGCTCTCTGCCTGGTGCGCAACGGGTATAGGGACGAATGCTGATTGGCTTAAGGCTTGCACGAGTGCGGTGAACACGAAGTCTGTGTCCAACACGGCTAGCAGCTATTTCTCCGACATTCTGCTCGTGATGTACAGCCAGTTGCTGAACGGCGTGTACACTCGCCCGGCGATTTAGGATAATCCATAGTTTGCTCGAAACCCCGGACATTGCGTCCGGGGTTTTGTATATGGGCTCTGTTTTTGCAGAGCCATATAGGGCGCCTCGGTCATGTGCAAATGAATTTGCCCACGACTCTCGGCTTTTGTATATTTTTCCTCGTATATGGAAAATGATTCTTTGAATACGGCGGTAGATTCCGCCGGTGTTGCGGTGGATTCGGCGGCTATGCAGGATACAGCCGCTCCAGAGATGGCGATGCCCACGCCGGAACAGTTGGGCATTTCGATTGTGTCTGGGCCGCAGGGTGGAATGCCCGCGATTACGGTGGGCGACACGTTCGAGTTCCCGGTGACGGTCAGCTGGAGCGTGCAGGGAAGCGCACTCTTGGTGGTGCCCACGGGCTCCGCGAATGCGAAGGGACTTACGCAAGTGGGCGTGTCGCAGGAATCGGCGCGCTCCGTTAAGGACGGCAAGGAGATTGCGTCAATCACGTTTACATACAAGATCGTGGCACAGGATACGGGTAACCTGCATGTTCCTGCACTCAGGTTTGAAATCCCGACACAGGTGGGACAGCCGATCGATTTGCGAAGCGAGAGCGTAGATGTGCGCGTGAACGAGCCATTCAACCCACTGCCGATTGTGGTAGGGCTCGTTGTGGCGTTGCTCGTACTGTGTGCGGGTCTCTGGCGTGCCAAGCGCCGTGCCGCCGCGCGTGAAGCCGTGGCCGCAAGGAATGCCGCTCAGGAAGCCCTGCGCGCAAAGATGCTGGTATTGAAACAGCGCGTGAATACGGCGGATAGCCGCGAATGGCTCCTGGAACTTGAGGGCATCTGCAAGGAATATGCGGCGGAGAAGTTCGGGATTGCCGAAGGGGGTTCCGCCGCCTCCGCGGTCAACCTGGAAACGCTGGTGAAGGACGGCAAGCTCGAGGGTTGGGAATCGCTTGTGGAAGAATTCGCGCACGCCCGCTACGGCGGCGGCAAGCGAGACGGCTTCGAGAACAAGGAAACCTGGAAGGGCGCCATGAAGCTCATGGGTGTTTCCGAGGACGACGATTAGCTGGGCCTTGAATGAATATCATCCGCGTTACAAAGGAATGTGAACGTGCGGGCGCCTACTATGTGCGTATCGCCGCGATGATGCGCAAGCACCAGATTCCGCTTGAAGCCGAAATTGATTCGCATGACGGCGAGAACTGTCATTACATCCTTGCGATGGACGATATCTACCCGGTTGCCACCTGCCGCTGGTTCGAAGTTCGCGAGGGCGTCGCCGAAATCGGGCGCGTCGTGGTGCTGCCGGAATACCGCGGGCAGCATTTGGGCCAGGCTGTTGTCGCCGAGGCCGAGACGTGGATGCGCGAGGCGGGCTTCAGGAAGGTTGAGATTTCGAGCCGAGTGAATGTTGCGGACTTCTATGAAAAAATGGGCTACCGTTTCAACGAAAGCGGCAAGGCCCATCATGACACGTTCGAATGCGTGTATATGGAAAAGGTTCTGTGAACCTAGTGGATATCCATCTTCGAAAATAGATTCAACACGGCCACGCCGGAGACAATCAAAATAAGCCCCACGATGGCGCCCAGGTCGGGAGTCTGCTTGAAAAAGAAGATGCCGCTCACAGTGATGAGCGCGATGCCGAGCGCCGACCACGTGGCATACGCGATGCCGATGGGTATGCTGCGCAGGCAAAGGCTCAGCAGGTAGAGCGACGCCACGTAGCAGACGAGCGAGGCGATGGACGGGACGAGCTTGGTGAACTGTTCCGACATCTTGAGGAGCGTGGTGCCGGCCGC
>CAMJQW010000028.1 GCA_946408125.1 uncultured Fibrobacter sp.
GCATTCCCGGCAGGCCCGATACCTTGCTGCGGGCATACAATGCGAACCTCCCGACCATCGCCGAGAACATCGCCGGTTACAAGACGATGCTGGCCAATGACGACCTGATTCCCGGAGGCACCCAGAAGTGGACTGCGGATCGCTGGGTGGATGCGATTACCACGGCGCACCTGACCTACTACGTTCTGGACCAGGACAACGATTGCGGTTACTATTTCTACAAAGACAACAAGGCCCTCGCCGATTCCATGAGCAAGGTCATCGGCTACAACTTTACCGTGACGCGGGCGGAACTTTTGACCGTCGCGACGCCCACTGCGGAAAACTCCACCGACACAGCCACGGGCGATGTTGCGACGAACACGCTGAACATTACCGTCAAGAACACCGGCGTGGCGCCCTGCTTCTTCGATGTCTACATGGTGGCGGAATTCGCCGACAGCACGGGCAAGGCTCTTGCGCAAATCGGCGAGACTGTTCGCGTTCCGAAGGCTACTTTCAAGGACGGGAGTTCGAAGGATTTCTCCTTTACGTATAAAGCTACGATGGGGAAGACGAATGTAGCAACGCAATCGGGCGTGTCTGTGGCGCTTTCCCTCTATGAAAGCGAAGATTTTTTTAAAAAAGGCCAAAATCCGACAGTCCGCTTTGACAACGACGGCATTTTGGAAAACAAGAAATTACTATTGAAACCGTAGGCGCATTCGCAAAAAAAGATATATTCAAAGTATCATGCGCCAAGTATCAAAAATTTTCCTTTCGATAGCCTTTCTTGTCTGCGCGGGCCTTGTCGCCTGCGGTGACGATTCCTCTAGTTCCGTTCTGGAAGCTCCAGAAGAAGAAATCTCGTCTTCGAGTGTTTCCGAAGAGAGTTCTTCGTCTCGTGAAAACGTGAGCTCGTCTTCCGAGGAGTCGTCAAGTTCTTCTGTCGGCTCCTCTGAAAGTGACGTCCCTGAAGAGGATCCTCTGATTCGGACAAGCGTTGTTGAAGACACTTTCGAGATTTTCACTTTTGGGAGCGTGAACTTTGATATTGCGGCGGATTCGTTCTTGACCAAGTTCGATTATGGCGATTTCGTTACGGTGATGGTTGCTGGTTACGACACGTTGGATGTTCCCGTAGTTCCCGGCTATGGCTACGTGTTCCCGGGTGAATTCCTTTTGCTTGTCTCAAGTGGCGTGAACTACATTACGCTTGGTGCCAATTATGGAGAGATGGCGGAAATCATTGGTCTCGGTCGCGATCTTGAGTTCCCGATAGAAGTGGTTATCCAGATGAAGGAGAAGGGTGGCTATCTCGACCATCTGGAAAACTTGAGCTCCCTTTCGATGTCCTTTTATGCGGAGGCATATCCGGACCTGACCATCGAACAGTTTGCGAATTTTCGGATGGTGCGCACGACCGGGATGGGCGAGGGGAAGCTTTATCGCTCGTCGAGCCCGGTGGATCCATCGATTGGCCGCAATACTTATGCTGATTCCCTGGCGGAGGTCGCGGGTGTCAAGACGTTCGTGAATCTTGCGGACAACGAGGAATATGCGAATACGTACACCGGCTTTGCCGAATCCTACTACGCGACGCAGAACGTGGTGTACCTTGACGTGTTGCCGGGTTTCGCGAATACGCCGTTCAAGGCGGGCCTTGTCAAGGGACTTCGCTTTATGATTGAGCACGAAGGCCCGTACTTGGCGCATTGCACGTATGGCATGGACCGCACCGGCTATACGATTGCCGTGCTCGAAGCCCTGATGGGGGCGACCGCCGAAGAAATCAGGGCAGATTACGTGACGACTCACAAGAATTTTTACTCCTTTGCCGAGGGTGGGCATGTTGACCTGACCCCGAAGCAAGTGAGTTTGATCCAGGCTATTATCGTGCGGCTTATGCGGAATGCATATAAAGTGGAAAACGTCGATATTTCAGATTTCGATAACGTCGATCTGGCGGCCGCTACAGAAAAGTACTTGCTCTCGCTAGGCATGGAACAATCGGAAATCGATGCGCTGAAAAATTGCCTGAAGTAATTTTTATATATTATGGCCATGAATACCAAGATTTTGAAATCTCTCTTTGCCGCGGTCCTCGCGTGCTCCTCTGTCACTTTCGCTGTCGACGCCATCCTCTTCGTTCCGGAAGTCTATCCGATTGGCGAAGTGAACCAGGGCGACACCAAGCATATCGCGCTGAAGGGCGCGAATGTTTCCCAGAAAGAAATTACGCTCGAAAACGTCATGGGGCAGGGCATCGGCATGTCCAACTTCAAGTATCCGTCCAAGATCGCTCCGGGCGGCGCCATCAACATTGAATTCGATATGGACTTTTCCGGCATGGAAGGCCCCATCAACGCGATGGTCGTGATGGTCGGTACCGACGGCAAGCCTTACACGGCAAGCCTCGAAGGCTTCGTGAAGACTCCGCTCTTCTTTGGCGAGAAAATGTTCGATGCGGGTTACTATGCCAAGGGCGAAAAGCGGGAATGGACGTTCTACGTGTGGGAGACCGACAAGAAGTCCCGTCCCGAGCTATCGCTGGACAAGGCTTCGGCGAAGGAATTCTCCATCAAGACGAAGCCCGTGAAGCTCAACGTGGACAAGCTCGACGAAATCAAGGAAGGCGGGACGGTCCCGGGCCTCAAGGTGACGCTCTCGACCAAGGGCCTCAAGCGTGAAGGCTGGGAACTCAAGCAGAAGAGCATCCGCAAGGTCGTCTCCTTCAAGAGCAAGAAGTTCCCGAAGGCCACACCCGAGGTGCTGGTCGTCGGGTACTGGAAGGACTAGTCCGGTCTAAAAAAGTCCCTTTTTTGGCTTTTTTCGGGATTTCGTCTTGAAAAAAGAAAAGAGTTTAACTACCTTTGGTTCACTCTTGTAAGAGACCTCGGGATGTAGCTCAGCCTGGTAGAGCGCTTGAATGGGGTTCAAGAGGTCGCTGATTCGAATTCAGTCATCCCGATAGGAAGGTTCGCCGCAGGGCGAACCTTTCTTTTTTTTTGCATAAAAGGGCTTTCCGGTGTGATTTTTATCATTTTTTCAAAAAAATAGCCCGAAGTTTGTTAAAAGACTCTTTTTTTAGTTATATTTTTTTGCGTCGTCAAAAAAACGATAAACACTATCCTTAAGGAGTAACAAATGAAAAAAGGTATCATCACCCTTCTCTGCGCTGGCATGATTGTTCTTTCCGGCTGCTACGGCAAGTACGCATGCTTCAACAAGCTTCTCGCTTGGAACGGCTCTCTTGGCAACAAGTGGCTCAACTCTATCGTCCACTTCGCTATGTGGGTCATCCCGGTTTACGGTATCGCCACGTTCGTGGACTTCCTCGTCCTCAACACTGTCGAATTCTGGACCGGTTCCAACCCGCTCGCTGCTGGCGATTCCTACTATGAAAAGGATGCCCAGGGCAACGAAATCCTCGCTGTCAAGAACACTGACGGTTCTATGACTGTTGAAATGACCACCGCTGCTGGCGAAAAGGCCACCATGACCCTCCAGCGCGACGAAAACGTCATTCGCGCTCTTGACGCCAATGGCAACGTTGTTGCTCAGCGCATGATCGAGAAGTAATTCTTACTTGCTTGATTTTTAAGGACCCCGGCTTTGGCCGGGGTCTTTTTTTGCCTGCGACTCTCGGCTTGCCGAGGTTTTTGCAAAAAAACGAAAGGCCGGCGGAATGCCGGCCTTTCGAGTGGAGATAGTGGGAGTCGAACCCATGACCTACAGATTGCGAACCTGTCGCTCTACCAACTGAGCTATATCCCCATTGGATGGGGCAAATATATGAAATTTGCTTGTTTTCGTCAAGCGGTATTCCTTAAAAGAAAAATCCCGCCATTTGGGGTGGCGGGATTCGGAACAAATAAGGGATGCATGTTGTTATTGTTGTCCATAATATACCTTCCTTAAATCATAATGTCTAATGCATAATTCTAATAGAACTAATCACTATATTTTATGAGTTTGGAATTTGTGGCCAAAAAACAACTGATATGGCTTTCTTACCCCCTTAACCGTATCTAGAATCGGTCAAAGTTTAACGATTTCGTAGATGTAGAGGGCGCCCGCTATGACCCCGAAAACGGCATTTCCGAACGCAAACGCCGTCGTGAGGAATACCAGGGAAACCATGGAGAGCAGCAGGAACTTCAGGATGATGTCTTTGACGGATCTGACTTTGAGCATATCGTACCTCATTGTTTCTTACGACAATAAGATACATTTAATTTTGTGACATATTTTGTCAAAAATCAGGGCGCCACCCAGACGTCCGGGTGCATCAAGTCCACGTCCTTTTTCGTATGCGCGATGATGATCCTGTCGTCTGTCGCCACGTTGACGATTACGACGTCGCGGCGCATCATGTCACCTTCGCTGGGGCTTATGGTGGCCACGAACAGGTCGGGCACGTTCAGCCATTCGGTTCCGTCGAACACGTAGCCGTCCATGCACTTGATGGCGGACTGGATTTTTCCCGTCGTATCCGCGATAAAGATGTACTCGTGGAAGTAGTAGAAGGAGAGCCCGAGGTATTCCTTGCCCGGTGTGCCCTGGGCGTCCAGGAACATGATCCTCATCGAGGAATCCCTTGCGAGGGATACGTTGCAGACCTGCTCCCCGTTATAGAATGTCCTGTCGTCGTAGGACATGTCTTCGGCGCGGTGAAGCTTTAGGGCCGGAGCCCCGCCGACGGCAAACGAGTAGTCTGCGGCAATTCCCCCGTTGTAGGCGCGGTCGAAAATCTTTTCGGCCTTTCCGAACTTGTTGCCGGAGAACTTGACGCTCCAGGTTGACGTGGTATCCCATGCCTCGATCATGTTCGAGCAGGCGTTCGTTACGTAGAAAATGGCCGTATCGCCGTCAACATCGACATGCCAGCGCGGAATGGCCGCATTGTCGTCGAATTTGATGGGCTTCATCGCGTCTGAATTCAGGTCGAGCACGTACATCTGCGATTCTGCTCCGCTCCCTTCGTATGCGGTCGAGAAAGCGATCTTGCTTCCGTCGGGAGAGAATTGCGGATGGTAGGCGGTGACTCCGACGTCCAGGATGCGGAAGGTGGCTTGGCCGTCCTTGATTTCCTGGTAAATCAGCTTTTCTTTCACGTCGTCCCAGTAGATGCCCTTGATGTGCGTCGATCCGGTCACTTTTTTCAATTTGACGGAATCCGTCTGCACGGTAAAGGAGTCCATGTACTTGCCGGAATCGCCCTTGGGAATGACGACCGGAATGAAGTCTTTTCCCGTGGAGTCGTTATTTGATTGCGGGTCCGGCTGCGGGGTGGACGGGTCGTTGGAGGAGGACGATCCGTCGGAACAGCCTGCTAAGGCGATCAAAAGTAGTGCGGCTAGCCAGGGCGTGTGATTCATACCACCAAAAATACTAAAAGGATTGCTTTTTAGAGCGTTATTGCTATCTTATGTCAAAAAATTTACTAACACAGGGGCTTTGTATGAAAAAACTGTTCTCCCTTCCCTTGATACTTTTGGGCTTTGCGGCCATCATTTCTGCATGTTCTTCGGACGATTCTTCGTCAAATCCGCCCAGCGGATCTTCGTCGGACAAGAAAAAAGCGGAGTCTGACGATCCGGTGATGGTGGAACTTGAAGCAAACTACCAGATGCTCGATATGTTCTACATCTACGCCCATGCTCGCGGCGAGCTTGCCGAAAGCGTGGACGCCTATGTGGGCAAGGGGAGTGCCAAGGATGCAAAGGATGTGGATGCCGATGAGGATCGGTGCTCTTCGGATTATTACGATGTTTGCTACATGTACAACCAGATGAAGGATCCGTATACCCGCTACTATGACCCGACGATTGCCCCGGAGGTTATCGAGGAACTGATGGAGCCCGAAGAAGAGTTCGTTATTGTTGGGGCCGACTACGTGGTGACCGATGCGGAAGAAGGTGTTGCCGAAATCACCTATGTCAGTGACGAGGGAAAGGCCCAGGGACTCAAGGTCGGCGACGTGTTTAGCCTGTGGTCCTTTTACTTTGCCAAGATTGGCAAGAAGCCTTCCGAGGTCTTGCTGTTGCTCTTGGGTGACGAAGAAGACGAATTCGACACCGTGTATGTGCAGGCGAAGGTTGCGAAGCAGCCGACAGTTGCGCTCCATTACGAAGAGGCGGAAAACGGGGACTCCATTCCTGTTATCAGGATTAGGGAATTTGACGTAAAGACTGTCGGGGAAGGCGGAACAAAAGAGGAATTTGCCGAAGCCATTAAAAAGACGGAAGGTTCTAAGTCGGTGATTATCGACTTGCGCAATAATGGTGGCGGCGAAACGGAACACTGCAATGCCACATCGGCGGAGTTCCTTTCTAAGGGCGATACCATCACTATCGACATTACCGCCGAAATCGATT
Source organism: uncultured Fibrobacter sp. (assembly GCA_946408125.1). GTDB lineage: Bacteria > Fibrobacterota > Fibrobacteria > Fibrobacterales > Fibrobacteraceae > Fibrobacter. The sequence continues at coordinate 6,360 of CAMJQW010000028.1, forward strand.
CCGTAAAGGAGAAAGGTGAGACTAGGTATGTCCAGAAAATGGACACGAATGTGGTTGTCGCCGACAAAGATGGCGCGGCCAAGGACCGCTACGTGGTGATGCTTGCTGATGACATGTCGGCAAGTTGTGCGGAATTGATGCTTTCGGCAATTGCCACTAATAAAAAATCTCCCATCGTGGGCGCGCTCTCCTATGGAAAGCAGATAGGCCAGATTGTCGTAACCGGGAGCCTTGATGAGGAAGATTCGGAAGATGGTATGTTGGTTCCGGAAGGTCTCGCCATTATCACCAATATCTATGCTTACGACAAGGACTGGAAGCAGTTCCAGGATTTGGGAATCGTTCCCGATTATGAAATCAAGGGTGCGAGTGCGCAAATGAAGAAGGCCGTGGAACTTGCTGCCGCAGGAACGGAAAAACGTACCGCCGGCTATGGCACCGAGCGACTTGGACATTTTGCCAAGGATGCGACGGTGAGCAACCGCAAGGCTTCTATCAAGGACCTGAAGCGGATGCGCTATAAGATTACGCGATAGTGCTTGCCGCTAAAGGCCTTGCGACTTATTAATCATTTGTTTTTATCATTTTGATAAAAACAATATATTTGACAATATCAATCTTCTGAATTATCTTAAGGTCAAAAGAACTTTATCCAGGAGATTGATATGTCTACTACAAAAAGCATTTTTACGGTATTGCCTCTTGCAGCTTTAGTCGCGGCGGAGGCTTGGGCGAATGATTCGGTCAATTTTGTCAAGCGCAGTTGGGACGATGTTGGCAAGAGGGTCGTCGAAAAGGACACGTCTATTACCGACTATTTTACGCTGAACGGCACTGCCAGCAAAGACGACTATACGTTGGATCGCGACATTCCTTATGTCGTCAAGAAAAGTTTTGGCCGGTATAAAGTCGTCGTCCCTAAAAATGCGGTGGTCAATTTGATCATCTGCGACGGGGCAACGCTCGAGGGCGGCATAGATATAGACGAAGGCGCAACCCTCAACATTTTTGCGCAATCGGATGGCGACAACATGGGAAAAATTGTGGCTCAAAGATTGGGGCCTTCAGCTGGCATCAAGGTGCCGGAATCGGCATCCCTTTTCATCCACGGAGGCGATATCGATGCGAAGGGTGGAGATTATAGCTTCCTTAATGAAGGCAGCGGCCCGGGCATCGGCGGTATGCGTAAAGAAAGCGGTGGCAGTGTCACCATCTATGCTGGCAAAGTCTCCGCTACTGGTGGCAAGGATGCTGCGGGCATAGGCAATGGCGAACAGTGGAGAAAAGCGACAAATGGCGGTTCTCTTACAGTCTATGGCGGCACCGTTACGGCTAGGGGTGGTGAGTACGGCGCAGGCATCGGCGGCGGTCAGGATGCTAGCGGTTCCAAGGTCGTTATCTATGGTGGCACCGTCAAGGCCTATGGCGGCACTGATGCGGCTGGCATTGGCAGCGGCGAGGAGTATGTCGCTGGTACTATCGATGGCGGTTCTCTCACTGTCTATGGCGGGTATGTCTATGCCGAAGGCAAGGATTGGGGAGCCGGTATCGGTGGAGGCCAGGATGCCAAGGGGGCTAAAGTCGAAATCTATGGCGGAACCGTCGAAGCCAAAGCTGGCGAGAAAGCCGCCATGGAGAACGGGAGTGCCATTGGCAGCGCTGCTGGCGAAGGTTACTACGGGTCGCTCTATATTGACGGCAACATGATCGTCAAGGCGGGTCAGTCTGCTGCAAGCGTGTCGCAGTTCCCCTTTGATACCCGTGTTCCTGCCTGTCGCTGGCGCCCGTTCGCCCGCATAGAACCCGATGCTGGGAAGGCCTTGAAGAAGTCTGCGGTTGCAGGCGGCGTGATGATTCAGGATGGCAGGCTTGAGGCTACCCAGTCTGTTGGACGCCGTGCGGACCGCTGGTTTGATTTGCAGGGCCGTAAGCTGAATGGCAAGCCTACCGAAAAGGGTAAGTACCTGCACAACGGCAGGGTGGAGGTGATACGATAAAAATTACACATTTGTTCACTAATTTTTAGACGGCTATGCCGTCTTTTTCTATATTGCGGGACATGACCAAGTCCATCGAGATACGCGACGCGCACGAACACAACCTCCGCCATGTGAACCTTTCCATTCCCCGCGATTCCATCGTGGTGGTAACCGGCGTTTCCGGTTCGGGCAAGTCGAGTCTCGCGTTCGATACGGTGTTCCAGGAAGGCCAGAGGCGCTTCGTGGAGTCGCTCTCGGCGTATGCGCGCCAGTTCATTGGCCGCATGAAACACCCCGAGGTGGAAAGCGTGCGCGGCATTTCGCCGACGATTTCGATTGACCAGAAGACGGTGAACCGCAACCCGCGTTCCACAGTGGGTACGGTGGTCGAGATTTTGGATCATTACCGCTTGCTTTTTGCGCGCTTGGGCGTGCCGCACTGCCCCGATTGCGGGCGCGTGATCCAGGCCCAGACGGTGGACCAGATTGTCGATAATTTGTATGTGAGCGACGAGGGCAAGCAGATTACGGTGATGGCGCCGATTGTGCAGGAGCGCAAGGGCGAATACCGCAAGGAACTGGCCGAACTCAAGGAAAACGGCTTTGTGCGTGCCCGCGTGGACGGCACGATTTACCGCCTGGAAGATGTTCCCGCGCTGGTGCGTTACGAAAAGCATACCATCGAGGCCGTGATTGACCGTTTGTCGCTTGAACGCAAGAACATGAGCCGTTTGCGCGAGGCGCTGGAAGGCGCCTTGAAACTGACTGACGGGAAGTTGGTGAGCTTCTTGTTGTCGGCGGGCGAGGGTAAGGAAGAATACCGCCTGCAGGGTACGTTGCTCGCTTGCCCCAAGTGCGGCATCTCAATCCCGGAACTGGAACCGCGATTCTTCAGCTTTAACGACCCGAAGGGCCGTTGCCCTGCCTGTAAGGGCATGGGCGAAAGCTACAAGTTCGATTTGGACTTGATTATCCCGGACAAGACGAAGTCCATCAAGGAAGGCTGTATAGCGACCATCAAGAAGGACGACGGCACGCTGATTTTCAGCGACTTCGGGCGCCGCAACCTGCGCAACATTGCGAATGAGATGCATTTTTCGCTCGATACGCCGTGGAACAAGCTCAAGAAGGCGCAGCAGGACGCCGTATTGTACGGCACGCCGAGCGAATCGGAACGCGGGATTATCCCCATCATGCAGGAACTGTGGGATATGTGGCACATCTACCACTTCCGCAAGTACATGCAGATTGGCGTTTGCCCCGAATGCCACGGCACGCGCATTAACCGCACGGCGAATGCGGTCACGTTCCACGGGCATAATCTGACCGAGATGACGGAATGGTCTGTCGAGAAATCGGTGGAGTTTTTCAACAAGCTCGACTTGTCCGAGAAGGAAAAACGAATCGGCAAGGAAATTTTGAAAGAGATTCGTGGGCGACTTTCTTTCTTGAATGCGGTGGGGCTTGGCTACCTGAATATCAACCGCAAGGCGTCCACATTGAGCGGTGGCGAGGCGCAGCGAATCAGGCTTGCGAGCGCCGTGGGTGCTGGCCTGCAGGGCGTGCTTTACGTGCTTGACGAGCCGAGCATCGGGCTCCACCCGCGCGATAACGATAAGTTGCTCGGGATGCTGGAGCATCTGCGCGCGCAGGGCAACTCTCTGATTATCGTGGAGCATGACGAAGACACCATGCGCCATGCGGACTGCGTGATTGACGTGGGGCCGGGTGCCGGCGTAGAGGGCGGTCGCGTGATTGCGGCAGGGACTGTCGAGGAACTCGAGAAGAACAAGGCTTCGCTGACGGGGGCGTACTTGAGCGGACGCAAGGCAATCGAGATTCCCGAGAAGAGGAAGAAGATTGACAAGAATACGCCGAAACTCAAGATTTGCGGTGCGGCAGAAAACAACCTCAAGAATATCGATGTCGAAATCCCGCTCGATGGCGCATTGACCGTGGTGACGGGCGTTTCAGGCTCTGGAAAGAGCACTCTGATTAACCAGATTTTGCGCCGTGAATTGGCTCGCGTATTCTATAATGCCGAAGAACCGGTCGGAAAGTTTGATCACCTGGAAGGTCTCGAGAATATCGACAAGGTGATTGAAATCGACCAGACGCCGATTGGCCGCACGCCGCGAAGCAATCCGGCGACGTACACCAAGATTTGGGACGACGTGCGCGACCTTTTCGCGAGCATGGAAGAAAGCAAGATTCGCGGTTACAGCAAGAGCCGTTTCAGCTTCAACGTGAAGGGTGGCCGCTGCGATGCGTGCGAAGGCGCGGGCGTGAAAATCGTCGACATGCATATTTTGCCGAGCGTGCAGGTGACTTGCGAAGTTTGCGGCGGGAAGCGCTTTAACGATGCGACTCGCGAAGTGTATTTCAAGGGCAAGAACGTCTCCGAAATTCTCGACATGAGCATTGCCGATGCGGCGGAATTCTTCAAGGACATCCCGAAGATTGCAGAACCGCTGAATTTGCTCGTGGAAGTGGGCCTCGGCTACCTCACTCTGGGCCAGCCTTCGACAACGCTCAGCGGGGGAGAGGCGCAGCGCATTAAAATTGCTTCTGAGTTGCGCCGCCCGGGTACGGGAAAGACTCTTTACCTGCTCGACGAACCGACGACGGGCTTGCACTTTGAAGACATCCGCAAACTCATGGATTGCCTGAATCGCTTGCGCAGCCTCGGCAACAGCGTCGTGATTATCGAACACAACCTGGACGTAATCAAGTGCGCCGACTGGATTATCGATTTGGGCCCGGATGCTGGCGTTCACGGCGGGCGCGTGATTGCGACGGGAACGCCTGAACAGATTGCCAAAAGCAAGAAGTCCGAGACGGGCCGCTATCTCGCGCCGGTGCTTGCGAAAAAGCATGGCGAGAACCACCATTTTGACCGCACGCTCAAGGGTGGCGAGGATTTGTCGCTTGATATCGAGGTGCATGGCGCCCGCAAGCATAACCTGAAGAACATCGATGTGACGATTCCGCGCCACAAGCTCACTGTGGTCACGGGCGTTTCGGGCTCCGGCAAGTCGAGCCTTGCGTTCCATACGCTCTTTAGCGAAGGCCAGCGCCGCTTTGTGGAAACCTTGAGCACTTACGCCCGTCGCTTCTTGGGCCGCCCCGACCACGGGAGCATCGATTCCATTTCGGGCTTGGCGCCGGCGATTGCGATTGACCAGAAGAGTGCGAGCAAGAGCCCGCGCAGTACGGTCGCGACCCTCACCGAAATTTATGACTACTTCCGCATTTTCTGGGCGAGGGTCGGGACCCCGCATTGCTTGAAATGCGGAAAGCCTGTGGCTTCGTACAGCGCGGGCGACCTGATGCAATATGCCTTTGACCGCGACTTGAACAAGAAGGTGACGGTCCTTGCCCCGTTCGAAATCAAGGACGTGCTGAAGCTTTCGAAGATTCTCACCGAGAAAGGCTACCGCAAGGTTTATCTCGGCAACAAGCTCGTGGAACTTCCGCTGCCGAAAATCCCGACCCGCGAAAAACAACTGTTCGCCGTCGTCGATACGGTCGTGGTCAAGGAAGAAAATCGTGCCCGTTTGGTAGAAGCTTTCGAGCGCGGCTACCGCGACGGCAACGGAATTCTGTATGTGGAAGACGAGAAGGGCGGTCGCTTGGCCTGCTCCGAAAAGCCGGGCTGCCCTGATTGTGGCTGGTACATGGATTCGGCGCTGAACCCGAAGCACTTCAGTTTCAACACGCACTGGGGCGCTTGCGAAACCTGCCTTGGCCTCGGTCACGATTACGATGGCCATGTCTGCCCGGATTGTCATGGCGAACGTCTCAAGCCCGAATACCTCGCGGTGCGCATCGGCGACAAGAACATCATGGACGTGAACCACATGAGCATCGCCCAAGCTTACGAATGGTTCAGCAACGAGTATTTCAAGCGCGACAATTTCAAGGGCGACAAGAATGCCGACGGTAAGATGACGGTTGCTGAGCCCTTGCTTCGCGAAATTGTTGGGCGCCTCAACTTTTTGAAGGGCGTGGGCCTTGGCTACATTGGTCTCGACCGCGCGGGCGACACGCTTAGTGGTGGCGAATCCCAGAGAATCCGCCTTGCAAGCCAGATCGGTAGCGGCCTCGAAGGCGTGCTCTATGTGCTTGACGAGCCTACGGTGGGCCTGCACGAAAGCGATACCGCCATGCTGCTTGATACGCTTTACCGCCTGCGCGACCTCGGCAATACGCTTGTGGTCGTTGAACACGACATGAAGATGATGCAGGCAGCGGACCATATTATCGACATGGGCCCGGCGGCGGGCGAGTTCGGTGGCGAGGTCGTCGCCGAGGGCTCTCCGGCACAGCTTTCCAAGCCATATGCGCTCCAGCAGTTCCCGCGCAGCGAGACGGTCAAGTACCTCACGCACACCATCCCGATGGCGAACGAGATTGCGGCAAGGCCCATCACGGATTCTACGGAATTTTACGAGTTCGAAAAACTCAAGCACAACAACTTGAAGAATTTGTCTGTAAAGTTTCCGAAGGGTGCCATCAGCGTGGTCTGCGGCGTGTCGGGCTCGGGCAAGAGTTCCATGGTCATGGACGAAATTTTCCCGCGGCTCAAGAAGAAATTCCAGGCACGCGGTCGCAAAAAACAGAGCGGCGAAGTGTTGCTGGTGGATCAAAGCCCGATTTCGGGTACGCCTCGCAGCACGCCCGCGAGTTTCACGGGCGTACTTGACGACATCCGTAGGCTGTTCGCCAAGTTGCCGCAGGCCAAGTTGAAGGGCTTCGATTACGGGCGATTCAGTTACAACTTGGCCCGCGGCCGCTGCGAGGCCTGCGAGGGCCGCGGTGCTGTCGCCATCGAGATGCACTTTCTCTCCGATGTGTGGGAGGTCTGCGATGTCTGTGGCGGCAAACGCTACAACCAGGAAACACTCACCGTCACCTTCAAGGGCAAGAACATCGCCGACGTACTCGACATGCGTGTCGCCGAAGCCTGCGAATTCTTCAAGGACCAGCCGAAAATCCTCCCGAAACTGGAATGCCTGCGCGACGTGGGCCTTCCGTACGTAAAGTTAGGCCAGTCTGTCACCACGCTCAGCGGCGGCGAATCCCAGCGTCTTAAATTGGCGGCGGAACTTGCCCGCAAGCCTGCCCAGGAGATGGTCTACCTGCTCGACGAACCGACAACGGGCCTCCACCTCAAGGATATCCAGATCCTTTGGAACATGTTGCGCAAGCTATCGGCTCGCGGCGATACCGTCATCGTCATCGAACACCATCCCGATATCATCCGCCTCGCCGACTGGAAGGTGGAATTGGGCCCCGTCGGTGGCGAAAAGGGCGGATATTTGCTTGATATGGGGAAGAACGGGGCATAAATCGCCAGAAAATCTTACAAAAAGACTATCTTTTGGATGTAAAGGTTTGAATAAAGGTAACAGGAGCTGTTATGTCTTTTGCCCGTCTATTACCGCTTTTGTTGTTGGTGCCCGCTCTCACGCTGGCAGACAGTGACAAGAATTTTAAGATTGCGCCCCACCTGTTCAAGGTTGGCATGGTTGTTGATCAGGTTGCCGATATGGCAATCCGCGGGGATAAGGGTGTCGGTGTTTCGGAGCAGATGTCTTTCCCGATAGGTGAAAACAGGATTTGCTTCCGCCATAAGAGGGGACCCAAGGAATACCAGTGGATGACTGGTAACATTGTCGTCAAGAACCTCAAGAAGCTCCATGCGTTCAATCTGGCGGAAAACTACTTGAATCTTGAAGATGTTGCCACGATGCGTTTTTACGGTAGCCAGAATGCAAAGGCGTTCCAGGACGAGGCCGACCTCTATTTTGATAACGAGTATATCTATTCTGCGCGTGTCCCCAAGCTGTTTTTCATCAGGAATGGACAATGGCAGATGCTGAAGGAAACGGCTCTTCCGGGAGCTATTGAGATTTCCAGCCAGGTCAAGGACTTTGAAGTCGATCTGAATAACGTGAAATACAAGGCTCCGAAAATGATTTTCCCGGTCAAGGCGGGCCTCCAGTCCTTGATTCTTAGCGCTCCCGGCTACTTGCCCTATGTTGAAGTGGGTGTGTTGCTGGAAGGCGATGCCCTCCAGATCAAGCCGTCCTTCTTGAAGATTGAAAATACTCCGGATACGACGAAAAAGCTGAGCGTAACCCTTGACGAGATTGCCTCCACGCAGGGCCTTGACAATACGGAAAAGCTCTATGATAAGTATGTTGCCGAATTGAGGCACCTGATTGAAACCGTGGACAAGACCGCGTTTGAGAAAGCTTATCCCCGGCAGCAGGAAGCGTCCTTCTTTACGGTAAGCAACAAGAAAAAGTCCTATGCTGAATACGATTCCCGCTACAAGGCGACGAAGGATGCTGCCTTGCGTCTTTGGCGCGAATCCAAGGTGGCCGGTGTGGATGGACTGAACAAGGCTTTCCGCGCGAAATTCGATAGCCTCGAGGCACTCCCGCTCCGCGGCGCCATGATGCCTGCTTCGCTTGAACCGGTATTCGAGGAAGTCCCGGCCGATGAATCGATTGATTCCGCGAAAGCGGCGCTTGCCGTCAAGTCCGATAGCGCTGCAGCCCCCGTGAAGCCCGTAATGCGCAAGAGGATTGCCCGCCTCAAGATGAACTTCGGCGTGGACCATTCCCGCTTCGATTTCTCCTGGGAAGGCTATGTCGATGGAGTTGAGGGCGATTCTATCTATACCTGGATTGTCAAGAGAAATCCTGAACTAAAGGTTTACCTGGACCTCGAGAACAACAAGCCCGTTTGGATCCAGATGAATGACACTACGGTTTGGCGTCACCACTACCGTTACGTGAATCTTGAGTTCCATGTGGGACAGAACGTCCATAAGGGAATCGGTTCCTTCGTCCTGCCCAAATACCTCCTTGACCAACCGGAGGTCCAGGAATGGCTCAAGTCGAGACCTGTTCCGTCCGAAAAGCCGGTAGTGGCCGAAAAGAAGCAGGATTCCATCAGCTTGTCGATTCTCGACAATATCGCGACGGCTGCCCGTATCATCCGCGACAAGGATCGTGGAAGCCTTGCCCTGATTGATTCCGGAAAGTTCCGCTTCAGGGGCCACGTCGTGAGAATGTCCCCGTTTGCCATCATGACGACGGAAATGACGCAGGTTCACTTCCAGAAGACGATGATGAAGCTCGATTCCGCGAAGCGTATCCAGGATCGTTCGACTTTCAAGAACGCGAACAAGCCTGTCCACAACATCACGTGGGATGATGCTCGTGCCACGTGCAAGGTTTTGGGCGGCGACCTGCCTTCGGAAGCCCAGTGGGAATTTGCGGCCCTCGCCGACAATGTCGACGGTGCCATCTGGGTCAAGGATTCCGTTTCGGATCCGGGCGCCTATGCCGTCTATCGCGGAAATTCCTACAACCTGGGTAAGCGGTTCGATGCCTATGGTCCCCAGCCTGTGGGTTCCAAGAAGCCGAATGCGTGGGGCCTCCACGACATGTCCGGTAACGTTGCCGAATGGACGCGCGATAAGTACTTCATGTTCTCCTTCATGGTCGAGGAGTCTAACCCGACGGGAGCCATGATTGGTTCCTCCAAGGTGTACAAGGGCGGCTCCTGGAAGGATGGAGAAAAGAATTTGAACGTGACGAGAACCGATGATGAGGACCCGCGTTACTGGTCTGAAACCATTGGCTTCCGTTGTGTGTTCCCGCGTGATTCTATCAAGGAATAGAAGTGAATTCCAAATTTAAGCTTTTTCAGAGGCTCGTCGCTGCCCCTTACCTGCTCGCTTTGCTCGGGCTTTTGCTCCCGCTGTTCAACGTATCCTGTGCCGACCAGGTGATTGCCGAACCGTCATTCTACGAGATGGCGAATGGCATTGACCTGGAACAGTCGTTGAAGGAACCTGCTCTTGGCTATATCAAGAATATGCAGGCGTCAAACCCGGCCGCTATCGAGAGGTTCAAGAAGACCATTCCCGATTTCCCGAAGGTTCCGCCGATTCGTCATTTGTACGGAATCCTCGGCGGGCTTGTCCTTGCGGCAATATTCGCCTTGATTGCACCTTACGGATATTATGCGTCATTGGGTTCGCTTGCCATGGGAATGCTGTCAATGGTTTCCCTGTGGGCGTTCCTTGCGCAGATGGGACAGGTCTGTGCCGGCCTCGGCATGAACGTCCTTGCGGTGAAACCCGATGTCGGAATATATTGCGCTTCGATGTTGATTCTAATCGGGACGGCGATGAATCTCGCCAGTATCGCGCGGCCTATCGTTGATGACCTGCGCGCCCGTCGTGCCGCGAAGAAAAAAGCGGCGTAAAGGAACAAGACTATGAAAGCTTTGTTGATGGTTGGCGCTCTTGCGCTCTTTATGGTGGCATGCTCTGAAGATTCCAGCTCCAGTTCATCTGAAAATCCGTATGATTCCGCTCCGTCCTATGATAACACGGCATATTGTCATGACAAGTATGGCATTACGGAAGATGATTCCTGGACGACCGAAATTTCCGACAGCAGCTACATCGTGGATGGACTCTGCGACTATATGTCGATGTATATGCGCGAGATGTTTGCATTCTTTGCAAACTGCGTATCTTCGAGTTACAGCAAATCCAACAATCGCATCAATATGCGAATCACCACGGAAAGCGGGGATAAGTCTATTTGGACCGATATCTCCGGGTGCAAGCATAGGATTGGAAGTGACGGCGATTTCGAACCCTGGGTGGCCACTTTGACCGATTGGACGTTTGATGATTGCCTTTGCAAAGAAGAAGATGGCGTGGCTTATTATTTAAAAAAGAGCCCGAGGCCAGTTGAAGAAAGCTCCAGTTCCTTGCCGGCGAGCTCGGAATCCTCAATGGAAAGCTCGTCGTCAAGTGAAAGAAAGTCGCAGCCTGCGCAGAGCTCCTCTTCCATGAGCAGTTCCAGCGAAACGCAGAAAGATAGCTCTGAAACAGAATACTCTTTTATTAAGGAACAATGTACAAGACAAACCGCCAATCTGAAAGTTCTGTATGACGGGACTTATTATGAATGCGAGTACTGGTATTTGGAATGGACGAAGGTTGATGAAGATTCTTTGCTGCCGCCAGAAAAAGAGGGGAAAATCTGTAAAGAGGATTTGTTCAATACGATGGAAGTGTATGGCAAGGATTATTATGTCTGCGAGACAACAAATGTTTGGCGCTTGATGAAGGGCGTCGAATCTGGTCCGTACAGGTATAAAGACAGCCTCGGAACCTGTGATACCATTTCCAACAAGATCCTCCACTGGAGCGCAGCGGATAGCGCGTTCTTTGGGTGCGCAAATGTTGACGGGATGGAAGATTGGATGGAAATCATTGTGGAACCGTGGCCCACCTACCTTTTACCCTTGTCGTTTGACAGGGAAAAAATCGCGGGGCAGAGCCTGGGAACTTCCACATATACGGTGACTATTGACGGGGTCGAATACCGCTTTGATATCAAGATTAATGGAGACCAATATAATTTTGTCTTGACGCATGTGGTTATTGACGGCGTCGGCTATGAAGCGAGTACGCGGAACCGGCAGATATTCCTGCACGGAGAACTTGGAGCCGATACGGTTTTGCTGAATTCAATTCAAGATGTGAGTTCCTCGTTCGGTGATTTTTATGCCGGATGGAAGGATCGCATCAGCCAGGATTGCCGCTGCGGAGGTAATACCTTTGAGGTGGAAGATTCCAACGTGTCGGTTGTACGCTATAAGGATGGCGTCTATATGGATTACGAAACGGCCAAGGCGTCGTGCCCTAGGGGCTACCATATTCCCGATACGACGGAGCTTATAAGCAACTTGAAATATGGAACATCCAGGCTTGAATTCCGGAACGATGCCCCGATAATCTGGTACTTTTCGACTGACAGGGTAGTTCATTGCTCAAAGGATTATAAAATATATGCGGATGTGTTCTGGACAAGTACCGAAAAGGACTCCGAAACGCAATATTGCTACGAAACTGCGATGGATGGAGCCATTATGGAGGAAAAGACATCGCGCATTGTAGAATGTCCCAAGGACCTGTACCCTATGGTACAAACCCTCTGCATTCAGGATAAGTAAAAAATGCTCGCCTTTGAGGCGAGCTTTTTTAATGGCTCTGTAACCGCGATTACACGTTGAACAGGAAGTACATGATGTCGCCGTCCTGCACAAGGTAATCCTTGCCTTCGGTGCGGACGAGGCCTGCTTCCTTGGCGGCGTTCCAGCTGCCGTGCTTGCGGAAATCTTCGAAACTGAGCGTTTCGGCGCGGATGAACCCGCGTTCGAAATCGGTGTGGATGACGCCTGCGCACTGCGGGGCCTTGTAGCCGGCATTGAATGTCCAGGCGCGGCATTCCTTTTCGCCCGCGGTAAAGAACGTGCGGAGCCCGAGGATTTCGTAACCCTTGCGGACTACGGCATCGAGGCCCGATTCTTTCATGCCGAGTTCCTTCAGGAATTCGGCCTTGTCGGCAGGCTCCATCGCGGAAAGTTCTTCTTCGATCTTGCCGCTGATGACGATGACTTCGTGGCCGCTCTGCTTTGCGTATTCCTTGAGCTTGTCCACGTAGGCGTTTCCAGTGAGTACGTCGTCTTCCTTGACGTTTGCGCAGTAGAATATGGGCTTTGCGGTAAGCAAGCAGAGGTCCTTGAGGACGGCTTCCATCTCGTCGCTGTCGTGCATCACGGTGCGGGCAGGCTTGCCTTCGGTGAGGGTCTTCTGCAAAAGTTCGCAGGCGGCGAGGCGGGCCTTCGCTTCGGCGTTACCGGTGCGTGCGCTTTTCGCTTCGGTGGCGAGGCGCTTTTCGACGGTATCGATATCCTTGAGCATGAGCTCCATCTCGATGACTTCCACGTCGCGGACGGGGTCCACGGAGCCGCTCACGTGCACGATGTTCTCGTCGTCGAAGCAGCGGACCACTTCCATGATGGCTTCGCATTCGCGGATGTGGGTGAGGAACTGGTTGCCGAGGCCTTCGCCCTGGGCGGCACCCTTCACGAGGCCGGCGATGTCGACGAATTCCGTGACGGCGGGGACGATGGATTTCGGGTTGTAGACCTTGACCAGTTCGTCGAGGCGGCTGTCCGGCACACTCACCATGCCCACGTTCGGTTCGATGGTGCAGAAGGGGTAGTTGGCAGCTTCGGCGCCGGCGTTGGTGATGGCGTTAAAGATGGTGGATTTTCCCACGTTGGGGAGTCCTACGATACCGCATTTAAAACCCATTTTTATCTCCGTTTTGGGCACTTTTCAGGTGCTTATTTTTACGCATGTAAAATTAGCTTTTTTTGACATTTTGTAAATGGTTGTTTTTGGGGTGCCTGTAACTTTACCCTCAAATAAACATATTTTATTGTGCGTAGGGAATGCTAGATTGGGTTGGCTTAAAATAGCATTATAGCCGATTTGGGATTAGACCCCGTAGTCCGATGTATTGGAGTGTTGGAGTCTCGTTTGCCGCTGGAGTTTGGGTTGGAAAGCGACAGAATCACGAGACGCGGGGCTAATCCCAAACGGCCGCAATTTGCGGCCGATTTCACAAAAAAAGGTTTATTGGATAGGGCGAATTCGTTAGTTGAATTCGTCTCTGTTTATTCCGTAGATTCTCACGTTGTCAAGCCAGATTTCGGATCCGTTGTAGACGAACACCGAGAAGTGGGTGATCTTGTCGCGAGTCGATTCCCATCCGTGATAGTCCCTGTGGACCGTATTGAAGTCCTCCGGACGCACGACGACGCGCTGCCAGGAACTCTTGGCTTCGGCCTTGTAGGATGCCTTGTAGTTCTTGTTGTTGAAGGAGAAGTTCTCGAGGATGACCTCGTATTCTCCATCACCGCGAATCCATACGACGAGGGAATCCATACGGCTCAAATTGAGAGTCGAGTAGGAAAGGCGCGTGCCGATGGCGGCAAAATTGGGATATTCTTCCTTATAGTTAAGGTGCACCACGTAACCGCCACGTCCCTGTGTATCCTTCTGCAGGTAATCGGTTGCATTGAGAGTCGTGATGGTGACCGAATCTGTGTTGACGGAGTCGGTTTCGTGGAGTTGAATGTACCAGGAATGCTTTTTCACTGCTGAGGGAAGATCGTTGTACGCTGAAACGCTATCGAAGTTGAATATCTCGACGGAATTCAGTTCGTACCAGAGGGAATCGTCGATATCCTTCCAGACATCGACCTGTTCCTGCGCAGGTTCGTAGATTTCGCCCCATTCGAGGGTCCAGATTTCAGCGGTGTCGCTCAGGTCCTGAATCAAGACGTTGATGGCCGCGTTCTGGATGCTCGTATCCCAGAGGTCAATCTGCATCGGGATTTCCGTGCCGTCGCTGTGGCGGAGGTGAATGTCGCTGCCGTCCGGAAGCGCTTCCGAGAAATTGAAATTGGTCGAATCGAGTCTGAGCGTGAGTACGAATGGAGCTGTGAGGGGTTGCATCCAGCTGGATATGAGCTTGCTCGGATTGATTCGCATGGTCTTCTTGACGACAATCTCGTTCGGGGCTTCCACGTGCCCGAGTTCGAGGGTGTCCTTGGCGGGCACCGAGATTTCGGCTTCGGCGATGCATTCCTTCGTGTCGGTATCCCAGGCCCTGAGTACCAGGTCACCGGAAGGCACCCCGTTGATGACGAAGTTCCCGAGGGAATCGGTCTTCTGGACCTTGCCCGTTCCGGGGATGTGCACCCAGCCGTACTTGGCGTTTTCGGGAACGCTGATCCAGCCCTTGACGGAACCGTTCGCGGTCAGGGACGCGTGCTTGACGTCGAACTTTTCGGAAAGGTTGTTGAGCGTGTACTGATAGGCAATGACGGAATCCTTGCTTCCGATCTGGATGGTGAAGGACCCTTGCTTGTGGTTCTCGATGACGATCTTGCCGGTGCTGTCGGCCGTTCCGCGGTACGTATAGTCTTCTTCGGCGATTTCTCCGGTCGTGTCGGGCACGAACCAGCTGGGCAGGACCCTATAGGCGATCCGGCTCGCTTCGGATTTACCGGCGAAGACATGGATGGAAACGGTTCCGTCTCCTTCCATCGCGATGGCGTTCTCGGTTTCGGTCGTTCCTCCGGCTGTCTCGGAGCTCGAACACGCGAAAAGGAGCGCTATCGGTGCAAATAGCAATATTTTCGGAAAAATAGCCATTACTTAGCGCTCTTCTTGTTAAATGCAACAGGGAACAATGCCAGGTTCATCTGGAGTACGCGGGACGGCTTGCCGCACTTGTCCACGCGAATTTGGACATCTTTCCGGAATTCCTGGATCATCTTCTTAATATCCTCAAAGCCTTTTTGATCTACGGCCATTGTAAGTGTAGAAATATCTCGGTCTTCCGGAGGGATGACTTCGAGCGAACGTGCGCCAATTTGCATCACGTTTGCCTGGAATTTGCGGATTGCCTGGGCTCTTTCTTCGCCAGAAATGTTGATATGCGCGTCCGAAAGCTTGTACCGGTCATTCCCGAGGGGCTGGATGAACCCGAGTTCCTTCAGGATGTCGATGCTTTCTTGGGCTTTTTCGGTGCCGATGGAGGGTTCGAGACTTTCGGAAATTTCTTTCGCGTTGAGGCGTCCCTGGTTGATTTCGACGAGGGCGCGGATGACCGGAGTCCACCAGTCGCTCAGGTATTTTTGCTCCTTGTCGCTCAAATAGTGCTTCTTCACATCCCGCAGCATGATGGCCTTGGCGAGAATTTCGGTCTTTGTCTTTTCGGATTTGGTACGGGATGCGGCGAGCAGGAGGTCAAAATACTTGGCAGCGCGGCCTTCGAGGCCGAGGACTTTCTTGATGGCGGGGACACAGCGGACGGGGAGATTTCTCTTTTTTTCGACAACGCAGAAAACGTGGCTCGCATTGAGCCCGATAGCCATACCGAGAACACTGTAGGAGTACTTGCTGTTAGATTTCTTCTTTTCTTGGTAAAAATCCTTGATTATATCTCGGTAATCTGTATAATCGTAAATGCTTGCCATAACTTTACCCCGTATTTGTAAAAAAATATATAAATTAGGTCCAGTCTAGGTTAAAGGATGAAAAATTTAATCGTTATCTTTTTGGCAATGGTTGCCGCGCTGATCCTGGTCCGTTCCGTGGTCTCCGGAAAGGCTGAAATGGAGCGGTTCCAGAAGCGGGAAACCCTGGTGGCAGAGGCGACGGAATGCCTTGAATCGGGGGAGTGGAACTGCGCCGAAAAGGCTGTTCGGGAACTGCTTTGTGATGCTCCTCACGATACGAACCTCCAGATGCACCTCGCGATCATCCTTTACGAGCAGGAACGGTACGAGGAATGCCGCAAATACATCGCTTCCCTGGGGTTCAAGAATCACGATTTGGAGATGCTCGATACGAAGGTCGCCTCGCTTATCCGGGAGATGGCGGAGCTCGGGATTGAACGCTCGATGCATTTCCGCGTCGAATTCGAGGGCGACCTCCCGAAACGCGACATCATGGAAGCGCTCGCCGTGCTGGAGGTGGCATACGATTCGCTCTGCCGCCTGTTCGATTTCCATCCCGAGAACAAGATGCACCTGGTGCTCTACGAATCGGCGCAGTACCAGGGGGTAGGCCCCCGTCCGGAATGGGTCGGCGCCGTGTATGATGGCAAACTCCGCATCCCCGTGAACGTGATGCAGTATCGCGAAATTTACCGCCCGATGTTCTTTCACGAACTTACGCATGCTTTCGTACGCGCCATGGCGTGGAACAAGGTGCCCTTGTGGATAAACGAGGGCATTGCGCAGGTCATCGACGCCTCCCGTACGGGAATGCCCCGGCCGGAGGGTGGCGTCCCGGATCTGGGGGCGCTCACGGAGCCGTTCGTGAACGAGAACAACACGTCAAACGCGGTTCGCCTTTATTGGTATTCGCAGCGGATGGTGGAACAAATCCTGCGCCGCGATGCGAATTTTGTGCATTTCAGGGAATTCCTGCAAAGCCTCCGTCACGGCGAAGCGGACGAATCCCTGCAGAAGTTTTACGGGGTGACCGCCGCGCAGTTGCTTGACGAGGTCAGGTGAGGGAGGAGCGTTCGGATGTCTATGCGAAAAAAACATGTGGTAGTGCTTGCGACCGGCGGAACCATCGCCGGAATCGGGAAACCCGGCAGCGATACGGGATATGTCCCGGGCCAGATTGCGGCGGAAGACCTCGTGAAGTCGGTTCCGGAAATCTCGAACTATGCCGAAGTGTCTGCGGAGCAGGTCTGCAACGTGAATTCCGACGACATGACGGATGCCCTCTGGCTCAAGCTTTCCCGTCGCATCGCGGAACTTGAAGCCGACGATTCGGTGGACGGGATCGTGGTGACCCACGGTACCGATACGATGGACGAGACTGCTTTTTTCGTGAGCCTGACGGTCCGCTGCGAGAAGGCGGTGATTTTCACGGGTTCCATGAAGCCCGCGACTGCGAAAAATCCGGACGGGCCTGCAAATTTGCTCGGTGCGGTGCGTGCTGCAGCCGGTTTCGCCGTGGATGATGACCCGCCGGCAAACAAGGTGTGGGTTTATTTCGCGGGCGAACTCTTCGATGCCCGGCGTGTGCAGAAATGCGATGCGTCCGCCCTGAATGCCATGGGCGTGGACGGCCCGGGCGTTGGCGCCGATTGGAATGCTCCCCAAGAGCCGAACTATTTTGATGTATCTCGGTGTGAAAGCCTGCCCCGCGTGAACGTGGTTTACTTTACGGTAGATGCGAATCCGAAAATTCTGGAATATGCCGCCTGTGTTTCCGACGGGCTCGTCATCGCGGGAGCGGGTTCTGGAGAATTTAGCAAGGAATGGGCATCCGTCCTGGAAAAAATCGACATTCCGGTCGTAATCGCGAGCCGCACCCATCACGGGAACGTCACGCTCAACGAGACGCTTGCGCCGGGCCGTATCAGCGCCGGGACGCTTCCTCCCCAGAAGGCCGCCGTGCTTTTGCGTCTGGCTCTTGTCACGACGTCGAAAGTCTCCGAAATCAGGCGGATGTTTTCGGCATAGGTTCCCGTAGAGCCTCTTTTATGACTATCTTTTTTCCTATGGGAAAAAAGTATTTCTTCGTGTTTATTGCAGCCCTTCTTTGGGCCTGTGCCGGTTCCGGCGGTCCCGGCGGCGAATCCTCCGACAACGGCATGGGCGATACCCCGTGCGAGGAATGCGGCAAGCAGGGCGATATCGAACTCAAGATTACCGACGAGAAATTTTACCGCGAATGGAACGACAAGGCGTTCTCGCGCCTGGATTCAAATGCCGTGGTGGGCGTTTTCCCTGCCTTGAAGGTAATTGCCAAGCGCCCCGAAGTTTGCAAGATGTGCCATAGCTTCAGTGCCGATGCGCTGGATTTTGACCTTGCGCATGTCGAGGATTCCCTCTTTGTGCAAGCTTTCCCGAAGATGAAGCGTGAACTGATGCTTCCGGGCATGCGGCTTCCCGATGCCGATTCTTCGTATCTTGATACCTTGTCCGTAATGCTCCTCAAGTCCGAATTCGCAGACGGGCACAAGCTGGAAGATATCGCGCCCTGGGTGGACCGTGACGGGATAGAGCAGGCTTTCGCACGCGAGGTACCGACAAAGTTGAAGAACCTGTTGAACGATATCGCAAGCCGTTACGAACTGCGCTACATGTCGGTCCCCGTGATGCTTGAAGTCGCGATGGATCCCAAGCTGGGCAAGAGCGGGGGATACACGTGGAAGATTGTTTGGAGCCTTTGGGATGCCCGCTACGGGGAACTCGTGTTTTTGACGTATTCGGAGTTCACGGCCGCGACGACGAGCCGCGTGGCTCCCGAGAAGGAATGGTCCGTACCGTTCGCCCCGCGCCTCTGGAAGATGTTCAGCACCGATCCGAGCAAGCTGGAAAATCACTAATTACTATCTTTCCGAATTATGAATACTCCCTTCTATGTCTTTATGAAACTCCTGCCGAAGAATGCCGCGAGCCGAGCCTTCGGTGTCTTTACGCGCCTTCGCATTCCCGTGTTTTCGAAGCTTGCGCGCAACGCCTTTGCCGCCTACTACAAGCTGAACATGGAGGAGTCGGAATTTCCGCTCAGCCATTACCGCAATATCGGTGAACTCTTTATCCGTCGCTTGAAACCCGGTGCCCGCCCGATTGCGGATTCCGAAATCGTCTCTCCGGTCGATGGCGTGCTTTCGCAGACGGCCACGTTCGACGAGAGGCAGGAACTGATCCAGGCGAAGGGCAAGACCTATACGCTCAAGGACCTGCTGCGCGACGAGGAGATGGCGAAGCGTTTCGAGGGTGGCGCGTTTGCGACGATCTATCTGGCGCCTTTCAACTACCACCGCATCCACAGCCCCGTGAAGGGAGAACTGGTTGATGCGAGCTACTGTCCGGGAACGCTCTGGCCGGTGAATGCGGGCAGCGTCGAACGCGTGGAAGGGCTTTTCTGCATCAATGAACGTCTCACGAGCCGCATCCGCCTCGAAGACGGTTCCGAAATTCTGGTCGTCAAGGTCGGCGCTACCAACGTGGGCCGCATTGGCGTCGTCTATAGCAACGACCTGCTCACGAATGCGGGCAAGATTCCGAATAGCGGCAAGCGCATGGACTGGGTCCCGAGCGAGAAGGTCACCTTCGAGAAGGGCGGTGAACTCGGCCGCTTTGAGATGGGCAGCACCGTGATTCTCGTGGTCGACAAGAAAATCCGTGAACGCAACCCCGGCCTGTTCCAGAGCCGCGTGGGGACTGCGGTCAAGGTGGGTGAGGCCCTCTAGGGCATCTGCTTTCAGGTTTGCCGATGGTTTCGGTCAAGCGATTCGTTCAGGATGAACCCGCGCTGGTCAAGGCGACGGGCGAGTTCGTGCGGATGTTCGCGGGTGTTTCGGATCCCGTTGTCGCGGTGGCGTCGCGGGCCGGCGATGTCAATGCCCGGATGGCGTGGACGCTCCTGGGAACGGACCTCTATCAGGATATGGGTCTCCCTGAAATGGAGGCGCTGCTTTCGGCACTGTACGGGAAATTTCCCGACGACAAGCTGTGGAACCTTCCGGTTCCCACGGCCGCCGAAATCAATGAAGTGATTGAGACAGTCCTGGACGGACGGCACTGGGAACTCGCCGAGCATGCTGCTGGGATTTTTTGGAGCGTGGGACTGTTCGTGCGCCGCCATCCCGACTTGGCCGCGTGGGCGCACGAACGCAATCCCGAGGAGATGTGGCGGGATCTCGGCGAGATTTATTTTATGGGCAAGTCGAAACCGCGCCCGAAGGCCGCTGCCACCATCTACCGGCTTCTCGCACCCGCACCGCTTGGACTCGGGATTGAATGCCGGGATGCTTCCCGAATGCCGCCGCTCCCGCTCACGATGGGCGCACGCCGGTTTCTCGCCATTCTGGGGCCTGCACGGGAAGAGGGGTTTGCGGACCTCGAACCTGCGGAAAAGCAGAAGATGATGGATGCGTTCAGCGCAGCCGTCTGTTCCAAGAATCCCTATGCGGTTGCCCATGCACTCCGGTTCTTTCTGGAAGAGGGAACCGAGGAATTTGTCTGTCGCGAGAAGACCCGGAGTTGCTCCGAGTGCCCTCTTTACGAATATTGCGATTATGCCGAACAACATAGCGGCGGTGCGTATGCTAAATTTTAGACGTATGCGGAAACTCCCTAGCCTCATTTCGTTTGCGGCAATCGCACTGCTGATGGCCTGCGGCCAGGAGCCCGAGGCGCCTATAGACCATTCCGCGATCCTCTACAAGAAGGTGAAGCCCATCGGCGTCCATGTGGTGAATAATCCCGTCGGTGAAAAAATAGCGGCCTTGCAGAAGAGGGTCGATTTGCGCTACCCGATGCAGGTGGGCGATACGCTGGACGTCTGTATCCTTGAATTCGTGAGCGACGTGTATGCGCTCGATTACTACATGAACAGCGGACGATTCCAGGGAATCGTTCCGATTCTGCGCGGGCCTTATCTGGAGCAGAGCATCCGTTCCGATGCGCGCATTTTCATTTTCCGGCACGACAGTTTCCGCCGTTACGAGCGCAGCGACCTCGAAAACTATGTCCGTAGTTTCCCGGGTTACCACGGCGGGTTCCCGCAGGAATTCCTGAGCCTCCCGTTCGAGCACCGCGAGGCGGGCAGGACTTCCATCCAGACGAGCAATTTCCTCGGGCTGAAATCGAATTTCCCGGTTCTCGTGCAGAGCTACCGCGATGCGAACCTCCAGTGGAACGTGGCGCGCAGCTGGGACCAGGTGGACGAGGACGTGTACAACTCCTGGAAGACTCAATTGCACATTGTGGAACCTAAGGGAATCGTCCCCGACGAGACGGTCGCCTATTTCGACGTGGGGGAGAATGTACACGGAATGGCATCGCAGCTGTCCGGGGGGCGTGTCGCTATCGTCTGGGGGTACCTGAGCTGGTTTGACCTGGAACGTAAGTTCTTTGCCGCGAGTGACCGTATCTTTGAGGCCCGATATTAATTTTTTTATTATATTAAAACCATGGCTATCGAAAAACTTGCAGAAACTCTTTTGGAAAAGCTCCGCTTCATCACGCAGGCGGAGACTGTCATCGGAAAACCTATCCAGGCGGGCGATTCTACGGTCGTTCCCGTGAGCCGCGTTTCGGTCGGCTTTGGCTTTGGAGGTCACCAGAACAAGGGTGATACGTCTGCATCCGGTGGCGGCGCCTCGGTTGAACCGGTGGCCTTCCTTGTCATCAAGGGCGACGACGTGCGCATCATGCCTATCGGCAAGGACAGTTCGCTCGTGTCCAAGGTCATGGACATCGTCCCCGACGTGGTGAACAAGTTCAGCAAGAAGCCTGCTGCAGAATAAAAAAGACCCTCGCCTTCGTGAGGGTGACGAATAAAGTAGGATGTCATGCCCGGCTTGTCCGGGCATCTCCTTTATGTAAAACAAAAAGCCCCGGCACAATGCCGAGGCTTTTTGCAAAACGTCATGGCGGGCTTGACCCGCCATCTGGAATTAGCCGAGCACCTTCTTTTCGAAGTCGCCGAGGCAGTCGACGAGGGCCTGAACGCCTTCGACCGGCATCGCGTTGTAGATGGAAGCACGGAAGCCGCCCACGGAGCGGTGACCCTTGAGCTGCTGGAGGCCGCGAGCCTTAGCGAATTCGAGGAATTCCTTGGCGAGATCGTCAGCCTTGTCAGCGGCAACCACGTCCTTGTTGAACACGAACGGAACGTTCATGATGGAGCGGTCTTCCTTAGCAGCGGTACCGACGAACACCTTGGAGTTGTCGAGGGCGCTGTAGAGGAGGGCGGCCTTGGAGCGGTTCACCTTTTCGATAGCGTCCACGCCACCGAATTCCTTGAGCCACTTGAGCGTGCGGTTCATCACGTACACGGCGAATACCGGAGGCGTGTTGAACATGTTCTTTGCGTCGATGTGGGTCTGGAAGTTGAGCATGGTCGGGATGGTGCGGTTCACCTTGCCGAGGAGGCCCTTCTTGATGATGGTAACAGTCACGCCAGCGCAGCTGATGTTCTTCTGGGCGCCGCCGTACACAACGCCGAAGTCAGACACGTTGATCTTGCGAGCGAGGAAGTCGGAGCTCACGTCAGCCATGAGGAAGCCGGACTTCGGCTTCGGGAAGTTGTGCCATTCCGTACCGTAGATGGTGTTGTTGGCGGTCACGTGGAGGTAGCTGGCGTTGTCAGAGAGCTTCAGGTTCTTGTCGATGCGGCTGTAAGTTTCGGACTTGGTGTCGCAAGCGGCGAGAGCGTTACCGAACTGCTTAGCTTCCTTGTAAGCCTTGTTTGCCCAGACACCGGTCAGAGCGTAGTCGGCCGTAGCGTCCTGGTCGAGGAAGTTCATCGGGAGCATGCAGAACAAAAGTGAGCAACCACCACCGAGGAACACGATGTCGTAGTCTTCCGGGATGCCCATCAATTCACGGAGGTACTGTTCCGTCTGGGCGAACATGTTTTCAATCGGCTTTGAACGGTGACTCATGGAGAGAATGCTGATGCCGCTGTTTTCGAAGTCGATGCATGCAGCAGATGCTTCCTTGAGTGCCGGTTCCGGCAGGACGGACGGTCCTGCGCTAAAGTTGTAGACCTTGTTTGCCATGGTTGTGTTCCTTTTTTAAGGTTGGACCTTATTCAATTTTGCGTTGCCAAATCTAGAAAA
>CAMJQW010000029.1 GCA_946408125.1 uncultured Fibrobacter sp.
AACAGGAAAATCTGGGAAGAGAAGACCACGGCCTACTCGTTCACTTCAATCGCCAGGTAGCGCGTGGATTCGTCATCGAAGTACTCGTCCTCGACAGCGCCATCCCAGTTGCCCTCGAGTGGCACGATCTTGAGCGTGTGCTTGGCTTTCGCCTTGAACTCGCCCACGTTGCCCTTGCTCTTGTCGGCCATCTTGTCCTTGACCTTGCCGCGCGCGATAAGCGGGTTGTACACGCCCACCAGCACTTCCTTCGCGTCAAGCTTGCCGGAGACCACCTTCAGTACCTTGTACTTGAACACGTACACGTAGCTGTAGAGGTCATTGCTCGGCATCTTGCCCGGGATTTCGGTCAGGCGGCCTTCAATCGTGATAGGATCTGCCGCAAACGTAAAGGCCGCAGCAGCGAGAATAGCGATAAGGAGTTTCTTGAACATAAAGGTTCCTTCCAGTTAAAATTTCAGACGCAGAGTCGATCCATCCGTACTTCTGTCCGCATAGAAAACGTGCAAATGATGCCAGGAGCCGTCTTTCCATGCGCCACTGTCATCCACACGCCCTTCGCAGTAAGCCTCCAGGGGGTCATCCGCATGGCACCCGATGCCATCCGAAGCGAGGCTCTTCAAATCGACCTTTCCGTAAGCCGGTTGGTGCGTACCGCCCAGATCCAGGACCAACACGCCATCGACAAAGACCCACAGGTCACCCTGCGAAGTAAACTCGAATACCTTGCCCGCATCCTTCTTGTACTTGAACGGTGCGTAGCCCACCATGGTAAAGCCAGAATTACGCAGATGGCGCAATCCAACATTATACTCAGCACTTGCGGCAGCACTTACGGCAGCATCGCCCACTCTCGGTCCTCCATTCTGCAACCACGATGTACACAAGGAGGCTGTCTTATATCCCATATTATCTTCCTGCGTACTCGCGTACTCGTAATCATAGGGCGGACAGTAAATAGTCAAGCTCTGGGGGCCAAACTGATTCAGGAAATTCGGATTTGCCGAAACAAATTCCGTTCTTTCAGAAACGGAATCCAACGGGTAGAACCCGCCATTATTCCAGTCGTACGAAATCCCCATCGAGGTTTCATCAAGCGAATCAAGAGGCAACGTACCTTCGGAACGCTTGTTCAAATCGTTATCGGTGAACCATTGTTCAAAATACTTGTTGTCGCAAGCGTCGCGCGCCTTGACAATGCTCGGGTCATGCAGGTCCGGCTTGCCGTCTTCCCCCTTCGGGAACGAAAGCGCCGGTTTCACCATACCCGGCGTGAAATAGACCATCTCCGACCAGTGATGAGACTTGCACGTCTTATTGCAACGGCGGGACGATTCAGATTCCCAGCCATCCATCGCATCGGTACAAAGCTCGTGCACAAAGCCGCGCATTGCCCTAGAAGGCGAGTTGCTCCCGCATTCCGCAAATTCGCCATACCAGACCTGAACGGAATTTTCAAGCAGAGGCGATCCGAACATGGGCGTCGCCTGGTTTCCGCAACCATAAGCCTCAAAACCGGCGGAAGTCATGCGATCCAACCAATCCTCGTTGTCCGCATAACCCGTAAAGGTCCACGTATCGGCGGACTTGCCATTCATTTTCGACTTGCTTTCGTAAACGGCCGATCGGTAATTGTCAAAATCCGGATAACCCGCCTGGAAATCGCGAAACACGACATCCAGCGCCCGGATATCCTCGCTCGCATCGACCGGGTCAAGACTGCCCTTCGAACCCGCTTTGTTTTCAGCCTGATTCCCTGACGGATTATCAACTTCATCCACAACCGTCGAAGAAGTATCCGAAGAGTCACAACCAAAGACAGCCAAAATCCAGAGACCAGCAACGCAGAGGCGCAATATTCTGTTCAAATCAAACCCCTTTTTCATTTCTGCATATCAATATAGAAAATACAAAGAACCCCGCTCTTTCGAACGGGGTTCTAAGCTGCTTCACTTGGACTCGAACCAAGGACAACGCGATTAACAGTCGCGGGCTCTACCAACTGAGCTATGAAGCATCGTCTGTTAGACGCCCCCAAATATAGATATTACGGCCCCGTTGTCAAGGGGATTTTTTGGAAAAATTCAAATATTTTCGCTTTTTTCACGCATCAAGGCAATTTCCTTGGCATACCCGGGCAGTTCGTTCGGGGTCTCCAGGTAGAACGGCAGGTCCTTCAGTGCAGGATGGTTTACCACGCGCACCAGGGCATCGAGCCCGATAAATCCCGCACCGATGACTTCGTGACGGTCCTTGTGGCTTGCCAGCGGGTTCTTGCTGTCGTTCAGGTGGATCGCGTGCAGCCGCTTGAGTCCGATGATCTTATCGAACTGTTCCAGCACCCAGTCCAGGCGGTTCACAATGTCGTATCCGCCGTCATGCACGTGACAGGTATCCAGGCAAACCCCGACCTTTTCCGAGAGTTCCACACGGTCGATAATCGCGCGCAGTTCCTCGAAGGTACGCCCGACCTCGCTGCCCTTCCCCGCCATCGTCTCGAGGAGCACGAGTGTCTTCAGGTCCGGGCGCAGAATCGCGTTCAGGTGTTCCACAATCAGTTCAATCCCGCGTTCCACGCCCTGCTTCACGTGGCTTCCCGGATGGAAGTTGTACATCGCCCCCGGAAAGTGGTCCATGCGCCACAAGTCATCCTTCATCACATCGCGGGCATAGTCACGCAACCCCGGGTCCGCCGCACACGGGTTGAGAGTATAGGGAGCATGCGCCAGTGCCGGGCCGAAGCCGTTTTCGCGCATCAGGTCCACCAGCGCCGCGGCATCGGCCTTGTCGAAGGGCTTTGCGGCACCGCCTCGCGGGTTGCGGGTAAAGAACTGGAATACATTTGCGCCAATGGAAAGGGCATCCTTGCCCATCGCAAGGAAGCCCGAAGCGCTCGAAAGGTGACAACCTATAAGCATAGCTAGAAGGAGTAGCTGACGGAAACCATGCCGAACAGGTCCTTGTACTCGTCGGCCTTGTAGTCCGGACGGTAGGCGCAGTAGGCGCCGACAGTCCATTCCGAACTCAGGTTGCCCGTATGCGTAAAGCGGAGCGTACCGCTGCCCGTCACGTCCATTTCGCTCTCATCGATATGGGAGCCATCCTCGTCATCCCGGCCCTGGAATTCCTGGCGGAACGAACCCGAAAGCAGCAAATCCAGGAAATTCTTGGAAAGCGGAATCGTCATGTTGTCCGCCACGTTCCATTCGAAATCCGTCATGTCGTCGCGGTTGTAAATCTTGTAGCGCGGAGTCACCGAGAACATGTTGCGGAAACCGCCCACCGTCGTCGTCAAGGATACCGGATAACGCTGTTCGAAGTAATCGCCGCCGTGGAAGTAATAGCCCATCAGGCCATAAGTCTTGTCATCAAAGTCGAAGCCGTCCAGCAGGTCATCCTGTTCGAACTTCGACATGTCCCTACGCAACGTCCAAACGCCGCCCACCTTAAGCGTATTCTTCGGCAGGTTGAACTTGAGGCCAAGCTTGAAGGTATGCCTGATGATCCGCTCGTCGAACTGGGTCGCCAGATAGTCCTGATTCCTGAGGGAATAGTATTCGGCCCAACGCACGGAGTCGATCTTGAGCGTATCGTCACCGCGGATTACATCCACGGTCGCACGGCCACGCGGGTCGAACCACGAATCGTCAAACACGCCGGACTCCGAAGAATAATCCCCGTACAGGCGCTGGTTCGTACTGCGGGTGCGGTAATCCATGTTGTACCCGACAGCCAATTCCCAGAACTTGTTTATCTTGAAGTCGTTGTTGAAGTTCATGTCGTGCTCGTAGAGCGTGCGGTTCTCATCCTGCTCGTGCCTTTCGAGCCAATCCTCGTCGGCACCGGGAACAAGCCCGAGCTTTTCGCCCTCGGCGAGCCCGAGCACATTGTAGGCAGCGCCGTGGGCTGCATTCTCCACGCTGATCTTGTAGTTGAAATTCAGTTTCCAGAAGTCGAAAACGGTTCGGTCCAAATTACCGTACACCTCTCTCGAGTTCTGCAGCAAGTCGGGCGAACCCGCGCTGTAGTAATCGGCGCCTACGAACCGCACATAGCCCGAAATGTCGGTCTTGCCCGCATTCCAGTGCAACGATCCCGTAAAGGCGAGGTTCTGTCCGTCCCAGTCCTTGAAATCGGTCGAGGCATCACCCTTCTCGTTGTAACGGTCCTTCAGGGATTTCGCCTGCGCGAGGAGCGACTTCAACTTCTTCTGCAACTCGGACTTGGTCTTCATCGTGTTGTCGCCGAAGAACGCCTCGAGTTCCTCGAACGTCATGAGGTCCACAAGCGCCGGGTTATTCATGAGCCTGCGAATTTTCGAAAGGTTAGAAGCATCGAGGCCCGCACCCACGAACACCTCGTTGATGGCTCGCTGCAACACCGCATTAGCCGTATCGGCCGCACCGACAGCCACCTGGCCATTCAGCTCGATATCGCCCGGGAAGAACAGCCAGTTACCATCCGCGAAGAACGTTCTCGACGAGATGAGCGGCGACGCCGTATTCGCATCCTTGCGGGAACCGTCGCGGAGGAGCGGGTCCTCGAGGAAGTCCTTGCTTCCGATATAGCCGATCGTTCCGTTGAAGCGGCGGTGCATATTCCAGCGGACCTTTCCACCCACCAGGAGTTCCTGCGGTTCCACCTCGCCGTCTTCGATATAGTCCTTGTATATATCCCTGTTGCGTTCGCCAAGCACCTTGGGCTGTTCCGCCTCGCCACCGAACGCGGACACCACGAAAAGCGGGCCACCGTGCGCATTGTGGAAAAGGTTCAGGTCATAGGAACCGCCCAGCACGTTCACGCCCGCCATATAGATGTCTCCGCCCGAAAGGTACACGTCACCGAGGGCAAGCCTCTGCAGGCGATCGGAATACACCGCGAGCACATTCTGCGGATCAAAGTGATTCCAAGTATTGGCGGCCAGGTTCGTCGAAAGTTCGAAGCTCTTCCCGTCGTTCGATTCCATGAGCATGTAGGCATTCAGCTCGCCGAACAGGCCCGGAATCTGGAAGTAGTTGATGTACTTGTCGAGCGGCTCCACGGTATCCGTACCGACGACATAGTCCTCGCCCGAGCGGTTCGTGCGGGTCCAAACATGATGGTAACCGCCAAGCACTTCGACCTTGCCGCTGGTGCTCCAGCTTGTCTCCCCGTCAGTCGTCGCGGGTCTGGGGACTGCCGCACGGAAAATGTCCGCAAACGGGTTACGCGGTTCTTCGGGCAACGAGGCAGTCACCTGTCCCACACCCTGTTCCATGTTCTTCTGGTTCTTCTGCGCAATCTTCTTCAAGTCATCCGCAGGCACATCGTTTGCGACGATACCCACACGGTTCTGCTCGATCTGCGTACGCAACTGCCTAATGGAGTTGCGTTCCATATCCACGAAACCGTAATCGTTATGCGCAATCTTCGAATTCTGAATGCTCACCTGCGACTTCTGGCCGGCAAGAACGCCGATGCGGCTATGGAAAAGTTCGCAGGAATTGATGTTCACGTCGGCATCGTAAGAGGCCCACACCGAAACACCCTTGTTGAAACGGAACTTGCTCCACTGCGCATTCACCGATGCCGCGCGTGCGTACAGCGCTATCTGCGCCGTCTTCTCGATAAGCACGTTCTTCAGGTCCAGCACGCCGTTCTCGATGGCAATGCCGACTTCCGCATCGCGGATTTCCACATTCTGGAGGGCGGCGCTATGCTGGCCCGTCATCGAGATGCCGTTCCACGACGCATATCCCGGAGCCGCCTGCATCACGACAGGCTTCTGCGTAGAACCGTCGGCAACAAAAGAACCGCCCTGCACATCGATACCCGCACCGGAAGCAAATTCCAGCACGACCCCGGACTCGACAAGCAAAGCCTTGCCTTCGGGAACGACAATCGTTTCCGTCACAAGATAAGGCGAGCCTTCCGCCTTGAGAAAGCCCGAATATTCACCCTTGATTTCTGTTCTGGCAAATGCTAGCGACGCTAGCGCGAAGCCCAGCCATGCAATTCTCATTCCCCAACTCATTACTGGACCTCAAATACTTTTTCCGCCCGTGCCACGAATCCGCTCTTGTGGATTACCTCTATTTCAAACTTGTTTCGTGCCCCGCGCATGAGCTCCTGTGGCACCTGGTAATCCAGCGACTGGATCTGCCCAAGCGTTTCCTGCAATATCACCTTGCCGTTGCGCTTGATGGTCACCTTGTACAGGAACACCGGATCGTTTTCAGGACTTCGTATCTTGAACTGTAGCGTCTTCACAATCTTGTCCGGCACACCGTACGGAGGAATCGGAACGTTCAGCGTTTCCTTCTTCTTGCCGAACACGTCGATATTGAAGCGCTTGACCGGGTAACAACCGAGTTTCTTTTCGAACGAGGCTTCGTTGCCCGCCTGGTCCTTTACGGATATCGCGTATGAATGCACACCCGGGGTAAGCTTGAACAACTTCAGCTCGTTCTTGGTCATCGCCTCCTCGAGCACCGGGGAGCCATCCACCGTAAGCGCGAGGATTCCCGCATCGTCCTGCATCTTCTCGACCGAGGCCTGCATCTTGCATGCGATGGAATCGTAAGAGAGGAACTTGATGGAGGGAGATTCCTGGTTGACCGCATTGCACGTCTTGTTCACCGAGAGTTCGAGGGACTTGGAATCCGTCACTCCCGAAGACTTGAACGACAGCGTCACGGAAGTCTCGTTCCAAAGGCGGTTCGCATCGCTCACGGGAATCTTGACCGAGAACGAATGGGCCTTGCCATCGGCAATGCGCACCAGGTTCTCGGAAGCGTACGATTCGCCGACGCTCACCACGAGGGTCGCTTTCGGGTCGGTCGCCGTGTAGGTTCCCTCAAGCGCAAGTCCCTCGTTGCACACACCAACCGGCGACGACGTCGTAACGGTAAAATTATTCTGGGCGACGAGCTTCTGGTATTCCGCGTCGGCGTTCTTAACCGCCTCCACCATCTTCTTCGTGTCACCCTTGGTTTCCTTCATGATCTTCACGATCTTGCGCGCAAAGCCAGCCTTGCCGGAGGACGCGAGCTTCATGGTAACCAGGGAATCCGTGCCGAACATGGTCTCGCCCGCGACCACTGGCATCACCGGGCCGTCATCCTTCTGCTGGATGTCGAACTTACCCGTCGCGAGGCTCGCGTAGAACGCACCATCCTCGCCACCGACAAAACCGCTCGTACCGCGGATGGATGCGGTCGCCGTACCAGTCTTGAACTGGAACGTCGATTCCTTGATGAGCTTCTTCACGTCGAAATCCACGAAGCCCTTCAGGATGTTCAGGCGCGTACGGAAAGCTCCCTTTCCGTCACTTTCGAAAAGGTTAGACATCTCGACCTCGGCAAACTCGCCGATGCTAATCGAGGAACCGTCCGTAAACTGAATGCCGAGCGTCGCTTCCTTGCCGGTGCGGATAAAGTCCGACTGGTAAATCTTGGAACCGACCTTGAGGGAATCCCACTGTTCCTTGTTGACCTTCAGGCGAGCGGCACTACCCACCTTCTGGCGGACCTTGCCAACATCAGAAGCCGCCAGCACGAGGCCGGGAACAATAAGCATCAATGGGAGAATTCGGGCAAAAAATTTCTTGTGGGCCATGTTTCCTCTCTATTCTTATCCCTCCCCTTAAAATAGTCTTTTTAAGCAAAAAAAGGAATGCTCCCTGCCGCAAACGTGATGCAAAGCAAACCAATATAAGGAAAAACCCGCCGGCAATTGCCGACGGGTGTTTAATCTCACATTTTCGAGGTTACTTGTCCTTGTAATCCGGACGCTTGTAACCGAACGACTTGGTCATATCTTCCGAATTCTTGCGGGTCGCACCCATCTGGTTGGCCGGTTCAGCCTTGCAGTTGGAGCCGTTCTTGTCGCAAGAAATCGGCGGCAGGTTACAGTTCAGGTTGTAACGGAGTTCGATTTCTGTCCTGAAGATGTAGGCGCCGGTCGCATAGAGCTTGCCTTCGGCGGTACGCACGTAGCCAGCTTTATCCGGTTTCAGTTCGAAGTACATCTTGAGCAAGCCGGCCTCGTTCACGTAATCAGGATCGTTCAGTTCCTGCGTGAAGCTGAAGTAATCCACGAAGGTTCCGAGAGTCGTGAACACCCAGACCTTCACATGCATGGCCGTGTTGTAGAGGTTCGCAGTCGAGATGTCGCCCTTGTCGTAGGTGCTGGCGAAATCTGCAGTGCAGTTCTCTTCCACGTACTTGGACACGGACACCTTCTTGCTGCCCTCGGCATCGATGCCGTCCAGCGACACGAGGCCATCCTTACCGACGAGGTCGTCGAGAGTTGCAAGGCCGGAAACGGCACCCATGGAGTTACCCTTTCCATCGTCGGGCTTGTAGACCGGGAGCTTTACGTCGATGCCGAGCGTCGGACCGAGGTGGCCCTTCTTGCCCGCATACGGAGTTTCGCCGCTACCCTTCTTGCTCTTGACCTTTCCGCCGATCTGGGTTTCCTTCTCGTCACCCGTAGACGGGTTCGCGATGGACACGGCGAAGGTCTGGCCCTTCTTCGGAGAATTATCTTCGTTGTAGTAATCAGCGACCTTGTCAGCCGTGACAAACGTTACCGCCTTCTCGACGGCAATTTCCACGTCCTTCGCATCCTTCATGATGACGTACACCGTGTCGGAGGCCATGTTGCCGGCCTTGTCGATGAAGTAGCGCACGACCGTGTTTCCGCCCTTTTCGAGGCCCTGAATAACCAGGGTATCCTGCAGGACGAAGTCGGCGGTGTCACCCGTGGCGCTCACGTACCATTCCACCTTGACCATGTTGGCCGTGAGGGTCTGGTCGGTGACGGGGCTCTTGATCCAGACCAGAGGCGGCTTGGTATCGAGAACGATCGTCACGTGTTCCGTCGCGGAGTTGCCGAACTTGTTCACGTAGGTGTAGCTCACCTCGTAGCCGATATCGCCCGAGGAGTTCTTCACAATCTTGCCCTTCTTGTCGACGTTGTAGGCCACGTTCACGGAATTCTTCTTGGAATCCACGTAGTCGTAGCTCACCTTGTAGCTTGCGCCATCCTTGGTTTCCACAAGGCTTCCCGTCGCAGTGTTCGCCTGGAATGAAATCACCACCGGAGTGCCGTCAATCGTCTTCTTGTACGAGACGGTCATTTCCTCTTCGCCGCTTTCGCCCTTGAGGACATTGCCCTTCATGTCGGTATAGTAGGTAACGGTCACTTCGTTACCGTCGACGATTTCCTTGTAGCTCACGGCAATCTTTTCGCCATTGATCGGGGTCTTGACAGCGTCCTTGGCGGATTCGTTCAGCGGGAGCACCGCATCGGCAATCTTCTCCATGGTATTGTAGTACTTGGAGGGAACGCTGACATTTTCAAGTTCAAGCTTGACCGTAAACGATTCGTTCTTGCCCGCGGCAGAGTCCTTCACCGAGACGCTCACCTCGTTCTTGGTGGAGCTCACGTAGAATACGGAGGAATCCCTCTCACCCACCTGCTCCACAATCGTGTAGATGTTCGTCTTGAAATCAGGATCCTTCTTCTTCGAGACGGTCACGATGGGAGCCGCCGTGCTGAAGTACACCACCAGGGTGTCGGAACCGACAAAGTCCGTAGTCGGGTCATAGAACTTCTTGATGATGACGTTCTTGCCTTCGTGCAGGGTCGTATCGGCACAGAACTCTTCCTGGTTCTTCTGGCCCTTGATGCCCTGTGTCCAGCAGACATTCAAGTCCCTCTTGTTCACGTAGAGCGTATCGGGATCCAGCCAGACGGAATCCGGGTTCTCGCCCTTCGTAATCTTGACCTCGGAGTATTCGATGACGTTCTGGACCTTGATGGTCACCTTGGCCGTATCGGAGAACTCGCCGTCGGTCACGCGCACCGTAATCGTGTAGACGGAATCCCTTTCGTAGTCGAGGCTGTCGAGCAGCTTGATCCTGCCGTCTTCCAGCACATCGAACACGAGAGATTCGCCCACGAGGGAATACTTGAGCTTGTTGTATTCCGGATTCTTGTCGGGATCCTTAGCCACCACGGGGCCGCGGATCGTACCGATGCTGTCGTTTTCGATAAAGACGATGGTCGTATCGTTGAGTACCGGCGGTTCGTTCACGTCGACAACCTTGACCGTAACGATATTCGTGTCGGCCACGCCATGGGAGTCGACCACCCTGACCGTAATCTTGAGAGTCGGGGTCGTTTCGTAGTCAATCTTGGCGCCGTCCTTCACGGTAATCACGCCGTCTTCGCTAACATCGAAATCAGACGTACCGATCTGGGTAAACGTGATGGTTTCGTTCGGGTTTTCGGGGTCGATGGCCTTGATGGTATCCACGACCGTACCGCCCTTGGAGTTTTCCTTCACGCGTACGGTATCCGTCGTAATCTGCGGAGGTTCGTTCACGTCGCGCAGCGTAACCGTGATAGTCGCCGTGTCAGCAAGCGCAGTCACGCCGGCAATCCGTTTGCCGTCTTCGCCGAACACAAGGTTTCCGTCCTTGTCGAGGTAGTTCACCACTTCGACGACAAGCGTAAACACCGTGTCGCCCGTAGCGGCATATTCCTCGTAGTTCAACAGCTTCTTCGTCAAGATGCTGCCGTCGGCGGGATTCACCTTGAAGACGGCCGTATCGCCGCTCAGAATCGTGTATGTGCTCAGCGAGAAGTTCTCGTTCAGCGTATCCGGGTCGGTCGAGACAAGGCTGCCCGGCTTGACCGGAGTGCCAATCGGTTCGTTCTCGTTGATATAGAAGTCCTGATTTTCAATCACGGGCACTTCGTTCACGTCGATGACGCGGATAATCACCTTACGTTCATCCGTCTGGATTTCGGTTCCGTCGACAGTCTTGCCAGAACCGGCGTCGATACCGTCGGATACCTTCACCGTAATCTCATATTCACGCACACGTTCGTAGTCAAGCACCATCTCGTCCTTCACCCTCACGATGCCGGTAGCGGAATCCATCGTGAAGAGTCCGCTCGTATCCTGGACAAGCGTATAGACGAGAGTCTTGGTCGTATCGGTGCAGGTCGCCTTCACGGCGCCCACGATCACGTTGGCCGGGTTGTTCTCTTCGACGGAGCCCTGCTTCTTCTTGTCGAGGTTGATCAGGTTCGGCACCTTGGTCGTGTCGGGAGGATCTTCGCCAGGAGGCGTAATCGTGTCAGGCGGGATTTCGATAACGACAATCGTTGTATCGAAATGCGGCGGGTCATCGTCGTCATCGATGAGAATTGTAATCGTCGCCTCGTCGTAGAGCCTTTCATCCACGCGGTCCTGAACACGTATTTTCAGCGTGTATTCCTTCTTCCTTTCGTAATCGAGGGAATCGCCATGGATGACCCTGATGACACCCGTTTCATCAACGCTAAAGATGTCGGTGTCGCCACCGGTCGCCAACACGATATTGTCGCGGAATTTCACCGTTCCATCTTCATTATGCAGGGAGTCGATATCGGACTTTTTGACCTTGCCCACGAACGCGTTGTCGCCCGGATTCTCGTTAATGGAGAACGTCTGGTTTTCGACAAGCGGTTCTTCGTTCACGTCGTTGACGGCCACGGCGAACACCTTCTGATTGTATCCGCCCATATCGTCAACCACGCTGATTTGTACATAGTAAGTCTGAACTTCTTCATAGTTCGACTCGACATCGTCCTTCAACTTGACGACGCCCGTAACATCGTCCATTTCGAAAATGTCTATCGGAACTACGCCTTCGCTAGAAATAAGGTACTGGGAAACAATGGCGTAGCGGAGATCGGCCTGAGGAGTTTCTTGATCCGTCGCGGAAACCTGTCCTGCAATATTGCCCTTGATATTCTCGGTAACGTTCAACGTGTCGCAAGCATCGTCAAAGACAGGGGTTTCATTACGGCTGTCTATATCCTTCAGCGTCAGGAAAACCTTGATGGTTGATTCAAAGTAGGACACGTCCTGATACTTGATGACCGCACCCGCAAGGTCAATGATGTTGATGTTCATCACTTCGTCATTTTCTACTGCGCCTTCATGATAAACATTGATAAACGCCTTACTGGCATCATCCACAGGGACCTTCGAACCAGCCGGGATAACCACCATACCCGTATCAACCCCACATATCGGCAACTTCCTTGCCGTATGGTCCAGGTCGGCTTCGCTAGCGCAGTAATTCAAATTAGGATCTTCACTGCACCGACGGTCTGTCGATTCCAGGAACGAGAAACAATACTTGAACGTCACGTTCGTGAACGGTTCCTTACTCAAGCTAAAGGGAATCTCTTCAAGGCCCTCGCCTTCCTTATACTCACGGCCGGCGAAGAGTGTCGGGTCAATTTCGGGCGGATCAATCGGCACATAGCGGAAATCACCCGTAACATCGTTCGTGAATACCAATTTCCCGGCGATCAACTGACCGGCCAATTTAAAGTGGCCACCAACTTTCATTGTCCCTGTAGTAAACCAGGAACCCACGAAACTTGCATCTTTCCAATAATTCCAAAGAATATCCTTTTGCGTATAAAACATCAGGTTGCCGGCATAGTCCTTATTCGATACAGCAGTGAACTTGCCCTCATCAGTAAACTCCCAAGAAGATCCATTTGCAGGTTGAGCCGGATTAAACGGATGACCATTGTTGTCAAGTTTTTGAGCAGGTTCCGCAACATCCCATTTCATCGTTGTTGCATCAAACTTCAGTCCTTCCTTTACGTACGCAACAACTATCTTCATATCATTGGCAGAAGCATCAAAAGAGAAACCGTTTCTTGAATAAATTCTAGTTAGCTTTCCACCAGGAGGCATCAAGACATACAGAACCTTTCCTGTACTACCACCAATTTTAAAATCTTCAATGTATTTATCAAAAGTCCTAATTTTGTTCTTTTGCACAGAATCAGGCGGCACATGAATAAAAGCCACCTCATTCTTGTAATTGCTTGTCAAATTTATCGCACTTTCCCAAACAGTTGAAGTCGACGTTGGCCAAATAGGAACGTCCATATCAGTTTCAACCTTCGGGGCAATGGATTCAGTGCAAGCATCATAATCGCCTTTTTTCTTGTCCAAGGTATAATCGTTATTATACACTCCAGAAACCAAGGAATTCCAATGATTTATGTCTTCACCATATTGACCAGATATTGAACCTCCTACACACCAATTTCCCTCCATCACATTCCGAGAATTCTCCCCACCTCTAACCTGCAAATTACCAGACACACGAACCGGTCCAGTCGTTATCCTATCATGTGTAGAGTTTGAGAAAGTAAAATCCCCCCCCACAATCGTAGGGCCACCAAAGTGATGGTTTACACAATTTTCGTTGTCGGAATTGCAAGGCGCATAATCATTTGAAACATCAAGAACTCTCTCATTTGAAATGTTAAAATCACCTTTTGCGGTGCCGTTATAACCGACATTGTCCGCTATGATAATTGCACCAAGTTGAACGTCAATACCGGTGGTTCCCCACAGCTTGTACTTCATCAAGTTCTGCCAGTATGTTTCCTGAAGCACCGAATCATCGTGTGAATACGAGCCATCGGAAGCGCGCGAGCCGACGCCTTCAAAATACAGCGGCCAGGACTTCACTCGAACTGTGTCTGCATCTGCAGCATAGACCTGCACCGCCAGTCCGAGCATGAGCGCGGACAACAGATATTTTTTTATCCTCATTACCATATGCATATCACAACCCCCAGTTGTGGTTAGCATCCCTTACGTCCTTATTATTCCAACTTGGAATAACAAAAAGATAAAAATTATTTTTACCTTCTCAAGTAGAAATATACCTAAAATGTTTCTAAAAATCAACACTTCCGAGCGAAAATGTTTAATTTTTGATACAAATGCGTGATAAAAATCCCCAAAAATTGCACTTTTTGGGGATTTCGCCTTCTTTAAGACTTAAAATCGATTACTTGTTCTCGGGTCTCTTGTAACCGAACGGCTTCAGGAGGTCCTCGCTCACCTTGCGGACGGCACCCATCTTGTTGGCAGGTTCGGTCCCGCTCAGCGGCGGCAGATCGCACTGGAGTTCGGACTTGAGCGTGACCTCAGTCTTGTACAGGTACGCGCTCGTACCGTACAGGCGGCCATCGGCGGTCCTCACGTAACCATCCCTATCCGGCTTCTGCTCGAAATACAGCGTCATCACGCCCGCGTCGTTCGTGTATTCCGGATCGTCGAGTTCCTGGTCGAACGTGAAGTAATCGACGAAGTTGCCGAGCGTCGTGTACACCCAGATCTTCACCGTCATCACCGTATGGAACAGAGCCGCCTTCGAGATGTCACTGCCCACATC
This sequence comes from uncultured Fibrobacter sp., assembly GCA_946408125.1. Taxonomy (GTDB): domain Bacteria; phylum Fibrobacterota; class Fibrobacteria; order Fibrobacterales; family Fibrobacteraceae; genus Fibrobacter. The sequence continues at coordinate 14,256 of CAMJQW010000029.1, forward strand.
GGACTGGAACTGCGCCGTGCAGTGATTACGCAAGTAATCGTCCACGGTAAGCTTTTCGCCATTGGCGGATTCCACACCCTCGCGGGACACGAGACCGTCCTTGCCCACAAGGTCGTCGAGTGTCGCAAGCCCACCCACGGCACTCAGCGTAGGCAGCTTGGTATCGACAGCGAGAGTCGGTCCGAGGTGGCCGTCCAATCCCGGATACGGAACGTCGCCGCTTCCTTCCTTGGTCTTGAAGTCGCCACCGCGGAGCGTCTCGACTTCCTTGCCCGTCTTGGAATTGTAGATGGTCACCGCGAACTTCTGTCCCTTTTCGGGTTCGTTCGCCGCATAATATTCGTCAGTCTTATCCTGCGTCACGAGCGTCACCGGCGTGACCACGGAGATGTCCACGTCCTTCGCATCCTTCATGATGACGTACACCGTATCGACGGAGCTGTTGCCCGCCTTATCCCTGTACGCACGCACGATGGTGTTGCCGCCCTTGTTGAGGCCCTGCACCTTGAGCGAATCCATCTCCTGCGGACCCTTGCCGTTGTTCTGGTCCACGGTCCACTTCACGTCGGTGTAGTTCGCGAAAATCACGTCGTCGGTATGCGGAGAAAGGATCTTGACCTTCGGCGCAACCAGGTCCACCGTAATGTAGATGGAGCGGAACGCCGTATTGCCGAACTCGTTCACATAAGTGTAACCGACCTCGTAGCCAACGTTCTTGTCGGCATCCTTCACCACGCGGCCTTCGGAATCCACGGCGTACGCGATCGTCACCGTCACGTTGTTCTTGTCCGTGTAGGAGAATTCCACCATGTAGGCGGCTCCCGATTCCGGTTCAATCTTTTCGCCGGTGAACGCATCGACTTCGTAGTACATCGTGACGGTCTTCCCGTCAATCTTCGTCTCGTACGAAATCTTCATCTTGTCGCCCACCACGTCGCCCTTCTCGTTCAGAACGTAGGTAACCGTCACGGAATCGCTACCGATGCGTTCCTTGTAGCTCACGAGCACGAGGCTATCGTTATACGGCGTACGCTTGACCTTGCCCGACGGCATTTCGTTCAGCATAATCTTCTCGGCAGAAATCTTCTGCATGGACTTCACCGCGGACTGTACCGACTTGAGCGTATCGAGCGGCACGGACGACACCTTGAGGTTCGTAGTCGTGTAATTGCACGTGGAGTCCGTGTACGTAGAATCGAGCACCGGATTCTTCACCGTGATGGAAAGGTCGTTTTCTTTCTTGTTCACGTAGAACGACGTGTCGCCCTCGGCAGGCTGTTCCACGACCGTGTAGATGTTGAACGCCTCGACCACGTCGACCTTCGTCGTCACGTCGACTTCCGGAGTCTTGGTGCTTACGAACAAAGTCACATCCTTGGTCGCAGGAGCGTCCTTCGTCTTGTCGTAGTAGTACAGCGTCACCACGTTGTAACCCTCGTGGAGCCTCTTGAGGGTCGTATCGGGCTGCGGAATGCCGTCACCTGTCCAGGAGAGCGTGACCGTCTTGTCGTTCACCTTGATGGGCAGTTGCGGGTTCGTCTCGTCATAGGCGCCGTTACCCGATTCCGCATGCGTCACGACAATGACGGAAGTTTCAACTTCGTTTTCGATGAGAATCTTGACTTCGGCTATGCTCTTGTAGCCGTCGTTGTCGATGACCTGCACCTGCACCGTATAGAACTTGTGGTCGGCTTCGAGAGCTTCGTAGTCGAATATGGCGCGCGTCTTGATGATGCCCGTCTCAGCCTCGATGGAGAACAGGCTCGAATCTCCGCCCACGAGGCTGAAGCTGTTCTGGCGGAACCCGGAGTTCGGGCCGTCTTCGTCGAAGAGGTTCATCTTGCCGACATCCGTTCCCACGGGCTTGTTCTCGCGGACGCTCATCACCGTATCCCTGATAGCGGGCGGATCGTTCACGTCGACGACGGCAATCTGCACCACGACCGTCTTCGAAGCCGAACCACTCGTAATCGTCACTTCCACGAAGTACATATCCTTCGCTTCGTAGTTGATCGAGCTGTCCGCCGCCACGGTAATAATACCCTTCGTCGAGTCAATCACGAACGTACCCGTCTCGTCGACCATGGTAAACTTCGGGGTCGTCATGTCGGTTTCAAGCTGGCCCACGAACGTACCCTTGTCCGAGTTCTCGTTCACGGGGTAGATGACCGAGACCAGGTTGATGATAAGGTGGTAGTTGAAATCGGAAACTGAGGTTTCAGAGCCCACCGTATGCACAATGGAGTAACTGAGGTAATCGTAAGGATAACCCCACTCGTCATCCTTGCCTTTGTACACCAGCTTCGAGAGGTCCGCGGAGGCGATAACCTGGCCCACCTGCACGGGAGCGCCTTCAAACGTGAGCGTGCCGACGGAAACGAGCGTATCGATCCTCACGGAGTAATCGTCCAGAAGGGTGGAATCCGGCTTCATGGCCGGGAAACTGTCCAGCACGAGCGGGTCGTTCATAAATCCCGTCACCGCGAAATCCAAACCGATAGGATTCTTCAGCACGTTAGCAATATCGAGCGGGAGTCTCGTACAATTATCAGTTCTATCGCCATCGGCGTAGACGGCCGCCTCGATGTCGCACACGCGGATATAGAAGCGTTCCTTTGATTCTACCAAGGCATCGTAATAGGCATGCAGGATAATCGGGTTCGTAAGCGTCGTCTTGCCCTTATCGAACCTGGTGCGGACTGTATCGCCATTGGCACAAAGCGGGATATCCGCATCGACAAGGTCATCACGGTGTGCAAACTTGCTACCGGCCGTATTTACGGCACCACTGTCAGGGAATTCGAAACAGTAGCGGAAGGGCACATTAGTCGGCGGGACTTGGGTCAAGAAGAGCCAAGCCGTATCACCCACATCTTGATGGTCTTCATAGAGCATTCTATCAATCTTGAGTTTAGCCGGATCGAACGGCACATAACGGAAGTCGCCTGCCATAAATTCGGCATCAATGATAACTTCCTTTGCCAACAACTGACCGGCGAAATGATAATGTTGCATAAAACTTATCGTGCCACCTGACATATATGTTCCCTGATACATACATTCCTGCGAAGGGAAATCAATGTTATTTGGGGTATAAATCAGAAGGTTTCCACCATAATCGGCATTACTAACTAGTCCTTTGTTGTCATATACAACAATATTGTGTCTTGCTCCTGCAATTTTCAGAGACCCCTTAATAAAAATACGGACATTACGATTGTTCGGGTTATTGACTATCAGAGTGTCACAGCCATCTTTTATATCAAGATTTCCCGTAACAAGAATATCATAATAACCGAGACCAGCCGGGATATCAATAATAGAGGAATTTCTACCAGGTTCATTTGTACTACTGTTAAAAATCCAGTCTCCAGTAATGGTCCGAGAAAATGTAAAACCGTCCCAATCTACCTCTGGAACATCAAGTGAAAAGTCTATCGATGGAACATCAGATTCTTCACATGTTTTGACAGCCCCACCCTTTTGCTGAGCCTGATCAAAATTATTATAGACGTTCGTTTGACTACAAACATTTCCATGCCAAGTGGTATTCGCCCTACCATTCGAATTAATGTTTATACCACCACCAAAATGGCTAGGACCTGTCAGAATATTATCATTGCCTGTATCGCCAATATAATCTCCTGCAAAAGCAAGTGGGCCACCAATAGAATGATCCTGATTCCTCATAAAGAAGCTACCCTTTGCACTGCCAGAATAGCCTAAAGAATCATCTATAAAAATCAAATTATTGTAGAAAGCAACACCCACGACTCTGCCAACTCGAGAATCGTCTACTCCAGTTCCCCAGAGTTTGTACTTCATCAGGTCTTGCCAGTAATTAATCTGCTGGTCTGCATCGACACCTTCAAAATAGAACGGCTCTACTTGCACGGCGAACGAATTGATCGCGGCCACGAGCCACAGGACCAGCACCCCTAGTGCAAATTTGAATTTACACTCTTTCATATTCTTCTCCTAAGGGGATCACCCCAAATTTTATCCCATTCGTGTAAAATATAATTAATATAAACTTATGTAAACATGATTGCATACCACAAATACCCCTTTTTACCGTTTAATGTGATATTCATCCGCTTTTTTCGTTACAAATCTTGTTCAAAACCCAAAAACAAGCTATATTGCGTGGTCCCAGGCCCCGAGCAATGATTATTTGTGGGCAACTCGCCAGGGCGAAAGCAGCAACGGACTTGCGAATCTTTATGTGCTCGGGTCGCCTGGGATTTTTTTTATGATTCTCTGGACCATCCGCCATACCAAGCCCTACAACCCGAAAGACGTCTGCTATGGCAGGCTCGACTTCGACGTCTCGCCCACCTTCGAGGACGAGGCCGCCGGCGCCATCGAAGATTTCTTGAAGGCAGGGGCCAAGCCGACCAGGCTGTTCTCCAGCCCGCTATTGCGCGCCTACCGGCTCGCCGAGAAGGTCTCGCTCGCGACAGGGCTCGCCGTCGAGAAGGAAAATGCCATCCAGGAAATCAACTTCGGGTCGTGGGAAGGGCAAAAGCTGACCGCCGTCCCGCGCCCCGAGATGTACGCATGGATGGCCGACCTGCGCGGCTTCAGGTTCCCGGAGGGCGAAAGCTTCTACGACGTGGACAGGCGCGTGGAAACGTTTACCGACACGCTCGACGACGACGGGGAGTTCCTGTTCGTCACGCACGCGGGCGTCATCGCGGCCCTGCAGCACTTCGCCTGCGGGCTGCCCGACGAAGACTTCGTAGAAGGCAAGTTCAGCTACACGATGGTGACGCGCTTCGATCTCAAGCGCAATGCCGAAGGGCACTACCGCGGGACGTTCAAGACGGTCCACGACGGCATCAAGATGCCACCGCTCGTGATGGAATAAGCTAAAAGTCCCAGGAGAAGACCGCACTCGCACCGCCGGTCCCGATATTCGGCATCAGCGCAAAGTGCATCGGATTGTCGAAGTCGCTCAACAGCGCATCGACCGCCGCATCCCCGAGAGAGTACAGATAAATTAACGCTATGCCCCAGATGTACTGGTTGCGGTTCTTACGGTAGTAGGTCACGCGCTCGACAATCTTGTCGTATTCTTCTGAATTCAGGTCCTCATCGCCCAGCACGTGCTTGCGCTTGAGGTAATAATTGACCATGTGCTGCGACGTAATGATGCTCGTTGTTGCGCCGATGATGCTCATGTACAGGAGGCCCGCCTTGCCGAACTCGCCATTGTACATCTGGCCGAGGCCGGGAACGATCCCGAGGAGGACGGCCTTCTTCATGCTCCTGTACTCCACGCTCCTGTGGTTATTGTTGTACCAGATGCCGAATGCGTCGAACATGCCGTAAAGATGCAGGCCGAACAGCCAGGCATTCTCGGCCGTGCGCAGGTCTTCCTGTTCCATCTTCTTGTCGCTCAGTTCGCGTACTCGGTTCGCGTACTCCTTGCGCTTGTCAAGCAGGCTCGGCAGGCTATCGCGGTCGGGATTCTTCATGATGGCCTCGGTCACCATCGCGACGGAATCCTGGTAGGGTTTCGCCTGCTCGTAGATGCGGTCCTTCTGCCAGGACTTGTTGATATAGACTTCGTAAAAGAGCAGGGCCTCGATGCCCGTGATGAACCCGCCACGCACGTAGTGGCCCGTATAGTACTGGCCGCCGCCGGGAAGGATGCTCAAAAGCATCGTTATCGGGAGGGAATTGTGCTTGGTGGGGATATCCCATTCGTTTACGGTAAGGGTGTCGATGGACTCGATGCCGGTGACACCCTTCTGCGTAACTCCCACGTTCGCCGTAGAATCCCCTTCGGCAAAAGCCGGAATGGCAAGGCACAGGCATGCCACCAGGAACAGGAGTTTAAAACGCGTAAACATTGACGCAAATATAAAAAACTTGGCTGGCCGAGGCGTTTTATTTTATTTTTTTTCTGCATTTTACAGGTTTTCTATAAAATGACATCTTTTGACACTATTTTGTTTTTAAATTAAGGACATGAAGATGAACAACGCAACATTGGAAAGCCAAATCCACGAGCTGGTCGTGCAGATCAAGGCGGTCCTCACCGAAAGGGGTGAATCGATGGCCACCGCGGAATCCTGCACGGGCGGGCTCATCGCTTCAAGCATCGTGGCCGAGCCCGGTTCTTCCGACATTCTCGCCGGCGGCATCGTCGCCTACCGGAACGAGATCAAGGAGAACCTGCTGGGTGTCCCGCACGATATTCTTGAGCGGTTCGGAGCCGTGAGCGAACAAACCGTCGAGGCCATGGCCGAAGGCGCCCTCCGCAAATTCGGCTGCCAGTGGGCCGTATCGACCTCCGGAATCGCCGGGCCCACCGGGGCGGAACCGGGAAAACCGGTCGGTTTCGTATGGATGTGCGTCGCGAATAGCCACGAAAAAGTGGCTTTTTCGGAAATTTTCGAAGGAAACAGGAACGAAATCCGGGAAAAATCCGTTTATAAAGTGTTGGGCAAGCTAAATTTTTTGCTAAATAAACAAAAAAGCACTTGCACAAACGAACACTAATTTATATATTAAGCAAAAACAAAACAAAATGGAGTCAATAAACATGGCAAAGAAAACAACACCCACAAGCAACCTTTCCTCGGACAAAGCAAAAGCGGTCGAAGCCGCCATCGCACAGATCGAAAAGAACTACGGTAAAGGTTCCATCATGGCTCTCGGGCAACAGCCCGTCGAAGATATCCCGGTCATCCCGTCCGGCTGCATCCAGCTCGACATGGCGCTCGGCGTCGGCGGGTTCCCGCGTGGCCGCATCATCGAAATTTACGGACCCGAATCCTCCGGCAAGACAACCCTCGCCCTGCACGCCATCGCCGAAGCCCAGAAGCTCGGCGGAGTCGCGGCCTTCATCGACGCCGAACACGCCTTCGATGCCGTCTACGCCCGCAAGCTCGGCGTCGACATCGAGTCGCTCCTCGTGTCGCAGCCCGACACCGGCGAGCAGGCTCTCGACATCGCGGAAACCCTCGTCCGCTCCGGCGCGATCGACATCATCGTCGTCGACTCCGTGGCGGCCCTCGTCCCGCAGGCCGAAATCAACGGCGAGATGGGCGACAACCACGTCGGGCTGCAGGCTCGCCTCATGAGCCAGGCGCTCCGCAAGCTCACCGGCATCCTCTCGAAGTCCAACACCTGCATGCTGTTCATCAACCAGCTCCGCATGAAGATCGGCGTGATGTTCGGCAACCCCGAAACAACCACCGGCGGCAACGCGCTCAAGTTCTACGCGACCCAGCGCCTCGACATCCGCCGCATCGCGGCCATCAAGGACGGCGAAGAAGTCATCGGCAACCGCACCCGCATCAAGGTCGTCAAGAACAAGGTCGCGGCCCCGTTCACGCAGTGCGAATTCGACATCCTCTACGGTTGCGGCATCTCCCGCGAAGCCTCCATCCTCGACCTCGCCTGCGAACTCGACATCGTGCAGAAGAGCGGCGCCTGGTTCAGCTACAACAACGAACGTATCGGACAGGGCCGCGAAAACGCCCGTCTGTTCCTGAAGGACAATCCGGAAACCTGCAACGAGATCGAGCAGAAGATCCGCGAGAGCATGAAGGACGTGGAACTCTTCAAGCTCGGCGAGAACGAAGCTCTCGAAGTCGGCGACGACAGCGAAGCCGTCGAAGAGGCCTAGTCCGCACAACATTTCTTCCTGAAAACAAAACCCTGGCCCCGTCTTCTAGCCATTGGATGCGGCCGGGGTTTTCTTGCATACCACGACCGCGCGCATCATTATCCGCAACTGCACGCGACATTTTTTATTATCATTACACCATGCCCAAGATTTCTCGCTTGTTCGCACTCGCGCTTACCGCAGGCCTCTGCATTTCGCAGGCCCAGGACCTCTGTCCGCAGTACATGCTGGACTCCGCGATGGTCGTGAACGTGGAAGGGCGATTCGTCAACGCGCAAATGAACAGGACGAGCCTGGATATCGAGTGGAGGCACCATCCGGAATCCCTTGACACCTTCTTCGTGAACTTTCCGCACCAGAACTCCGTCATGTTCGTTTCTGCGGGAGATTCACGTTACGAGATCTTCCGCTCGCACAATGTGAAGCGCCAGCTCGGACTGCACCACCTCCGCGAGACACTCGGCGACACCCCGCTCAAGCTCGACGACCTAGAACTGCTCGCCAACGGGCTGTTCCTGTGCCAGGATTCCACCAAGTCGAAAAAGATTTTCTCGACGGCATTCTCGAACATGTGGTATTCCATGGTCGTCGACACGCTCCCGCAGCCGCAGAAGGTCGTGATGCGCGGCGCCCGCAGGGAAGCGCGTACGTTCACCGTCGGCGCCTGGAAGGATTTCGCGGGCGCGACGCTCCCGACGCTCGTTACGCTTTCGGGCCCGAACTACAGCGGGAACCTCTGGGTCCGCTCGGCCTACCCCATCGAAACGCAAAAGGGCGACCCCATCGTGGAGAACGCCCAGAAAAACCCGTTCAGACGGCCGACGCTATTCAGAAAGACGCTTGTGGATGGGAAACGAGAAATACCCCTGATACTCAAGCTGAACCAGGAATTCCTGAGAGAGTGACCCGTCGTAGAAGCGGTTCTTGGGCCGCTTCCACATACCGAATTCCAATAGCAGGCTTCTCGCCCCTTGATTCCACGTCAACTGGGGACCCGCCTTGACCATGGCGTAGCCCAGGGATTCCTTTTCGACGGTACTCCCGTTCCGGAGGTAGCCGGTACGGTAGTAATCGTTCTCGAAAACGGCCGCCCAGTTGTCCGAGAAGCGGATGCTCCCGTAAAAATTAAGCTCAACCAGGAAATCTCGGCTGAACACGGGGATATTGTGCTTGTAGTCGTAGCTTTTTCCCTCAAAATCCGTACTCACGTCAGACAGGATGTAGTGGATGCCGATTCCGAGCAGCGACCTGTGCATGAAAGCGTACTCCAGGCAGATATGAATGTCGAAGAGCTGGACGTAGTCCAGGTTCGCCGCATCGTCCTTCCATACGTTGTCGACGATGTAGTCGGCGTTCCACGTTTCGGCAATGCGGCCCCCGCCCTGCACGTCGGCAGTGACCATCTCGAGGTTCGACTTGTAATAGAGGTAGCTCTCGTAGACAAAGTTCACTTCGAGTTGCGGGTTGGTCCCGAAGGGGCGCAGGCCGAGCCCGGCGAGGTATCCCCCGTAGAAGGGCGAGGCCTCCACGGCAGCCTCCATCTTGAGGAAAGTCGGGTTGTTTTCGAGCTCGCGGCCGTAATCCGAATCGTAGACGGGCTCCAACCACGTATAGCGGATGTTGCCAACGAGCTGCGGCAACCACTGGCCCCACACGAACGGCGTATTGCCCATCAAGCTCCAGGAGAGGTTCGGGCCATAGCGCAGGCCGTCACGTTCCCCATAGACGGGTTCCGCTTGCGCACCCGCTGCCACCACTATCAGCAGAATAGTCAGGTATTTTGCGATTATGGGACCCAAAATCTTCATTTCAATGTAAAATCTAAAAAATATTCTGCCACTTGTAAGATAAATTCTTATTTTGTGGACAATAAATTTCAAGGAGACTCTATGAAAATTCCGCACCTGTGTTTACTTGCGCTCGGCGCACTGCTCTTCTGGAGCTGCGCTAGCCGCTATTCTTCCCCCATCCTCATCGAACGCGGCGAAGGCCGTAAAGAATGGGAACGCGAATACTTCGTCGTGAAGGAAAGCATGGGCATCGACAAGCGCCTCAAGGACGTGTTCAAGCAGGGGTACATCGAAGAAGGCATGACCAACGACATGGTGAACCTGCTCTGGGGACCTCCCGACCACGAGACGGAAACCGAGAACAGCAGCATCTGGGAATACTACACCCGCGAAGGCCAGCTGATTACCCGCCTCATCTGGAAGCACCCCGACCTCGCCCGTCTGAAGGGCTATGAAGGCGAATGGGTCCTCGACAAGATCGAAGGCGACCGCTACGGCGGCTCTCCGGCCCCGACTTCCAGCCGTTCCAGCAACTACAACAACTAATTCAACTGCAATTGCCGGAGTTTTTCCGCATCCAGACAAAAAGCCGACCCGCCAAGGGCGGCTTTTTTGCTATATTTACGCGCGTTAAATTTCAAAACAACTCAAGGAGTTAATTATGCGTCAGTATATCATTGCTGGTAACTGGAAGATGAACAAGACCGTTAGCGAAAGCGTCCAGCTCGCTAAGGATATCGTGGAAGCCGTCAAGGACGTGAAGAAGACCGAAGTGGTCATCGCCCCGACCTACCTCGCCGCCGCGAAGGTCGCCGACGTCATCAAGGGTACCAACGTGAAGCTCGCCATCCAGGACATCCACTGGAAGGACCAGGGCGCATTCACCGGTAAGGTCTCCGTTGACATGGTCAAGGAAATCGGCGCCGAATACATCATCATCGGCCACTCCGAACAGCGCCAGTACTTCCACGAAACTGACGAAACCGTGAACCTCAAGGTCAAGAAGACCCTCGAAGCGGGCATCAAGCCGATCATCTGCATCGGTGAAACCCTCGACGAACGTAACGGCGGCAAGCTCGAAGCCGTTCTCAGCACCCAGGTCAAGGGCGCCTTCAAGGATATTTCCGCCGAAGATGCCGCCAAGTGCGTGCTCGCCTACGAACCCGTGTGGGCAATCGGTACCGGCGTGGTCGCTACCGACCAGCAGGCCCAGGACACGCAGGCTTTCGTCCGCTCCGTGGTCAAGGAAATCTACGGCGAAGCCGTTGCCGAAGGCATGCGCATCCAGTACGGTGGCTCCATGAAGCCGGGTAACGCTGCCGGCCTTCTCGACCAGAAGGACATCGACGGTGGCCTCATCGGCGGTGCAGCTCTCAAGGCCGACACCTTCAAGGGCATCATCGACGCTGCCGAAGCGAAGTAATTTTCAACCAACCAAGGAATCGTCAACATGACAACACTCTTTTGGATTCTGATCGTCGTCCACGTGTTCCTCTGCTTCTTCCTGATGCTTCTCGTTCTCGTGCAGAACGACAAGATGGGTGGTCTCGCAGGTCTCGGTGGCATGACCAGCCAATCTGCCTTCTCTACCGCCGGTGCAGCGACCTTCATTCAGAAGCTGACCCGCGGCGTGGCAGTCGTATTCTTCATCATCGTGTTCGCGCTCGGCCTGATTACCGCCAAGCAGGATATGGCCGTCGAAGAATCCGCCATGCAGAAGGCCACGCGCGAGAACTCTGCCCAGCAGCAGGCTCCGGCCGTTCCGGCCCTGCCGGGTAACTTCGCCGCTCCGGCCGAAGAAGGTGTCATCGACGCCGGCAAGCCCGCAGCCGAAACTCCGGCCGAAGCTCCGGCCGCACCGGCTACCGAAGTCCCGGCTGCCGAATAAGTTTGATTGGCGCCGTCTGCATGCGGCAAGCATGTTAGGAGCGCGCCGTTAAACTTCGCGGTCGTGGTGGAATTGGTAGACACGCTAGCTTGAGGTGCTAGTGGGAGCGATCCCATGACAGTTCAAGTCTGTCCGACCGCATTAGAAAGTCCTCCCTGCCTTGCGGGGCGGATTTTTTTTGCCATAGGCACAAAAAAAATAATGTGAGATGTGTGATGTGAAGTGTGAGATGTGTGATATTTAATTTGTCATTTGTCATTCCACATTATACACCGTTTTCTACTTTTTCTCAGAGGTTTTTATGCAGAATACTTTAGTCGCACCGGTTGGAGTTTTGGGCTTTGGCGTCGAAGGCCAGAGCACATTCAATTACCTAGTACGTAACGGCATCAAGGAAATCGTCGTGATGGACAAGAACCCGGTAACATTGCCGGAAGTGCCCGCAGACGTTAACGTAAAGACATTCAGCGGCGAAACCTACATGGACGGTCTCAAGGACTGCGTGACCGTCGTGCGTTCGGCGGGCGTGTACCCGATGAGCAAGGAACTGTTCAAGTTCCAGATGAACGGCGGGCTCATGACGAGCCAGATACAGCTCTTTTTAGAACAAACTAAATCAAAGAAGACCGTAGGCGTCACCGGCACCCTCGGCAAGGGTTCTACCGTGAGCATGGTGAGCCACATCCTTACCAAGTGCGGCGTAAACAATGAAATCGGCGGCAACTTTGGCGTGCCCGCGCTCGACCTGCTCGAAACGGAAACGCCCGACCGCGTGAGCATCCTCGAACTTTCGAGTTTCCAGCTGATGACGCTGTCCATCTCCCCCGATGTGGGCGTGGTGTTGCGCGTATCGACCGAGCACCTCGACTGGCACAAGAGCGTCGAAGAATACCGCGACGCGAAGGCGAACCTGGTGCGCTGGCAGAAGCGAGACGCCACCTGTGTCTACCTGAAAGATGCGGAGCCGACCGCGAAAATTGCGGGCGAAAGCCCCGCCCGGACAAAATACGCAATTACCCTCGCGGACGGCCCAAATCAGGGCGATGGCGATGCGGTCATCGACGGTGCGACCCTCGCGATTGACGGCGAAAAGCTCTACCTCTCCGACTGCAAGGTGAAGGGCATCTACCAGCTCGAGAACATGGCGGCGGCGACCCTCGCCGTGAAAGCTCTCGGCATCAAGGTGGCCGACGCATTCGAAGCCCTCAAGAGCTACGAGACACTCCCCTTCCGCATGGAATTCAAGGGCGAAAAGAACGGCATCGAGTTCTATAACGACAGCTACGCCACCCGTCCCGACGCGACAATCGCCGCCACGGCAAGCATGAAGCGCCCCTTCGCGCTCATCCTCGGCGGTTCCGAGAAGAATGCGGACTTTACCGAACTTTCCCAGATTCTCGTCAAAGACCGCCCGAACCTGAAGCGTATCGCGCTCATCGGCGCCACCGCGCAACGCATGCTCGAATCGCTCGTGCAGGCCGGCCTCGAATCCTCCGGAATCGAGGCGAAGATCTTCCCCACGCTCGAGGATGCCTTCGCCGACAGCCTCGCTATCGGCAAGGGCGGAACGGTCATCATGAGCCCCGCCTGCGCCAGTTTCGGCCTGTTCAAGAACTACAAGGTCCGCGGGCAGGTTTTCGACAAGCTGGTGGCCGAGGTATAAGCGGGAGCGAGAGCATTAAACGACCCATTTTTTTCGAAAAAATGCCCCGCCCCCCTTTACAAGGCCGTCCTTTTAAACTAAATTTGTTGCCGTTCCATTTAGGACCACGCGGTCGTGGTGGAATTGGTAGACACGCTAGCTTGAGGTGCTAGTGGGAGCGATCCCATGACAGTTCAAGTCTGTCCGACCGCAGAAGAAACCCGGCTTTTCAGCCGGGTTTTCTTTTTTCCCGAAAAATGCCGAAACAAAATACCCCGGACAAAAGTCCAGGGCATTTTCAAACCTAAGGATCAGGCCCGAAGTTATCTGGCGGAATTCACCATAAACTTCTTGCCGCCCTTCACCTGCTTGAGCATGTAGACGCCATCGGCGTAGCCAGCAGCCTTGAGGGCCTGCGGGGCATCCATGCGGTTCAGGTCCACGGTACCGAGCAGCTTGCCCGAGAGGCTGAACACGCGGTAAGCTCCTGCGGCGCTATTCTGGAACCTGACCTGCGCGATAGCTTCCGGCAAGGTATCCGGAGCATCCTTGCCCGCCACGAACCTGAAATAGTCGACATCGAACCAATCGCCCGTCACTTCGAAGCGAAGGATATGCTCGCCAGCCGGAAGCGTCACGTTCGCACTGACATTGCTGAATTCATCCCAGCTGCTTCCCGAAACGGGGACTTCCGCAATGGACTGACCATCGATGGAAAGCGTGAAACTGCCCGTCGAGTTTTCCGTCGCAACAGAAGCATACATGGTGTAGTCACCGGCGGCCGCAATATTTACGGTGTATTCGAGCCAATCGCCCGTCTGGTTGTAACCCACGACATAGCCCGTGGCCTTCTTGTAGATATCGACACCCGTACCTTCACGGTAGCTATCGCCACCATTCTCTATGCCATGGTCCTCGGAATCCGAGTCGGCATAGGAATCGTTGCCCGCGCCGTAGCCCGGTTCATCGAAGTTTTCGACTTCGATCTGGCCCGGAATCGCCCAGGCCTTGCCGCCGAACGCCTTCTGCGGTTCAGGTTCACGCTTGGTGCCCTGGAATTCCCATTCCAGGATGCCCATGGTGGAGTCCTTGGAGCCCTTGAACACGAAGAACAGTTCGTCCACGACACCGCTCAAGCCAGAAAGTTCGCAGTCGTTGTCGGAATAGTCGTTCCAGCCGCTCGTCTTCGCTAGTTCGCAAGTACCGGCGAGCGAGCCGCTCACGGAACCCTTGTGGATTTCAACCTTGTTGCCATCGCCCACGTTGGCCGCCTTGATGCGGAGATTCTCGGCACCGTTTCCAAAATCCACGCCCGAGACGCGAATCCAGGATTCCTTGGTGGCGAGCGGAGTCAGCACATGCACCACGGGCT
>CAMJQW010000030.1 GCA_946408125.1 uncultured Fibrobacter sp.
CGCTGGAGAGAGCGAACACCGGAGTCCAGGGCACGAGCACCTGGTCGCGGTAAGCTTTTTCCTGCTTGAGGAAGAGAGCCGGGCTGATCATGGAGACGACGCGCACGGCCTTGCCTTCGGCACGGAGGAGTTCGGCGGCCTGGTGTTCCAGGAGCACGTCGGAACCGTTCGCCACAAGCGTGAGGTCCGGGTTCTTTCCCGCTGCGGTATTGTCGCTCACGATGTAGGCGCCCTTGCGGCAGGCCTTCGCGGCTTCGTAGCGTTTGTCGCCGGGGAGAGAGTTCACCACCTGGCGCGTGAGGATGAGCGCCGTCGGGCTGTCGTTGTTCTCGAAAGCCATTTCCCAGGCAGCGAGCGTTTCGAAAGCGTCTGCCGGACGGAGCACGAGCATTTCGGCCTTGCCGTTTTCCTTCGTGAGGTCTTCGAGCAGGCGGATCTGCGTTTCGTGTTCGATGGGCTGGTGCGTCGGGCCGTCTTCGCCCACGCGGAAGCTGTCGTGCGTGAACACGTACTTGACAGGCAGCCCCATGAGGGCGGCCATGCGGATAGCGGGCTTCATGAAGTCGCTGAACACAAAGAACGTGGCGCAAATCGGGAAGAGTCCCTTCTGCAACGCGATACCGTTCATGATGGCACCCATCGTCAGTTCTGCAACGCCCACCTGCACGAACGCGCCCTTGAAGTCGTTCGGACGGAAGATGCCCGTCTTGTTGAGGAACGCCTGCGTGTTGTCGGAGTTGGAAAGGTCGGCGGAACTGCAAATGATGTTGTGGAAGTTTTCGGCGAGGTAGCCGAGCACCGTACCGCTCGTGACGCGGGTAGCGACACCTTCCTTGATCGGGAGGTTCGAGAGGTTGAGCACCGGAGCCTTGCCGGAGAGCCATTCATTGAGGGTCGCGGACTTTTCGGCATTCGCTGCATCCCAAGCGGCCTTGGCCTTCTTCCATTCGGCAACTTCCTTGCGAAGTTCGTTTGCACGGGCTTCAAAGCCAGCCTTCACGTCGTCGAACACCTGGAACGGGTCGTCCGGGTTACCGCCGAGGTTCTTGACCGTCGCGGTGGTAGATGCACCGGCAGCGTTGAGCGGCTGCCCGTGCGTAGAAACTTCGCCTTCGTAGCTCTTGCCGTCTTCGGCAACGGCGCCCTTCGCCATCGTGGTGTGGCCGAACACGAGCGTCGGCTTTTCCTTCTCGGCCCAGGCTTCCTTGAATGCCTTGCGGAGTTCGGCGATGTTGGAACCGTCGCATTCGATAACGCGGAAACCCCATGCCTTGTACTGGCCGACGAAGTCGTGGCTCATCACGTCTTCGGTCTTGCAGCTCAGCTGCACCTGGTTCGCATCGTAGAAGAAGATGAGGTTCGAAAGCTTGAGGTGGCCTGCGATACGGCCAACGCCGTACGCGATTTCTTCTTCGAGGCCGCCGTCAGAAACGAGGCAGACCGTCTTGTGCTCGAGGATGGAGCCGAAGCGTTCCACCATGAAGCGTTCGGCGATGGCGGCGCCAAGTGCAATGCCGTGGCCGATGCCGAGCGGACCCGAGGAGTTCTCGATGCCGAGCATCACGTCCAGTTCGGGGTGACCCGGAGTGCGGCTGCCGAGCTGGCGGAAATCCTTCACGTCGTCAAGCGTGAGGCGGCCGGTGAGCACGAGCTCGGAGTACAGGAGCGGGCTCATGTGGCCCGGGTCCATGAAGAAGCGGTCGCGGCCCATCCATTCCGGATCGTCCGGATCGAAGCGCAGGAACTCCGCAAACAAAAGCGTCGTGGCATCAGCGGCGCCCATGGCACCACCCGGATGCCCGGACTTCGCCTTCTGCACCATCGCGGCAGAAAGAATTCGGACGTTGTCGGCTGCTTTCGTAACTAAGGAGTCTTGCACGGTAAAACCTCTTTAGGGTGTTGTTATTTACGCGCCAAATTTAGTTTTTTTTACGCATTCTCACAAGGCTTTCGTACCCGGTTAAAGCAACATAGGATAAAAAACTATATTTTGGAAGTTCAAGGAAAATACCCACAAGGCTTGCCATATGAACTTCAAAGATTCCATTTCGTTGATATTCAAGAATTTAGCCCATCCAGCCGGAATTATCGGGCTCATTCTCGCACTCGTCATTCCCTTCCTCGTGTACCTCGGCCCGAACGTCGGCCACAAGGAGACCATCCGCCAGCTCGACCTTTACCTCCCGCTCCCGCTGTTCGCCGTCCAGTTCATTGCCGCGATTGTCCTTATCTGCTTGTTAAGCAAGGACTTCCGTGAATGGATCAAGGGTATCCTCCCCGAAAAGGCGTTCAGCATCTTCGCCGTCACCTTCGCCGTAGCGGTAGCCATCTTCGCTGGCACCCAGATTGAGGCCCGCCACCGCGTCCAGAGTGACGAGAGCGTATTCATGTCCGTCGCGCAGAACATGTACTACAATCAGGAAAGCGGGACCTGCAACCAGGGATATTTCGAGAACGGCGGACTCAACTGCGTCGGCAAATCCAACAGCTTCAAGACCAAGGGGCTCTCGTTCCTCTATTTACTCGGGATGCCGCTTTTCGGCACCGACCTGCGCTGGATTTTCAAGGCAGAACTCTTGATGTTGCCGCTCAGCTTCCTCCTGATGTTCCTCGCGATAGTCGCCTGGACAAGGCAGCCCCTGCTCGCCTTCTTCGCGGCTCTTCTCACCGCACTCCAGCCGACCGTGCTTTTCCAGTTCCGATCCATGTCGGTGGAACCCCTATATATATTCCTGTCCGCACTCTCGCTCCTCGTTTTCAAGTGGGCCTATGACCGCAACACGATCAAGCACTGGATCCTCCTGGCCCTCGTCCTCGCCTTCTTCGCGCAGACCCGCCAGGAAACAGCCTTCTGCCTCCTTTCGTTCATCTTCTTCGCGCTCCCGAAAATCCTTGACAAGAAGGACTTCAAGGCCCCCGCATTCTTCGTGACGCTCTCGCTGTTCTCGGTCCCGGCACTGCTCACCATCAGCTATTTCCAGGGATTCGGTTTCCAGGGCGGAGAATTCGAAGCGCACGGGCATTTCTTCGAAGACCTCGCCAAAAACTGGACCGAAATGACGCTCCCGCTCCGCGAAAACGGAGAACTCGAGAACCCATTCCTCACCTACTTCAACTACCTGTTCGTCATCGGCGCCATCTACCTTATCTTCCGCGCCGTCTACGACGCCAGAAAGGGCGACAAGTTCTACCTGTGGACACTTGTTTTCCTGTGCCTCTACCATATCCAGACCTACATGATCCTCGAGAACGTCTCGGGCGACTTTTCCATCCAGATCAACCAGCGCTACAGCCTGGTGATGTTGCCTTCCATGGCGTTCGTCGGCGCACTTCCCGTCGCCCACATGGTGTCGTTCTTCGCCGAATCCATCGACAAGAAGAACGTAGACAAGCTCACCCTCGTCGGGGGGCTCATTATTGCGCTCCTGTTCACAGGATGGACCTTCCACTACAAGGAAGATTTCAACAAGAACATCATGTACAACCGCAACCACCTGACCATCGAGGAATATGAAATCCTGAAATGGCTCAAGGAACAGCCTCCCGCCGACAGGATGTTCATCTACGGCCGTCCGTGGCACTTCGTGGGATACGGAGTTTCGTCCATCCATTATGACAAGGCTCGCCAGATGAAGGATGGAGAACTCCTGAAACTGGTGGACAAGTATAACGGCGAAGTCTACTACATCCGCGGCCTCGACTGCTGGGACAGCCAGACCTACCACAAGAAGGCCGTCGAGCACCGCATCGCGACCACCTGTGACGTGTTTGAACGCGAGATGGACATGGTCGGCGTGAAAAACATCCTCATCACCAACAATTACTGGGTTCAGATCGCCAAGTTCAACGGACGCAAGAACTACAATCCGAAAAACATCATTACCATCGATGAAGCGAACTTGAACGAGGCTCCGGCCGAAGAAAAGCTCAATCTGAACGAACTCGAGGAAAACACCGATGTCAACAAGATTGTCGTCGATACGCTCCGTTACAAGTACAATCTCAAGGAATCCAGCGAGGCTATCGCGAACTGGGAAATGCTTGTTTTGCTGAATAGCAAGATTATGCAAAGGGGCAAGTACGAAACCGGCGAAAAGGAATTCGTACTCCCGTCCGACACGCTCCAGCCCGGCTACAACCACATCCGCTTCATCGTCCAGGATCTCGCCAAGAACACGAAGATTGCCGACATCTCCAAGTTCCATTTCAACAAGGCGAACGGAGTGATTCCGCTTTCCGACCTGAAATACGAAAGTCACAGGCAGGGCTGGGGGAACATGGGCCAGAACAAGAGCATCGAAGGCAACCCGCTCACCATCGACGCACAAAAATTCGAGAACGGTTTCGGCACTCACGCTGCTTCCGAAACCACCTACAATATCGAAGGCAAGTATTCGAGCTTCCGCACGTCTTTCGGACTTGACGACGAATCCCTCTGCAGCGAGGGCGTTTCAGTAGAGATTATCGGCGACGGCAATGTGCTCGCAGCAAGCCCCGTATTCCAGAACGGCTCCGTGCTCACCCTGACCGCGAACGTGCAGGGCGTACAGAAACTCACGCTCAAGACCATTCCCAAGAACGGTATCGACTGCACCCACGTCGACTTCGTAAACTCCGTTTTGATTCCCTAATTACTATAATTAAGCCATGCTCTTATCCGTAATCATACCCGTCTTTAACGAAGAAGAAATTGTTGCCGAAACTTACCGCGTCCTCGAAGAGGAGCTCAAGGAATACGAGCACGAACTCATTTTCGTGAACGACGGTTCTAAGGACAAGACCCGCGAAATTGTCGAGGGTCTGCTTCCGGGCAATCCGAACAACAAGATTATCAACTTTAGCCGCAACTTCGGGCACCAGGCCGCCTTCAGCGCAGGCCTCGACCATGCCATAGGCGATGCGGTGGTGATTATTGACGGCGACCTGCAAGACCCGCCGAGCCTCATCCACGAGATGATGGTCAAGTGGCGCGAGGGCTACCAGGTCGTGTACGCGCAGAGGAACAAGCGCAAGGGCGAAACCATCTTCAAGCGCTTTACCGCGTTTTGCTTCTACCGCCTCATCGGCAAGCTCACGAGCATCGATATCCCGCCCGATACGGGCGACTACCGCCTCATGGACCGCTGCGTGGTGGACCAGCTCAAGAACCTGCCAGAACGCAGCCGCTTTTTGCGCGGGCTCGTGTGCTGGGTAGGCTTCAAAAAGATTGGCGTCAAGTACGACCGCGCTGAACGCACCGCGGGCACGTCCAAGTACCCGCTCAAAAAGATGATGCGGCTCGCCTTCGACGGCATTACCGGATTCAGTTCCGCACCGCTCAAGGTCAGTTTCTATATGGGATTCTTCGCGACCCTCGTCGGCCTCGGCGTGCTCGTGTGGTCCATCCTCGAGAAGTTCCTCTCCCCCGCTACGACAGTCCCCGGCTGGGCATCGCTCATGACCGCCATCGTGTTCTTTGCCGGTGTGCAGCTCATGTCGATAGGAATCCTCGGCGAATACATCGGCCGCATCTACGACGAAGTCAAGCAGAGACCGCTGTATATCGAGGACAAGAACAAGTAAGCATTACAAAAAAACGGCTGCGAGGCCGTTTTTTTATTGTATTTCTACAAGGAAATCCGTTTTATTCCGCATCCTTTATGCAGCGGACGGAGACAGCGTTTTCTTCAACGCCATCGGAAAAAGCTGCATCCGGCAAGCTATAGACAAAATTAATAATGTACTTACAACCAGAGCAACCACTCGTTTTAGATGCCGTCGTACTCAAAAGCCAAGCATTCTCGCCCCTTCCAGTAAACGCACCAGCAACTCTTTGTCCTCCCGGGAGCGCCGAGAAACCATAGTCATCAATACCGCGGCTGTCAACATTATCATCATAATCATCTTCTTTCCAATCTGATTTCGACTTGAGGTGGATGGCAGCAGAGTTTTTCCCCTCCACAGCATCAAACAATGTTTGCCATTCATCAACGTTCGGCACGTGCCAGCCTCCAGGACAAACTCCTCCTGTCATCTCGAGCGTTTTCTTTATTTTATAAAGGCGGCCGTATGTTTCACAATACTTATTAGTCGTCTGGGCATTATTCTCACCATAGCAATAGCTGTCGTCCGTCTTGTAATTCAGATTCTGCGCCATCCAGGTCTGATTACCGATTTTGACGATATTGTATATCTGGCCATCGCGTTCGTCCTGGATCGCATCCTTCATGCAGCGGACTGACCGACGATTACTCGCTAAGGGCTCTTCATCAATAGTTGGATAAGAGTCCGCCCAATACATTTCCACGCCCCACGCATCATAGCTGTTTTTCACTTCACTCGTCCAGAAAGCAGCACTGTTCCCCTTGCCCGCATACTTCAGGTCAGATCCTGTATCCGAACCTCCTGCAGCAAACGCAGAAAAGCCAAATTTATCATCTCCATTGCCATCGCCATTACTATCCCAGCTTGACGTTGCTTTGAGATGTGTAGCCGCAGTTTCCTTTCCGCCCACCGACTTAAACAGGATGCTCCAGTCGGTCGTGTCCGGCAAACGCCATCCTTCGGGGCAAACTTTCATAGCAGCATCCCACGAATAAAGGCGGCCGTACATATCACAATACTTGGTGGAATCCTTATAACAGACGCTGCCATCCTCATCGGCATTCATATTTTCCGCCATCCACAATTGATTTCCGATGACGACTGTTCTATATGTTTGACCGCGATACTCCATTTTGCCATAATTTCCTTCAGGAGGTTCATAGCTAGAAGAGGATTGGGCCGAACTGCTACTCGACGAAACGAAACTGCTGCTCGATTTTGCGGAGCTGCTGGACGATCCCTTACCCGATGAAGAAGATTCCTTCGTTTTTTCAGAAGAAGATGATTTTCCCTTCGACGACGAGGACTGTTCCGCCCCGCTAGAAGCAGGATTAGCCGATGACAGTGCGTCATCAACACTTGAAGAAACAGGATCATTCTCGTTCGAATCCTCATCCGATGAAGACAGGATATCGCCGCTCGGACTAGAATCAATAACAGGAATCTCGCCCGAATCATCCGCATATTCCAGCGCGCCGAAGTTGTTGTCGAACTCCTCCTGGTAATCGGTACAAGCGGAAAACGAGATGAGAGAAGAGAGACCAAAGACGAGAGAGATAAATCTTAATTTCGAATTCATGTCGTCCCCTCCTAGAAAGCAATGCTCAGGCCAAGCCCGATGCCGCCCAAAATTGCTATGCCAATACCTGCCGCGCGCACCTTCTGGTACTTGCCGATGTCATCATGCCGATTGTTGAATTCTTCCTGCGAAGAAGGCTGCTTCGTACTTTCGTCCTTCGCCTTCTTGTTGTAGATGACAGCAAGCGTTGAACCTGCGATGAGAGTCGCCGCCGAAATTCCGATAAGCACCCAGTGCGGGCCATCCGACTTTTTCGCTTCGGGAAGGCCGTTATCCACCTTGTCGCCAGGCTGCACGTCCTCTTTCGCAGCCGAATCCGGGACAATCATGGTCGAAGAGACCGTCTTCGTATTCATCTTGGGCATCGCCTTGATGGCCGAAGAATCGCGCCCCCAGATTCAGCGTCCCACCAGGTCGTCGCTCGCTTTCTCGAATTCCACACGGCCCTTGTAAGCGGCCATTTCACCATCGCGCCCCCTCGGGAAATTCACGGACTTGTCCTTCATGTCCACAAGCAGGTGTGCATTCTCCTTTCCGGTCGGGATTTCCGTCACGTTAAAGAGTTCAGCACCGCTCAAGTAGTACGCGCCCGCCACAGGTCTGTTCAGGTCTAGGTAGAGCGAGAGGTCCGACGAATCGAGCACAACCTTCAGGTTTGTCTTCGTGTGCAAAAGCGAATCGTTCATGTGGTCAAGCGCCTGCACAAACAGAGGCGCAAATTCATCACCGGACTTGCGCAGCACGATGTCGCCACATTTTGAAAGCCAAAGTTCCGCAAAATGCTTCTGCTGGTCCATGCGACGCTCATCGTAGCGCAGCTTGAAATTATACGAGGCATCAAAAGCGCCAGCATGCGACAGCGGTTCCAGGTCCACGCCGCCCTCGATCTTCAGGAGGTTTTCCTTGGAAGCAATAATTCTCGAAAAAGCATCGGTACAGGCATCGATTTGCTGCGTGCGCTGTTCCAGGTCGTTTGCCATGGTCACCACGCCCAAGCGGAGTTCGCCAGTCACTTCCATATAGCGGGATTCGAATTCCGGGAGTTCTACGGCATAAAAGTGTCCGCACTCCTCGTCAAGCACATCGTTGATGGAAACCATGCTGCATCGGTCGTTCATCTTCGCGATGCGGTTCGCACGATTGATCAAGGAATCGACCTCGGGATTGTCACTACCGATTCCCGCCTTCAATTGCTGCAAGTCATTCTGTATCGCCTGGAACTCGGACGCATCCTTCACGAAAATTGAAACCGTCGGGTCGGCAAAAGCCACCCCCGCAACGCAGGCGCACATCAAAGTAATAAGAGAAAAATAAGATTTCATGTTCTCTCCCTAATCCCACACACCGAATAATAGGAAATATAGAAACCTAATTGTGCCATTTAGTATATTTGTTCGCATGAAAAACAAGCTTTTCGTAATGAGCGCCGCCAGTGGCGCGGGCAAGACCACCCTCAAGGACAAGGTCATCGGGGAATTCCCCGACATCGTGTATTCCATCTCGGCGACAACCCGCCAGCCGCGGGCCGGTGAAGTGGACGGAGTCCACTACTTCTTCAAGACCAAGGAGGAATTCGAAAAGCTCATCAAGGAAGACGGCCTTATCGAATGGAACGAGGTGCACGGGAACTACTACGGTACGCCCAAGTTCTTCGTCGAGGACATGCTCCGTCAGGGCAAGCGGGTCCTTTTCGACCTGGACGTGTTCGGCAAGGTCAACTTCGACAAGGTCTATCCCGACGCGACCGGCATCCTTATCCTTCCGCCGAGCGAGGAAGAACTTGAACGCAGGCTCCGCGGACGCGGTACGGATTCCGAAGAAGTCATCCAGACGCGCCTCCACAACGCCAAAAAAGAAATGGAATTCGCCAAAACGAAGGGCAAGTACGAATACACCATCGTGAATGACGACCTCGAAAGGGCCGCCGACGAGCTCCGCGCCATCCTGAGGCAGAAGTAGCCCTACTCTATTTCGACCTTGATTTCCACCCCCGCAGCCCACGGTTTCGGGGAATTCACGACAGGTCCTAGGATCCGCCGTACAGCCGCAAGATCATTCGTCTTCAGATAAAGCTTGGCCCAATGTACATTGAGGATCTTGGGTATGAAAGCATCAACTGGGCCAAGAACCATTACGGATTTTTCGGCTCGGCACATTTTTTCTACACGTTCCACCGCATCGCGGAGCAACTGCTCATCCTTGCTTCCGAAAGATACTTCCACAAGCTTGCAGAACGGAGGATAAAAGGCATCCTTGCGGTCCTCAAGTTCCTTCGTCGCAAATCCGGCAAAATCGTGGTGAAGCGCAAAGCGCATCACAGGCTCGTTCGGGTTGAGCGTCTGTATCAGGACTTTTCCGCCGCCCTGCGCGCGGCCCGCACGACCCGCCGTCTGGCTCAACAGCTGGAACAACCTTTCCGTATTGCGGAAGTCGGGCATTCCCAATCCGCTATCCGCCCCCACAATGCCTACGAGGCGCACTCCCGGAAAATCATGACCCTTCGCGACCATCTGCGTGCCGAGCAGAATATTGTACTCGCGATTCCGGAAAGCATCCAGAATCTTTTCTATCGAGCCTACATTCTGCGTCGTGTCGCGGTCCATGCGGACAATCTTCGCACCCGGAACCCACTCGGCGATTTCTTCCTCGAGTTTCTCGATGGCTCCACCCACGAATTCGTAGGTTGCCGCCCCGCAAGACGGGCACGGAGTATCGACAGGATAAAGCGTTCCGCAATAATGGCATAGCAGCGAACGGTACTGCTTATGGTAAACGAGCGGGACATGACAATGCTTGCAGTAGAGCGTCTCGCTACATGCGGTACAGACACGAATCTTCGAGTAGCCACGACGGTTCATCAATACGATTGCCTGCTCGCCCGACTCCACGCATTGCACGAGAGAATCTCGCAAGTCGGGCGACAGGAGCAGCCCCTTCTGCTGGCGTACCTGCCCCATATCGATGATTTTCACATCCGGAAGGGGAACCGATGTAGCGCGTTTTTCCAGCTTCAGAAGTTTTAATTTGTCTGCACTCGCATTGAAGAATGTTTCAAGGCAGGGAGTCGCACTCCCGAGTACAACGAGCGCGCCATACTTGTAGGCCAGATGAAACGCGAGCTCGCGCGTATGATAGCGCGGCGCCGGATCCTGCTGCTTGAACGAAGAATCGTGTTCCTCATCAAGAATCACCACGTCGAAATCGAACGGAGCAAGAATCGCACTGCGCGTCCCGAGAACGACCCTTGCCTGTCCATCCAGTATGGACACGAAAGCATCCCGGCGCTTCGGGGCGGAAAGCGCCGAATGCAATACCGGAACGGGCACGTTCAAAAAATCCTCAAAGCGCTTGGACGTCTGCGGGGTAAGGCCAATTTCCGGAACAAGAATCAACACCTTCTTTCCGCGCTTAAGCGCCTCGAGAGCCAGTTCCTGGTATACGCGGGTCTTTCCCGAGCCAGTAACCCCATGCAAAAGGCTCCCACGGAATCCCGTTCCCGAGAGGTCGGCAATGAGCGAATCGAGCGCCACGCGCTGTTCATCCGTCAGGGGCGGATTTTCGATTGCCTGGGCGCGGGCTTTCGGGAGCGCAACACTTTCCGGCGCGGCATCACCGCGGCGGGCCACGAGCGCATCCAGGTAGCGGTCAATTTCTGCCGGCCAGAATACGTCTAGGGCCTTCATGGGCGTACTGATGTAGTAACGCGCCACCCATTCGAGGGCCTCCATATAGCGTTCACTGAATACATATCCCGATTCATGCGGATAAGCACACCGCACATCGAACTCGGGACGTTCCGTCACCACCTTCGAGACTACCGCGAGGGCGGGTTTCTTGCGGGTGGAAAACTGCACCCAGACCACGCTCCCGCGTTGAATTTTCGCTTTCCCACCGAGGTCCCCGGGGATCCCGTAGGTATAGACGGACGGCGCCTGCGGGATATACACCTCGCAGAACCGAGCCAGGCTTTCAGCCTTGTGTTTCTTGCGAATTTGCTCGGGAGCAGTCGTCTTGGGTATGCGTTTTGCCATTTTCGCCGTAAAGATAGGTAATCCGCACCCGTTTTATCCCCTATTAATTGCCAGCAATCCAATATTTTCTTAAACGATTTTAAAACTTTTTAGTTAGATTATGTTACACGACCCCCCAAAGGGCCGCCTAACTATTTGGAGAATCTTATGAGCCTACTTGATACTTTTAGACCGAAATGGCAAAATTCCAATCCCGACAAGCGCATCGAGGCCGTCGAGGAACTGGAGACCCAGGACACCCTGGAACGCATTGCCATTACCGATGAAGATAGTGATGTCAGAACTGCAGCCGTTCGGAAATTGAACCAGATTCCGGTTCTTCTCCAGATTTCCAAGAACGACAGCGAAGCAAGCATTCGCCGCCTTGCGGAAAATCGCTATTTCGAAGAAGTCGCAAAGATGCTCAAGAATTTCCGTGAACCCGCGAATAGTGAAGTCAGAAAGTATCTCAGCGACATCAAGGATACCCGTTACGCAGAAGAACTCGTCAAGTCCATGCCCAGTTCCGAACTCCGCATGGAACTCGTGAAGATTACGGGCAAGACTAACGTGCTCGCCGTCGCTGCCAATAGGGATGCAAAAGAAGAAATCGCCAAGGCCGCCGTAGACCGCATCGATTCGGAAAGCCTCCTCTCCGATATCGCGAAGAGTTCCAAGCACACTTCGGCACGCAAGATTGCTGCCGAAAAGATTCGCGCCCAGAAGGAAGCCGCCGACGGCGGAAAGAAGGCCGCCGCACTCCTCATCAGCAAGCGCGAAGCGCTTATCCAGCAGGCGCACCACCTGGCCGCCCAGAAGGACCCCATCGCGACAAAGCCGCTTTTCGAGGACCTCCTCAAGGAAGCGAACAACCTCGGCATGGGCCCCGCACAGGCGACGCTCGAAGAGATTTACGCGAGCTTCTGCAAATTCTGCGATGAAACCAACGCAGCAAAGATCGAAGCCGAAAAGGCCGAAGCCGAAAAGCAGGCCAAGAAGGCGCACCTTATTGAAATTCTCGGCGAACTCGAATCGATCCTGGCCGCCGAAAATCCGCAGGAAAAGGCCGAGCGCATCGACGCCATCATCGCTGAATGGAGCGATGCCAAGTCCGTTATGGATGTCTCCGACATCAAGCGCTTCAACCAGGCGTTCTTCAAGGCGCAGGACATGAAAAAGAAGTCCGACGCCCCTGCCGAAGCAGAGACGCCCATCGACGAGTCCTCCCGTCCTGAACTGCTGGAACGCCTCCAAGCGCTCGCCGATACGGACGCGAGCGAAACGACGCAAAAGCACCTGCACGCCATCGTCCGCGAATGGGAAAAGCTTCCGCTTCTCGAAGGCGAAGACCCGAACCTCCAGGCCTACAACGCACTCCGCAACAAGCTGAGCGAAAAGATTTCCGCCTTCACGGAAAATGCACAGAAGGTTTTCGAGGCGAATTCCGAAAAGCTCAAGAAGCTCATCGAGCGCGTGAAGGGCTTTGACGAAAACGAAGATTTCAAGGAACTGAGCCTCAAGCTCCGCAACGTCTACAACGAATGGAAGGAAATCGTTGGCGAGCAGAAGTTCAAGTACCACGACCTGTGGCTCGAATACAAGGCCGCCACGGAGCGCTTCCAGGAAATGCGCCAGTGGGAATCCTGGCACAACGAAAACGACCGTGCCGAAATCCTTTCCGAAATGGAAGCCCTTTCCAAGGAACCGGGCAGCCAGGAAGTCCTCTCGAAACTCAAGGACCTGAGCAACAAGTGGAAGAACAGCGGTCCGACCTCGGCAACCAAGTTCAACGAATTCAAGGAAAAATTCCAGGCATTCTTCGAACAGATTCGCACGAACTGCGCTCCGTTCATCGAAGAGCAGATGGCCGAACGCAGGGCCAACCTCGCGAAGAAGGAAGAACTCTGCGCGAAGATCGAATCGCTCGTCGCCGACGCCGGGATGTTCTGGAAAGACAAGTTCAAGGCCATGCAGGAAATCCAGGAAAGCTGGAAGGCCATCGGCATGGTGCCCAAGGAAAACATCTCCGCCCTGATGGACAGGTTCAAGGCGGCGACGAACGCATTCTACGCCCAGCACAAGGAAAACCAGAAGAAGGAAGACGCCAACCGCGAAGCAAACCTCGAAAAGAAGATCAAGCTTTGCGAGCAGGCCGAAGCCCTCTCCAATTCCACGGACTGGAATGCGACATCCAACAAGCTCAAGCAGTTGCAGGAAGCCTGGAAGGCGACCGGTCCCGTCCCGAAGAGCAAGTCCGACGAGATCTGGACCCGCTTCCGCACCGCCTGCGACGCATTCTTCGACAAGAAGCGCGGCCATTTCGAAGAAATGGACGAAGCCAAGAAGGAAAACCTCAAGAAGAAGACCGAACTTTGCGAAAAGCTCGAAGCGCTCGACATCAACAACATTTCTGCCGAACTCATCGACGTGGTGAAGGGTATCGAAGCCGAATGGAAGACCATCGGCATGGTCCCGAAGGAATCCATCGAATCGATCAACGACCGTTTCAGCGAAACCATCAACCAGTTCCTGGAACGTTGCGCCGAAATCGATGCAAACCTCCGCAAGCAGCTTGACCAAATCAAGAAGCAGAAGCAGGACATCATCGAGAAGGTAAAGCAGTTCGCGGAAAGCGCCGGTTCAAACCAGCTGGCCGACGCCGTCCGTGACCTCCAGAAGGACTGGCGTACGCTCGGTTCCTGCGGTATCGACGACCTGCTGCTGCACAAGAACTTCCGCGAAGTGTGCGATGACTTCTTCACGCGCCGCCGCGACCAGCTCGACATCCAGGAACAGGCCCGTCAGAACAACCTGCAAAAGAAGGTCCTGCTCTGCGAACAGGCCGAAGACCTCCTCTCCGACCTGAGCGAAGCGACCGTCGGAAACGCGATGAACAAAGTGAAGCACCTGCGTCGCCTCTGGAAGGAAGTCGGCGCCGTACCTCGCGACCAGTCCGACAAGATCTGGAAGCGCTTCAACGGAGCCTGCGACAAGGTATTCGACTTCGGCCGCAAGGACGAACCGAAAGAACCTGCCGCCGAAGCATAAAGCGCGGTGCACAGCATCGCATTTAAAGGGATGGCAAATCCGCCATCCTTTTTTTATTTTTGGTCTATCATGAAGTTTCCCCCGTGGACAAGCGTCAGCGAAGCCGCAAGGCTCCTCAAGGAAGGCGAAGTAGTCGCCATCCCGACGGAAACCGTCTACGGGCTTGCCGGCAACGCATTCGAACCCAAGGCCCTCGCCAAAATTTTCGCGGCCAAGGAACGTCCGACATTCGATCCGCTGATCGTGCATATCGCGGACATCGCTCAACTTGATAATATCGCGAAAGACATCCCCGAAGCAGCCTACAGGCTCGCCGAAGCTTACTGGCCGGGCCCGATGACCATCATCCTCCCGAAGAAGGACTGCATTCCCGACCTCTGTACGAGCGGATTGCCTTCAGTCGCGGTACGTTTCCCGAGCCATCCGGTCGCACAGGCGATCATCAAGGAATCGGGTCTCCCGCTCGCCGCCCCGAGCGCGAACCTCTTCAAGCACGTGAGCCCGACGACTGCCGAGCATGTCGCCGCGCAGCTCTCCGAACGCATCGCGGGTATCGTCGACGGCGGCCCTTGCAGCGTCGGGGTCGAGAGTTCCATCATCTCGCTCACAAGCGAAATCCCGACCGTCCTGCGTCCGGGCGCCATTACGCCGGAAATGTTCAAGGCGGTACTCGGCGAAGTGAACATCAAGGAATCTACGAGCAAACCCGGACAGCCGATGCTCGCGCCCGGACAGTGCGACACGCATTACCGTCCGCAGGTACCGCTATACTTCGGTGAAGTTCCCGCAGGCTACAAGCTTCCGCCACATACCGTACGCATCGCGTTCGGAATGCAGGCCGGCGTAATTCCCGCGACCGTGAACCTCTCCGAATCCGGAGACATGGTTGAAGCGACATCGAAGCTTTACGCGTTCATGCACGATCTGGATAAATCCGAATACGACCTGATTCTCGTGGACCCGATCCCGAATACGGGAGTCGGCATGGCGTTGAACGACCGCCTGAAACGTGCCAGCATCAAGGCATTGCCTTAAAAGAAGCTTACATCGGGAACAGCGGATAGTGTTCTTTGGTGTAAGCGCGCGTGTATGCGTTAAAATGCCACCACTCGCTCTGTAGCGTCACCCATCCCGCGCGCTTCATGATACCCCGGAACAGGTTGCGGTTATCCACCTGCTGTTGCGTGAGGCGTCCGCTTTCAAGCGCCGCGGCCTCGCCCACCTCTCCCGCACATTTCTCGAACGAGTCAAAATCGGTTCCCATATCGAGCAGGGTTCCCGTGGAGTCGGCAAGCCCGATGTCGAGCGCGAGCCCGTAATTATGCAGTCCGCCGGTCTTTCCCGACGACACGTAGTTCGTATAGGGCGTTCCCGCCACCGTGCTCTTGAGGGCAGCCTGAGCATACATCGGGCGAGCGGCGTCGAACACCACGATGGAATAGCCCGGAAGTTCCTTCGCAATGAGTGCGAGGGCGCGGCGCAATTTCGGCAAGGCATCGCGATGCAGGAATGCCCGCTGGATTCCGCAATAGAGGTCATGGCCGGTAACGTTATTGAACGTACCGTACCTCAAGTCCATGCGGACTCCCTTCATGTTCGTGATTTCGACAAGGTTCGAATCGTGGCTTGCGTAATCGATCCACTGCCTGGCCGCAGTACAAAAACGCAGAGGCTTCGCAGGCTTGGGCGGAACAAATGCACTGTCCGTGCCTTGCGCCACGCACAATCCCGCACACAACAAGATTGCAAGTAAAGCGGCCTTCATTCGTCTAATTAAAGTCCCAGCTGCACTTCGACACCGAACTGCAGGTAGAGTCCCATGCCCTTCGCCATGAACGGCACCAGGTCGTAACCGTTGACGGAATTCTCGTCGGCATCCTCGGTAACCCACGAACGTTCACGCGCGTTCTGCGAGCCGAGGAACTTCAGGGCGTCCACGTCAAGCTTCGAGAGGAAGTTGTCCAGTTCCAGGTAGAATCTCGCATCGCGGAAAAGCCCCTTGTCGCGGTGCAGGTCCAGGTTCACGCGGACATCCGTGCGGAACAAGTCCGTAAATTCATGCATGTCCTTCAGGCGGCGCGTACCGTTTTCGCGCGTTTCCGGATTCGACGGCGTGATATGGTAACCGTACAGCGGCCTATGCCATGCGGCATGGTGCGTAAGGATCACCGAAATCATGGAGTCCTTGCGCGGGTAATAACGGAAATGCGAGACGATATCCAGGCGGGAATTCGCTTCCCACGGGAGAGAGCCGTCTCCTTCCAGTTCGTATTCGCCATACACGGAACTCACGTTCGAAGAGAGCGAGAAATGATGCGACGTCTTCCACTCCACCTTCACGTTCGCACCCGAAACCCAGGCATAGTCAATCGGAGTCACGTCGTCATACTGTGCGTACGCCTTGGGCATCGGCAACAGCGGATCGAAGTAATAGCGTCCGAACCCGCTCGCCTGGCCATCGAAATACTTGGAACGGAAACCGAAACCGAGCTTGCCCGACGTTCCCGTCTCGAGACGCCCCGTCAGGTCGCCGTCATCGTAATAGGGCTTCCAGTCACTGCGGTAGGCGACGTTACCGAAAACACGCCAGAACGTCGTATCCCTGCCGCTCAGGTTGCGCTCCACATCCATGGAAGCCGTCGGCTGTGCGCTATGATCCACCGCGTCGGCAACGCCGCCGACGGAGAGGATGTATTCGGAATAATCCTGCTTCCAGTCGAAGCGACCCGTTCCCGAAAGCACGCCCGTCTTGTAGTCATCGGATTGCGTACCGCCAAAGTCAGGGTATTCGCGTTCAACAATGTGCTGTTCGTACAGCACGGCACCGCTCAATCCAGCGCCGAGGATCCGGCCCTTGAAATTCTTGTCGAGCCCGCCGCTGATGGTCGTATGCGTGTAATCATAGCCATCAATAAAGGCCGAGCCTTCCTTGGTATTCGCAGTACTGCGAAATCCAGTCGTGTCGCGGAGCGTATCGCCCAGGTGCTCGCGGACAAATCCCGCATGGGCGCTCGTCCCGAACTTGCTCATATATTCGGCACCCACCACCAGGTATTGCTGTTCACCCTCGATGATGTCGATGGAATTCACCTCGTTGTAGACCCTCGAGGTATCCTGCTTGATGGAATATTCGTCGGAGCTGTACAACGTGCGCAACGCCCAGGCGTTACCCATGGAATCGGAGCCGTTCAGCTGGGCATACACGTCAAACGCGGAAAGATCGAACGGGTCCATGGACTTGACGCGGCAATCGTCAGAGCATTCCCCGTCACGCTTCTTGAATTCGGTAAAGAACTTCTCGCCCAAGTTCTTGAGCATCTCGTCGTCAAGACGGCGGAACGAGAAGCGGAAACTGTCCCAGATAAAGAAAGGCGCATCGAGAACGACTTCCTGCACGGTGAGGCCCGCAGCCCCCTTGAGCCCCCAGTCGCCCTTGGTCTGTTCCGGAATGTACTGAACCGAAGTAGCAAGTCCCTGCCCTATCGGGCCGCTGCCGTAATGGTCATGGAATTCGATGCCGCTCAAGATGTGCGGGTTCACGACCGAGAGGTTTCCCGGGAATCCCACATCTAGGTGGCGCATGTTCGGAATGCGCAGGCGTCCCAGGTGGTAGGCGACGTCGCCCGCACGGGAACCTTCGTAATAGAGGGCGCTGCTGAAATCTTTCTGACCCGAAATGCCGGGCATCTGGCTCAAGTGTTCCGTCAGGTCAAAGCGCATGCCCGCGGCATCTTCAAGCTTGTCGAGCGAAACCGTCTTTTGCGGTTCCCATTTCTCCGGTTCACCGCCGCCCACGATAGTACTGGCACCCAGGTCCCGCAGGTTCGTGGAAAGCGTCACCACGATGTCGAGCAAGTCCGCGAAATCCTGCAGTTCCACGACCACGCTGTCGAAGCCTTCCTTGTGGAACACCAGCACGGCGTTCTTGGAATCTACGGTCAGCTCGAAACGTCCGTCCGAGCCGGTCCTTCCAAGATTCTTCCCGGAACGGTATGCGATGGAAACCCCGTCGAGCGGCAAGTCGGAACCCGATTCCAACACGACACCCACGATATCGGTAGGAGTCGCAGCAAAAGCCATTGCAGCGCAGAGCAAAAGTATCCATAAAATCCGGGATCTCATATCCCCTAATTTAGAAAACTGCGCCCCTAATGACATAATGACAGGCCCAAAAATATTATACTTGATTTAAAGAATGCTCAAAGTCTACCTTGTACAGATGGAATCGCGTCCCGGCAAAAAGCCGGAGAATCTCGCCAAGGCGCGCGAGATGGTCCTTGCGGCACGCCCTGCCCCAGGATCCATCGTACTGCTCCCGGAAATGTTCGCGACGGGATACGATCCCGCACAAGCCCTGCTCTGGAAGGAATCCTGCTCGGGTAATGCCCCCGCAACGACATCTTCGTTCCTGCAACAGCTTTCAAACGAGACAAACTGTATCATCATGGGCGGGGGCATCAGCGAAGGCGCCAACGGAATCACGAACCACGTGGGCATCCATACGCCCGGCAGCAGCGCAGAATCCGCGGGTTACGACAAGATCCATCCGTTCTTTCCCGAGCTCGAATTGTTCTCGGCCGGCCAGGACGTTACTTTGTTCAAAATATTCAGCTTTACCGTTTCGCCGACCATCTGTTTTGACTTG
Organism: uncultured Fibrobacter sp.; assembly: GCA_946408125.1. Classification (GTDB taxonomy): domain Bacteria; phylum Fibrobacterota; class Fibrobacteria; order Fibrobacterales; family Fibrobacteraceae; genus Fibrobacter. The sequence goes on from CAMJQW010000030.1 coordinate 18,866, forward strand.
AGATTTCCGGAACTCTACCGCGAAGCAACCGCCCGCGGCGCACAGCTTTTCACCGTACACGCCTCCTGGCCCGCCAAGCGCAGCGCCCACTGGGAGGTACTTCTCAAGGCACGCGCCATCGAGAACCAGGCTTATGTCGCCGCAGTCAACTGCGTCACTTCCGACGGCAAGTATTCCGGCGATTCGCAGATCATTGACCCGCTAGGCAACGTTGTCGTCAAGGCGGAACCCGGAAAAGAATGCGTCGTAAGCGCAGACGTCGATATCGACTTTTTGGACAAATGTCGAGAGGATTTTCCCGTCCTTCCGAATGGCTCCCGCGCGCGTCTTTAAACGCGTGATTTGAATCACATCGGCGTAAATCTTTACTCTTCAACAAAATAACGATTTATCAACAACATGTGCCGTGTGAGCCACACAACACCTATTCGCGAGATTGAAAAAAAAGAGTCTTTTTGCCAAAAAAAATTCTAGTTTATCAATGTAAAGATTAATCAACCACCTTAACCGAGGCTCCTATGACATCACCTTACATGAACAGGATCAATTATGCCAGGGCCCTCATCAGAGCCGGATTGGCACAAGAACTGGTATTGAAGATTACCTCCATATCGCATTACCAGTACACGCAGATCCAGCGTGAACTCCTGGCCGCATAAGGCCCCACAAGTGCAGTTGATTCTCGACATTCCCGCGCAGCCCGCCACCCAGAACAAGGAACGGCAGGCTGCGCTTTTTTCGTGCTTCAAGGATGGGACGCTCCTGCTCGACGCACGCGACGGATTGAAGCCGGCACGCTTCTACCTCACTCCCGCCGACACTTTCCCGTGGGACGGATTCATCGCAAAAATGCTCATAGCGTGGCAACTCGGCGACTTCACCGACATCCCCCCGCAATTCAGGCCCCAAAAGAGGATACCGCAGTTCGTGATTGACGGGCTACCTGCCGAAACGACCCAGAATAAACTTAAGATTCTCGCCACCCTGCGCACGCAGGGATACTTTACCGCGCTCCCCGCCAAAAAGTAACCCTTAACTGGGCTCTTTTTTTTTATCATTCCCTATATATGGCAAGCATACAGGACATCGCCCTCAAGCGCTGGTTCATGGGCAAGGGAAGCCGCATCAAATCCGTCACGGAAGAAGACCGCGTAGAAATCGCGGGCAACGCCATTACCATCGTCCGCGTAGCATTTACCACGAATAGGCCCCCCGACCTGTACGCCACCGTCGAAGACGAATCCCGAATCGGCGGGATCCTCGACAAGGCATTCTCCAAGGCCCGTTTTACCGTTCCCGCAAAACACGGGAAATTCATATTCGAACGCACGTCCGGATTTCCGGCACGCATATCCGCGGAGGCGCTCGATTCCATCGCGCCCCTCGATGCCGAGCAGAGCAATTCCGCATACGTCTCCAAAAGATTTTTCTTCAAGCTTTACCGCCGGCTGTTGCCGGGAATCCACCCGGAAGCAGAAATCATGGAACATTTCGGCGCCATTGGTTACGGGGGAAGCCCTCGGCTTTGCGGAAAATGCCGTTACGCCGACGCCTCGGGCATACTCTATACGCTGGGAATTCTCGAAAATCGTTGCCACGTCGGTACGGATGCCTGGGCCGCATTCAACAAGCGGATGGATGAACGCAGCGCCGAAGCGCTCGGGAAAGCAACCGCCAAGATGCACCGTGCCCTGAAAGGCCTTCCGGGCACACCTGCGCAAAATCCGGAAGTTCCCTTCGACAAGCTCGAAAAGCTCCTGCGTACATTCAAATCTGACAATGAGCAAACGCAAACGCTCGCCGTCAAGCTGAAAGCAGCGCTACCCGAATTAAAGAAGCTGGCGAAATTCCCGAAAGGCGCGGGCGCCCTGCTCCCGCAACGCATCCACGGGGATTTCCACCTGGGACAGGTGCTGGTTTCCGCGGATTCCACTGCCGATAATAAATCGCCGACTTTCAAGATTCTCGATTTCGAAGGCGAGCCGTCACGGACGCTCGAATACCGCAGGGCGCTCCGCTCCCCCGCCGTCGACATCGCAGGCATGCTGCGCAGTTTCCAATACGCGGGTGCGGTTTCCGACCAAAACAGCGCCGCATGCGAACACGCTTTTATCGAAGGATACGCCCGCACCGCACACATGGATGCTGCAGCCCTCGAAAACGACTGCACACCCTATATCCTCGCAAAAGCCGTTTACGAGGCCTGCTACGAGCTGGAGTTCCGGCCCGATTGGTTCCACATCCCGGCACGCGCGCTACTCAATTTTTTATATTTGAGGGCACTATGAACGTCGATGAAATGGAAAAACGCCTCCGCGACGAGGCAACGGAACTGGCCGCCAAGGAACCGCTCTCGAAGCTGATGCTCGAGGAGCAGGTTTTGAACCGCAAGAACTTTGCCGACATGCTTTCCGTAACGCTCGCCTGCCAGCTCGCGGGCGAAGTCATCGACCGTGCGGAACTCGAGAAGATGTTCGGGGCGCTTTACGTCAAGTACCCGGAGTTGCTCGTTTCCGCCTGCAAGGATTTGAACGCGACCGTCCTGCGCGATCCCGCCTGCACCAGCTACCTCGAGCCGCTCCTGCTGTTCAAGGGTTTCCAGGGCTTGCAGGCTTACCGCGTGGCGCACGCCCTCTGGACCGAGAACCGTTCCTTCCCGGCCAAGATGCTCCAGAACATCGTGAGCCGCAAGTTCGGCATGGATATCCATCCGGCCGCAAAAATCGGTCATGGCCTGCTGATTGACCATGCGACGAACATCGTCATCGGCGAAACGGCCGTCGTCGGAAACAACGTGAGTTTCTTGCACGGCGTAACGCTCGGCGGAACCGGAAACGAGACCGGCGACCGTCACCCGAAAATCGGAAACGGCGTGATGCTCGGTGCGCATGCCCAGCTGCTCGGCAATATCCACATCGGAGACTGCGCAAAGATTGGCGCAGGCGCCGTGGTGCTCTGCGATGTGCCGCCGCATACGACCTACGCGGGAGTCCCCGCCGTCGAAGTGGGCCACCCGACCGACGACATGCCCAGCTTCAACATGCAGCAGGACTTCACGCGGGATTGCGATTGAAGCGTTCCGACAAAATAAGGTTCATCAGCGACACCCTCGACGAGTTGTTTCCCGACCCGCCTATTCCGCTTGATTACACGAGCCCATTCACACTGCTCGTCGCCGTCGTATTGAGCGCTCAATGCACCGACATCCGCGTGAACCAGGTCACGAAGGTCCTGTACAAGAAGGCGAAAACGCCCGCCGCCATGGTAAAGCTTGGTGTCGAGCGCATCGCCGAAATCATCAAACCGTGCGGGTTCTTCAACACCAAAAGCAAGAATATCTACAACCTGTCGAAAACGCTCGTGGAAAAATATGGTGGAGAAGTTCCCCGCACCTTCGAAGAACTCGAGGCTTTGCCCGGCGTGGGTCACAAGACGGCAAGCGTCATGATGATTCACGCCTTCAAGGTGCCCGCCTTCCCCGTCGACACGCACATCCACAGGCTCGCAAAACGCTGGGGACTATCCGACGGCAGTTCCGTCGAACAGACCGAGGCGGACCTCAAGAAAATCTTCCCGAAGGAAGAATGGGAAAAGCGTCACCTGCAGATTATCTACTTCGGGCGCACGTACTGCAAGGCCATGGGCCACAAGCCCGAGAAATGCCCGATTTGTAAGGTAGTGGGCTGCAAGTAATCCTGGCGATACAATTAGGCGGCTAACCTTCGCTCTTCAGCAGTTCTTCGAAGTAGACAATCGTCTTCTCGAGACCCTGGCGCAGCGGGATAGTCGGTTCCCAGCCGAGAGCAGACTTGGCGAGGTCGATATTCGGGCGGCGCATCTTCGGGTCATCACCCGGAAGCGGCTTGTGCACAATCTTGCTCTTGGAACCGGTCAGGTCGAGCACTTCCTTCGCAAGTTCGAGCATCGTGAATTCACCGGGGTTGCCGATGTTCACGGGTCCGATAATCTTGTCCTGATCCATCATGCGCACGAAACCTTCGATGAGGTCGTCCACGTAGCAGAAGCTGCGAGTCTGGCTGCCGTCACCGTAAATCGTGATGTCTTCGCCCTTGAGCGCCTGCACGATGAAGTTAGATACCACGCGGCCGTCGTTCATGAGCATGCGCGGGCCATAGGTATTGAAAATACGCACAATGCGGATGTCCACGTTGTTCTGACGGTGGTAATCCATGAATAGCGTCTCGGCAACACGCTTGCCTTCATCATAGCAACTGCGGATACCGATGGGATTCACGTTTCCCCAGTAGTCTTCCGTCTGCGGGTGTACCGCCGGATCGCCGTAGACTTCGCTCGTAGAGGCCTGCAGAATGCGAGCCTTCACACGCTTCGCCATGCCAAGCATGTTGATGGCACCCATCACGCTCGTCTTGATGGTCTTCACCGGGTTGAACTGGTAATGGATGGGGCTTGCGGGGCACGCAAGGTTGAAAATGCGGTCCACTTCAAGCAGAATCGGTTCCGTCACGTCGTGGCGGATGAGCTCAAAGTTCCTGTTGTCACGCAGGTGCGCGACATTCGCCATGCGGCCCGTAAAGTAGTTGTCAAGGCAAATCACCTCGTGCCCGTCGTTCAGCAGACGTTCGCACAAGTGACTTCCCAGGAATCCAGCACCACCGGTAACTAAGCAACGCATAGGGACCTCTCTTTAAAAATTACTCGTCGGAGTCACGCTCCAGTTCGGCGGCAGAATTGCCATGGAGCGCCACCAGACGCACCCCGTTCAGGGTCAGGTACGGGTCGTAGGTGTCGATCACCTTGCTGTGGCCCATCACCATGCGGCCCCAGCCACCCGTCGCAAATACGGGAACCTTCTTCTTGCCCATCTCGGCCTTGATCTTTTCGACAAGGGTCTCGAGCTCCGCCATAAAGCCGTACAAGAGACCCGCGCGGATGGCATCGTCGGTATTGTTCGCAATTACGTGTTCCGGCCACTCGATGCTCACAGGCAAGAGTCGTGCCGCCTTCTCGGTCAACACATCCAAGCTCGCGCTGATACCCGGGATAATGAGGCCACCCGCAAAGCCGCCGTCCTTCATCACGTCAAACGTCGTCGCCGTACCCATGTCCACCACGATGGCGTCCTTGTAGCCGCGGTCGCGGAGTGCAATGATGTTGCAGAGTCGGTCAGAACCGAGCGATGCCGGGTTCGGGTACGAAATTGGACAGTCAAGGCAGTTCCTGGAACTCACCACCTGTACCGGGCGCTTCAGGAGCGTCTGCAGGGCCTTGATCCACGGACGCTCATGCGCAGGCACCACCGTCGAGAGGCCCACATGCGTAATCGCCGAGGGCTTGATTTCGGAAAAGCGGATGAGGCCGCCAATGCGGTTCATCACCTCGTCGCTTGTCGTTTCCTTGCGGGTCGTGAGCCTCCAGTGGTCCACCACCTTGTCGCCCTTGAAAATACCCAAAACCGTGTGGGAGTTGCCCACATCAACTACGAAGGAGTACGTATCCGACTTTTTCAAATTCTTTTTCATGTGCAAATCGCTATTTGCTCAATAAAATAGCAAATTCAGCCTACCGCAGTTTCTTCTTGACGAGCAGAGCGCCCCCGACAATCAGTGCAAGGCCTATGGCGAGCGAAAGTAACGCACTCCTCGTGAATCCCGCCACAATATAGCAGACAAAGCTCACACAAGCCACCGAAAGCGCGTAGGGCAACTGTGTATTCACGTGATTAACATGGTTGCAATCTGCACCGGCACTCGCCATGATGGTCGTATCCGAAATCGGGGATATATGGTCTCCGCACACGGCTCCCGCCATGCACGCCGAAATAGAAATAATCATCAGGTTCGGATCGATACTCGAGAACGCCGCCACCACAATCGGAATCAAGATGCCGAATGTTCCCCACGAGGTTCCCGTAGAGAAAGCCAGTCCCACGCCGACAAGGAAGATAACCGCCGGCATCAGGTTCATAAATCCGGCCGCGCTTCCCGAAATGAGACCTGCCACAAAATCCTTCGCGCCAAGCGTATCGGTAACGCCCTTCAGGCTCCAGGCAAGCACAAGAATCAGAATCGCCGGGACCATCGCCTTGAAGCCCTCGGGTAGGCACTCCAAGCATTTGCCCAACTTCAAGACGCGACGTCCCAAATACCAAATCACCGTCATGACAAGAGCACCAAAGCTTCCAATAACAAGGCCAACCGAAGCATCGCTTGCGCCGAACGCATCGACAAATCCCTTATGCGCTTCACCGTTCGAGAAAAATCCTCCCGTGTAAATCAATCCGGTCACGGAGAAAACAATCAATGTGGCTATCGGGAAAATCAAATCCGCGACCGTCCCGCGGGAATCCTCGCGCTTCAGGGACTCCGTCTGCGCCTCCAGTTTTTCGGCCGCGGTCTCGTACTTTTTCATCGGGCCAAAATCCACCCTCAAAAGGATTATTGTAAAGAGTGCCGCGATGGTGAGCAGTGCGTAGAAGTTATAGGGAATCGACTTCACGAACAATCCCAGGCCATCTTCGCCCTCGACAAATCCGGTCACCGCCGCCGCCCACGAACTGATGGGCGCAATAATGCATATCGGAGCCGCCGTAGCATCTATCAAGTATGCCAACTTTTCGTGGCTGAGCTTAAACTTATCCGTAACGGGGCGCATCACAGAGCCCACCGTGAGGCAGTTGAAATAGTCATCCACAAAAATCAAGATACCCAAGATGACGGTCGCCAGCTGAGCACCGACCTTGGACTTGATGTGCTGTTTTGCCCACTCACCGAATGCGGCCGCACCGCCAGACTTGTTCATCAAGGCAACCATCGTTCCCAGAATGACAAGGAAAAAGAGTATGCCCACATTCCACGGATCCGACACCTGCTTGACCATGCCATCCTTGAATACGGCATCCAAGAAATGCGGGAAGTTTCCTTCACTAATGAACAGCCCACCCATCAATACGCCAACGAACAGGGACGAGTAAGCCTCCTTCGTTATGAGGGCAAGGACAATGGCCACCACAGAGGGCACCAGCGCCCAGAATGTTCCATGAAAATAGGATACAACTTCAACAGCCTGTTGTTCCATAAGATACTCCTTGGGTTTCCAAGGAATATAAAAAAACAAGCCTTTTGTGGTTTTAGCCTACTAGATTCGCATCGAAATATCGAGTGCCTTCACGCTATGCGTGAGAGCACCGACAGAAATGTAGTCCAGGCCGAGCGTCGCGATTTCTTTCGCGCGTTCGAGTGTCATGTTGCCGGAGCCTTCCACCAGGCACTTGTCGCCGCTTTCCTTGATAATTTTCAAGGCTTCGGCCATCATCTCGTTGCTCATGTTGTCGAGCATGATGACGTCGACCCCCTTATTGAGGAGAGCACGCAACTGGTCAAAGTTTTCGACTTCCATTTCGACCATCAAGTTCTGCTTGTTATTCTTCTTCACGACTTCAAGCGCTTCGAGCACACCACCCGCCGCAGCGATGTGGTTATCCTTCACAAGCACCATGTCGAAGAGTCCCATGCGGTGGTTGGAACCGCCACCGACGCGTACCGCGTACTTCTGCAGCGTACGGAAACCAGGGATTGTCTTGCGCGTATCGAGCACCTTCGTCTTGCCGCCCTTCAGGGCTTCCTGGAAGGTATGCGCGACAGTCGCCACGCCCGAAAGCTGCTGGATAAAATTCAAGAGCGTGCGTTCACCCGTCAGGAGTTCATGCGTCGTGCCGTCCATTTCGGCAATCAGGTCGCCCTTCTTCACCTCGTCGCCGTCTTTCTTGTGGAGCGTCACCTTCACGTTCGCCTTGAGTTCCTGGAACACGAGCTCGATTACCGGGAGGCCGGCAAGCACACCGTCTTCTTTCGCAATCAGGCGGGCATGCTGCTT
>CAMJQW010000031.1 GCA_946408125.1 uncultured Fibrobacter sp.
GTGGCTTTCAAAAATCTTCTGATAGAGTGATTTTCCCATGATTTTGTCTCTTTTTATTCCCGCTGTCATTCTGGAGGGCCGAAGGCCCGATAGAATCCATTGGGATTGTTTTTGGCGTTTTATTGCGGGCACAAATATAGAAAAATAAATCCCGCATTCAATATGGGTTACAGGCGTAAACGCTTTTGCCTTGGCTCTTGGCGACGCTTGCGGCCCACAAAATATATTTTAATGAAAAATAACGGGGTGAACCATGAAAAAAGCCTTTACCGTCATTGCTGTGACGCTTATTCCCTTCGCATTTTGGGGTTGTTCGGACGATTCCTCGGCGGATAATGCCACCGAGGTGGTTGTTGAAGACTCGCTGGACGGATCCCAGCCAGACGGGAGCGGTGAACAGGCCGAAGGTCAGTCCGGGGAAAATCTCCCGGTCGGTAACCAGGATGTGGCCTATACGGGCTTTGCCGAGGCGGGGCCGTTCCTTGTGGGCGGTTCGGTCAAGATGAACGCGGTGGACCCCGCGACCCTCAAGGCGCTCGGAGAATCTCTTGAAACGACGGTCGCGTCCGACCGTGGCGACTTCGCGTTCACGGGAACGCTCGAGTCCGCATACGCGAGCCTCGAAACTTCGGGCCGATTCTTCCATTACTCCAACAGTGACACCGTGTCGAGCATCACGCTTAATGCCTACACGAACCTTGCGGACCATGCCCACGTGAATGTCAATATGCTGACGCATATGGAATATGCCCGCATGAACCAGCTTGTCGCCGAAGAGGGCATGACTTTCGCCGATGCGAAGAAGAAGGCCGAGAAGGAAATCGTTGCGGCATTCCATTTGCCCGAGGATACGGCCCGGTTCGAAAGCGTGTCCCTCGCTTCGACGGGAACGGCTGCCCAGAACCTCCTCGCGGTGACGAGCATCGTGCTGGGCGAGCGTTCGGGCGATGAAATTTCGGGCATGCTTACCGCCATAACCGACGACATCGCCCGTGACGGGAAATGGGACGATGATTCGCTGAAGGCTTTCCTTGCCGACGAGGCATACTTTATGTCGGTCGGATCTCTCGGGAACGTCCTTTCCACCCGACTTGGCGTAGAGTCGGTCGAGACGTTCGAATCCGCCGTGATGGAATTCTGGTCGCAGGAATACGGCATCGGTACTTGCGCCGACAGCACGGATGGCGTGATGCGGCAGAATTTGAACAAGTACAGCAGCAATAACGGCAGGTATTTCAGGTGTGGCGAAAGGGGATGGATCGTTGTTTCGGAAATCGTCATCAAGAGCATGGAGCTTTCCAAGGTGTTCGGAGAATGCACGAACGAAACCGCCGGTACGATCAAGACGGACTCCTCGGTGAACTACATCTGCCATCAGGATATCTGGCGCGTCGCGACGGAAGCGGAAATGGAGAACAAGGCGGTCACCGAAGCCAAGGGCGCCTGCTCGTCGGAAAACAATACGGCCGTCGTGGAGTACGAATCCGCCTACTACATCTGCGTTTCCAAGACGTGGAAAAAGCTCGAGAAGACTCCGGTCGACTACAGCAAGGGCCGCAAGATGAACGAGCGCCTCGGGCGTGGCATCAACCTCGGTAACGCCTGGGAATCCGCGGGCACGGGCGCGTCGGCCGACTGCGGCTGGAACAACTGCATCGAGGACGATTACTTCAAGATCGTGAAGGATGCCGGCTTCAATTCTATCCGCCTGCCTGTCCGCTGGCCTGCCGATGCGGGTCGCAGTGAGCCGTACACTCTCGATGCGGGGCGACTCTCCGGCGTCAAGAGCGACATCAAGCTCGCCATCGACCAGGGCCTTGCCGTAATCGTCAACTTCCACCACTATATGGAACTGAACAGCGCCGCCGGGAACTACAAGAAGTCCAAGGACGGCTATGAAAAGGAAAAGGCACGCATGCTCGCCATGTGGAAGCAGGTGGCGCAGGCGATGGAAGAATTCCCCGACAGCATGCTCGTTTTGGAAATCTTCAACGAGCCGCACGACATGGACATGGAGCAGCTGAACGACTTCATGATGGCCGCGTACAAGGTCATTCGCGAGAACGCCCCGGGCAAGACGATCATGTTCGAATCCAACGGCTACTCCAAATTTGCGCAAATCAGGAAGCTGGAAATGCCCGCTGACGGCAACATCATCTTTACCGGCCACTACTACGAGCCGTACACGATTTCGCACCAGGGCCACGGTTACGACTGCAACAACACCCTGGGCGGCTGGACTTCTTCTGTCGTGGAGACGCACTTCAATGAATACGTCGCTGCGGCTGCGGAAAGCTATCCCGACATCAACGGCGGTTACGTGCCGTTGAACATGGGCGAGTTCGGCGTGTCGGGCCAGAACGGCTCGAGTTGCGGAGGTGATGGCCTCTCGGACGAGCTGCGCGCGAAGTGGACCGACGCGGTGATTGCCGAGGCCGAGAAGCATGGCATGTCGTGGCACTACTGGGGCCTTGTCGGCGTGGGCGGCTTTGAGGCCTACGACAAGTGGGCCGGCAAATGGTACCCGGAACTCCTGGCCGTATTCGACAAGTACACCGGCAGGAAATAGAAATTGTGTATGGAAAAAGGAAACCCCGGCTTTGGAGCCGGGGTTTTCTCGTTAAGCTTTTCGAGGGTTTAGTACTGTTCGAGCTGGGTGTCGAACTTGTACTTGTCCTTGTAGTAGGCGATCATTTCGTCGCTGCTCGTGAAGGCACCGTTGCGGAGCGCTTCGCGGACTTCCGGATCGGTGCGCATCATCTTGCGGATTTCGACGTCGATGTCCTTGAAGAAGAGGTCGTTGCTCGCCATGGCTACGTGGTTCTGGTTGTAGTCCAGGTGGTAGCGGCGTTCGAGCATCTGGAAGAGCTCGGACTGGCAGGCATTTTCAGGCGGGTGCTTCTTGGCGACGGGAAGGTAGCACTTCTGGATGTAGGCTTGCTTCATCTCGACGATCATCTGGTCAATGGCCGGAATGTTGTGGTCGGTGTCGTGGTCGGCAACGGCGACCGAGGGGGTCTTGACTCCGGAGCATCCGGCAAAGAGCATTGTGGCGATGGCGAGAGAGGCAATCAAACCAGTTTTCATTTCATTTCTCCGTAAAAAAATTACTTTCGTCTATCCTTCTCATCCCTTGCTCAAAGTTATTTATTTGCGGGGTACTTTGCGATATCAACTATGTAATTTTTGGTAAACAAAAGTTAAATAACAGCTTATTTTTCGCGTAAAATAAGTCGCTTGTGATTCAAATCACGAGGGGGCTTTGACGGGCGTCACGCGAATGCGAGTATGGCGTTTACGGAAGCGAAGGTTTGAACTTGTAGAACCAGCTGATCGGGTCGATTACTTTGTACTTGACGTTACCGATCCTCTTGGTTCCCCTCTTGTCGATGAGGCCTGTCACGATGTGCGCGTGCGGCCCGGTGGTGTGGCCCGTGGTGCCGACGGTCGCGATGGGATCGCCGGGCATAACTTCTTGACCATCAAGGTATAAGAGCTGGTCGCAGTGCATGAAGATGATGACGTCTTTTTCGCGTACGAGCCCGATGATGATTCCGCCACGTTCGTCCCTGCTGGTCCAGGCCTTCGCGGCGAACGGGGCGAGGATGCGCGCGCCCTGGCGGCTTGCGACGTCGATGCCGTTGTGCTGGCGTTGGTTGGCCGTAGCGTATTCGTGATAGAATTCGGTGAGGTAGGCGACGCTATCGGATACGATGGAGGTCCAGTATTTCCAGGCGGCGCCGATGGAATCCGCCGTGGCGCGGCTCAGGTTCTCGGGTCTCGAGAACTTGACGATGGTTCCAGCGGGCGGGTAGATGAGGTTGTTCTTTTCCCACTGCTTGTACTTGTAGCCGTTCTCTTCCATCGTCTCGTCGATGTACTGCTTGACCATCCTGTCGGTCGTGATGACTGCGTTGAAGCGCCCGATGGCGTAACGGGCGATCCTCTGCATCGTCTCGTTGCCGTCGAAGGTGTACGTGAATGACGGCGCCGCCGAAAGGTTGTTCATTTCGGTGGTGCGGTCGCGCATGTTCGACACGTCCATCTCCACCTTGTTCGGGATGGCGAAGGGAATCGCGATGACCGCGATGAGGAACAGCGGGAAGAACCGCACGAACTGTTTCGGGAGCCCGTCCAGCGGGTTCTTTCGGAGGATTTCCGCCTTGCAGAGCGTCGCGTATGCTTTCGCGAACTTCTCGGTATCCTTCTTCCAGTCAAACTTGCGGAATTCCCTGTAGCCCGAGTAGCCGCGCTTGAACGCCCTGTAGCATTTCGGGTAGATTTTCTTGACGGGCTTTTCCTTGATGAGCCAAAGTATCGGCTTCGTCTGTAGGGCGGGGGAGTCCTCGACGTAGATGGATGCTTCCTTCGCGTTGGAACCCGCGATGACGACCGCCTTCGCGATGCTCAGCACGTGCGAGTTGCCCGTGCGCGGCTCGTCGCCTGGAAGCAGCGCCACGATGTGCGCGACCTTGTTCTTGAGCAGCTGCAGGTTGTAGTAGAAGGTGCGGAAAGCCTCTTCGCTGTCGGCGGGCTTCTCTAATCCGCCGAAGACGAATCGCTTGCGCTCGGGATCGTCGAACAGGGCGAGGCGATCTTCGGCGAGGTGGCTTACGAAAAGTTCCGCGAGCGAAATGCCCGTATCGCCTTCACGTCCCGTGAAGTCCAGCAGTATAAAACGTGCGCCAGCGTTTTGCGCCAGCGCAAATTTTTCCAAGGCCTCGTCATCGGGAGCTTCGCCGGGGAATGCGAAGAACGTCAACTCGCCTTGATTATACAGGTAGTTGAGGACCCTGCGCTGCATAAGGAATTATGCCTTGGCAGAACCCCTGGGGTAAGAGAATCCGGCAGGCGGAGCGGCGACGAACTTGTCGACCTGGAGGTAGAGTTCTTCGGCGCTTGCGCTCGGGTTGAAGTAGATTTCCTGGTTCCTGTTCTGGCTGCGGCCCTTGAGGGGTTCGTTCTTGCGCGTGCGGCTCACGATGCCGAGCGGGAGCACTTCGAGGAGCGGGAGGATGCCGAAGTAGCGGAACAGGCTGAAGTTCTTCTGCCAGGTGGAACGTTCGGCCAGGATGGCGAAGGTCCCTTCGAAGATGGACTTGGACTGCAGCAGGTCATCGCTGGTCATGGTGACGAGCTCGTGGTTGGTGGGGAAGTTGTTCACGAAGTTCACCATGTCGCCCTTGAGGTAGTTGGCGTCGCAGAGAAATACGAATTTCATTTTTTTCCTTCTTGTTGGGTTGCTTTGGGGTGCAAGATAGACTTTTTGGGTATTCTTGTCACGCGAAACGGGGCGCGAAAAGGGCGCCCCCGACTCCGGAATGTCTGATTTTACAAAAATTTTACAAAACAGGCCCGTAAATTGGGCTTTCGCACCGAGATACCGCCAAATCGGGCCGGTTATCATGAATAGTCATGAATAATGCGATTATACCGGATTTGGGGTATGCAATCGTAACTCTTTGATACTCAACGACTTACGTGTATCCTGGACGGCCAGTTTCCAAAAAATTGCCGTTTTTTTGCAAAAAATCAAAAAATTTTTCCAAAAGTTAACATAAAAGGGCTATATTTTGTGACTGTTATCACGCATAGAATTGCAAGCGTGTTTGTTGTTTTTTGCGGAAAATGCATAAATGATGAACTTGTTTGTTTACGGTATTTGTGGGAGATCAAAATGAAACGAATGAATTGGACAATTGCGGCGCTCGTTGCCTCGGCTGGCATTCTAGCTACCGCAGTTATCGCTCAAGACAAGAATGGTGCCGCGTCGGTTGAAAACAATGCGCCCATGGTTAACGGCATCCCTGGAGAATCCATCCAGGAAGGCGGCAAGTTCGCCCCGATTAAGCTGGATAGCTATGTTTCCGACGATATGGACAAGCCCGCCCAGCTCAAGTGGTCCGTCTCCGGAAACAAGAGCTTGAAGGTAAGCATCTCGAATGATCGCGTTGCTACCGTGACGGTGCCCAGCCAGTACTGGAATGGCGAAGAAAGCATTACTTTTGCCGCTACCGACTCGAAGGGAGCTGTCGGTTCCGAGACGGTGACCTTCACCGTTGAATCGGTCAACAACCCGCCGGCCGTGTCCGCGATTCCGGACCAGACCATCGACGAAGGTAAGCAGTTCACGAAGATCAAGCTCGACGATTTCGTGACCGACCCCGACCACCCGAAGGACCAGATCCTCTGGGAATTCGACATCCAACCGGTGGGCAAGGATCAAGCTGACGGCGACCTCAATGTGGAGATCGACCCGAAGCGTGTCGCGACCATCATCGTCCCCGATACCAACTGGTACGGTGCGGCCAAGATTACCTTCACCGCGACCGACGGCGAATACGCGAGCGACAAGAAGACGGCGACCTTCACGGTCAAGCCGATCAACGATGCTCCGGTTCTCCAGAAGATCCCCGGCCAGACCATCGAAGAAAAGAACGAGTTCGAACAGATCAGCCTGTCCGACTTCGTTGCCGACGTTGATAACGACGTGTCCACGCTCAAGTGGTCCGTGTCTGGCAACAAGGACCTGAAGGTCGATATCGACAAGTACGGCTCCGCAAGCATCAAGATCCCGAACGAGTTCTGGAACGGTTCTGAAACTCTCACCTTTACCGTGACCGACCCTGCCGGTGCGACCGCGAAGACCAGTGCGACCTTTACCGTGAAGTCCATCAACGATCCTCCTGAGTTCGTCAAGGACGTCCAGGACCAGACGATCGACGAAAAGCAGGAATTCAAGCCCATCGATCTCAGCGCTCTCGTCAAGGACCCGGACCACAAGTTCGAACAACTCAAGTGGACCGTTTCCGGCAACAAGGACCTCAAGGTCAACATCAATGGCAAGACCGCAACTATCGTTATTCCTAACAAACTCTGGAACGGTTCCGAATCCATCAAGTTCAAGGTTTGCGACCCGGCTGGCGCCTGCGCCGAATCCGAGAACAGCTTCACGGTGAACTCCGTGAACGACAAGCCTGAATTCACGAAGCCACTCCAGGGACAGACGATCGACGAGAAGAAGACCTTCGCGAAGATCAAGCTCGACGAATACGTGAAGGATGCCGACCACAAGAATTCCGAACTCTCCTGGGAAGCCGACGTGAAGCACCAGGGCAAGGAACCGGAATGGGGCACGCTCAACGTGAATATCGACGAAACCCGCACCGCTTCCATCGAAATTCCTGATCCGCACTGGAACGGCGCTGCCGACGTGACCTTCACCTGCACTGACCCGGAAGGCGCTTCCATCAAGCAGAAGGTGACCTTCACCGTGAAGTCCATCAACGATATTCCGGTGTTCAAGAAGATTCCGGACCAGACTGTCGAAGAAAAGTCCGAGTTCTCTTCCATCGTTCTCGACGAATACGTGAGCGATGCCGACCACGATCTCTCCAAGCTCAAGTTTGAAGTTTCCGGCAACAAGGATATCAAGGTCAATATCAATAACAAGACCCGCGAAGTTTCGTTCAAGACTCCGAGCGAACTCTGGAACGGTGCCGAAACGATCACCATCGTTGCGACCGACCCGGAAGGTGGCAAGGCTTCTTCTTCCTTCAAGCTCGCTGTTAAGTCTATCAACGATCCTCCTGTCATGAAGGATATCCCGGAACAGACCATCAAGGAAAAGGGCCAGTTCAAGGATGTCGAACTTGACAAGTACGTCGAAGACCTCGACCACGCCAAGGACAAGCTCAAGTGGACCATCACCGGCCAGCGTGAACTCAAGGTGGCCGTCGATGGCAACCGTGTCATGAAGGTCACTCCGCCGAGCCCGCAGTGGAACGGCTCCGAGACGCTCACCATCAAGGTGACCGACCCGGAAGGTGCTACCGACGAACGCGCTGTTGCATTCTCTGTCGAATCCGTGAACGACGTTCCTGAATTCACGAAGCAGGTGCAGCCGCAGACCATCAAGGAGAAGGGCCAGTTCCAGCCGATCAAACTCGGCGAAATGGTTCGCGACCTCGACAACAAGCTTTCCGACCTCCAGTTCGCGGTTGACGTGAAGTCTACCGTGAAGGGCAAGGAAGCTGGCCTCACCGTCGAAATCGACGCCCAGCACGTTGCCAAGATCAATATCCCGAACAAGTTCTGGAACGGTGCCGACGAAATCACCTTCACCGTGACTGACCCCGAAGGTGCTAAGGCTACCTCCAAGGCTCTGTTCACTGTGCAGTCCGTGAACGACGTGCCGACTCTCAAGAAGATTCCGGACCAGATGATTGAAGAAAAGGCTCAGTTCGCTCCGATCAATCTTGCTGAACTTGCCGCTGATGCTGACCATGCCTTCAAGGATTTGAAGTGGACGGTCACTGGCAACAAGAACCTCAAGGTTGAAATCGGCAAGGACGGTGTCGCGAAGATTTCGACTCCGGGCCCGATGTGGAACGGTTCCGAAAAGCTCACCTTCACGGTGACCGACCCGGAAGGCGCTTCCGCCAAGTCCGATGCCGTGTTTACGGTGAAGTCCATCAACGACCCGCCGGTACTGAAGGAAATTGCTAACCAGACCATCAAGGAAAAGGGTGAATTCAAGACGATCGCCCTCGATGATTACGTGTCTGACCTCGACCACGACAAGAACCAGCTCAAGTGGACGTTCAGTGGTCAGAAGGATTTGAAGATCGCCATGGATGCAAAGCGCGTCGTGACGGTTACGCCGCCGACCAAGTTCTGGCACGGTTCTGAAACGGTGAAGTTCACCGTGACCGACCCGGAAGGCGCTGCCGCTCATCGTAGCGTGACCTTCACGGTCGAATCCATCAACGATCCTCCGACTTTCACCAAGCCGATCAAGGACCAGTCCATCCAGGAAAAGCGTGAATTTGCGATCATCAACCTCGCCGATATCGTGACGGATCCGGACCACAAGCCGGAACAGCTCACCTGGAGCTTCGACGTGAAGCCGGGCAAGGGCTCTCCGAAGGGTTACGCTCCGAAGCTCTCCGTGAAGGTTGACGACAAGCGCATGGCTCGCATCGTGATTCCGGACAAGTTCTGGAACGGTTCCGAACAGATTACGTTCAACGTTGTTGACCCGGATGGCGGCAAGGCCAGCTGCACGGCTACATTCACGGTTCAGTCCGTGAACGACGCTCCGACCATCGGTAAGATCGAAGACCAGGTCGTTGCTGAAAAGGCTTCGTTCAAGGACTTCAACCTCGCCGAAATCGTGAAGGATCCGGATCATCCGTTTGAAAAGCTCAAGATTGAAGTTTCCGGCAACAAGGATTTGAAGGTTTCCATTGGCAAGGACGGCAAGACGACGGTCTCTACGCCGAACCCGTTGTGGAACGGCACCGAGAAGCTCACGTTCACCGTGACCGACCCGGAAGGCGCTTCCGCCAAGGCTACTGCTTCCTTCACCGTGAAGTCCATCAACGACCCGCCGGTCATGAAGGACATTGCTGACCAGACCATCAAGGAAAAGGGTAGCTTCAAGTCCATCGCTCTCGACAACTTCGTCGAAGACCTTGACCACCCGAAGAACAAACTCAAGTGGAAGATCGAAGGCGCCAAGGAACTCAAGGTCGCCATGGATGCTAGCCACAACGTGACGGTCACTCCGCCGAACCCGAACTGGCACGGTTCCGAAACGGTGAAGTTCACCGTGACCGACCCGGAAGGCGCTGCCGCCAGCAAGAGCGTGAAGTTCACTGTCGAATCCGTGAACGACGCTCCGGCATTTGTCAAGGAACTCAAGGACCAGACCATCGACGAGAAGAAGCAGTTCCAGCAGATCAAGCTTGCTGAACTCGTGAAGGACCCGGACCACAAGATTACTGAACTCGCCTGGGCATTCGACGTGAAGCCGATCAGCGCCGCCGCTCCTGCCAAGAAGGGCAAGAAGGGTGCTGAAAAGGCTCCTGCCGGCGAAACCCTCAAGGTGACGGTCGACAAGAACCAGGTGGCCACCATCGCTATTCCGAACAAGTTCTGGAACGGTGCCGCGAACATCACGTTCATCGTGACCGACCCGGAAGGCGCCAAGGTTTCCAAGACTGCCCGCTTCGAAGTCCGTTCTATCAACGACCCGCCGAAGATTTCCGAAAGGGCTCCGCAGGGTGAGACCATCCGCGAAGGCGGCCGCTTCAAGACTATCGATCTCGCTAGCCTCGCTGAAGATCCGGACCATCCGGCTTCCAGCCTCAAGTGGAGCATTTCCGGCAACAAGCAGCTCAAGGCCGATATCCGCAAGGATAATACTGTGATTGTCTCCGTGCCGAATGACCAGTGGTCCGGCAAGGAAACGCTGACCTTCACGGTCACCGACCCGGAAGGTGCTTCTGCCAACCACAGGATGACCTTCGAGGTGACCCGCGTGAACGATCCTCCTGTTCTCGCGAAGAAGATTCCTGACCAGAAAATCAAGGAAAAGGAATCCTTCAAGCAGATCAAGCTTGACGAATACGTGAAGGACCCGGATAACAAGCCGAGCGAACTCAAGTGGACCGTTTCCGGCAACAAGAAGCTCAAGGCTGAAATTTCTCCGAGCCGCATCCTCACGGTGTCCGCTCCGAATCCGCACTTCTGGTGCGCTCCTGAAACCATGGTCCTCGAAGTCAAGGACCCGGATGGCGCTGCGACCTCTCAGATGGTGACCTTCGAAATCACCTCCGTGAACGACGCTCCGGTGCTGAAGGATATTCCTGGCCAGAAGATCAAGGAAAAGGGTCAGTTCAAGGATATCGACCTGAACAAGTATGTGAGCGACCCGGACCACAAGAACGAACAGCTCAGCTGGGAAGTGAAGATCGCCAAGGTTGGCGGTGCTGCTCCGGCTCCGAAGAAGAAGGCTCCGCCCAAGAAGTCCGCCAAGAAGGGTAAGAAGGGCGCTAAGGAAGAACCTGCTGCCGAGGAAGCCCCGGCTCCGGTTCCGGCTGACGACTTCCAGGTCGAAATCGACAGCAAGAACATTGCCCATATCAAGATTGCTAACAAGTACTGGCATGGCGAACGTAACGTGACGTTCACGGTGAAGGATCCGGAAGGCGCTTCTGCTTCCAAGACGGTGAACTTCCTCGTGGAATCCGTCAACGACGCTCCGGAAATCAAGCAGATTCCTATCCAGAACATCCAGGAGAAGGAATCCTTCAAGCCGCTTGACCTTGCTCAGTTCGTGTCCGATCCGGATCATCCGATTAGCGCCCTCAAGTTCAACGTGGGTCCGACCCGCTTCCTGAAGGCTTCCGTCAACAACAAGAACCAGCTGATTGTTTCTACTCCGGACAAGTTCTGGAACGGTTCTGAAAAGATCAAGCTCGACGTGGTTGACCCGGAAGGTGCGAAGGCTACCGCCCAGGTGGTCTACGAAGTGACTCCGGTGAACGATCCTCCGACCGTGAAGAACATTGCCGGCCAGAAGATCAAGGAACGTGAAAAGTTCGAGCCGATCGACCTCTCCAAGGTCGCTGCTGACCCGGATAACAAGCCGAATGAACTCAAGTGGAGCGTTTCCGGCAACAAGGACCTCAAGGTCGATGTGAAGGGATCCCGCGCCATGGTGCTGACCCCGAACCCGAACTGGAACGGCAAGGAAACCTTGACCTTCACGGTGAAGGATCCGGCTGGTGCAAGCGCTTCTACGAAGGCTACCTTCGAAGTGATTCCGGTGAACGATCCTCCGACCCTCAAGCCGGTCCAGCCGTTCGTCATCGAAGAAAAGAAGACGTTCGCTCCTGTCGACTTCAGCAAGTTCGTGAGCGATCCGGACAACAAGCTTGAAGAACTCAAGTGGACTCTCGACGATGCTACCCCGGGCTCTGCTTCTGCCGGCAAGGGCAAGAAGGGCAAGGGTGCCGCTGCGAAGGGCCCGACCGTCAAGCATGAAATCAACTTCAACATTGATGAAAAGGGCGTGCTGACTGCCGAAATCCCGAACAAGTATTGGAACGGTACCGAAACCGTTACTGTGAACGTCTTTGACCCGGCTGGCGAAAAGGCCAGCGTCAACGTGAAGTTCACTGTCAAGCCGGTCAACGATCCTCCGGTCGTGAAGGAAATCCCGGGACAGGAAACTCTCGAAGGCAAGGGCTTCAAGCCGATCAAGCTCGACCAGTATGTTTCCGACCCCGACCACAAGCCGCATGAAATCAAGTGGAAGATTTCCGGTGCCAAGAACCTCGAGGCGATGGTTTCCGGCGGTCGTGAAGCTGTGATCAGGCCCAAGAAGTCCGACTGGTTCGGTGAAGAAACGCTCGTCTTCATGGCTAGCGACCCGGCCGGTGGTACCGACAAGACGATCGCGAAGTTCGTCGTGAAGCACGTGAATGCCGCTCCGGTGATGCGCGATATTCCTGACTACACCATCAAGGAAGACGATCACGGTGGAGTGATTGCCAACATCAAGCTCGACCAGTACGCCCGCGACAAGGATCACCGCTTCGAAGAACTGAAGTGGACCTTCACCGGCAACAAGTACCTCGACGTGAAGTATGACAAGTTCAAGAGAATCGTGACTGTGGCACAGCCGCACGAAAACTGGAACGGCAAGCCGGAACGCATCACCTTCACGGTGACCGACCCGGATGGCGCCAAGGCCAGCAAGTCCGCCCTGTTCACGGTCATTCCGGTGAACGATCCTCCTGAAGCCAAGGCCCAGACCTACATGACCCAGGAAGGCGACCCGCTGAAGGTTTCCGCTGCCGACGGTCTCATGTCCGGCGTGATGGATCCGGATGGCGAAAAGCCGGTGTCCGTCCAGCTGGTGCAGAAGCCGCGCAACGGTAAAATCACCCTGAACGAACGCGACGGTTCCTTCGAGTACATCCCGAACAAGGGATTCTCCGGCCTCGATGAATTCTCCTTCAAGGTGAAGGATCCGGGTGGAGTCTACTCCAAGGTCACGACTGCCGAAGTGAACGTTACCTTCAAGATGAAGGACCTCCGCGGCAACGAAAAGAAGGCTGAACCGAAGAAGGATGAGCCGAAGGAAGATGAAGACAAGGCCCCGGCGAAGGGGAAGAAGAAGGGCAAGAAGGGCAAAAGGAGGTAGTCTCTAACGCCCCATGCTTGAATTTAAAATGCTCCCGCCATGGCGGGGGCGTTTTTTTTCGGGACTATTCGCCTCGAATTGAGGCTCTTGCGTTGAGTTTTTTTCATCGCAAATTCCTTTGAAAAAGGGACTTTTTGAGATTTTTCGCTTTCCAGGATATACCTTTAAAGAGGTGATGGATCCTTGTGGGTCCTTTTAAAAGTGGGTGTTTATGGTTACAAAAATCCTTAAAGTTTTGACTTTGACCTCCTTGGGCATGGGGCTTTGCGGAACCGCATTTGCGGCGACGGCAGAGTCCGAATTCTCCTGGAGCAACGTGTGCATGGGTGGCGGCGGTTTTGTATCGGCGGTCGTTGCGTCGCCTGCTGCCGAGAACCTCTTTTACGCGCGTACCGACGTAGGCGGCGCCTACCGTTGGGAAGAAACCTCCAAGTCTTGGGTCTCGATGATGGATTGGGTCGATGTGACGGAACGCGGGCTCTTGGGCATTGAAGCCATTGTCGCTGACCCGAAGGACGGCGACAAGGTCTACATGATGGCTGGCACCAGCTACTGGAACAACGGACGCTCGGCGTTTTTGCGTTCCGGTAATCGCGGCAAGTCGTGGGAAGTGCTTTACACTTGGGACTCGACTGGCGAAAAGGGCGGCGTGGTGACCCGCTTTGGCATGCACGGCAACGGCATGGGTCGCGGTAACGGCGAGGCCTTGGCCGTTGACCCGAATAATACTGACATCATGTTCTACGGCTCCAAGAACAAGGGCCTCTGGAAATCGACGGATAACGGTTCGAGCTGGAGCCATGTGGATGCGTGGACGACCGCTGCCGGGAGCGACACCACTTGGAACGGCTCGGGCTTTAGCTTTGTGACTTTTGCACCGGGATCTTCCAAGGTGCTTTACGCCGGTTTCCTCCGCGAAGGGACGACCAAAAACAAGACCTTTGAAAACGTATTCACTTCGACGGATGGCGGAGCCTCCTGGAAGGCGATTCCGATTCCCGATGCCTTGCGCACGACGGCGGGCGGCGGCATTGTTCGCCTGATGCCGCAACGCGCCGTAGTCTCGAAGGACGGCAACACCTTGACCATTACGTTTGCCGACGGTGCAGGGCCGCATGCCATGGCGTGGGACGAAGGCTGGGGCCCCATTTGGGATGGCTTTGGCCGCGGTGCGGTGCTCCAGTACGACGTGGCTGCCGCCACTTGGAAGGACGTTTCTCCCGAAGACTACATTGACGACGGCAACACGACTGTTTCCGAATTCGACCAGACTTCTTACGAGAACGCGGATAGCTCCTACAAGTTTATCGCCCCCTATGGCGGTATTACCATCAATCCGAACGACAGCAAGGAAATGGTCGTGACTACCGAGGGCTATCGCGGTCCGCAGTTCTGGTACGCGGATACGGACGACGGGAAAGGCAAGTGGAGCGACCAGTGGGGCTCCAACATTTTCCACACGACCGACGGCGGCGAAACCTGGGTGGCGAGCTTCAAGTACTATTGGATGGAAGGCGGCTTTTACCCGACTACGCAGCAGATGGATGCGAACGGCATCGGCTGGATGCACAACGGCTCCATTCACTGGGCGGGGAGCGTTGTCATGGACCCCAATAACCATGAACGCGTCTTTGTGACTTCGGGTAACGGCATTTTCCGCACCGACAATTTAAGCGATTATGTGTATAAGGAAGCTGAAAATTCCTGGGAGGAGCCGACCCTGACCATGAACCAGGTGTGGCATTTTAACGCCCACGGTGTTGAAGAGACGGTGCCCTTCGAGGTGGTGAGCATTCCGGGCGGTCCCATGATTTCGGTGATCGGCGACTACGACGGGTTCCGCCATGAAGACATTACCAAGTACCCCGCCAGCCGCCATGTGACGGAAGTTCCTGGTGTCTCGACCTCGCTGGGGACTACCACCGGCCTTGCCTACGCCCCAAAGAAAGGAACCTTGGTGAAGGTGACGGCGACGCGCGAGTACAAGGGCCAGTATAGCAACATTCCCATAGACCCAATCCAGATTTCCAACGACTCCGGCCGCACTTGGACGGTTTCGGCTTATGGAAAATTGTCTGCGGATTTCGCCGAAGGCACTGCTGCCATTTCTACCGATGGTTCTGTGGTGCTTTGGGTGCCGGGCAAGGGCACGACTACCGTGTATCGTAACGAAAGCTCCAACTGGGACGAGGTCACGGGCATTACTGCAAGTGCGTTCGTGGTGGGCGACCCCGAGAATGCGGATGTGTTCTATGCCTACGACCGTACCACGGGCAAGTTCTACAAGAGTACGGACAAGGGTAAATCCTTTGCTGAGGTTTCGGCTCCTGGCGTAAGCAACTTCAAGAAGTTCCGCGCCATTCCTGGCTTTGAAGGCGACTTGTGGATCCCGGTTGCGGTGCAAGACGAAAATGGCAACCCGAAGGACGGTTCGCTTTTGCATTCGACGGATGGCGGCAAGACCTGGAGCAAGGTCGAGGGCGTCGGTTACTGCGAAGCGGTGGGCTTTGGCGCTCCGAAGGCGAAGGGCGGCTACCCGGCCATTTACGTTTATGCCCTGGTCGGCAAGACGATGGGCGTTTTTGGTAGCGACGACAAGGGCGCCACCTGGGCCCGTGTGAACGATGACGGCCATGAATATGGCGGCCTTGCAAACGGCGAGTTCGTAATGGGCGACATGAACACCTACGGCGTGGTTTACATGAGTACGGCCGGTCGAGGCATTGCGGTTCGTGTCCCCAGTGACTGGAATATGGGATCGTCGAACTCTGGCGGGACAACGGTTGTCAAGGCGCAACCCAAGGGTACTTTCGCAAACCCCACGGCGAGCGTCAAGTATGTGGGAGGGAACCTGGAACTGCACTTGGAGAGCGCCAACGTCCGTGTGTCAGTATTCGACATGCACGGCCGCGAGATTTCTTCCAAGAGGTATAGCAGTTCTGTGACGCTTCCGCTCAAGCAGATTGTGCCTGCTCGCGGTAATTACCTTGTGCGCGTGGATGACGGAAAGCGTCTCCTGTTCAATAACCGCGTGATAGTGACGCGCTAAATGGCGCTTCCATAAAAGCTAACGCCTTGAGATTCAGGGCGTAAAAAAGGCCCCATCTAGGGACCTTTTTTGAATTACTTCTTTTTGGCTTTGGTCTTCGTTTCGAGCCATTCGTCGAAGGTGATGCTGCGGTCGAGCACGCCATCCGGAGTGAGTTCCAGGACGCGGTTAGCGACCGTCTGCACAAATTCGTGGTCCTGCGAGCAGAAGATAATCGGGCCCTGGAAGGCGGTGAGGCCGTTGTTGAGGGCGGTAATTGCTTCCAAGTCGAGGTGGGCGGTCGGTTCGTCGAGCAAGAGGCAGTTCGCGTTGCTGAGCATCATGCGGCTGAGCATGCAGCGCACCTTTTCTCCACCGGAGAGCACGTTCGCGCTCTTGAGGGCTTCTTCGCCGGTGAAGAGCATGCGGCCGAGGAACCCGCGGATGAAGGTTTCGTCCTGTTCCTTGCTGTACTGGCGCAGCCAATCCACGAGGGAGAGGTCCGTACCGAAGTAGGCGTCGTTGTTCTTCGGGAAGTAACTGTAGCTGATGGTGTTGCCCCACTTGAGCACGCCTTCGGGGCACCTGGTCTCTTCGGCGATGAGCTGGAAGAAGGCCGTCTTGAGCGTGTCGTATTCGCCGACGAGTGCGACCTTGTCGCCATTGTTCAGGCTGAAGTCAAGTCCCTTGCAGACAATCCCGTCGCCGCCGTCAATTATCGCGTTCTTGACCTCGAGCACGATCTTGCCCGGTTCGCGGTCCATCTTGAAGTTGACCCACGGGAACTTGCGGCTAGAGGCCGGCATCTCTTCGACAGTCATCTTGTCGAGGAGCTTCTTGCGGCTCGTGGCCTGCTTTGCCTTGGCGGCGTTACTGGCGAAGCGGCGTATGAAAGCCTTCAATTCTTCAATCTTTTCTTCGGCGCGGCGGTTCTGATCCTTGCGCTGTTTCTGGGCGAGCTGGCTAGCTGCATACCAGAATTCGTAGTTACCGCCGTAGATGTTGATCTTGCCGTAGTCGATATCGCAGGTGTGCGTGCAGACCGCGTTGAGGAAGTGACGGTCGTGGCTCACCACGATGACGATGTTCTCGAAGCGTTCGAGGTAGTCTTCGAGCCAACCGACGGTTTCGAGATCCAAGTGGTTCGTCGGTTCGTCGAGCAGCAGGATGTCCGGGTTGCCGAACAGCGCCTGGGCGAGGAGCACGCGGATTTTCTGGCCGCCGTCGAGGTCTGCCATGAGGCTGTAGTGGAATTCTTCGGGGATGCCCAGGCCCTTGAGGAGCACGGCTGCATTCGAATCGGCTTCATAGCCGCCGATTTCGCCGAAGCGGGTCTCGATTTCCATGGCCTGCATGCCCTGTTCTTCGGTCATTTCGGGTAGCGCGTAGAGTTCGTCGCGCTTCTTGCCGAGTTCGTAGAGCTCGGGGAAGCCCATCATGACGGTTTCGAGAACGGTGTTCTGTTCGTAGGCGAAGTGGTCCTGCTTGAGGACGGCGATGCGTTCGCCCGGGTCCTTGGTGACTTCGCCGGTATTGGGTTCGAGTTCACCCGAAAGGATCTTGAGGAACGTAGACTTTCCGGCGCCGTTCGCGCCGATGACTCCGTAGCAGTTGCCGCGCTTGAACGAGAGGTTCACTTCCTTGAAGAGGACGCGGCTACCGTATTGAAGACTGACATTTGAGACGTTTAACATGTATAATAACTAGAAATAGGTTGTTTATGCCTGGTTCGCCTTTTCCAACTCGCGGGCGTTGATAATCAACATCTGCAGGCGGTTTTCGATGTTCGCGAAGCTCGTGTCCGGATCGTAGTCGAGACTCAAGATCTGGACGTGCGGGCAACGTTCCTTCACCGCCTTGGTGAGGCCACGGCCGCTGATGTGGTTCGCGAGGCATGCAAACGGTTGCAGGATGATGAAGCTGTTCACGCCGTGCTTAGAGTTGTAGAGGATTTCGCCCGGGATGAGCCATCCTTCGCCCGTGTTGTACGTCGGGTCGATGATGTCGGAGACGTAGTCCTTGAGTTCCACGCAGTCGGCGTGGTGCTCGTAGAGCTTGAAGTTCTGCATCACCTTCTGCACGCAACCGGACGCATGGGTGTACGCCTTGGAAGTAATGCCTCCTTCGACGCGGTCCATGATGGGGTTCGCGGAGAACCCGCGCTTGATCTTCTCGGCGCGCACGACTTCGTCGACGCG
This sequence comes from uncultured Fibrobacter sp., assembly GCA_946408125.1. GTDB lineage: Bacteria > Fibrobacterota > Fibrobacteria > Fibrobacterales > Fibrobacteraceae > Fibrobacter. Next base: position 18,224 of record CAMJQW010000031.1, read on the forward strand.
GAAGAAGTCGAGCATGCCCGGCAGGTAGACTTCCATGCCGTTGTCCATCAGGTACTTTTCTACGAAGCCGTTGGCACTCGGGTGGTAGTTCATCAGGATTTCGCCGAGCACGGCAACGCGCGGCTTGCGGATGCCCTTCTTGCGGTCTTCGGTAATCTCGACGGTGTTGAATGCTTCCACGCAGGCGCCGAACATGTCGAGCACCTTCTTGGGCATGCGGAGCTCGGTCTTCTTGAGCTGGGCGGCCATGCTCATCAGGAGCGGCATCCAGTGGTCGTAAACCTTCTGCGTATCGCCCTTGTTGACTTCATAGGGGATGAGCGCGCGGTACATGATTTCGATGGCGTCCATGAACACGATGCCCCACAGCATGTGCAGGCGGAAGTCGAGACCGACGCTGAATCCCGGGTGGATTCCCTTGTAGTCGGTACCCGTCGTGATGATGGAAACGTCCTTGAATCCGGCCTCGTCGAGCGCCTTGCGGGCAAGCACCGGATACTGCACGGCACGGCAGTTCTCGCAGTTCTTGGCGAGACACATCGAGACTTCGGTCTGCTTGATTTCCGGGTGGTTCACGAGCCACTTGAGGCATTCGCCGATGTTCACCTGGCAGGGGAAGCAGATGTCGTTGTGCACGAACTTCTTGCCGAGCTCGATGGCTTCCTTGTCGGCCACGGGCAGGTATTCCGCCATGAATCCCTTCGCCTTGATGTATTCGCTCGCGAGCACGGAGAATGCGGGCGAGAGGTTCGGCGTGAGGATCTTGCGACGCGTCTTGTCGGAATCGACGAACGGCGTGTGGTAAAGCGGTTCCTTGCTTTCGGGCTTGTCGGGGAGGTTCGCCGCACGGCGAGCCTTCACGGTCTCGATGAAGCTCTTGATGCGGATGCCCACGGGGCCGCGGGCGTCGCCTTCGTCGAGCTTGAGCATGAGCATTTCCTTGTTGGAATCGTTGTGCATCATGCGCATCATTTCGTCGGTCAGGATGGAATCGTGACCGCAGCCGAAGCTCACGATCTGGGCAAGTTCGATGTTCGGATCGCGAGAAGCGATCATCGTCGCACCGATCATGCGCAGGTGGAACGTATTCTTGATTTCGACGCGGGTATGCGTCGGCACATCCTGGTCGAATACTCCCGGGAGAGATTCTGTGGTGAGTACCGGGATGCCCATCGCGGTGAAGTGGCTTGCGATGTTGTGGTTGATAAGCATGTCCGCATGGTACGGACGGCCGGCGATGACGACGGCGAAGGTATTCTTCGCACGGACGTCGTCGAGAATCTTCTGGCCTTCTTCGAGGAGCGTCGCCCTGTAGGTGTTGAGGGCTTTCTCACCTTCATCCACGGCCTTGTTAAGGAGCTTCTTGTCGAGCTTCCAGTTCTCGTGGAACCAGTCGATGGTCTGGCTGCGGCGGAGTTTCGCGTTGAACCAGTGGAAGATGGGCTGGTCCATCGGGACGCCGTAGTTCTTTTCGGGTTCGTCGGTGTTCTTGCAAACGTTCGGGTAGGCCTGCACCACGGGGCACACGGAGGTGGCCGTGAACTTGGTGTGGTCACTCGGGACGGCGACCATCATCGGGAAGAAGATGCGGTCGACCTTCTTTTCGATAAGGCTGAGCACATGGCCGTGCACGAGCTTCGCGGGGAAGCAGACGGTGTCGGAGGGCACGCTGTGGAGGCCCGCTTCGAACATCTTGTAGTCGCTCTGGCGGCTCACGACGACGGTATAGCCGAGGCTCGTGAAGAAAGCCTTCCAGTAGGGGAGCGAAGCCCAGAATTCGAGTACACGCGGGATACCGATGGTCTTGCCGTTGTTCTCGACGAGCTTGGCTGGGGCGTAGTCCTTCACCAAGAGCTGGTTCGTGCGCTTGATCATGTCGGGCACGGACTGCATCTTCTTGTTGATTTCGGCGATGAGGGCCTTCGTCTTCGGGTCGTTCGGGTCGGCGGTGACTTCGCCGCGTTCGCAGCGGTTGCCGGTCACGAAGCTCTGGCCGTCGCTGAACGTGACGATGGTGCGGGAGCAGTGGTTGGTGCAGTACTGGCAGAGCTGACCCGGCTGGTTGTGCCAGCTGAAGGTGCGCATGGCGTCGAGGCCGATAAAGCTAGACTTCAGGTCCGGATTTTCCTTGCGCTTCTCTTCCATGAACTTGCGGGTGAGGAGCGCGATACCGATGGCGCCCATTTCGCCCGGACGTTCGGGACGGATGGGCTTTAGGCCCGTGTACTGTTCGAAGGCGCGGAGGACCGCGTTGTTCTTGAATGTACCGCCCTGCACGACGACCTTCTTGCCGAGCGTGTTCAGGTTACGGATACGGATGACCTTCGTAAAGACGTTGTTGATGATGGAGCGGCAGATGCCCGCGATGATGTCTTCAGGCTGCTTGCCGTCACGCTGTTCCGTGATGATGGAACTGTTCATGAACACGGTGCAGCGCGAGCCGAGCTGCGAGGGGCTCTTCGCGTTGAATGCCATCTCGGCAATCTTTTCCATCGGGATACCGAGGCTGCGGGCGTAGGTCTCGATGAAGGAGCCGCAACCCGAGGAGCATGCCTCGTTCAGAATAATGCCGGTGACGACGCCGTCCTGCACGGAGATGGCCTTCATGTCCTGGCCACCGATGTCGAGGATGAAGCTTACGTCGGGGCAGAGGCGCTGGGCGGCGTTCGCGTGCGCGACCGTTTCCACGGTATGGTAGTCGGCATGCACGGCCTTCGCAAAGAGCTGTTCGCCGTAGCCGGTGGTACCCACGCCCAGGATGTTGAGCTTGCAGCCGTATTCTTCGTAGCGGTCGGCAAGTTCGTTCATGGCGCGCTTCAAAACGGCGAGCGGTTCGCCGTCGTTGCTCGCGTAGAATCCGTCGATCACGTTGTCCTGCTCGTCGAGGAGCACGAACTTCGTGGTGGTGGAACCCGCGTCGATACCGAGGTAGGCGTTGATGGTCGAACCCGAAGCCGGCTGTGGGTAATGGTTGTCGGCCATCTTGTGTTCCTCGAGGAACATCTTGTATTCGGCGTCGTTCTTGAAGAACAGGTCGGCAGCAGCCTTCGCCTTGTTTTCGGCCTGGCGGATTTCGTTGAAGTGCACGAGCGCGTCGAGCGAGCCTTCCATGCGGTACATGCATTCCTGGCCTGCGAACATGGAGCCGAGCGAAAGGGCCGCACCCATGGCGACGAGCACTTCGGAGTGTTCCGGCACGATGGCCTGTTCGTCGCTGATGCCCAGGCGTTCCTTGAAAGCGCGCACGAGGGTCGGGTTAAACGTAAGGGGACCGCCCTCGAAAATCACGGGCGGCTTGATTTCCATGCCCTGCGCGAGACCGCCGATGGTCTGCTTCGCGATGGCGTGGAAGCTGGAAAGGGCGATGTCTTCTTTCGCGACACCGTTGTTGAGCATCGGCTGGATGTCCGTCTTCGCGAACACGCCGCAACGGCCCGAAATTTCGTAGACCTTCTGGCCGCGCTTGGCGAAACCTTCGAAGGCTTCCGTCTTGATGCGCAGGAGTTCTGCCACCTGGTCGATAAAGGCGCCGGTACCGCCCGCACACACGCCGTTCATGCGCATGTCGGAGGCAATGAGCTTTCCGGTAGTCTTGTCCTTTTCGAAGAATACGACTTTCGCGTCCTGGCCGCCGAGTTCGATGGCCACCCTGGATTCGGGGTAGGTGGCACGCACGGCGAGGGCGTTGGCCACGACTTCCTGCACGAAGAAGGCATGGGTGGCTTCGGCGAAGGGCTGGCCGCCGCTTCCGCAGAAGGCGACCCTGAAATTCTTGTCCGGGAACAGCCCGTGGGCTTCCCGCAGTACTTCATGGACCTTTTTCGCCTGCATGGCGTTGTGGCGCTGGTACGTATAATGTAAAAGCTTGGAGGTCTCTGGATCGACAACGGCAATCTTGACGGTGGTGGAACCAACGTCCACGCCGACCCATAAATCGTTCTTGGATATGCTCATAGTGGGCGTAAATTTAGTAAAATAGTACCATTTTAATAGTCTTTTTTGCCTAGAAAGCCGATGAGATGCACGTTTTTCGTGATTATCGCCATCGAAATCGGCCGCAAAACAGCAAGTGTGTAAAAACTTTTCGCCTGATTCTTGAAATTTTGCTTAAAACTTTGTGTAAAATTGCAATGTGTATAAAATTTTTACTTCCAAGAGGCGGATTTTTTATGTATTTTTAGGACATGAATATCAGAAAAGTAATCCTCGCGGGGTTTTGTGTTTGGGGGATTGCGGGCGGCCTGGTCGCCTGTTCGGATGATTCTGCTAACAATGCGGTCGATGAGAACGTAGTCGGAGGCCTTCCGGAGGGGGACGTTATCCTCTATTCGAGTTCCTCGATGGTCGTGGGCAACTTGAGCTCCGCATCGGTGCCGCTTTCCAGTTCGGCGGAGAATGACAGCTACAAGGGTGACAAGGACAAGGGCGGCCACGACGGTCCCCTGCCTGGCGAAGACCAAAACCAGATTATCGTCGATACGCCGCTCACGCAGGTTGCCGGTTATCCGGTCATCTTTACCGAAGTGTCCCCGACGAACGCTTCCCTGAAGGATAACGATGGCAACGATCCTGCCTGGGTCGAACTTTACAACACGAGCGATGCTCCTGTGGACCTGAAGGGAGTCGGCCTCACGAACGACTCGCGCATGCCCCGCCGCTGGGTGTTCGGTAACGCGACGATTCCCGCGAAATCCCACATGGTGGTGTTCCTTTCGGGCAAGAACTATCCCGACTACATCCCGCCTTCCGATTCGGTCAACATGACGAGCACCAACTGCAGCGCGCAGACAAGTTCTACGGGTGGAAGGACGGGCTTCAACATGGGCGGTAATACGGGTGCGAACTCGGGTCCCAATGTCGACAATCTTCCCGGCCAGTCATCTATCTGCTTCAGCGAGAACGGCGGTATTTCCTTCGGTAGCGTGATGAAGGTGAGTGCAGGTGGCATGGGCTTCGGCAGTAGCGGCGCTACGTCTTCGTTCATGGTGAACACGAACGGCTCGGCGAACCTGACCAAGGCGGACCAGCTCGTGCTCCGCGGTACTATCGACAAGGGCCACAAGATCCGCTTGAGCCTGAATGGCACCGGTGGCGACTGGAGCAAGAACCTTCGCGGTTCCGGCGAAGAACGCGTGTTCTACGTGAGGCTCAAGGAAAGTTCTTCCAAGCTGGGCAATGTCTCCGGCTCCACGTTCACCCTCGAGACCGAGGGCAGCGAGACGACGACCATCAAGATGACGTCATACATCGCGCGTAACCGCGGCCACGAACCGCATACGACTTTCAAGGCCGAAGATGGCGGACAGCTTTTCCTGACCAACGACCAGAATGCGATTCTTGATTCCGTGACTTACGATGACGTTCCCAACGGGACGACATGGTCCAAGAACGATGCGGGTGCGTGGGGAATCGCTGCCCCGACTCCGTACGGGAACACCCTCGGCGAAGTCTTTGCATCGCAGGTACAGTCGGCGGAAACTTCCGTGCCGGCATCCGGATTCTACACCGGATCGGTGAGCGTCACGCTGCCCGCGAATACGCGGTGCGAGCAGGGCGGTGCCGAGGCGACCCCGAACAGCGCGCTCGTGACCCAGACGCTCAATATCACTGCGAATACGGTGCTGCGCTGCCGCACCTATGGCGAGGGGATGTACCCGAGCGACGAGATTATCCGTACCTACGTGTTCGAGCAGCAGCCGTCCCTGGCCACGCTTTTCGTGACGACGGATCCGCTTTCGATGTTCAGCCCCGACTCCGGTCTCTACATGAAGGGTAACGGCGCGAGCGGCATGGATCCGCAGAAGGGCGCGAACTTCTGGAGCAACCGCGAACTTCCCGTATATGTCGAGATGTTCGAGCCCGGTTCCCCGAAGACTCCCGCATTCGGCGTGATGGGCGACTACAAGATTTCCGGCCAGTATAGCCGTGCGAAGGAGAAGAAGTCCTTCTCCGTGACGCTCCGTGAGGAATACGGCAACAAGCGCCTCAAGTACCCGCTGTTCCCGGACTATCCGGAACTCAAGAAGTTCAAGGCTTTCTCGCTCAGGAATTTCGGCAACAACTCCGGCGACGACTATGTTCGTGACCGCATCGGAACCCAGATGACGGAAGGCCTGGGCGTGGATTACCAGCGCGGCCGCTACGTGGTGGTGTACTACAATGGAAAGTACTACGGCCTGCACGATTTGCGTGAACGTAACAACGAGTATTACTACGAGACCAAGTACGGTTACGATCCGGATGATATCGACCTGATTGACGCGGGCAACGAGGCTTCCGCCGGTTCCGCCGAGGATTTCAAGGCGATGCTTAGCTGGCTCCAGAGCAATGAACTCACGAGCGATGCAAACTACCAGAAGATTGCCGACCAGATCGACATCGACAACTACATGAACTACATGCAGGCGGAGATGTTCCTGAATAACGGCGACTGGCCGCACAACAACATGAAGAAATGGCGTGTCGCAAGCCAGAAGAGCAAGTGGAAATGGTTCCTGTACGACGTGGACTTCGGTTTCGGCGTGGGCTACAACACCCAGAACGGCAATGTCTTTGCTTACGTGACCAACGCTAGCGGCACGAACGGCATGGGCGGATTCAATATGGGCGACTGGGGTGGCATGGGCGACTTCGGCGGTGGCCAAATGGGTGATTTCGGCGGTGGCCAGATGGGCGGCCAGATGGGTGGCGGCCAGGTGGCTCCGGCTGCCGGTGACGGCTCCATTTCGGACCACACGATCCTCATGATTCGCCTGCTCGGTAACGAAGGCTTCAAGAAGGCGTTCATCAACCGCTTCTGCGTGCTTCTCTCCATGAACTTCGCTGCGGAAAGGCTCCTGAAGCAGATTGATGCGCTCCAGACGCAGGTGCAGCCTGAAATCGCGAACGATGCGGCATTCTGGAACTACGATGTTTCCTCGATGTCGAGCAATCTCGAAAAAATCAAGAACTTCGCGCAGACCCGCCAGCAGACCATCATGAACGAGATGCAGAGCCACTTCAGCTTGGGCGAGACTGCTTCCGTGACGCTTTCGGCTCAGGGGAACGGCGTTATCAAGGTTCATGGCCTCGCGCTTGACCAGTCGAGCTTGGCAATCAATTTCTTCAGGGATGTGCCCGTGACGGTCACGGCCGAGCCCAAGTCCGGTGGCGTGTTCTCCGGCTGGAGCGACGGTGTCTCGGACGCTACGCGTACCTTCAATCCTGGCGAAGTTACGACGCTTACGGCGACATTCAAGTAATTCCTGTTCGACAGAAAAAAGTTATATTGCGGGGGAGTATGAACTACCTCGCAATTGATTATGGTGAGCATCGTGTCGGGATCGCTTTCGCGGATTCCGAGTTCCGCATGGCGTTTGCCCGCGAGACCATCGACCGCAATAAGACGGACCTCTTTGCCCGTCTCGAAGAACTCGTGAAAATCAACAAGGTCGACGAGTTCGTGGTGGGAATGCCCTACCGCCCCGACGGCCGTACGGACGGGAAGAACGTGGTGGTGGAGGCCTTCGTGCGCGAACTGGCCGAACATTTCCCCGGGATGCCCATCCACACGCAGGACGAGGCCTATTCGAGCGTGCAGGCGCAGGAGCGCACGGCGCACTTCAGCGTGAAGAAGAAGCAGAAGAACAAGGGCGTGATAGACCAATTGGCCGCTGCTATCATATTACAGCGGTGGTTGGATGAATCGGTTTAACAGCCAATAGTGTTGATTTTTCTATCTTTGCATTGTTCAAAAACTACCGGATTTTATACCAGGATTAACAAATATGGCAATGCAAGACATGAATGACCAGGTGCAGGCTCGTTTGGCGAAGCTTGCGAAGTTCAAGGAAATGGGCATCGAGGCCTATCCGCACAAGTTCAACCGCACGCACGATTCCAAGATGCTCAAGGAAAACAAGGAAGCCCTGATGGCATCGGGCGAAGAAGTCGCCTTCGCTGGTCGCGTGGTCCGTTTCAACCGCAAGGGAAAGATGTGCTTCATGCACCTGAAGGACCGCTATGGCCGTCTCCAGGTGGTTTGCGCCCGCGACGAGGTGGGCGAGGAAAACTACGAAGTCGTCAAGATGACCGACCTCGGTGACTTTATCGGCGTGAACGGCTTCATGTTCGAGACGCAGACGGGCGAATACTCCGTGCATGTGAAGAAGGTGACGATGCTTTCGAAGGCCGTGCGCCCGCTCCCGGTCGCCAAGGAAAAGGTGGACGAGAACGGCAACAAGGTCGTGTTCAACGAATTTGCCGACGTGGATACCCGTTACCGCCAGCGCTACATCGACATGGCCCTGAACGACGACGTGAAGGATGTGTTCATCAAGCGCTTCAAGATTCTGCAGGCTATCCGCGAATACCTGATCGAGAAGGGCTTTATCGAGGTCGAGACTCCGACGCTCCAGCCGATTTACGGCGGTGCGAACGCCCGTCCGTTTACCACGCACCACAACGCCTGCGACATGACGCTCTACCTGCGCGTGGCTCCGGAAC
>CAMJQW010000032.1 GCA_946408125.1 uncultured Fibrobacter sp.
TCCAGGGCATGATCAATGCCGTGGCTGACATGGTGAAGGTCGAGGAGATCTAATAATGGAACTCAATACTCTCAATCCTGGCAAGGCTGCCAAGGGCAAGAGCCGCAGGCGTATCGGTCGCGGTCCGGGTTCCGGTTTCGGTACCACCGCTGGTCGTGGCCAGAAGGGTGCCGGTGCTCGTAAGAGCGCTAAGGCCGGTCGTGTCGCTTTCGAAGGCGGCCAGATGCCGATCCACCGTCGTATCCCGAAGCGCGGCTTCAAGCACGCAGGCATTGAATTCCAGATCGTGAATATCAAGCGCCTCGCTGCCTGCAGCGTGACTGAATTCGACGCACAGGCTCTGTTCGACCAGGGCTTCATCAAGGATATCGACCGCCCGGTCAAGGTCCTTGCTTTCGGCTCTATCGATAAGGCTATCAATGTAAAGGTTAACGCTATCAGCGAAAAGGCAAAAGCTGCCATTGAAGCTGCTGGCGGCAAAGTCGAGATCGTCTAATGGAAGCTCTCAAGAAAGCTATAGATGCGTTCGTCAATGCGTTCAGGATCGAGGACCTGCGTAAGAAGTTGCTCTTCACGCTCGCCATTTTGATCATCTACCGCCTTGGCGCACACATCACCATCCCCGGAGTAAACGCTGCCGTGCTGGCAGAATACTTCAAGAACTCGAACAACTTGTTCGGCCTGTATGACTCCTTCACGGGCGGTGCGTTCGCGAAAGCGACGATCTTCGCCCTGGGTATCATGCCGTACATTAGCGCGAGCATTATCATTCAGTTGATGGGCTCCGTTATTCCCGCTATCCAGATGCTCCAGAAGGAGGGTCAGGAAGGCCGTGCGAAGCTGAACCAGTATACCCGATACTTCACGGTGGTTCTTTCCGCCTTGCAGGGATGGGGTATTTCCGTATGGCTTTCCTCGCTGAAGGTGACGACAGCTTCCGGTGCCGGTGTATCGGCCCTCGCGGACGATTTCGCGACTGGCGCCGGCAACATCGGCTTCCGACTTCTCGCAACCCTGACCTTCACCGCCGGTACCGTCTTCGTGATGTACCTGGGCGAACAGATTACTTCGCATGGTGTTGGTAACGGTATTTCTCTTATAATTTTCGCCGGTATCGTCGGCGGCCTTCCGCGGGCCGTCTTGGCAGAAACGGAAATGTTGAAGGAAGGCATCCAGCCCCTCGCCATCGAGATCTTCATCTTGGCGGTCGTGGTCCTGATTGTCGGCTTCATCGTGTTCGTCGAGCAGGCGACCCGTCGCATTCCACTCCAAAGTCCTCGCAGGACCGTCGGAAACAAGGTCATGGGTGGTCAGTCCAGCTATTTGCCCTTCAAGGTGAATACCGCTAACGTGATTCCCGTGATTTTCGCAAGCTGCATCATGTTCATTCCAGCTATGATCGCATCTTGGTTCCCGAATGTGTCCGTTATGCAGGCTTTTGCTACTGCGTTCATCCCTGGCCACCTGGCTTACAGCGTGGCTGACGCACTCCTGATTATATTCTTCACCTTCTTCTACACGGCAATCCAGTACAACCCTAACGACATTGCCGAAAACCTGAAGAAGTCTGGTGGGTTTATACCGGGAATTCGTCCGGGTAAGCAGACTGCAGAATATATTGACCACGTTTTGACCCGTATTTCGCTGCCGGGATCGCTTTACCTCGCTTTTATTAGCGTCGGTCCCTGGTATCTGAAAGACGCTCTCAATATGAGTTTCTATATTGGGGGCACCTCGGTGCTGATCGTGGTCGGTGTGGCCCTGGATACGCTTCGTCAACTCGAAGCCCAGTTACATACCAAGAACTATGAAGGTTTCCTGAAGAGCGGCCGCATTCGCGGCAGGATGGCATCTTAGTGGCTAAAGAAGAAGGAATACAGGTAGAAGGCGTTGTGTTGGAAGCACTTCCCAACGCGTTCTTCCGTGTTAAACTTGGAAATGACCACGAGATCCTCGCTCATGTTTCAGGAAAGATGCGTCGGCATTTCATCCGAATTTTGCCGGACGATAAAGTGTTGGTAGAAATTTCTCCCTACGACCTCAATCGTGGAAGAATTACTTACCGTTACAAGTAATAGGTATTTTCAAAGAAGGTCAAACCTATGAAAATCAAAGCCTCCATCAAACCCAGATGTGAAAACTGCAAGATCATCCGCCGTAAGGGTGTATTGCGCATCATCTGTTCGAAGAACCCCCGTCACAAGCAGAAGCAGGGATAAGGAGATCGTATGGCACGTATCGCTGGTGTCGATTTACCGAAAAACAAGACTGTTGAATACGGTCTGACGGCAATCTATGGTGTCGGTCTGTTCACCGCTAACAAGGTCTGTGCTCAGCTGGGCATTGACAAGAACAAGAAGTGTGACGACCTGACTGAAGAAGAACAAGGTAAGATTCGTCATCTCCTCGAAGACGAATACTCCGTGGAAGGTCAGCTCCGCGCAGAAATCACCTTGAACATTAAGCGTCTGCAGGATATTGGCTGCTATCGCGGCATCCGCCACCGCAAGGGCCTCCCGGTCCGCGGTCAGCGTTCCCGTACCAACGCCCGCACTCGTAAGGGCCCCAAGAAGACTGTGGCTAACAAGAAGAAGTAAGGAGATTCATCGTGGCTGAAGAAGAAATCAAGGAAACTGCTGCCGCTGCTGAAGCTCCGGCCGCAGCCGCTACTGAAGAAAAGGTTAAGAAGGGCAAGAAGCGCATCGATATCCAGGGTATCGCTTGCGTGTTCGCTTCCTTCAACAATACAATTGTTTCTATCACCGATGCTCGCGGTAACGTCGTGGCTTGGGGTTCCCCCGGTAATTCCGGTTTCAAGGGTTCCCGCAAGAGCACCCCGTTTGCTGCCCAGCTCGCTGCCGAAACCGCCGCTCACAAGGCGTTCGACCTCGGCATGCGCAAGGTGGACGTCCGCGTGAAGGGCGCTGGTGGCGGTCGTGAATCCGCTGTCCGCGCTCTCAAGAATGCGGGCCTCGAAGTTCTCTCTATTCGAGACGTGACGGGCATTCCGCACAATGGTTGCCGTCCTAAAAAGAAGAGAAGAATTTAATCCAAAGAGGTATCGCCAATGATGTGGAAATCACTTCAGATGCCGCGCAGCTTCCAGAAAGTGGAAACCGGCGAAGACGGCCGCTACGCCAAGTTTGTCGTAGAAGCCTTGGAACGTGGTTGGGGTATCACCCTCGGCAACGCCCTCCGTCGCGTGCTCCTCTCTTCCCTGCAGGGTGCGGCTATTGTCTCCGTGAAAATCGAAGGCGTGGAAAAGGAATTTTCTACCATTCCGGGTGTGAAGGAAGATGTCACCGATATCATCCTGAACTTGAAGAGCATCCGCGTGAAGCTCCTTTCCGACCACGACGAAACCCTTCACCTGGACATGTCCGGTGACGGCGAAGTCACGGCGAAGGACTTCATGGACAATCCGAATGTCGCTATCCTGACTCCGGATGTCCATATCGCGACACTGAACGGCAACGCTTCTCTGTCGATGGACGTGAAGATCTCTTGCGGTCGTGGCTATGTCACTGCCGACGAGTTGAAGGACAAGGACGCTCCGATTGGCGTGATCGCCATGGATGCGAACTTCAACCCGGTGCAGAAGGTCGCTATGCACATCAGCGATACCCGCGTTGGACAGCGTACCGATTTCAACCGCCTGGAACTCGAAATTACGACTGACGGTTCCATCGATCCCGAAGACGCTCTCGCCTACGCTGCGAAGCTCCTCGTCGATCACCTGGAAATCTTCATCAACTTCGAAGGCGATCTCGAATCTCCTGAAGAACTTGAAATGGATGAAGAACGTCAGCGTGTTGCGAACCTCCTGCGCACCCGCGTGGACGAGCTCGAACTCTCCGTCCGCTCCAGCAACTGCCTCCGTATGGCCAACATCCATACCGTCGGCGAGCTTGTGCGCAACAAGGAAAACGATATGCTCAAATACAAGAACTTCGGCAGGAAGTCCTTGGTGGAACTTAACGAGGTGTTGACCTCCATGGGCCTCTCTTTTGGCATGGACGTCGATGACTACTTGAAGGATTAACAATGAGACACGGTGTAAAAAACAAGAAACTGGGCGTTAACGCCCAACACAAGCGTGCCATCCTCCGCGCCCTTACCACCTCCATCATCGAGAAGGGCATGGAAGCCGAACAGCCGGCCCGCTATGTGCGTACGACTCTCCACAAGGCCAAGCTTGTTCGCGGCTTCGTGGATCGCATGATCACCTATGCAAAGAAGGGCGACCTTTCTGCACGTCGTGAAGCTGCCCGCTTCGTGACGAGCCCGAAGGTTCTCCAGGATTTGTTCGCCACGGTTGGCCCGCGTTACGCATCCCGTAACGGTGGCTACACCCGCATCATCAAGCTCGGCCCGAACCGCGCTGGTGACGCTGCCGAAATGGCCCTGATCGGCCTCGTCGAAGACGAGATTGTCGCTAAGGCCAAGAAGGCTGCCGAACCCGCCAAGTCCGATGCCGTGAGCATGGTCGAAGGCGAGAGCAAGTCCGCAAACTAGTGCAAAGCGCTTAAGAAAGAGTCCGGCTATTTTCTAGCCGGACTTTTTTGTATATTATTGTCTATGTTAGCTTTATTGATATTTTTGCTGGCTTCTTTTGGCTTTGCCGCCACCTCCCTAGACGACGACCGTTTGCCTAGCGCGGTGCCGACGTTCCAGGGTCAAGAAGGGAAGTTCCAGAGAAATACCGTCGTGACCGAACCGCTTAGGCTCGAAACGACGGTCGATTCGACGTACACGATCGGGCCCGGCGACTATTTTGAGATTTTGACGCCTAAGGGATTCGATGTGGTGCAGGTTTCGCCCGAAGGTAATATTTCGATCCCGAGCTGCGGCATGGTCATGGTGGACAAGATGAAGCTGAGCGAGGCGAAGGATGCCTTGAAGAAGCTTCTCTCTTCCAAGTTCGATGAACGCTATGTCGAGGTGCAGCTCGTGCGCACGAGAAAGATGGCCGTGTCCGTCCTCGGTGCCGTGCAGGCGCCCGGCCGTGCTGCCGTAGAACAGCAGACGCGCCTGAACGGCGTTATCGCGCTTGCCAGCGGGTTCATGCCCATGGCCGACAAGAAGGCCATCAAGGTTATCCGCAACGAAGGCAAGGATACTTTGATTGTGAACTACATCGACTACGAGAACGAAGGCAAGAGCGATGCGAATATCATGCTCGAAAACGGCGACGTGGTCTTTGTCCCGTATATCCAGTCGGATGCGACGATTTCTGTGGAGACTGTTGCGGCGAACGTGACGGTGCCGTACGTGGAAGGGCGTACTCTTGGCGAATACCTCGACAAGACCCCCGGAGCGATGGATCTCAAGGCCAAGTGGGTGAAGGTGAAGAAGCCTTCGGGCGAAGTTGACGTGTACGAGTTGACCAAGGCCCGCGACCTGCGCCTCGAACCGCAGTCCCATATCGAGCTTTGGAACAAGGACCCCTACATTTACGTGGGTGGCGCCGTCGCCGCGGTGGGCAAGGCCCTCTACACCCCGGGCCTGCATGCCATCGACTACATCGGCGCTTCCGGCGTGACCATCATTACCGGCTCGTTCCGCCGCGTGACGCGTATTCGCGACGGCAAGTGCGAATCCATCGACCCGTACAAGGGAGAAATCCAGCCGGGCGATTACATCGAGATCCCGCGTAGCATTTACGAATCCGTCAAGGATGTGACCCTCTTCCTCGCATCGCTTTTGAGCGTGGTCGCGACGGCAATCATTATATCGACATACTAGGTTCCTATGGCTTACTTTGACATATTCTGCTATTGCCTCACGAAGAAGAAGTTCTTTCTGATTCCCGTGCTGGTGTCCATCGCCTGCTTTGTGCTGGCGTGGGTCATGCCGCCTATCTACACGACGGAAATCAGGCTGCAGATTGACACCTCCGGAAGCGAGACCACCAATCTCGGGGCAGTGTCTTCGATGTTCAAGTCTTCGTCCCTGAGCAGCTTGTCCGGTTCGGGACTTTCTTCCATTCTCGGATTGCAGGGTACGATTAAGCCTTCCGACCTCTACATGGAAATTCTTTCGGGCCGTGAAGTGGCACTGAATACCATCCACAAGTTCCGCCTGGACACGCTCTACAAGAAGAAGGCCGACGAGCTTTCCTTGAAGCGTTTCGACAAGGACGTGCTTATCGGCGAAGACGCGAGCGGCATCATCAGCTGCGCGTTCGAGGCGAAGGACAAGGTGATGGCGCGCGACATCGTGCGCCACATGGTTCAGATTTCGAACGAGCGTTACCTCAAGCTGCAAAAAGAAAGGCTCCAGTACTCCATCGAGTACCTCAAGAAGCAGGAACGCGAACTGATGGACAGCGTGCAGGCCATCAGTGACGAACTGGTTACGTTCTACAGGGACAACAACCTTGTCGATCTCGAGGCGCAGACCGAACTGACGGTAAAGGCCCTGGCCGGATACGAATCGCAGATCAACAACTACAAGCTTTCGGAGCAGGTGCAGGGCCGTGACAACGCGGATGCGAATGAAATGCGCAAGAAGCGCGTGCTGCTCGAAAAGAAATTCCGCGAACTGCGCGGCAAGTACGACGAGAAGTACGTGCCGACGGACAAGTCGCTCTACATCAATTCGGACTGGGCGTCCGAAAAGCTGCTCTACCAGGAACGCCGCGCGGCCGACCTGAAGCGCTTCCAGATGCTTCTCGAATTCGTTTCGACCGAGAAGATGAACACGGAATCGCAGAGCCTCAAGAACCAGCCGGTCATCCAGATTGTGCAGGATGCTTACCTGCCCGACTGGAAGACGCGCCCCAAGCGTGCCATCTGGGCTATCGGCGGTTTCTCCGCTTCGTTCGTCCTGACGCTGTTCTTCGTCATTTTCCAGGGTATCCGCACCGGCGCCATCGCCAACAGCGACGATGCCCGTCGGAAATTGGAGCAGATCAAGGCGTCAATGCGTAAATGATTCCCAAGTTCGTCATCCTTATCCTGTTACCGATTTTGTTGACGGTGGTCTATTTGGGCTCCGCTGACGAAAATGTCGTTGGGATAGTGTCGCTTGGGATAATGCTTGTCGGTCTTTTCGCTACGATGGTGATCAGGACCCCGGTATGGGGCGCCCTGATGCTTATCATCGCGCTACACTGGTTCCAGCTGGAAGGGATTTCGCATTCCATATACGTGATGTTCCTCGCGTGTTTTGCGTACATGGTGTACCTGATTCGCGTCGGTGACCACAAGGCGGACAGGACATGGCTTTTGATGGGCGCAAGCCAGCTGCTTTTCTTTGCACTCGTCTTTGCGTTAAAGCCCTATTCGCTGATGATGATATTCTTCTTTGTGGATGCCACGGCGCTCCTGTTCTTTTTGGGTTGCGGCCTCGTGCGCTGGGATTCGTCGAAAGTGCAGGCCCTCCTTACGGTGCATTTGTGGTTCATGGTCATCTGGGCTTTCGTGGAGCGCGCGATATCGCTTGAACTCAGAATCGAGGGGCCGTCGCTGAGTTCCACGAACTTTGCGGTGCTGCTTGCGGTTTCGTGGACCATCTGGCTTGTGAACGGCTTGTTGAGCAACAAGACGAACGTGGTGTGGCTCTGCGTGATGACGGTGCTCGTGCTGATGTCCATCCTTTTCAGCGGAACCCGAATGGGCATTCTGGGAATGGGTCTCGGCGGTGCGTTGTGCGCGCTCTGCAAGCTCATGATACTCCAGAGGGAACGCGTGGTGGGAATCCTCGTCAAGTTCGGCTTCATCATGGGCTTCCTCGCCATATTGGCGGTTATCTTGTGGAATATCCTTCCCGACGACATGTTCCTGAAGAAGGGCTTTGAGACCTTCTTGAGCGGCAAGCTTGACGCAAGCTCGATGGGCCGCATTGCTGCCTGGTATACCGCGTGGACCATCATGAAGACGCACCCTATCTGGGGAGCGGGTCCCGGAAACTTTTTGCTTTACAACATCGAGCTGCTTCAGAGGTACCATTTTATTCCGGTAGTGCAGACGTTGCCGCGACTCGGGCATGCGCACAACCTGTTCCTGATGGTGCTTTCGGATTACGGCCTCGCCGGTTTCGCGGCGCTCTCCGTGGTGTGCGGCACCTGCGCGGTACGCCT
Organism: uncultured Fibrobacter sp.; assembly: GCA_946408125.1. Taxonomy (GTDB): domain Bacteria; phylum Fibrobacterota; class Fibrobacteria; order Fibrobacterales; family Fibrobacteraceae; genus Fibrobacter. Next base: position 8,084 of record CAMJQW010000032.1, read on the forward strand.
GATACGCTATATCCGCAAGGCATGGGACGGATTCGGATTCGCGCTGCTGTGCGGCGGCATCGTGACCTTGTTCCTCGGGCTTTTCGACGTGTTCCCGCTGTTCCCCTCTTCGCTTGGATGGGGCGCCTGGTATATGGGCGTGCTGTTCTCCCTGCGCACCGGTGATGAATCCCGTACGGGAGGCGACAAATGAGGATTGCGGTACTCTCGACGGTCTTTGTCGGCGAGTACGGCGTTACCCGCGTGCTCGAAAGTCAGCTGCCTTGCCTTGTCGCGGGCGGGCACCGTGTGGACCTCTTCGCCTGTGACCTCGACCGCCGTCTGGTTCCTCGCGGTGTCCGTGCGGTTAGGCTCCCGACGCATTTCAAGGGCGTTGCCGGAGCCTTGCGTGCGGGCCGCTACGATGTTGTCATCGCGTGCACGGACCCGTTTTACAAGATCGTGGCGGACCTGAAACTCGATGCGGTGACGCTCGCTTACGAGCATGGCTACATCCCGGTGGAGCTTACGATTCCCGAGGAGCGCGAGGGTCACCGGAAGATGGTGGAGGCCCGCGTGGGCGAAATCTACCCGGCTTTTACCGCGGTGGTGACCATCAGCCGTTATGCGGCACAGTATATCAAGTGGCCCAAGGCGGAGGTGCTGTATAACGGCGGCGACCATTTTGCCAAGTTGGTTACGCGGGTGCGAAAGCCCGCTCCGTCGGGCAAGATACGCATCCTCGCGGTGACGCGCTTCCGCACGACGGAATGGGCGTACAAGGGTCTCGATGAACTTTGCCGGCTCAAAAAAGATTTGGGTGACGGTTACGAAGTGATGGTCGTTGGCGGCGGTGACGAGTCGACATACGCGAAGCTTGCGGAAGCGGGCGTGGATGCGCGTGCTCCGATTGTAGACCCGCTTGAGATGGCGGAACTTTACGAAAGCTGCGATGCGCTGGTGAGTTTTTCGAAATGCGAGAATTTCAACTTGCCTCTCGTGGAGGCGGGATTCGCGCACCGGCCGGGAATCGCGCTGAACGTGTGCGCCCATCCGGAGGTGACGCCCTTCGTGTTCGATACTTACGAGGCGGTGCGCGACTACCTGAAATCGGCGACCCGCGAGAGCCTTGCCGCCGATGGCGAGAAGATGTTTGAATTCGTGGATGCGCGTTTCCGATCCGAGGAGAACGGCAAGAAGTTCGCGCGCCTCGTCGAAAGTCTTTGCCCCGAACCGAAGGGGAGGCGCGCGACATGCGCGCTAGCGTTCTATATTGCCTTCTGGAGCTTGCGCGATTTTATCCGCACGAAAATCTACCGGAAACTGCGGGGTAGCCGATGCGCATGAATTCGCTCCTTGTGAATGCGGGCATGAACGGTACCGCCCAGGGCCTCGGCAAGCTCGTGCGCTTCGTGGTGACGAGCATCGCGATTCTGCGTTTCGGGTCGGCGTCGTGGGGCGAGGTGGTCTTTGCGCTCACGCTCGTGACGTACCTGAACTTCGTTTTGGATTTCGGGCTTTCTTCGCTTGCGCTCATCGAGCATCCCGACGACGAGAAGATGGACCGCAAGCTCTTCGTGGCCATGGGTTACACGCGCGGGATTGTGCTGTTGCTTTTGGCGGCCATCGGCGCGGGCGTGTACTTCGCGATGGATCTTTCGGGCGGGTTCGTACTGAAGGCGTACCTGCTGCAGGTTTTCCTCAGGCCCGCGAATCTCGACTGGTGGCTTTCGCGCAAGGGCTATGCGGGCATCAATCCCGTGGTGCAGTTCTTTAGGCAGTGCGCCGTGCTCGGTGTGATGTGGTTTGCTAATTTGTCTACAATCGAGCACTTCGCGCTGCTCGATGTCGGTTCGGAAGCGGTCGCGACCGCGGCCCTGTGGCTTCTCGGACCGAAAAGGAAGTTTTCGGTCTTGCCGCCCAGGGCCGCGGAATGGAAAAGCTCGCTCGGCTGTTACCGCAGTTCGTTCGTCCTGTTCTTTTCGTCTTCGCTTTTGCTGCTGCACCAGAACGTGGATATCTTCTTCCTCAAGTTCTTCTGCGGAAACAGCGCGGTGGGCGTCTATGACTACTGCTTCCGCTACGCGATGTTCGTGTTCGTGCTCGGGAGCGCGCTGAGCATCCCGCTGCGCCGGCAGCTCGCGCGCCTGCGCGAATTCGGCCAGCACGAAAACAGCGCGGCGCTCGTGCAGTCCTCGCACAAGGTGCTGGGCGTGATGAGTGCGCTGTTCCTGCTGGGAACGCTTGCGTTCTCCGAGAAGTTCTTTACGCTGGTCATCCCGCTCGATGCCGACTTGCCCGCCTCGAAGGTGATGGTGCTTTTCGCGGGCTGGCTCGTAGTGTCCTTCTACTCCGTGCCGTGGAGCGAATGGCTCATCTCCACTTCGCGCAAGGATTACCTGAAGCTTGCGATTGTCGCGGGTATCGTGAACGTGATCTCGAACGTGTCGCTCGTACCTGAATTCGGCGTGCTCGGTGCCGCGATGGCGAAGATCTGTTCCGAGACCGGGATATTCATCTTCTTGCTTACCCGCGTAACCAAAGTCATGAGGAAGCAGTTCTGCAAGGTGATAGTGATACATATGTTACTGGTTCCCTGTGTCGCGTATTTCTGGATTACGGGAGGCATTCCCTGGTGGGGTATCGCAGCGACGGCAGCCGCCCTGCTCGTGGTCGTCGGCGTATTTAGGTACGTATCTAGGGACGACTTGAAAGTTCTCGCCCGGAACTGAAGGTCGAATTTTCTAAATTTGGGTGCGGAAACGCGAGAGTGGCGGAATTGGCAGACGCGCCAGACTTAGGATCTGGTACCTCGGTGTGTGGGTTCGACTCCCACCCCTCGCAGAAATTTTCAAACTAAACAAGCATATCGGAGTTTATATGTCCGCTGAAATTAAAGAAACTAGCGCTACCAAGCGCACCCTTGAGCTCACCATTCCTCAGGCCGACCTCAAGGTTCCCTTCGAAAAGAAACTTGCCCAGTACAAGAAGCAGGTGACCATGAAGGGTTTCCGTCAGGGTATGGTGCCGAAGGCCATGGTCCTGAAGCAGTTCGGTGACGCCATCCATCACGAAATCGTGAACGAGATGGTCGACAAGATCGTGAATGAAGAGCTGAAGAAGGCGAACATCATTCCGGTCGGCCAGCTCAAGGTGACCAACTTCCAGGACGACAAGGAAAACGATATCAAGGTTACCGTCGAAGTGGAAATGGATCCTGAAATCGACATCAAGGGCTACGCCGATACGGGCATCACCGTTCCCGATACCGCCGTGCACGAAGAAGAAGTCAAGGACGAGCTCGACCGCATGATCCAGATGTGGAGCCGTGACGAGCACGTGGACCGCGAGGCCGGGAAGGGCGACGTGGTTGTCGGCAATTACCTTGAAGTGGTAATCGACGGAGAAGCCCAGGAACTTCCCGCGAACAAGGAATTCCGCAGCCTGCTCGGCGAATCCGCCTCTCCGGGATTCGATGAAGGCCTCATGGGCGTGAAGGCCGGCGACAAGAAGGAAATCAACTTCAAGTACCCGGATGACCACAAGGATGAACGCTACCGCGGCAAGACCGCCAAGTTCAACGTGGAAATCACCGACGTCCGCAAGATTGTCCCGCCGACCTTCGACGAAGAATTCTGCAAGCAGATCGGCGTGAAGGACGAGGAAGACCTCAAGAACAACATCGCCGAAAGCCTCGCCAACCGCAAGCGCGATGCCGCGAAGGCCAAGGCCGTCGACGAAGCTATCGACAAGCTCATCGAGCAGAACCCGTTCGAAGTTCCGCATGCCCGCGTCGTGGATCTCATCAAGTGGTCCATCAACCGCAACGTGCAGGACCCGAAGGACGCCGTCGAACCGACCGAAGAGCAGGTGAACGAACTTTCCGGCGAAGCTATCCGCGAAATCAAGAAGCACCGCATCCTCGACTTCATTGCTACCAAGGAAAAGCTCAAGGCTACCCAGGAAGCGGTCGACGCTCGCCTGAAGCTCATGGCCCAGGCCTACCAGGTGGATTTCGAAACCCTCAAGGGCCACTTCCGCCAGTCCGGCCGCATCAACGGCCTCCGCGAGGAACTCCGTATCCAGCTGGCTGCCGACTTTATCGTGGGTATCCGTCCGGCTGCTGAAAACAAGTAAGAGGTAAGAATGATCATCCCTACCGTCATCGAGACAACCGGACGCGGCGAACGCGCCTACGATATCTATTCCCGTCTCCTCAAGGAACGCATCATCTTCTTGGGCACGCCGATCAACGACGAAGTGGCGAACAACGTCATGGCCCAGCTGATTTTCCTCGAATACGAGAACCCGGAAAAGGATATCACGCTGTACATCAACAGCCCCGGTGGTTACGTGTCGGCAGGGCTTGCCATTTACGACACCATGCAGCACGTGCGCCCGAATATCGCGACCATCTGCATTGGCAACTGCGCCTCGATGGCGGCCGTGCTCCTCGCCGCGGGTACCAAGGGCAAGCGTTACGCGCTCCCGCATTCCCGCATCATGCTCCACCAGCCGTCGGGTGCCGCCACCGGCCAGTCCACCGATATCCAGATTACCGCGAAGGAAATCGTGCGTACCAAGGATACGCTTACCGAGATTGTCGCAAAGCATACGGGCAAGTCGGTCGACGAAGTCCGTGCGAAGACTGACCGCGACTTTTACATGGGTCCCGAGGAAGCGAAGGACTTCGGCGTGATTGACGAGATTTTTGTTCCGCGCAAAGAGGGAGTGTAACCTGAATGTATCGTAGCGGGAAAAACCATCCGACTGTTACCTGCAGTTTCTGCGGAAAGCCCGCGGAGCAGGTCGAGAAGATGATTACCGGCGCAGGCGTGCATATCTGCAGCGACTGCGTTTCGATGTGTTACCGGATCATCGAGGAAGACAAGTCCCGCTCCATGCAGCAGAAGGCAGCCGCCGAGGCCGCCGCACAGAAGCCGCTCCCGCTCCCGACCGAAATCAAGGCTCACCTTGACGAGTTCGTGATCGGGCAGGACCAGGCGAAGACCGCGCTCTCCGTGGCCGTGTACAACCATTACAAGCGCCTGCGCTACCGCCAGACGCACAACTCGAAGGACGATGTCGAGGTCGAGAAGTCGAACCTGCTGCTGGTGGGCCCCACCGGTTCGGGAAAGACCCTCCTCGCGCAGACGATGGCTCGCTTTTTGGATGTGCCCTTTACCATCGCCGATGCGACCGTGCTTACCGAAGCGGGTTACGTGGGCGAGGACGTGGACAGCATCATCGTGCGCCTGTTGCAGGCGGCCGACTACGATGTGGCCCGCGCTGAACGCGGCATCATCTTCATCGATGAAATCGACAAGATTGCGCGCAAGACCGCGAATCCTTCCATCACCCGCGACGTGAGTGGCGAAGGCGTGCAGCAGGGCCTCCTGAAGCTCTTGGAAGGCACCGTCGCCGCGGTTCCGCCGAAGGGCGGGCGCAAGCACCCCGAACAGCCGCTGGTGCAGGTGAACACGAAGAACATCCTGTTCATTTGCGGTGGCGCCTTCGAGACGCTCGACAAGATTATCGCCCAGCGCGTGAACAAGGGCGGCATGGGTTTCGGTGCCGACATCCGCAGCGAAAGCGACAACACGCTGAGTGAACTTTTCAAACAGCTTGAACCCGACGATCTGATCCGCTTTGGGCTCATTCCCGAAATTGTGGGCCGCTTGCCGATTGCCGTCGCGCTCGAGGAACTTGACGAGTCTGCCCTCCTGAATATTCTGACGCAGCCGAAGAACGCGCTCGTGAAGCAGTTCAAGAGTTTGTTCGCCATGGACGGCATCGAACTCGAATTCACCGATGACGCGCTCAAGGAAATCGTGCACGAGACGATGAGCCGCAAGACGGGTGCCCGCGGGCTCCGCTCTGTGATGGAACGTACCTTGCAGAAGGCGATGTTCACGATGCCGGGCTCCGATGTGAAGAAACTCCTGATTACCGCCGAGATCGTAAAGAACGGCTTGAGCACGACGACGGTTGTCGATACCAAGGTTACGGAGTCTGCGAAGAAGAGCCGCAAGAAGGCTTCGTAGGCGAGCCGCTGGAATACAAGATGAATTTGAAGATGATGGAAGACGGCTTCCGGATGATTCTCACCGGCATGGGCGAGAATCCGGATCGCGAAGGTTTGCTCGATACGCCGAAGCGCGTCGCGAAGATGTATGCTGAACTCATGACCGGGCTTTCCGGCGAGACCCGCGCCGAAGACATTCTCAAGACGCGCTTCCACGAGAAGTACGACGAGATGATCATCGTGCCGGATATCGAGTTCGCGAGCATGTGCGAACATCATTTTCTGCCATTTACGGGCAAGGCTCACGTGGCCTACATTCCGGGCGACTGCGTGGTGGGCCTTTCCAAGATTCCGCGCGTGGTGGAATACTACGCCCGCTTCCCGCAGATTCAGGAGAGGATGACGCGTCAGATCGCCGAGCTCATCCAGAAGGAACTGAACCCGAAGGGAGTCGCGGTGGTGCTCGAGGCGAGCCACATGTGCATGACGATGCGCGGGGTGAAAAAGCCCGGCGCCACGATGGTCACGACCCAGCTCTTGGGCCGCTTCAAGACTGACGAGAAGACCCGCGCGGAATTCATGTCGCGCATTTACGCACCGCGCTAAATCGCTGATTTTGGCCTGATTTATGGACATTTTGTCCATAATGCTTGGATTTTTTATCCATAGAACATTGCTTTTGACTGTGATTTTCCTCAATCATTCTAGGTATCTTACTAAAGGGTGTATGGAAAAAATTGAGGAGAACAAAATGAAGTCAAGAGCACTAAAATGCTTGATTTTGGCCAGTACACTGGCTTTATTCAACTGCGACGACAGTGTCAACAATGCAATTGACCAGGCCAATGCGGGTGCGCAGGACATCCAGACCGACCCGAATGCGGGCGTTGACCCCAACACGGGCATTGACCCGAATGGCGGTATCGATCCCAATACACAGACTGACCCGAACGCCGGTATCGGCGGCCAGGGCGGCGAAGGCGTCCAGATTATTGGTGAAAGCGGTGCGACCGTGACCCCGGGCGGTGAAACCATCCTGAGTTCTTCTGCCGTGGTTCCGGAATCCTCCGGCGACGTGCTGGTTACCTCCAGCGCCAATGCCCTCGACCCGGCAAGCTCCAGCGCCGTGGCTCCGGCTACTTCCAGCTCCAGCGTAGCTGCACAGCAGTCCTCTTCGAGCGAACAGGTGGCCTCTTCTTCCAGCGAAGAAGTGAAGCCTGCCGGAATCTTCCTTGCCGAAGGTACGGACGAGAACAAGGACCAGATGCAAATCGTATATACCGAAAATATCGAGCCGGCTTATTGGGACAAAGATAAAAACAGGAATTTGTATAAAATCCTTGCTTACCCAAAGCAGCTTTCTTCTGACAAGAAGCACGCTGTTGTAGTGTGGGGCCCCGGTGGCGGTTCTGACCCCAAAGAATACAGTTCAATTATTAAACGCCTGGCTTCGCACGGTTTTGTGGTGGTGGCTTTGCCGGTATCTCCGGGCGATGCAAGCCAGGGCACGGCGGCCCTTGATTGGCTCGAGCAGAAGAACAGCGATCCGAACGATCCCCTGTACCAGAAACTCGACATGACCAAGGTGGGCGCTTCCGGCCACTCCATGGGCGGTCTTGAATCCGAACAGCTGGTGATTAAGGACAAACGCGTTCTTACGGCGTTCCTCAACAACAGCGGCGACTGGAATGGCGCTGGCGCCAACAAGGTCGCGACGGACCGCTCCATCGCAATCCTCTACGGTGAAGGCGGCATGGAACGCGGCAATGCCGAAAATGATTACAACAACGCAGGTGTCAAGGCTCCCGCATGTCTTATCCAGATGACTGGTGGCCGTGGCAATGAATGCTATGAAGTTTCTCCGGGTCGCAAGGAATGTGGCTATGGTCATGGTTCGGGATCCTGGGACGGCATGGCGGCGACGGTCGCCTGGATGCGCTGGCACCTCGGTGGCGAAGACTTCCGCAAGGCTGATTTCGTCGGCACCAGCGGCAAATACATCGATGGCAACATCGCTGGCCACGATGGCAAGTGGAAAGGCCAGTGCAAGAACTTCAACTAAGTTTCCACACTCCAACAAAAAAGCACTCCGGACGTATGGGCCGGGGTGTTTTTTTATGGGAAGATATTATCTTTGTCTCGTATGGCTTTAGATTTTTCGATCATGTTTCCGCTGCTCCCGCTTAGGGATGCTGTCGTGTTCCCGCATACGACCCGCCGTATCCTGGTGGGCCGCGACATGTCGCTGCGTGCGCTTGAATTCGCCGAGAACCACAACAACCTGATTGTCCTTGTCGCCCAGAAGGATGTCATGGTAGAAGAAATCCAGAACCCGATGCTGGATTTGTATTCCGTGGGTGTCATCGCGAACGTGAACGGCGTGACTCCGTTCCCGAACGGTTGCGTGAAGGTGGTGCTCGAGGGCGTGCAGATTGTGGACCTCCGTTCCATCATGGTGAACGACGGCTTTATGCAGGCGACGGTCGCACCGGGCAAGAACGCGCTTGCCGAGAATTCGAAGACGCCCGCTTTCAGTGAAGTACTTACACGGTTCCGCGAGTATGCAATCCGACGCAACATTGCCGAGGGAATGGTCGACGCTTTCTTCGGCATGGAAAACCAGCTGAACGCTTACTACGGGATGATTCCCTTCTTGCAGGCGTCTCTTGCCGAGAAGCAGAGCTTTCTCGAAGTGTCCTCGCTTGACGAGATGTCGGCGAAATTGCTTGCGCTCATGGACGTTACCGATGACAACGAGAACGTCTTGGTTCGCGTGCAGCAGAACGTACGCCAGAAGATGGCGCAGCAGCAGAAGGAATGGTTTATTTCTGAACAGATCCGCCAGCTTCAGGACGAACTGGAAGGCGATGGGGAAGGCTCGTCTGAAACCGACCAGCTGATGAAAAAGATCAGGGCGAAGAAATTCAGCCCGGTGATTCTCGAAAAGCTCGAGGATGAAATTTCCCGCATGAAGATGATGCAGCCGACTTCTCCGGAATACGCGGTGAGCCGGAACTATGTCGACTGGTTCCTCGCGATGCCTTATGGCGTTTACACCGACACCGTGCTCAACATGAAGAAGGTGAAGGCGGAACTCGACTCGAAGCATTTCGGGCTCGACAAGGTGAAGGAACGCATCATGGAATACGTCGCGGTGCTCAAGCTCACCGGGACGGAGCGCCGTTCTCCCATCCTGTGCCTTGTTGGTCCTCCGGGCGTTGGCAAGACGACCCTCGTGGAATCGATTGCGAATGCGATGAAGCGTAACTTCGTGCGCATTACGCTCGGTGGCGTGCGTGATGAGGCCGAAATCCGCGGCCACCGTCGCACCTATATCGGTGCGATGCCGGGTCGCTTTATCCAGTCGCTTCGCCGTGCGAAGTGCATGAACCCGGTCATCCTGCTGGATGAAATCGACAAGATGGCGAGCGACTTCCGTGGCGACCCGGCGAGCGCCATGCTCGAAGTGCTCGATCCGGAGCAGAACCACGACTTTACCGACCACTTCATGGAAGTCGGTCTCGACCTGAGCCGCGTCTTGTTTATCGCGACGGCGAACAGCGAAGCGGAAATTCCCGAGGCGCTGCGTGACCGTCTCGAAATCGTGCGCCTGCCGGGTTATTACCCGCACGAGAAGTTGCAGATTGCGAGCAAGTACCTGGTGCCGCGCATTTGCGAACGCACCGGCGTGAAGCTCGGCGAGCAGGTCTCTTTCGATGACGCCATCATTTCCGAAGTGATGCGCGGCTGGACCCGCGAGGCGGGCGTACGCGAATTGGAACGCTCCCTCGAGAATGCGGTGCGTCACCGTGCGAAAGAAATCGTGATGGGCCGGAAGATTAAGCCTGCCATAACCGAAAAGCAGTTGCAGGAATACCTGGGCGCCCCGAGATTCCTCGATAGCCAGCTGCCGGCTCCCGGACGCCCCGGCGTAGTGACGGGACTTGCGTGGACGAGCGTGGGTGGCGAGATTCTGCCCATCGAGTGCATGCTCCTGAGCGGCAAGGGCCAGATTATCATGACCGGAAAGCTTGGCGACGTGATGAAGGAATCTGCGCAGATTGCGCTTTCCCTGGTACGCGAACGCCTGCACCGCTTCGGCATCGATCCTGCTATCGTGAAGAAGACGGACATCCACATTCACGTGCCTGAAGGCGCCGTGCCGAAGGACGGTCCCTCCGCGGGTATCGCCCTCACGCTCTGCCTGCTCTCCGCGTTCACCAAGATTCCAGTACCGCCGGATATGGCGTTTACCGGCGAGGTGAGCCTCACGGGTGCATGCCTTGCGATTGGCGGGCTCAACGAGAAGGCTTTGGCTGCTCTCCAGGCCGGCGTGAAGACGCTTCGCCTGCCTGCCCAGAACAAGAAGGACGTGGACGAACTTCCGGCACCCGCGAAGAAGGGTCTCAAGATTTATATGCACAAGCACATCGATGAAATCATCAAGGTGCTGTTCGTGCAGAAGAAGGCAAAGAAGTAATGGAGTTCTCTCTCGAAGAAATGCGCGAACACCTTGCCGCTCTTGAGGCAAGGATTGCGGAAGCCTGCAAGATTGCGGGCCGCAGCCGCGACTCGGTAAAGCTCGTTTGGGTGAGCAAGTTCCATCCGGCGGAAGCCGTGGAAAATGCGATTGCATTGGGCGCCACCGATTTCGGCGAGAACCGCGTGCAGGAAGCCGAACTCAAGTTCTCTGCGCCGCGCATGGCGAAGGACGGTAGCCGCGTGCGCTGTCACGTGATTGGCCCTGTGCAGAGCAACAAGCTCAAGAAGGCGGCGATTGTCGCCGACTGCATCCATTCCATCGCGAGCATCGAGGCGGTGGAAAAGCTGGAACGCGTCTGCGCGGCACTCCCCGGCAACGGCGCCGGCGCATCTCAGGGCAAAATCCTCGACATCCTTTTCCAGGTGAACGCCGGCGAAGAGGAGACCAAGAGCGGGCTCGACGTGCATGAGGCGGAGGCATTTCTCGCTGATTTGGAAACGCGCGCGGGCAACTATCCGCACCTGCGCTTCCGCGGGCTCATGACCATTGGGAAGAACACCGGTGTCGCCGAAGATAGCCGCGAATGTTTCGCATTCTTACGCGGATTGCAGCAGAAGTTTTTGGCGAAGGGTGGCGCGTTCGCTCATTTCGACCAGCTTTCGATGGGAATGACGGGCGACCTGGAGGTCGCCATCGAGGAAGGTTCCACGATGATTCGCGTGGGAACCGCGCTCTTTGGCGAGCGCGACTATTCGAAGCCGGTTAACGACCCGGTTTAAGCTAGAAGTTGATGAACATCCCGATGGAGGTTGCCATCTCGTCGGTGGTGGAGAAGGCGCCGAACGGGTTGCTGATGAACTGCTTGGTGAACGCCATTTCGATGGCTGCAATTTCGTATTCCAGGCGCAGGCCGACATTGGCCGTCGTGATGCCCGAGGAAATGTCCATCGTCTTGGTGGAAACTTCGTTGATGTAGGAATCCCTGTAACGGACGATATCCCACTGGTGGCTTGCGCTACCGAAGGCGACCACGTACTTGCCGAGCATCACTTCGCCGAGGATGTTGGGAGTGATGGTGAGCGCGTACTCGTTATGCCTGCTGCAGACGTTCTTGATCCTGTCGTAGGCGATCAGGGGAACCATCGTGTTCATGCCCATGAATACGCGGCCCTTTTCATGCCTGAGGATGGCCCATCCGATGTTGAATTCGGGGATGACTTCCACGCGCGCCGTAGAATCGGTCGAGTGGATCGTCGATGTCGCGACATAGCGCCTGCCGTCCTGTTCGAAGAAGCTCCTTTCGGATACCTTGCTCTTCGCGTTGTAGCGGTACGCGCTTACGCCTGCCGTCCAGGAGACGGTCTTGCCGGCTCTCGCGATAAGGAACTGTCCGCCGAGATTCCAGATGTCGGATTCCTGTTCGATGTCTCCGCCATGGATGGAAGATTCCGATTCGGGATGGTCATATGCGGCCCTGATGGCGAAGTCGAGCCCTGCGAGTTTTGCGGAAATGGTGCCGCCCACGGCGGTGCCGGCTTCGGTATCCTTGATGGTTTCTTCGGTGCCGGTTTTGTCGTCGTCGATGTAGCTCCATTTTTTGCCGATGGCCGCCTGGACAAGGACGCCGAAGTGTTCCATGCCGAGACCTGCAGAAACGAGTGCCAGGTCATTGCTGTTGTCGAACGCGAAGAAGTAGGTGATGCCCTTGCCGAAGGAGACGACGCCTTCTTCGTCGACAGGTTCGAAGTAGGCGAAGTTGCGGTTGACCATCTTGTGGGGGATGGCCATTTCGCCGGCGACGGTCGCCGCGGCAGCCTCGTTTCCGACGAGGTTGTAGGCGTTGCCGTGCAGGATCTTGTCGAGCGGGCTTTCGATAATCTTTTCTTCGGGCTTGGCCGTGTCAGCGGTCGGCGCGGGTGCGAGCGCTTCGAGCTTGGCGATGGTGCTGTCGACCTTTACCGTATCGGGTGCGGCGGCAACCGCGGCAGGCTTTGCCGTGTCGGCGGGAGCGGCCTTCGGCGCTTCTGCGACGGGGGCCGGCGCTGCGGTATCGGGCGCGGCTGCGACCGGCTGGGCGTCTGCCGGAGCCGTCTCGGCTACGAGACCTTCGGCCGCGGGCTGTGCTGCCGTGGAATCGGTTGTTGCTTGCGGAGCCGGGGCGGCTTCGCTAACTTGCGGGGTCGCTTCCGTCGCGTTTCCCTGTGCTTGGAATCCCTGGTCTGCGGGTTGCGCGGCGGGCTGCGCTGCCGGCTGTGCCGTTGGTTGTGCTGCGGGCTGTGCCACCGGTTGAGCCGCGGGCTGCGCGGTGGGAGCAGGTTGCTGGGCCAGTGCCGCAATGGACAGGCCGAGGGTGAGGCAAATAATCTTAGTTGTCTTATTCATATTAAGAAATCTATACTTTTTTTTACATAGAGGGGTATGGGGGTAAGCAATTTTTTATTTTTTGATAATGAAAAAGAGGGCTGTTTCGCCCTTCAACAAGAGGTTTTTATGAGCGTTTCGATGCAAGAAGTGATGAAACAGTCCGGTGTCGCATTCGGCACGAGCGGTGCCCGCGGCCTGGTGACCGCGATGACGGACCGCGTCTGCTACGTGTATGCACGCTGCTTCATCAAGTACTGCGAAGCAAGCTACAAGTGCGAACATACGATTGCGATTGCGGGTGACCTGCGCCCGAGTACGGAACGTATTCTGAAGGCGCTCGTGAAGGCGGGAGAAGATTCCGCGTGGAAGGTCATCTACTGCGGACGCATTCCTTCTCCGGCGATTGCGCTGTACGGTATCGACAAGGCGCTCCCGACCATCATGGTCACGGGCAGCCACATTCCGGCCGACCGCAACGGCATCAAGTTCAACCACCCGAAGGGCGAGATTTCCAAGAAGGACGAACAGGGAATCGTTTCGCAGGCGGTGGATTTCGACGAGAATATTTTTGATGCGGCTGGCATGCTGAAATCTGCCCCCGCGCTCCCGGCAGTCGAAATGGAAGCCGAAGAAAATTACTGCAAGCGCTATCCGGAATTCTTCGGTACGAAAGCTTTGCAGGGCCTCACCATCGGCGTGTACCAGCATTCCGCCGTGGGCCGTGACATCGTGGTGAAGGTGCTCGAGAGCCTGGGTGCCACGGTGAAGCCCTTCGCGCGTAGCGAGACGTTCATTCCGGTCGATACCGAGGCTATCCGCAAGGAAGACGAAGACCTTGCCCGCGACTTCGCGCACAAGGACTTCGTCGACGCGATTTTCAGCACGGACGGCGATAGCGACCGCCCGCTCCTGGCAGATGATGTGGGCATGTGGCTGCGTGGCGACGTGCTGGGCATCCTCGCTGCCCAGGCGCTTGGCGTCAAGCGCATTGCAACTCCGGTGAGTTGCAACACGTCGCTCGAGAAGTCCAATTCCTTCGAGAAGATTTGCCGCACCCGCATCGGCAGCCCCTACGTGATTGCCGGCATGGAAAGCCTGGTGGACGCTGCCGACCCGAGCGTTTCTGTTGCGGGCTACGAGGCGAACGGCGGGTTCCTCTTGCAGACGAACTTGACGCGCGTATTTGAAGACGGCGCCCGCACGCTGCCGGCACTTCCGACCCGCGACGCGCTGCTCCCGATGCTTGCCGTGATGGTGATGGTCCGCGAACAGAAGATGTGCGTCGTGGACCTGCTCAAGAAACTTCCGAAGCGCTTTACGCTCAGCGACCGCCTCAAGGAATTCCCGACCGAAACCTCGAAGGCGAAGCTTGCCGAAATCCGCGAACAGAAACTCGGCGAAAAGCTCTTCGGTGCGCTCACCGCGAAGCCGAGCCGATTCGCGAAGCCCGATGCTTCCGGCAAGAAGCCCGCCCCCTTCCAGGGGAAGATCGTCTCCATCGACGAGACGGACGGCTACCGCATGGAATTCGATTCCGGCGATATCGTGCACCTGCGTCCGAGTGGCAACGCTCCCGAGTTCCGCTGCTACGTGGAAACCGAGGACAAGGTGCGTTCTGCCGAACTTCTTGAAGCCTGCATGAAGATCATGGAAGGCTGGCGGAAATAATTTTTGTATCTTATTCCCGTATGTTCAAGAGACTTCTCGCCCTAGCCCTTGCCACAGGTTCCCTCGCGTTTGCGGGGGAGTACTGGAACGTGGATCCGGGCGGAACGACGATGAAGTTCCTCTCGATGCATGTCTCGCCGCGCACTGCCGCCATGTCCGGAGCCGGTGTCGCCGACGTGTCGCGCGCATCGGAAATCTCGCGCAACCCGCTCGCGATGAGCGTTGCGAACATTCCGGAATTCGGCATTAACCAGATTATCATGGACGGTGCCGCCCTGGACAAGTTCACGTCGGCCTACTTCGCGTACCCGGTCGGCGAAAGCTTTGCCGCGGCGGGAACGGTCGACTTTCTCGGATACGACGAGCTTGAAGGCCGCGACGAAGAAGGCATGAAGACGGGCGACTACGGCGCTTACGCATGGAGCGTGCAGGCCGGATTCGGAAGCCGTTCCAAAGTTTTCAACTGGGCCGCAAGCGCGCGCTTTGCATCGCAGACGATTGACGATGCGACCGCCCTTGCCATCCTCGGGAATATCGGCGGTTCATACCGCGTGAACCGCTACCTCGCCTTCGCGACGACACTAACCAACGCGGGTTACGTTTCGGAATATGAAGACGTCAAGGAATACGCCCCGATGGCCCTCCAGGCGGGCGTTTCCGGAATAGTGCCTTTCGGTGCCAGGTGGGCGCTGCACCTTTCCGCCGATGCCTACCGCCGCGCCGATACGGATCCGCAGTGGCTCTTCGGTGGCGAACTTTCTTACGCGGAGATGCTCATGTTGCGTGCCGGTTATGCGGTGCGCACGCAGAACGGAACCGAGAACGGCATCAGCTGCGGTCTCGGACTTCTCGTCGGCATGATCGTCTTCGACTACGCTTACGAACCGCGCCCGGCTTTCGAGGGCGGCAATCACTACATCGCGCTCGGCCTGAGATTCTGAGCCTTCTTAATTTGTGTGTAAAGATTGCTCCGGCTGATTCCGAGGGCGCGGGCAGCTTGCATCTTGTTTCCTCCGAACTTGATCAGTACGTTTTCGATGACGGGCCAGGCGGGCCGCCTGTTTGTCGGTACCTGAGGTGTGAAATCCCTGTCGTGGCAGGCGGCGCCTAGCCCTCCCGCATATTCGTCCTGCAGGATTTCCTCGAGTGATATCCCGTGTGGCCGAAGCAGCGCGTAACGTTGCAGGGCATTCTTGAGCTGCCTGATGTTTCCGGGCCAGCGGCATAGCCGCAGGTGCAGGAGCTCGGTGTTGCTCAGCCTGTAGTCGTCGCAGGACGGAATGTTTTCGCCGTGCGAGACTTCGTGCCAGATTTCATCGGCGATGTCGTCGAAGTCCCTCCGGTCGCGCAGGGGAGGGAGCTGTATGGGGAATGGATTCAGCCTGAAGAATAAATCTTCGCGGAAGCGACCCTCCGAGACTTCTTCCTTGAGGTTCTTGTTGGTGGCACAGACGAGCCGGAAATCTACCGGGATGGTTTTTGCGGAGCCGATGGGCATGACGGAACGTTCCTGCAGGATGCGCAGGAGGCGGCTTTGCATGTCGAAGGGCATCTCTCCGATTTCGTCGAGGAAAAGCGTGCCGCCGTGGGCCGACCGCACGACCCCGGGCTGGTCGGCGGTGGCGCCTGTGAAGGCGCCCTTCTTGGCGCCCTCCAGCGTACTCTCGGCCAGGTTCCTCGCGATGGCCCCGCAGTTGAGCGCCACGAACGGCCCACGGCAGCGGTCGCTCTCGCGGTGCAAAAAACGCGCAGCCACCTCCTTGCCGGTGCCGGATTCGCCCTGCAGGAGTACGGTTATGGATGATTTTGATGCGATCTTGAGCAGTTCCTTGAACGGTTTCATGGGAGCCTCCATCCGTTAAAACGGATTTTTGCTCCCGTTCGTTCCGTGGAATCTTCTTTTTTTACGTGTGCACTTGTTTTTTTACAAGGAACCTAGGCAATCCTCGAATTGGTCATAGGTGGTCTTTTCGTACCTGTAGGCGAGGGAGTATTGGACATCATTGGAGTCTTCCGCGTCATCGTCGATACGGATGTTGCCCGCGTATTCGTCCTTGCACAGGGACTCGTCTACGTTCCTGACGACATGGTTCAGATTGCATACCGAGGTACCGTCGGAAACATCCATTTGTAATTCCAGGTCCCCGTTGCCCATGAATAATCCGTTCGTGGCCGGCGTGATGGCCACTTTCTTTATGGTGACCTCGTAGTTCTTGCCGTTCATCTCGAAAACTTCGTGAGTTTTTGTCTGTTCCAGGATGGTGATGTCGTAGGTGGCAATCGCGGCCTTGATTGAGGAGGGGTCATTCTCGAAGATCGTATTGGGGTAGATCCCTCTATCGGAACCGTTCAGGAAGTTGTAGATTTGCGTCATCAAGGCGGAGTTCGTGAAGTCGTCTCGGTCGGCCACGTAGAGGTCCAGATGGGGTTTGAGAGTGGAAGAGATTGTGCCATTGGAAAAGGTATAGGTGACTTCCCTGTAACGGGTCTCGCCTTCATAGCATTCCGTTTCGCGGGTTTCCTCGTCGACTTCGCAGTCGGTAAGGCGCCATGTTCCGTCCAGTTTCCCGGGGGTTCCGCCAACGAACATTTGTCCTTCACCCACTATGCCGTCGTCAAAATCGTAAACGATCAACGTGTCGCCGCGGAATTCATACTTGGATGTGTCGATGGGAGTGTAGAAGGGGATGGATTTCCAGACAAGGTTTTCGCCTTCGGCGACGCAAGCTTTTTCAGTCGGATCGTCGATAGCCACCATCAGGAGGTTGTTGGCTTCGTCAACGGTGTAAGTGCCGGTCCTTGTGAAATCGCCGGCCGCCTGGTCCTTGCCGCTTTGGGTGCCGCTTTGAGAGCTGTCGGTCCCGGGGGTCTTGGTGGAGTCTTTTTCCGTGGACTGGGGATCTTTTTTGTCGCCGGAAAGGGGCGGGTTCGAGGATGTGTCGTCTCCGCAGGCGGAAATGAGCAGGGTGGATGCCAATGCGGCGGCAAACAGCGAAAATTTCATGAAAATGTCCTCCTAGTTTATAAAAACGCCTTTGAAAAAGATAGAAAAAAAGCTATATATGTGCCCGCGCGGCGGTAAAATGCCGTCGCAGACATAGACACATCAATCAAGTGGCTGGCCAGATGGGTAGGCTTGGGCACGACGGTCGCGAGGAAAGCGATTGCGCTCGAAGCTGAGAGGTTTGGTGGCCCGAAAGGAAAAAATGAGTCAAAGAATCGTATGCAAGTTCGGTGGCAGCTCTGTCGCCGATGCCGGCCAGTTCAAGAAGATCAAGGCCATCGTTGAATCCGACAAGAACCGCAAGGTCATCGTCGTTTCCGCCCCCGGCAAGCGCAATCCTAAGGAAACAAAGCTTACCGACCTCCTCTACAGCACCTACGACCTCGCCTCCAAGGGCCTCGACTTTTCGACCCCGTGGAACCTGATCCGTCAGCGCTATGACGAAATCTGCAAGGACCTGGGTCTCGAAGACAAGCTGACCGAAGACCTCGACAGCCTCGAAGACAAGCTGAAGAACCAGCCTGAATCCGTGAGCACGGACTTCCTGGTGAGCCGTGGCGAATTCCTCTGCGCACGCCTCATGGCCAAGTACCTGGGCGCGAACTTCGTCGACACCTTCCCGCTGATCACGTTCGACGACAAGTACCGCATTGTCCCGAAGACCTACGAAGACATCGCGAAGACGCTCTCCGACGAGAACCAGCTCTACGTGCTGCCGGGCTTCTACGGTGCAAACCTCCGTGGCGAAGTCAAGACCTTCAGCCGTGGCGGCTCCGATATTACGGGCGCTATCCTTGCTAACGGCATCGATGCCGCCAAGTACGAAAACTGGACCGACGTCTCGGGCATGCTCATGGCTGACCCGCGCATCGTCGAAAATCCGCTGCCGATCGAAT
>CAMJQW010000033.1 GCA_946408125.1 uncultured Fibrobacter sp.
GTCGCATCGTTTGCTCCGCAGGTCGATGGCGCCGTGACCGCCGAATACACCTATGAATTTGACGGCTGGACCCCCGCCATTACCGACGAAACTGTCGTAACGGGTGAAGCCACTTACACGGCCAAGTACAAACAGGTCAAGAACAAGTATGAGGTTTCCTTCGTTGGCGATGACGGAGTCAAGGGACTTCCGGCGGCTCGGCTTGTGGACTATGGCACGGAAATCGCAACTCTTATCCCGTCTACAGATCCGTACAAAGATCAGACTGTGGCAAAGACCTACGAATTTGACAGGTGGGTGGTCAAGGTTTCCGATACCGAGGATATGGAACTGGCCGAAGGTGCGGTCCTTGTTGCCGGTATGACCCTCAAGGCTGTGTTCAAGGAATTTGATCGCAGGTATGTAATTACCTTCGTGGATTACGATGACACTCCGCGTTGGGGTGGCGGAACCCTTTATACTTACGGTACGGCTGCCGCCGACATTGTCAAACCCGCCGACCCCTCTAGGGACCCTGACGACGAGTTCAGCTACACCTTTGCGGGCTGGACCCCCACCGTTACGGCTGTGACGGGCGAGCAGATTTACAAGGCTGCCTATACGCAGACGGCTTTAGTGGGCACCACGTATACAGTCGCTTTCACAGGTGATGCGGATGTTACGGGTATTCCCTCCAGCATGACTGTGGAAGAAGGAACCCTGGTTTCGACCTTGCTGCCATCCACGAATCCCGGCAAGCCGCAGACGGATGAATTCACCTACACGTTCAACAAGTGGGTAGTGGTGAACGGAACTTCCGAGACGGATTTGGTCGCCGGTGCCACGGTGACTGGCGACCTGACGCTGAAAGCGGTGTTTACTGCAACCGTGCGCCGTTACGAAGTGGTGTTCCTGGATTACGATAACCGCCCGCTCACGGATCAGACATCCTATGCCTACGGTACGCCTGCGACCGATATCACTCCTGAGGCCCCCACCAGGGAAAGCGACGCACAATACTCCTACACCTTCGCGGGCTGGAGTCCCGCCGTTACGATGGTGACGGGTGAGGCTACTTACACGGCAACCTATACGTCCACGGCACTGCCGGCAAGCTCCAGTTCAGAGGAACCTGAATCTAGCAGCAGC
Organism: uncultured Fibrobacter sp.; assembly: GCA_946408125.1. Classification (GTDB taxonomy): domain Bacteria; phylum Fibrobacterota; class Fibrobacteria; order Fibrobacterales; family Fibrobacteraceae; genus Fibrobacter. The sequence goes on from CAMJQW010000033.1 coordinate 1,129, forward strand.
GTGAAACCTGTGGAATCTTCCAGCAGTGATACACCGGTTGTATCTAGCTCTAGCGAAAAGCCTGTTGCCTCCAGCAGCAGCGAGACTCCCGTTGTGTCAAGCAGCTCCAAGACGGAAAAACTATCTAGCAGTTCTGCTGACAAGACGAAGTCTAGCTCCAGCAAGGACGACAAATCCAGCAGCAGTGGCAAGGCCGACGGATTCTATCCGACGGTGGTAGGCGTGAACATGTTCTTTGCCCACAACGAGCTGACGGTTACCGTACCGCAAGCGTCGGAAGTGAAGGTCCTGGTGTTCGACATGCAGGGGCTCCTGCAGGAACATTACGTGGGCTACTCCGCCGGAGACCATGTGGTATCCCTCGGACATCTGAACAAGGGCGTCTACATTGTGCGGGTGGCAAGCGGGAGCGCCGTGAAGACCCAGCTGGTAATGATAAAGTAGGGCTTGGTTTCCTACAACTTCAAACAAAATCCCGGCCTTTTCGGCCGGGAGTTTTTCTGTAGGTGAGTTTGATCTGTAGGCACGAAGTGTCGTTCTTTAGTCTAACTTACACTCCCAGCGCCTCGATGGCGGCATGGTACTTCTTGAGGCGGAACTTGGTCTTGAGCTCGCGGCGTTCCTGGCGGTGGATGTACTTGTCTTCCAGGAGCACGTTCAGGATGGCGCTCTTCGCCTTTGCGGCAATCGGGTTGTCCTTGAGGGTCTCCACGAAGCGCACGAAGTCCTTTTCGCGGGCATCGTAGGTGGCGTCTTCGGCAGGCACGCCCTTTTCCATAAGCTTGCAGCTGTATTCGTCAATCCAGCCCTGGTTCTTGTGGTAGGTCATCTTCTGGATGAGGTCGACCATGTCAGCCGGAACGCCCAGCTTGACCATGTCTTCGGGGGTCTTCTTGGTGGACGCCGTGATGGAATCTTGCAAGATGGCAAGGGTCTGCACCTCTTCGGGTTCGCCCTTGTTCTTGAGATAGTCTGCCACATTCTGTAAAAAGTCGATGTACGGTCCGCCGGCCTTGTCCTTCTGGTCCTTGTGGATGTCGGCGGCAATCTTGTAGGCGTCTTGGTAAGAAATCATGATGATCCTTCTAAAAAATCGTGGCACCACCGGTGCCATACCTCCAATATATATAAAGAAATACTGAAAGAATACCCGGCAGGCCTATTTTTACCGAAAAAAAACAATTATCCGGCGAAATTTTTGCCTAGAATGGCAGAGACGTTCCGGAGGATTCCCTCGGCCACGTCGGGCTTGTTCATCGAGTACACGTGGACGTTCGTGATGCCGTTCGCGTACAGGTCGATAATCTGGTCCGAGGCGTAGATGATGCCCGCCTGCTTCATGGCCTCCGGGTCGCTGCCGAACTTGTCGACGAGCGACTTGAAGCGCTGCGGCATGAAGGAACCCGAAAGTTTGATGGCGCGTTCCACCTGGTTCGCGTTCGTGATGGGCATGATGCCGGGGAGCACCGGACAGGTGACGCCCGCCTCGCGCAGCTTGTACATAAAGTTGAAGAACAGGTTGTTGTCGAAAACCATCTGCGTGGTGAGGAAGTCCGCACCCGCATCGACTTTCTCCTTGAGATGCTGGATGTCTTCTTTCTGGTTTGCGCTCTCGGGGTGCTTCTCGGGGTAGCAGGCTGCGCCGATGCAGAAGACCGAGTCGCTATCCTTGAGTTCGCGGATGAGTTCTACGGCGTAGTGGTAGTCGCAGTTGTCGCGGCCGTTCGCGATGAGTTCCGGAGTGAGGTCTCCACGCAGGGCCATCACGTTCTTGATGCCGGCCGCCTTCATGTCTTCGATTCTCTGATGGATGGTATCCTTGTTGCTCGAGACGCAGGTGAGGTGGGCGAGCATCGGAATGTTGAATTTTTCCTTGAGGTTCTTCGCGATGTCGAGGGTGTAGTGGCTTACGCCGCCGCCAGCGCCGTAGGTGACGCTCATGAATGCGGGGCCGAGAGCCGCGATGGATTCGGTGGCCGCCTTGACGCTATCGAAGCTCGTTTCCTTCTTGGGCGGAAACACTTCGAACGAAAGACTCATCTTGTCTTGCTTCAGGATGTCTATAATCTTCACGTTGACCTCGCTGGGCTTATGCAAATATTCTAATACATGCATAAATATAGATAAATTTAGGGGGCGTGGCAACGGTCCCTATCCTCCATTGAAGGAATTAGGTTAATTTTCTATATTGGGCGGACACGCTCGCGTAGCTCAGTTGGATAGAGCAACTGCCTTCTAAGCAGTGGGTCGTGGGTTCGAATCCCGCCGTGAGTACGAAAAGGGCCCCCTTCAGGGGACCCTTTTCGTACTCTATGGCGGGGGCGAACCCGAAGGGTTCGCAGCCTTTAAATTTCTATTTCTTCAGGATCTTGTTGAGCGTTGCGCGGAGGTGGTTCATGTTCGCCTCGGAGACAGTCTCGTAGCGGTAGAACGTCCCGTCTTTCAAGACGAGGTAGACCACCGGAATGTAGCCCGTGCCGTAGGCCGGCCCGAACTTGCCGTTCGCGTCCTGGAACACGGGAATCACCACGTGGAACTGGTCGATGAACATGCGGATGTCATTCTTCTTGATGCCGCCGCCAAGCCCAATGGCGATGCCGGTCAGGCCGTCCTTCTCGTACTCCTTCATCAGGTCCTGGATCTCGGGCATGTGCCTCTGGCAGTGCGGGCACTTGGGGCTGAAGTAGTAGATGAGCAGCGGGCGGTTGCTGAAGTGGCTGAACAGGATACCCGGGTCGCTGATGCCCGTGAGCGGCACGGAAAAGTCCATCTTCATGGGCTGGTTGGTCGTGGAATCCTTCATCAGTGGGATGTCGGCCACCTGCGGTTCGGGGGCCAGCTGTGCGAATGTTATCGTAGAAGCGACAGTCAAAAGGGTCAGAACACGTTTAGCAAAGCGCATGGATACTCCTAATTTCGGCAGGACCATTCCGGTCTTCATGGAATGTAAAATATCAAAAAACATGGCGGGAAGTGTCACGAAATTGCAAAAAATGGCGGTTTTGCCGGTATTTGGGGAAAAAGTGTGGGAAAAACTACACGATATCTAGGAGGTCAAAGTACATAAGGCGAGTATGCGGGTCGTCGTCATCCTGTGTCATGAATCGGAACCCATTCTTTTCGTAGAACGGCACTGCATTCAGGTATGCATCGACCGTCAAAAATCGGCACCCCGTCCTGTTCTCGATGACGAACATTGACTTGACAATATTCAAGAAAGTCGTTCCAATCTGTTGTCCCTTCGCATCAGAGGCAACACCTAAACGGCACAGTTTGACCGCAGGATAGCTCTTCAATCGTTTCTCGTTTGGGAATCCCCCGCTTCTTGCGGAATCGATTAAACTCGGCCTTGTCCTTGAAATCGGTTATCGCGACCTTGTCGTTTGCAAGACTGCAGTATGCAAGAATTTGACCAGTATCGGCATTCATACAAGCATAGCTTACCGAAAGCAAATGCTTTTGAAATGCAGATGCACGATGAAGAATAAAATCGTCTAAATCGGCGTCTCCACAACTAAATTTTTCGATTGAATAGGATGGTTTCAGTCTAACGAAACCCAACTTTTCTTTATCTATACATGTTTGAACCAAGGGTCTAATCCTCCGTTGGCTGCTTCGCGGGCACGCTGTTCAGCCATGCCTCGTTCAAAAGCCATTTTGAAAAATTCGTAATCCTGCAGGCGGCGGGCACGAACTTCCGGAGGTTCCGGGTGCCGTTCTTCCATACGGGCTAAAAACCGGCGAGCATCCTCGCCGAACAAAATCGGAGTCTCTCGAATTTCGCGAGCCATTATTCCTCTTTTGTTATAGCATATAGAAAACTGGCCTAGGGCCAGGCGGCAACCAGTCTAGTCGGTTCCATTACCCCAAATATACCTACTAGGCCGCAGAAATGCAACGGCACGGGCCGTACTCATTTCATTTTGCAAGCGATAGTTGCTTTTTTTGATGGGGGAAGACGGAATAGCGAGATGAGACAAAAGTTTCACTTCGTTTCAACTTTTGCCCTACGGGTTACGCCTAACGGCGTCATTCCGGCCTTTGAGCCGGAATCTAGATTGAAAAGCGAGATTGACGCCTATGGCGTCCGCGGCTTCGGTTCGGTCATGCCGGCAAGCTAGCTTGCCGGCGCGACACTCGCCTCGCACGCTTTCGAACTCACGACTACGTCGTTCGTCCTGAATCTCTCGCTATTCCGTATATAAAAAGAAAACCACCCAGGAGGGTGGTTTTTCTTTTTATCGGAATAGCGAGATTCGAACTCACGACCTCTTGCTCCCGAAGCAAGCGCTCTACCAGGCTGAGCTATATTCCGGTTTGGTGGTCCAATTATAGTTAAATACGGGAAGTTTTTAAAGGGGTAATTGCTTATTTTTTCTTCTTTTTGGGGGAATTTGGCTGCGGATGGCCGATTTTCATGATGCTGGACCCCGCATTGTCGGGTTCGACCTTGTAAAAGACGACCCTGTTTTTCCATTCCGACCTGACCTTGCGGTCGATGATGTGCTTCACGTTCCCGTATTCGGGGTTCCCGCCGCCGTGGATGACCCTCAGCACCTTGAGGCCCGCGATGAGTAGGTCATCGATGCGCCGCTCGACGGCTTCCGCGGCCTCGTCGGCTGTCATGCCGTGCAGGTCGATCTCGTCTTCGGGCACGGGCAGTTCCCAGGCACTCGGACTGCGGCGCATCTTGCGCCCGCGCGTTCCGTGCGCGGGGCGCTCGGCGGCGGCAGCTTCTGCCTCCTTGCGCATCTGCTCGTCCTTGTCTTCCATATGGTGGTTCATGATCCACTCCATCTGGAATTCTTCTTCTGCGTTCAATGCCATTTCAAATCCTTGGACCCAAATATAGAAAGCGGTCTAGACGACGAAATTCCCGTGGTAGTTCCAGCTCCACTGGTCGGGGTGGTCGGCTATCCAGCGCTCGGTTTCGCGGGCGATGTCTTCGACGAGGTCGCGCCCCTGCTTGTCGTAGTGCGGCGGGTAGTAGCTTTCGAACCGGATGACGATGCGGCGTTCGGGCGTGCTCTCGGTCCAGGTGCGGAAGGTGACGATGCCCGCTCCCATCTGGTTAATCTTTTGCGGGAGCCGCAGGTAGAGCGTGTCCGGCTTTCCGAAAAGCGTAACCGTATTCCCCTTGGTATGCTTTCCCTGGTCGTAGACCATCGCGAGGATTCCCTTGGTGCGGAAGAGTTCGCGGATGAGGCGGCCCGTTTCTTCGGGGTGGTATTCGGTGAGGCGCGGGTCGCTGCGCAGTTCCCGCAGGACTTCGCGGAAGGCGGCATCTCCGACGGAATCGGTGATGAGCTGCACGTGCTCGCCGTAGCGGCAGAGGATGCGGTGCATCAGTTCGAAGGAGCCCTGGTGGATGCTGATGCCTGCGATGGGCATCCCGATTTTCGCGCATTCGGCGACGGCGTTCTTGATGATGTTCTCGTTCTCGAACACGATGCGGCGTTCGACGCTCTTGAAGCGGGCGAGGCCGCGGTACGAATCCAGCGCGTTCCAGTAGATGCCCTTGAAAACGTCGCGGGCTGTCGCCTTTTGCAGCGGCTCGGCGCGTTCCGGGACTTCTTTATCCATGTGTTCCCTAGCCGCCTCGAGGTGCTTGACGACACGTCCGTAGGCGCGCTTGGTGTGGAGCGCCTTGTAGATAGGGAAAAAGAGAGTGAAGAGGAACGAGTAGAAAATGTCCGGCAGGTGCAGCAGGATGTTGAACAGCAGCCTGTATGTGAAGACCTTCAGGCGGAACACTATTCCTCGTCAAACGCCAGGATGTTCCGTCCGAGTTCGCGGTCGAACAGGCTCTGCTTGAGTCCTTCGCCGGCGTAGCTGATGGTGGGGGAGATTTCGTAGAGCTTGCTCTCGTCGAACTTCACGTGCGCCTTGCGGAGCCATTCGCGGTGGAGCTTGCCTATCATGGTGCGCGCGGTCTTGGGGGAATCGTTGCCGTCGGCGTTCTTGACCGGGCTGAATTCCTCTTCGCGGATGACGCCGAAGGGCATCATGGTGCCGAGCTGCGGGAACGCGTCGAACAGGAACTGCTCGAACTTCCAGCATTTCTCGATGCCGCAGACGGTCTTGCGGGCCGTGTGCCACGGAAGTTTGCTAGTCTGCAGCTTGCGCAGTCCTTCGATTTTGAACAAGTGAATGGCGATGTTGCCGCCGTCAAAGGTCAGCGAGCCGTCGGCGTTCGTCATGTCGCGGTAGTTTTCGGGCAGGTCGCTGTATTCCACGACGCCGGGCTTGCCGTTCTGCAATGCGAAAATGCCCACCTTCTCGTTCGGGCCGGCCTTGTGAACCACCTTGGAGGCCGACATGCTGCGGCCTTCGCTCGCGAGCGCCCCGATGAATGCCGGGTCGCAGATGCGGCAGAGCGCGTTGTCGACGCTGTAGAGGAAAACGTAACGCACGCCCTTTTCGATAAGCCAGGCGAGGGTGCCGCTCTGTGCGAGCGCGCGGAAACAACCGCCGTTTCCATCAGGCACGAGTGCCAGGCGGTCGTTGTCGACGATGGCCTTGCCTTCGGGCGAGAGGGCGCAGATGGTGCCCTGCTCGAAGAAGCGGATGTTCTCGCGGGCATATCCGAAGAAGTTGTGTTCGGTGAAGAAGTTGACGGTCGCTTCGTGATTGAGCGGGCTCGTCATGATGCACCAGGGAATCGGATTGCCTACCTGCGTAGCCAAATTCTGCAAGCGCTCCGCCTGCAGCTGGAACAAACTCTTGTGGCTCGGGAGACCGATGTCGAACATGCCCTTGGGTCCGTCGAATCCGAGGCGGGAACCTTGTCCGCCCGCGACGAGGAATGCGGCCACTTGGCCCTTGCCGAGGAGGATTTCGCCGGTCTCTTTCCAGAAATCGTAGCGCAGGTCGTCTACCGCGATCTTGAACGGCATCGGTTTCAGGTCGGCGGAGACGTTGTCTTCGAGCGAGGCACTCGACTTTTCGGCGTAAAGCGCCTTGAGTTCTTCCCAGTCCTGGCTCAAGATGTCGCGTTCCAGGGCCTTGCGGGCATCGCCGCTTAAAGATTCCAGACGTGCGGCCAGCTCCTGCTGCCCCGCATTGTTCAAGACTTCAATTGTATTGCTCATATGGCATAATATAGAATGTTGACTTGCGTGAAAACAACTTTTTACGAATTGAAATGGCACAAATAAGATTAAAAAACCGTTTTAATGGATATGGGGTGTGAATGCAATCCCCCCAAAAAATATTCCACTTGACTTTATGTCAAATCTGATATATATTTTATGAGTCCGAAACATAAACCTTTAGTCTGGTTGCATGAACAGCCGCAAACGCCACCCCTTTCTCAAAAAGCAAGGATAGAAACAGGGTATTTGCTTCGTCTATTGCAATCAGGATTGAATCTGTCTCTCCCGCAGAGTCGCCCGATGCCATCGGTTGGAAAGCGTTGCCATGAATTGCGTATTAGAGATGAGAATAAGATTTGGAGATTGTTTTATAGAATAGACTCGGATGCGATTGTTGTAATCTTGTGGGTGGAAAAGAAAACGGACAAAACTCCTGATGAGGTTATAGAGTTGTGTCGAAAACGTTTGAAAATGTATGATGCAGAGGGGTAGTTTTATGGATAAGTTGAAGAAAGCGAAATTACAAAAGAAAGGCTGGAAAGTTGGGAACGTGGATGAGTTTCTCGACTTGAGTCCTGCAGAAATGGCCATTGTCGAAATGAAGACGTCGTTGGCCAAAGCCTTGATCGAAAAACGGAAGAGCCATAGTAAAACCCAGGTTTCAGCAGCAACTCTTGCGAAGACAAGTCAGTCCCGCTATGCAAAAGTAGAACACGCCGATTCAAGCGTTTCGCTGGAACTGATGATCAAGATGTTCTTTGCTTTGGGTGCAAATAAGAAAGAACTGCTGGAGGCGCTGTCAATCTAGCGCAGGATTACCTGATTCCGAAGAACACGACCATGCTGAAGATGAGCGCGAAGATGCTCACGAGGTGCATGCGCCACACAATCTTGGAGTTCATGAGCGGCTTGCTCGAGAATTTGCCTTCCCACTTTTTCTGGTAGTGGTGGTGCAACGGTGCGCAGAGGAAGATCCTCTTGCCGGTGCCGGTCGTCTTCTTGGTGAACTTGAACCAGCTGATCTGGAGCAGCACCGAGCAGGCTTCTGCGATGATGATGATGCACACGATGGGGAGGAAAAGCCCTGCCTGCACCAAGATGAACATGATGCCGATGGCCGCGCCAAAGCCCACGGAGCCCGCGTCGCCCATGTAGATTTCTGCCGGAGGACTGTTGAACCATAGGTAGGCAAGCAATGCGCCCGCGATGGACATGGCTATCGCGAAAAGTTCGTCGCAGCCGGGCAAGTACGGCACGCTAAGGTACTGGCTGAAGATAAAGTTTCCGCTCACGTAGGCGACAAGGCCCACGAAAATCATGCTGGTGAGGATGGGCACCGAGACGAGGCTGTCGAGGCCGTCGGTAAAGTTGGTGCCGTTTGCGCTCGCGGCAATCACGAAAGTCATGAATCCCACGAAAATCCAGTTCGGCAGGTGAAGCTGGAATACGTCGATGGGGAGGAAAGGTATGGTGAGGTCGCCCTTGAGTTCCGGAATGAACTTGTAGCAGAAAATCGCGACGACGAAGCTGAACAGGAAGTAGAGGAACAGGCGCAGGCTGCTGGAAATGCCGTCGGCCTTGTCCATGTAGTCGGCGGCCTTGAGCTTGCCGAGCTTGATGAGGCGCTTGGCGCGGACCTTCGCGATATCGTCGATGGCGCCCACGGCGGAGAACAGGGCGAGGATGACGAGGGTCGATATGGTGTAGCCGTTCATCTTGCAGACGAGGAGTGAGACAATCTCGACGACCACCACCAGGAGAAGCCCGCCCATGATCGGGGGAGACTTGGACTTGCCGTCCTTGTCGAAGTCACTGGTAGCATCCAGACCTTGCAGCAGGCGGATGTACTTGGGCATGAGGAAGAGGACGAGGACGATGGAGAGCATGGCGGCGACGCCTGCACGGAAGAGACGCCCGTCAAAAAGGTCGATACTGGTAAGATGATAAAGCCACTGACAAAGCATATTTTTTTTAATCTCGAGTCCCGGCAATAGGTCGTGTCATCCTGAGCGGAGGGCGCTGCCCGTAGTCGAAGGATCTAGTGTTAAAAGTTTGGGTTCTTTACATCGTAAAGATAAAACATTGTGGCTTCGTTGGCTCGGAGCCCGCAATTTTTCTACATTATATGGCATGAGCGAATTGCATATAGAATGCCCTCATTGCGGGGCCTCGTTTGAAGTCCAGATTGAAGGTGAACCGTCCAACATGATGGTGTTCCCGTGCGCGAAGTGCCAGACTCCGCTGATGTACTATCACGGGGAGATTTCCGAGCTGGATCGCGACGAATTCGCTGGCCTGCGTGAGAAGCTCTCGAAGGTGCTGAACGTCGTGATGAGACAGAATAGCTCCGTGAGCGAGGTTGCCGACTCCCTGCGGAAGCTGGTGAATGTTTCCAACAGCGAGTCGCGTGGGAATGCGTCTGGTACGGCCATCTCGGACGAAGCGATTGCCAACCTGGAAAAGGATTTGGCCGAGCTCGACGTGGACAGCTTCCTCGAGAAGATGTAGTTAATGCTTAATTTCTTTATAGCAGCCCTCGTGGTGGCGATTGCTCCCGGCCCCGACAACCTGTTCGTGCTCGCGCAGAGTGCGACCCATGGCGCCAAGGCGGGCTTTAGTGTGATTTGTGGCTTGTGTACGGGCATTTGCGTGCAGGTTTGCCTGCTGATTGTCGGCGTGTCTGCCCTGATTGCCGCAAGCCCGATGGCTTTCTTCGTGCTGCAGTGCTGCGGGGCCGCGTACCTGCTGTACCTCGCGTACAAAAGCTTCCAGGTCCGCGCCGGCGTCGTGAAACTGGATGCGGGCTCGGAAGTCGCGGCCAATGCGGGTGCGGAAGGAGATGCGGGTGGGGAAGGCGCGGGCCTCCCGTTCCACAGGCTCTACCTGCGTGGCATCATCATGAACCTCACGAACCCGAAGGCGGTTCTTTTCGCGCTTTCGTTCATCCCGCCCGCGGTCAAGATGGAACGCCCGCTGAGCCCGACGCTCCAGATGGTGATTCTCGGCGGGGAATTCATCGTGGCGACATTTATCGTATTCGGCTCCATCGCGCTCCTCGCCGGAGCGGTCAAGAAATTCATGCTCAATAGCCCGAAGGCGAACCGCAACCTCAATTGGTTCAGCGGCTGCGTGTTTATCGCCCTCGCCATCGCGCTGTTCGCGCTATAGCTGCTTCTCAATCAATTTCAGGATTTTCTCAATCGCCGCTTCGGGCGCATCGCTGGTATCGCCGCCGGCGGCACGGGTGTGGCCGCCACCGCCGAATTCCTTCGCAATCGCGTTCACGTCTACGATGTAGTTGCTGCGCAGGCTGATCTTGTACTTGCCGTTTACCGGATAGAGGAACAGGGCCACTTCGGTGCCGCCGACTTCGCGCACGGTATCGATGACGTTGCTGAGCTCCACGGGCGTAACGCCGAAGCGTTCCATATCTTCGGGGGTGATGTGGGCGTAGACCACTTTACCGCCGAGCCCGAGCTTGCAGTTCTGCATTACGAATCCGGTCACGAGCGTCTGCTTGTAGGTGCGCGTGTAGTACGTCTCGTTCACGATTTTCGCGAAGTCGATTCCCTTCTCGATGAGGTCGCCGACCACCTGCATGGTGCGCTTGCCGGTGCTGCTGAACTTGAACGCTCCCGTGTCGTGCACGATTCCCAGATACAGGCTGTTCGCGGTCTCGTGGCTCACTTTCGCCTTGTCGAGGTTCATGTAAAGCACTTCGCATGCGGAGCTCGCTTCGGGTTCCACGAGGTTCATCGTGCAGAGGTTGAGCGGATTGGAAATGTGGTGGTCGATGTTGATGGTCTTCTTTGCGCTGCGGATGCATTCGGCGCCGTTTGCGCCCACGCGTTCGAAACTCGGCGTGTCCATCAGAAAGACGAGGTCGAATATGCCGTCTTTTTCCTTGGTATAGGCGGACTGCGCGGCTTCCGTGCCGCGCACAATCCGGTAACTCTCGGGGAAATTCTCGAGGAACAACTTCACTGCGATTCCCGGGAAGTTGTCGCGGATGTAGTTGTAAACCGCCGTAGTGCTGCCCACGCAGTCCCCGTCGGGCCTCACGTGCCCGAAAATCGCAACCGTTTTCGCTTCGCCCAAGAATTCGTCAATCGTCATGTTCAATCCTTTTTGCGGGGAATATAATAAATGGGAAAGGGAACTCCTATTCTACGACAAGGGATTTGTCGTAAATGTAGTCGACTTCTTCGGGCGTGATTCCGCCGGGGACAAGGTCTAGCTTGGAACGGTTTTCCTTCATGGCGGCGGCGAACTGGTCGCGCATTTCGCGGGAAACCTTGCATTTGCCGATGAGCTTGTCAAGCATTGCGGTGAAATCGGCGGTGCTTTTGAGGTTCAAGAGCGCGAGGATTTTCTGGACGTCTTCGGGAACCTTCTTCTCGCAGACATCTACGTAGCCGGCAAGGAAATAGCCGACGGCGGGGCCATGCGGCGTGCCCTGATGCAGCGTGAGGTCGTAGCTCATGCCGTGTGGTACGGAGGTGCTCGTGTGTGCGATGGACATGCCTGCGATAGTCGAGGTGAGCATGAGTTTTTCGTAAAGGCTTTTGCCGACGGGGGTGTCGGAAAGGAGCGCGTCCTTCAATTCTCCCCAGATTTTGAGGCCGTATTCCGGGCACATGCGGTTAAACGCGTTGGAATAGACGTTCAAGATGCTTTCGACCATGTGGGCGAGGGCGTCGACCGCGGTATTGATAATCAGCGTCTTCTTGGCCGAGGCGAGGTATTTGCCGTCCACAAGCGCGAGCGCCGGGAAAATGCGGTGCGGAATGCTCTTTTTCAGGTGAATCTTGTGGTTCGTGATGATGGCGACCGGCGTTGCCTCGGAACCTGTTCCGCAGGTAGTCGGTACGGCGACGACGGGCATGTGATCGAGCGGCTTTTCGGGAGCCTTGTGCAAGTTGTCCGCGATGAGATTTGGGTTTGCAAGCAGTAGTGCTGCTGCCTTTGCTGCGTCGATGGCGGAGCCGCCTCCGATGCCGATAATGTAATCGGCCTTAAATTCGCGAGCCTGCTGTGCGGCGTTTCCTACGGTATCTGTTGACGGATTTTCTTCGACCTGGTCAAAAACTTGGTACGGCACGTGGCCTGCATCCAGAACGGCTATGACATCATCCAATGAACCGTTCTTCTTGGCTGAGGAACGGCCCGTCATGATGAACGCGCGCTTCCCCATCGCGAGCAGATTTTGAGCGTGTTTTTTTACGCAGTTCTTTTCGACATAGATATCCGTAGGTACATAGAAACGCATAGAAAGATCCTTTTGTCCGAAGCTTCGTAAAAAGCCTCTATAAATTCTCCTTTCGAATATACGTTATTTCGTGAGTTTGAAAGTGACTTGGCTTATGAAAGGCCTCGGTTTTTGAAGTAATTTGCCCAATATGGATTTTCTTTGTCGAAAAGTTGTTTTTCTTCTTGAGTGAAATTATGGGGGTAATCTGAAAAAAGATTCAGGATTTTTTTCTTGTCAAATGAAACGGCAAAGCGCCCCTTCATGCCAATATAATCAACCCACCAGATTTTGTCGGTCTCATTGTTCTTATAGAATTCAATTAACACATCGGAGTTTTCTGTGTTGACCATTCTTTTTTCCTTTCTATATGAATTGTATAGCAAAAGTGATCCAATGAACACTCCGATGAAAATACAGCAAACGATGAATGTGTCAAAACCAATGAACATGATATAGAAAAATACGGCAAGAACCATCAGCGCTCGCACAATCCACTTTACGTATGTAAAATCGAACATCATGACCACCCTCTTTTTTCTTTCGTAATATAGATTAAATGTAGTGTCATAAATTGACATTTTCTTTGCGCTTTAGCGATTTTTATGAATAAAATGTAAAAGTACTTCTTTCGTTTTTCATCCCGTGTAAAGCGGTTTGCAAGAAAAAATTTTAAGACGTTTTATCCGGTGTAACAGGCGGTAATCGTTGTTATATTTCGTCTTGTAAACCCCTATGCGGAGGTATGAGATGATTTGTTTGAACGACTATCTGTTCTCTGGAAATACAGTGCTGAAGATTCTGCACCAGTATTCGAACGACCTCAGGAACAGTGCGAAGGAATCGCGCAACAGCATTGACCTGGCGCATTCGAATTTCCTGATACAGATTATCGAATTACTCGAACACAACGACTTCTTGACCTCGCAATCCCAGCGTATAAAGGAGTTCTATAAGTTCATGACAAGGGAGTATCCCTTCCTTGCGTTCACGTTCAAGGGACGCATCAAGTCCCTGATTCGTGCCGAAGAAAAATTCAACGGTTATATCCTTGAATTTATCTACAACTATTACAAGAAAAATGGAGCGTTCCCGTCCGAGGCCGAAATCAAGAGCAAGTTGAATTTCCGCGACTTGATTGCCTACCGTATCGTTATCTCGATGCCGGTTTGCCATATCAAGAAGGGCGATGACCGGAGCGAGGTGGAACGTAAATACCTGTACGAAATCGCGAATGCGTTGCCCGAATTCCTTGAAGAGCGGGGCTTTACGGCAGAAGTTTCCAAGCACTTGGACAATAGCGGACATTCCGATTTGCTTAGTGATACCGTGAGGCCGTATTACCATGATTCGGTGGCGACTCCCAGGAGCTCGGGCTACCAGTCATTGCATATCACGTTCTACGATAACCTTGCACGTTGTTACACGGAAGTGCAATTGCGTACGAAGGACATGGACGATTATGCCGAAATAGGCGAGGCGAACCACTTTGGCTATGAAAAGTCGCAAGAAGAACGGCGCCCCAAACACGACCAGATTCCGAGCGGCGAGTGTGTCTATTTTGACGAGGCGTACGAACGATTGGTGAAATTGCAGGAACTCGAACTCGCGAAAATAGACGTGAACATGTTCAAGGCCATCAACAACCACCTGATTAACGATGGCTGTGGGTTGTTCAGAGGCCGACAGATCTTGCCGTTTGAACACCTGTCAAGGTTCCAGAACGACTTGATTGATTAGAATACACGGAAGAACAAAATCTATATTTGTTCCCGATGAAGATCCTGTTCACAGATCTTGACGGTACGCTACTGACCGACGACAAGCGCATTTCGGATACCGACATGCGCTCTATCCGCGCGATGATCGATGCGGGTCACAAGTTCGTGATGACTACGGGCCGGCCGCTCACGAGCGTGAAGCAGTTGGCGGAACAGTACGGGTTCCTGGAACCGGGATTCTTCCTCGTGAGTTTCAATGGCGGGCTCATCTACGATTGTGGCGAAAAGAAGCCGATTCTCACGCGCTACATTCCTGTTGACGAGGTCAAGGCTATCATGGATGCCGCACATGCCCGCGGGATGCATGCGCACACGTACTCGGGCGACCTCGTTGTTTCGGAATACGAGACGGAACAGCTCAAGACGTATTGCCGCCTGATGAAGATGGATTACGTGGTGGTGAAGGACATCCGCGAGTATTACGGCGAGTTCGTGAATGTCGTGGTGAAGCCGCCCATCAAGGTGAACATCATTACGCCCTTCGAACATTCGGGCCTCGTGGATTTCCGCACCGAGATGCGGAAGACTACCGAGGGCAAGCTTTTCGACGTTTTCAGCAAGCCCGAGATGCTCGAGTTTTCGCACATGCAGAGCAACAAGGGCGATGCGGTGAAGTTCATGGCGGATTTTTACAAGGTGCCGATTGCCGATACGATTGCGGTGGGCGACGAAGAGAACGATTGCCCGATGATCGAGGCGGCGGGTGTCGGTGTCGCGATGGCGAACGCTTCGCCGGTGGCGAAGGACATTGCCGATTACGTGACGGTAAACGACAATAACCATTCGGGAATTACCGAGGTTATCGAGAAGTTCGTGCTTGGCTAGGGATAGATTTTCTATATTCTCCCTAGAGGTTTTACAATGAAATTCTTTGTGACAGGTGTGGGTGGCCAGCTGGGCCACGACGTAATGAATGAACTCGCCAAGCGCGGACATACGGGCGTGGGCTCGGACATGGCTCCCGCCTACAGCGGTGTTGCCGACGGTTCCGCCGTGACGACGATGCCCTACGTGCAGCTCGATATTACGGATGCTGCGACTGTCGAAAAGGCAATTTCTGAAGTGAATCCGGATGCGGTGATTCATTGTGCCGCTTGGACGGCCGTTGACATGGCCGAAGATGATGCGAACGTGGCGAAGGTCCGTGCGGTGAACGCGGGTGGCACGCAGAACATCGCGAATACCTGCAAGAAGCTCGGTTGCAAGATGACCTACATCAGCACGGACTACGTGTTTGATGGTCAGGGCACGGAACCCTGGAAGCCTGATTGCAAGGATTACAAGCCCCTGAACGTTTACGGCCAGACCAAACTTGAAGGCGAACTCGCCGTGAGCGGGACACTCGAAAAGTTCTTTATTGTGCGTATCGCCTGGGTGTTCGGCCTCAATGGCAAGAACTTCATCAAGACGATGCTCAATGTGGGCAAGACTCACGATACCGTGCGCGTGGTGAACGACCAGATTGGCACGCCGACATACACGCTTGACCTTTCGCGCCTGCTCATCGACATGAACGAAACTGAAAAGTACGGCTATTACCACGCCACGAACGAAGGCGGGTTCATCAGCTGGTACGACTTTACTTGCGAAATCTTCAAGCAGGCGGGTTACAGCACCAAGGTGGTGCCCGTGACGACCGCTGAATACGGCCTCAGCAAGGCTGCGCGTCCGTTCAATAGCCGCTTGGACAAGAGCAAGCTCGTGGAAGCCGGTTTCAAGCCGCTTCCCACGTGGCAAGATGCCCTCGCACGCTACCTGAAGGAAATCGGGGGCTAGCGATGGAAGAGAAGAAAACCTACCGCGAGGTGATGCCCGGGGAACTCCCGTGTGAAGTGCCGGAATGCGACGGCGTGATGGTCGTCGATCCCGACAACAGCTATAAGCTTACCTGCGACAAGTGCGGACACATTAAAGAGTGATTGATGATTGATAATTGATGATTGATAATTTTACATCATCCATTATCAATTATCCATTGCCAAATGTCTTACGAGAACTTGAAAATTACCTACCCGGACCTTCCTGTTGTTGAACATCGGGAAGAGTTCTTCGAGATGCTCGAAAAACACCAGGTAGTGATTGTCAAGGCAGACACCGGTTCGGGCAAGTCAACGCAGCTGCCAAAGTTCTTGCTGGAATGGTTTGCTGGCAAGCAGGGGGACAAGGCCGGTTTCAAGATCGGTGTGACGGAACCCCGCCGACTTGCGGCGATTTCTATTGCAGACCGCTTGCGCGAAGAACTCAAGGACGAAATGCTCGTCTCCACGAAAATTCGCTTCTGGGAGCAGGGCCAGAGCGATGCCCCTATCAAGGTGATGACGGACGGCATTTTGTTGCAGGAATTCCGACGCGACAGGCTCTTTAGGCAGTATTCGGCCATCGTGATTGACGAAGCACATGAACGTTCGTTGAACATCGATATTTTGCTCGGCATTTTCAAGACGGTTTTGCAGGCCCGCCCGGAATTCAAGCTGATTGTGGCTTCCGCGACGCTCGATGCCAAGCTCTTCGAGGAATTCTACGACAACAGCTGCGTGCTCGAAGCCGAGGGCCGCACGTTCCCGGTGGATGTGGAATACTTTTTTGACGGCGGTTCGGCAGCGCGGGCAGCGCTCGATACCAGCGGCAAGGGCGATTCCGGCTTGCTTGACGAGGCGCGCGATGCGATTCTCGATTTGGAAACGCGCCATCGCGACCACCTGCTTTGTTTTTTGCCGACGGAACGCGACATTCAGGATTTGGCGGGCGAGCTCGCGCATGAACTGGATTCTGCGACCTTCGACATTCTGCCGCTTTACGGGCGCATGAGCCCCGACGAACAGCGCCGCATCTTCAGGCATACGGAAAAGACCCGCGTGGTGCTCGCGACGAACATTGCGGAAACTTCGCTCACGATTCCGGGAATAGCCTATGTGGTGGATACGGGTACGGCCCGCATTTCGCGGTACAACGCGCAGTCTCGAATCCAGGGATTGCCCGTCGAGGACATCTCGAAGGCGAGTGCCCGGCAGCGCACAGGGCGTGCGGGGCGCGTAAAGCCCGGTGTTTGCATACGTCTTTATTCTCCCGAGGATTTCGAGAAGCGAGACGAGTTTACGGAGCCGGAAATCCGGCGGAGTAATCTCGCGAACGTGGTCCTGCAACTGCGCAGCCTCGGGCTGGAACTAGAGAATTTCCCGTTCCTGCAGTCGCCGCCGCATTCGGCGTTCCGCGGTGCGTACAAGACGCTTTTTGAACTCGGTGCGTTGACCGCCGATAACGCCAGCGGGCATGTGACCAAGCTCGGCCGCGAGATGACGCGCCTCCCGATGGACGTGGCGCTCTCGGCAGTGCTTTTGCGTGCGCGCGATGCCGGCGTGTTGCAGCCCGCATTGATTGTCTGTTCGGCGTTGAGTATCCAGGATCCGCGCGTGGTGCCTAGCGAGGAACCCGAACGCACCCGCATTCGCCAATTGCACCGCAAGTTCGCGGGCCACAAGAGCGATTTCCTCACGTTCATCTGCATGTGGAACGCCTTCTGCGCAGAATGGGATGGCAAGACCTGGAACAAGTTGCGCAAGTTCTGCGACAAGAATAGCCTGCATTTCTTGCGGTGCCGCGAATGGATTGATCTGTACGAACAGTTCGGGCGTATCCTCGACGTGAAATTTGAGAATCGCGTGTGCCCGCTCGACAGTTTCCACCGCGACAACTTGCATATTGCGCTTCTTTCTGGATTCTTGGGCGGCATTGCGCTCCGCGATCTCGAGAACGGCTGCTACCGCCTGGTGAGCGGGCGCGAGACGCACGTGTTCCCGGGTAGTGACCTTTACGGCAAGAGCGCGGAATGGCTCTTCAGCGCCGAGGTGCGCGAGACGAGCCGCATCTTCCTCAACAAGGCCGCCGAAATCAAGCCCGAATGGATTATGCAGGTGGCGGAGCCTTTCTGCACGCGCCGCTGGTATGCGCCTACATGGAACCAGGAACGCGGTTTCGTGGAAGCGGTGGAGGAGGTGAGTTTCCGCGGGCTCGTAATCAGCCGCGGCCACCGCGTGGATTACGCACGCGTGAACCCTAATGAATGTGCCGAGATTTTCTGGCGTGAGGCCGTAGTGCTTGGCCAGATGGCGCGCCCGTTTGCCTTCATGACGCATAACGAACGCGTCGTTGAGGATTTGCATGCGCTGGAAGCCCGCAAACGCCAATTCGGGCTTGCCCCGAGCGAAGATGCTCTGGTGGATTATTACGTGCGGATCGCGCATGAGGTGAATTCCATCAAGACGCTCAAGGACTACATCCGTGAACATACGGACCAGTTCCTGAAATTCGATGCGAAATACTGGCTGGACCAGAATGAGAGCGGAATCAGTGGCGTCATTGCGAGCGAAGCGCGGCAATCTCTAGGCGACTTTTGGGGCAAGGGTGGAAAGAACGTCATTCCGGGCTTGACCCGGAATCTAGATGGCGGATCTAGGTCCGCCATGACGGATGGTAAGAGCCGCGCCGACCTCCAACCCACTCTCGGCGGTTCCCTCGAACAGTTCCGCATCGAAGGTCTCGACGGTTCCAGCCGCATGGTGATAGGCGAGATGGTCTTCGATGCGACCCGCGATTGCGATGGCATCACGCTCGATTTGCCTTATGACATGCTCCCGCAGGTAACGCCTGCGACGCTTGCGCTTTCGATTCACCAGTGGCGCGAATGGATGGCGGAATCCGTCATACGCGAGATGCCCAAGGCCGCGAAAAAGCAACTGGAAGGCAAGCGCACGTTTATAGATGACGCCCTCTGCGACAAACTCAAGGCGAACCCGCACAAGGCCCCGCTTTTCAGCCTCTACGAGGTCTTTGCCGAGATGAAGCAGCTCGATTGCGATATCCCGACGGTCACGCCCGAAAAGGAAAACCACCTGCGGATTCACGCGAGAATCTTCAAGCAGGGTTTCGCAGAAAAGTTTGCGACCGAAATCAATCCCGAGTGGGGGAGTTTCCGGCTCTTTGCGGCGGTGCGCCCAGTCCTGGTGACGTTCGGTATCGATTTTGCGCTTGGCGACATGCGTTTCGGCTGGCGCCTGGGCGAGTCGGCGCTCATGACCCCCGCAGAATCAGCCTTCTGGCAAGATTTCCGCAAGCGTGTGGAAGGAAGATCCCCGACCGGGTCGGGGATGACAGAGGGGGACTCCTCGCTTATCGTTGATCGCCTGAATATGCTCGAGACGGGTGGTCTCTATTCCGACGGCTTCAAGACGGCGCTCAAGTCGTGGGTCTTGAAATCGCTCTCTGCCGACAACTTGGATGCGAACCGCTGCGTACGCTTTTCGGGCCTCGAGTTTTCCCGCGGCAAGAAAATCCGCGACTTCAAGAACCTTGCAGCAAGTACCCGCAGCGAAGACGAAGAAATGCGCCTCGCGCTTGTGCGAGCTACCTACGAATCCGGCCTTCTCGGCGCCGAAGCCTTCGTCAAGTTCTGGGATGTCCTCCGCGAATTCTCGGTGGCGATGCGTCAGGGCGACGACCATGCCCGCGATGCAATAGCGTCTCTGATTGCACACCACAAATCCATAACGAAGATTGTGGCGCTGTACCTGCCCGACCACAAGGAAAATACTTTGTTCGAAAGGCTTGCCGTGCTCGGCGCAGACATGTCGGCCGGAGATTGCTTCGCCCAGGGGGCTCGCAATGACAAAATAGACCTCTCCGTCAAGGACCTCCGCGAAAAGTTCCGCCCCTTCCTCAAGGCTCGCTTCATGAAGGATCACGAGCTCAAAAGCGCCCGCGACATCCTCTCGAAAATGGAACGCATGCAGCAGGACGATTCCGAATATCCGGAGCTTTACCTGCAAGCGCGGGCCCTGCTCGAAGACTTCGAAATCCTCAAGTTCAAGCGCAAGGGCGACGATGCCGAGGAAATTATCGAGGAAGATTCCCTCGCCAAGCTCAAGGGCCGCTTTGGCCGCTTGAAATAACCGCTTGCGGCCCGCACCCCCGCTGGTGATGTGGCCTGCGCCCCCGCGAATTTGCTAAATTATGGGCAATGATTTATGTGAAACGCCTATTGTGCGCTGTTTTGGTCGTATTCCTTGCGGCCTGTGATGTTCCGTTTACCAAGGAAGATCCTGTCGTTGTCTCGGTGGGGTCTTCGAAGCTGCATCTTTCGGAAATCCAGAAGCAGGTCCCGGAGTGGGATTCGTGGGATGACCAGCAACGTCTGAAATTTCTTGAAAATTGGATTGAAGAAGAGACCCTCTACCAGGAAGCTGTCGAAAACGGGACCGATAAGGATCCGGTGCTCGTGAGGCAAATCGAGCAGACGGTCCGCAAGATTGTGGTCGACCACTTTTTGCAGAGCTTTGCCGACACGATGGTCGTGGGCGATGCCGAAAAGATTGATTTCTACCATGCCCATCCGGAAATGTTCCTGAGGGGCAAGACCTCCATTTCCGGAGCGTTTCTCTTCTTTAGGGACTGGCAGTCGGCTGACCAGTACTACCGCGGGCACAAGAACCTCAAGTACGATTCGCTGCCCGAACTGCATTACCTCGTGAAGAAAATCGAGCCGTTCGAAATGGCGACCGAGTCTCCCGACACCTGCATGATTGCTGATGTTGACAGTGTTCCGGTCGGCGTGCTCTCGAAGATGAAATTCTGCGGCGGTGCGCTCAAGATGTTCGTGGTTACTTCGAAACTCGACTCCGCGGATGCGCTCCCGTACGAGGAAGTGGCCGAAGACGTGGCGACCCAGGCATGGCTCGTGCACCGCTCGAAGGTCATGGACCGGCTCAAGAAGGAATGGAAAATGGAACGTCCCATTTTCTCGAAGACCGATGTTTTTAGTGGAAAGGAAAAGTGATGAAACGTCTTGAATGGTTGGCTCTATTTTTTGCATGCTTTGTGGCTCAGGCCGTGGCCGCTCCGGTATTGATGGACGGTGTCGCCGCGGTTGTCGACGGGAAGCCCATCATGCGTTCCGAGCTCATGAACAACCTTTACCAGTTCCAGGAGACCCCCGAAGGCTCCGCCATGACGGAACAGCAGCAGATGGATTACGTGCTCGAGAAGCTGATCGAGGAAAAGGTGCTTCTTTCGCGCATCGACCGCGATTCGATCGTCATCAGTAATTCCGAAGTGGACCAGCGCGTGACGGCACACCTTTCGCAGCTTGCCGCGAGTCAGAATATTGATTTGGCTACGCTGGAAAAAGCTGTTCGCGCCCAGCTCGGTATTAGCATGGCGCAGTACCGCGACCAGCTTTCCAAGCAAGTTCGCAGCCACATGGAAATGACTCGCGTCCGCCAGATGCACGTTGGTTCCATCAGCCCGACCAAGAAAGAAGTGGAAGCTTTCTACAAGGTCTACAAGGATTCCCTGCCGCGCCAGTACAACTGCGTCCTCTTGAGCCATATCCAGATTCCCATTGTCCCGGATTCCATGATCGTGGATTCGGTGAAGAATGTGGCCGAGGCCTTGATTGATAGCCTGAACCTCGGTATGAGTTTCGAACTTTTGGCCAAGAACCATTCACAGGACAGCTCCGCCGCCAAGGGCGGCGACCTCGGCTACTTCAAGCGTGGCCTGCTGGATCCGGCATTCGAACGCGCGCTGGACAAGCTCAAGAATGGCCAGTATTCGTCTAATCCGGTCAAGACGAACCAGGGATGGCATATCGCTCGCGTGCTCGGCCGCAAGGAAGACGGCGTGCGTTCGGCCCAGATTCTCTTGCGCACGATTCCCACGGCGAAGGATAGCGCCGCCGTGGTTGCCCGCGCCGATTCCATCAAGGCCGCGGTCAAGACCAAGGAAGCCTTTGTCGCTGCGGCAAAGAAGTTCAGTGAGGACAAGTCCAGCAATTTCCGCGGGGGCTTGCTCGGCTGGTACCAGAAGAATGAGATGGAACCCGCTTACGTCGAACCCGTGGCGAACCTGAACGTGGGCGAGGTTTCTGAACCGGTCCTTATCGACGGTGCCTACCACCTGTTCCGTCTCGATGATGCGCGCCAGATTCGCGAGCTCACGATGGAAGAGGATTACGGCAAGATTGAGAGCCTCGCGGCGAACCATCTTGAAAACGAGAAGCTCGAAGCCCTCGTGAAGAAGTGGCGCCAGGAAGTCCATGTGGAAGTCCGCATGAAGGAATAGAAGTTCGGGACGGCTAGGACCATGATTCACTTTACCCATGTCACCAAGTCCTACGAGGACAACTGGAAGGCGCTGAACAACGTCACCTTCCGCGTGAACAAGGGAGAATTCGTCTTTCTGACGGGACATTCCGGCGCGGGTAAGTCGACGGTCCTGAAGCTGATCTATATGGATGAACGTCCCGACGATGAACGCGGTGGGCAGGTGATGGTGAAGTTTACCGGCGACTGCGTTTACGACAGCAAGAATTCTCCCGACAGCAAGATTCAAGCATTCCGTCGCAAGATGGGCATCATCTTCCAGGATTTCAAGCTGCTTCCGGACAGGAATGTATTCGAGAATGTCGCGCTCGCGCTACGTATCGTGGGAACGCCGAGCAACAAGATTAATGCGGCCGTGTTCGACGCGCTCGCGCTCGTGGGCATTAGCCAGAAGCGCTTTGCCATGCCGTACACGCTCTCGGGTGGTGAACAGCAGCGCGTGGCGATTGCGCGTGCGATGGTGCACAATCCGTACCTGCTCCTGGCGGACGAACCGACGGGAAACCTCGACCCGAAAAACGCCGAGGAAGTATTCAAGATTTTTAAGGAAATCAATGCCCGCGGCACGACTGTCGTGATGGCGACGCACAACCCTGATTTTTACCTGAACAGCCCTTTCCGCCGACTGACGCTGGATCACGGTGAACTCTTGAACAGGGATATGATATAATCGTTTATCTTGTGCAGGTTCCCGCCCTGCCTACGGTGTAGAAGGCGAAATAGCCTGTAGCTCCGGCGGGCTCGCTGAACACGAAGTTGATGGAGTTTACGGCACTTGCGTCTGCCGGGTTGAACGATGACCAGGTCAGGTCAATTGTTTTTTCTTGTAGCGACCTAGGAATTAAAACTCGAGGAATTTCTTGGCCATTGGCAGCGTTGAATGGCGTTAATTCTACGAAGAAGTCATGGGTGGATTTATAAGATAAACAGATTCCACCCCATTGGGTAATGTCGAAGTTTTGTTCGGAATCGAAATCGAGGGTGAAGCCAATCTTTGCATAGGGATTATCTCCGTTGCCTGAGGTATATGTCCCTGCTATGCTGGCATAAGACTCGATAACCGGGAGTAGCGAGTTCGGGTCAAAGATGTGTCCGAGTTTTTCGGGCCAAGTCAAGGACGAGGTGGCGTCCGTCATGGTTTTCCATAAGCCACGTTCATCTTCGCCACAGCCCGTATCGTAGATTTGATCTTCACCCGCATATGCACACCACAAATCGCCGCAGTCGCTGCGGTAGGATTCTATATCTCGAAAAGTTCTTATGCGGATAAGTTTGAAGTTGCCTTCTGAGGGCTGATTGATTTTGAAACTGGCGACAGCTTTGGCGGCGTCTTGTCCTAATATGAATGGGCTAGCCCAGCGAGGTTGCCTAAATGACTTCCAAGGGATACATATTTCTATGGGGAGTATAGCTTTGCTCCAAAGCGAAGCTTGTGGCAGGTTGTTGTTTAGTTCCTGGTTCTTTGCTTCGCCAAGGTCTAGAATAATAGATACTGTTGTATCGGATGTATAAGTGATGCAGATTCCTTCCCAGTCTGTCAGGTCGTGAGTGCCCGTGCTAGTGAAGAAAAACCCCTCGTTTTCTTTGTATGTCATCTGAGTTATGGGGCTCTTGTCGGTTCCATCTATAATCGGGTTATGGCACCATAAATCCGTTTCTTTGCAAGAAACGAGTTCGGGCTCGGAAGTAGTGTACCCTCCGGCACTAGGTTTGTTTACGGTATAGGTGTTTGTGCCGCAGGTGACGTCGACAGTGCCGTCGAGTTTGTCGTTCAAGGTGCAATTTTGACCGTCGGCTGTGATGGGAAAGTTTTTGTCGGTTTCGTTATAGATTTCGGCCAGCTGGATACCGTCGCAGAAAAGAGGATAAACTCTATATATGGAGTCTTTATCTACGAGGTGCCAGGATGTGGTGTCTCGCTTAACGATGCACCCTTCGGCAATTTCACTGCCGTTGATGCTGGATGATGAAGATGTGCTGTTTATATCCGAACTGGATGAAATTGTACTGTTGTTGCCTGAACTTGACGAGGATGCGCTGCTATTGCCCGTGCTTGACGAGGGTGTGCCATTATTATCCGTATTCGATGAGGATACGCTGTTGTTATTTGTGCCGGAAGAAGATATGCTGCTGTTATCCGTACTGGATGAGGGTAATCCGCTGGAGGAGGAATCAGTAATGTCTATTTCAGGAGATAGATCGGATATGATATCGTCTGCCGAACTGGAATTGTCGTCTCCACAGGCGATAAATGCGGTCAACATCATGGCAATGGATGCTGCATAGACGTACTTGAACAGGTTCATAGAAATCCTCCTATGAACGAATATAGGATAATTCTCTCGTTTTACGGGGCGATCTCGTGGATTTCGCCGGATTTCAGGTCGCCCAAAGTGTACTTGTCGAACTGGATGCGTACGAGGCGCATCACGTCGTAGCCGAGGTGGGCGAGCATGCGGCGGATTTCGCGGTTCTTGCCTTCGGACAACGTGATTT
>CAMJQW010000034.1 GCA_946408125.1 uncultured Fibrobacter sp.
TGAAGAGCCAGGATCTGGACGTGGTGATGCTCGACGAATTCGACCTGAACCCCTGTCTTATCCGCAAGAGCGATGGCTCCACGCTGTATGCTACGCGCGACTTGGCCGCCGCATGCTACCGCAAGAAGGAATACAATTTCGACAAGTGCCTCTACGTGGTGGACTTGGGACAGGCCCTCCACTTCAAGCAGGTATTCCACGTGCTCAAGAAGATGGGACGCGAATGGTACAAGGACATGTACCACATCCCGTTCGGCGTGATCCTGCAGCTGGTCGACGGCAAATGGGAAAAGGGCAAGACCCGTACCGGCACCGCAAGCCTCTTGCGTGACGTCATCGAAGCTGCCCAGAAGAAGATTCTTGAATTCATCGACCAGAAGAATCCGGGACTCGAGAACAAGGAACTCATCGCACGCCAGATCGGTATCTCGGCGCTCACCTTCAACGACTTGAAGAACAGCCGCCTGAAGGATGTACGTTTCGATTGGGACGCCGTAATGAGCTTCGAAGGCGATACCGGTCCGTATGTTCAGAACGCCCACGTCCGCCTCTGCAGCATCATGCGCAAGGCGGGTTACACCGTGAACGTTGCCGACGTGAACATGGCGGAACTCACCGACGATGCCGCCTACAGCCTCATCAACCTGCTCGCGAAGAAGGGTGAAAAGATCCTGGGTGCCGTTGCCGGTGACGAACCGAGCGTGCTCGCCCAGTATGCACTTGAAATCGCCGAAGCCGCGCACAAGTTTATCCACGAAGACCGCGTGCTCGGAAGCAACGAAGAAAAGTCCCGCCTGTTCCTGGTACAGGCCACACAGATCGTGCTCGAAAACGTGCTCGACCTGCTCGGTCTCTTCCCGATTAGGCAGATGTAATATACGCCCCGCCCTACGGCGCGACGTTCTATACCTATAAGGAAAGGCCCCCGATCGGGGGCCTTTTCAATTCCGTAGACGCAGTTGCGCTAGTTTCCGTTGATGCAGCGGACGGAGTAGGCGTTGTTCTTTGCGTTATTCGGCACGAGCTGGCGGACCATCTGGTCACTCATGCGGCCCATGGACCAGAGCCAGATGGTTTCGTTGCGGCCATTCTGGGCGCTCCAGAAGCCGGCGTACTCGCCCATATCTTCGTAGCGGATCATGGACTTGCCAATAACCTTGCGGTATCCGGCAGAGAACACGGAGAAGCCGTATTCGTCCGTACCGCCGCCACCCTGCCAACCGGTAGTGGCTTTCAGCTTGCTTGCAAACTTTTCGCACTTGTCGACACCGTCATAGCAGCCGGTAAGTCCCTTGAGCATATCGTCCCATTCACGGTCACGCGGCAAGTGCCAACCCTGCGGGCATGCCTTGCGGGCACCTTCGAGGTCATACAGGCGGCCACCGCGGAGGCAGTAGTTTTCCTTGTCCTCGTAGCACCAGGAATGTCCTTCCACGTTGTAGTTCACGTTCTGGGCGAACCATTCACGGCCTTCGACCTTGATGGTGCGGTACACCTGACCGTCGCGCGGGTCCTTGAACATGCCGGACTTGTCGCGGATATCGGAACGGTGTTCCTGTTCGGCCTTGCGGAACTCAACAAGCTTCTCGCGCTTGTACTTCTGGTAACCTTCGAGATTCTTTTTCCAGTAATCCTGCGCCTTCGCATTCACGAACTTTACCTTGAGGTCACCCACGGCGTAGAGTTCGTTGCCACAAGCGAGGTCAACGCCCGCGATATCGACAATCAGGGAGTCGCTATCGAAAGCCATCGGCTTGTTGAAATACGAAATCCAGGCTTCCTTCGTATTCTCGCAGACCTTGTAGAAGTTTTCCTTCTCGATCTTTTCGGCGGGCACGGTCATGTTTCCGGAAACGGAGAACACGAACATGCCGTCATTCACCTTGAACGAGACGGGCTGCACTTCCTTGTAGTGCGTGTACTTGCCCATGCGGATGTTGCCTTCGATCTTCGCGGCGGCGTAATCGCCTTCACCATCGGCATTGAAAATGGAATCCCAGGACTTCTGGATAATGGCAAAGGAGGTTTCCCCCATCAGCGCGACCGCGCAGGCAATCGGCAAAAATTTCAGTCTTGACACACTCAGCCTTCTTTTTGAATGTTGTTCAACACGCTAATGTTAGCTTTTTTTGCAGGACTTCACAAGTCCATTCCCTCCCAAATTAGCTACATTTTACATATGGCTATAACCCGTTACATATTGCAAATCCACTGTCCCGACCAGAAGGGGCTTATCGCCGGCACTACGCAAGTCCTTGCGAAAGCGGGCGCAAACATTATCGACCTCCAGCAGCATACCGCAAAAGATATCGAAACTTTCTTCCTGCGCGCCGTTTTCGACATGGAATCGGCAGACATCCAGGAGGTCTACAAGCACCTGGAAACGCTCGCCCCGCGCCTGGAACTCAACTGGAAGCTCTTTGACACCTCCAAGACGGAGCGCGTCGCGATTTTTGTATCCAAGACGGACCACTGCCTGTACGACCTGCTCCTGAAGCACCGCGACGGCGACCTTCCCTGCGAATTTAGTTGTATCGTGGGTAACCACCCCGACTTGGGTCCCGTGGGCGGGACCTTCGGCGTACCGTTCTACTACGTGCCGAGCAACCCCGACAAGAGCATTCCCGAGAACCGCTTCCGCGAGATTATCGCCGAGACCCGCACCGATACGGTCGTACTCGCCCGCTACATGCAAATCTTGAGCGAGGCCTTTACCGAAGAATTCAAGTACCGCATCATCAACATCCACCACGGGTTCCTCCCCGCGTTCAAGGGCGCCAAGCCCTACCACCAGGCATGGCACAAGGGCGTGAAGATTATCGGCGCCACGGCGCACTTCGCCACCGAAGACCTAGACCAGGGGCCCATCATCTGCCAGGATATCCAGCGCGTGCCCGAGACGGCAAGCATCGACGAACTGGTGGAACTCGGCAAGGATATCGAGAAGCGCACCCTTTCCGCCGCACTGAAGCTGTGGCTTGAACACCGCGTATTCGTTTACGCCGGAAGAACATTTATCCTGTAGGAGCACAATATGTCCGAAGAACTCAACAACGAACAGCCCATTGAAGAACCGGTCCAGAACGTCGAGCCGGAAGTCCCCGCCACAGAACCTGTGCAGGAAGAACTCCCGCCCGACATGACCCAACCGCAGGTCATTGTCCAGAGAGAACGCGGTTTCGCCCACTATGTCGGGTTTGCGCTGCTCTGCGTGCTCTGCATCTGCTTCTTCTTTATGCCGGGCATCGCCATCACCTACGGAGTGAGCCGCCTTGTCACGCTCAACGGTGCCGCCGCCTGGATCTTCAGCGCCATCCTGAGCGTCATCGCCTGGGTCATCTTCAAGCTGAAGATCAAGGGGTTCAAGAAGTCGTTCTACTTCTACATCGGCCTTTGCGTGGTGGTCCTCGCCCTCCTCATCTTGATCGAGGTCGTTACCGAGGCGAACGTATTCGCAAACATCATCGCCCTCCTCTGCGGAGCAGCATAACGACAACCACAAATTTCATTTGCTATGAACATCAAAGATCAATTCGTTCACTTTCTCGTAGAAGCGGGCGCGCTCAAGTTTGGCAACTTCGTCACCAAGAGCGGCCGTGAAACCCCGTATTTCATCAATACCGGAGAATTCCGGACCGGTGCCACGCTTTCGAAACTTGCCGAATATTACGCGAGTGCCTACATGCAATACTTCAACGGCAAGGCCCAGAACCTCTACGGTCCGGCCTATAAGGGCATTCCGCTCTGCGCAGCCACCGCCATGAAGCTTTCCGACATCTACGCCCACAACCTCACGTTCACCTACAACCGCAAGGAAGTGAAGGACCACGGTGAAGGCGGCTCGCTCGTCGGCTACAAGTATGCCGAAAAGACGAATGTCGTGATTATCGAAGACGTGATTACCGCGGGCACGAGCGTGAACGAAACGATGCAGGCGCTCTCGCAAATCGAGAACGCGAACGTCATCGGGCTGCTCATCTCGGTCGACCGCAAGGAAAAGCTCGACAACGGCAAGTCCGCACTCCAGACGGTGCAGGACGAATACGGAATCGAAGCCCACTCCATCATCGACATCAACGACATCATTGCCTTCCTCGAAAACGAAGAGAACCGCAAGGCCGTGGGTGCCCCGGAAGGTATCCTCGAAAAGGTGTACGCCTACCGCGAAAAGTGGGGCGCCTAGCATCCGCTAGAAGTTTCCGAGGGTTATCAGGTGTTTAGGTTTTTGGCCATAGCGGTATTTGTGGTATGCACTCTCGCAGGTTGCAGCCATAATTACCATTGGTCAAAATCCCACCCGCTGTACAAGAAGGCTCCCTACGGGAAGCTCGCCGTCGCCGGTACGAACGAAGCATTCGTGCTGACACGTTCCGCCTGGTTCGCAAAGAAACTCGGATGGAACCCGGACAGCATCCAGCTCAAGGCAACCGCTTTCTGCGAGCAGGTCTTTTTGGACGAGATGCGGCGTGCCTACCCGCATTTCGTGAGTATCCCGGAACAGAACTTCAACCATTTCCCGGAAGAAAGTCAGAAGCTGGACAGCCGCATCTTCATGAAGGGGCGCCTGCCCGAACAGGGCGTCACCGTGAAGGATAGCGCCGGAGAGATCCAGCCCTACATCCTGATCATCCACGAATTCATCGTCGGCACGGACCTCAAGCGCGAAACATACTTCGACTACGCGCTCATCCACAATGAAAGTACCGACAAGAAGACCTCCACGCACATCAGCGCCATCGTGTCGTACACCCTCTGGGACAACGAGAAGCAGCGTCCGCTGTTCAGCGCCGTCGACGAAGTGCAGAGGCCCATCACCAAGCCGACTCCGGAAGACCTGGAAGCGCTCGTGAGATCCGCCGTCAAGCAGATTCGCATTAACTTGTATGGAGGCGTCTCGTGATGAACCGTGGGCTTTCCATACTGCTTTTCGCACTATCCTTAATCATTTTTTCGGGCAGCGCATTTGCCCAGAAGGAATATTTCAATAGCCATCCAGCCCTCTGGAAGGATGCGGACATCCTCATCTGGAGCCTCGACAAGGAACCCGCCATCGATCCCAAGGAATTCTGCCTTTCCCTGAAGCGCAACAACTCCGGAATCGGTGAGCCCAAGTGCCGCCTGCAGGGCGAATGGATGCGCGACACCGTCGCCATGCGTTATGCGTCCTGGCTCAATGCGAATATGGATCCGGCTCTGAAAGCGGAATACCTGAGGGCACGCCATCCGGCCATGCAGGCGAAGTTCCAGGCGCTCGAAGACCAGATTGTCCTTTTTATCGCAAAGAACGGTTCCGTCGTGAATGTCGCCTGGTTCGACGAGACTGCCTCGGAACCCAAGTCCGCCGGAACAATCCCGTTAAGCCCCGACAAGGTTTCCATGGGCGACGAAATCGCGAACATGTTCTTCGACGGAACCCCCAAGCGCAGGCTTTCGAAGGAAGAACGCAAGAAGATGATGACCGAGCCGGACGAGTACTTCCAGGAGGTTCCCGTATTCAAGATGTGGGCGGGTCTCGGCATGGGTTACTCGCAGGCGCAAATTCCGCTTACTCCCGACAACTGGTACAGCAGCCATGTCAATAGCCAAGTCCGCAATTACCGCATCACGAAGGACTCCGTGAGCCTCTGGAACTTCATCGACGATTCCGACCCGTACTTCACTTTTTATGTCGGGGCGACCTGGTACGATTTCATAGGACTTGAACTGTCGTACCACTACGCCAAGCACCACATGAAAACGGACCCGAAGGACACCGTGTACCAGGAACTCGACCACTGGGACTTCCACCAGCACGAAATCGGCCTGAGCGCCATGCTCTCGCGCAACTACAAGCCCCTCTCCTGGATGGACATCACCCCGTTCCTCTTTGTCGGATTCCAGTACAGCTTCTTCGTGGAAAGCATCGAGCTGAACGACGACGTGAAAACGCCCTCGAAGGCCTACAAGGCGAGAATCAAGTTCGAGGACGCCTACAAGGGCGCGCTCGTGGGCTTCGGTAGCCACTTCATATTCCTGAAGCATTACGGACTCGGGCTTCGCACGGGCATTTCCAGCCGCGGGCGCAACACCTACGTGGACCCGTCCCCCGATGCGGCCGCGGAGTCCACCATCATAGGCGGCTCCACGATAGATTGGTTCATTGGGGCCGGTCTAGAATACCACCTGAATCTCTTCTAGTAAATAAATTTCTACATTTGCGCTCACTATGAGCGAAGAAATTATTGAAGAAAAGAAAGAAGAAAAAGTCAATCCGTTTCTGACCCCCGTCAAGATTATCGAACCCGAGCACAAGCTCCCCGACTACACCTTCGACATGCTCCCCGATGAGCAGAAGGCCATCCTCGCACAGCACGGCTGGACCGACCTGATGCCGGTACAGAGAAAGACGATCCCCTACATGCTCGCTGCCCGAGACATGCTCGTGCAGTCCAAGACCGGTTCGGGCAAGACCGGCGCCTACGTACTCCCGCTGTTGCAGGTCATCGTCCGCGACCACGTTTTCCCGCAGGCACTCATCCTCGTGCCGACCCGCGAGCTCTGCCTCCAGGTGGAAGATGAAATTGAAAAGCTCTCCGCAGGCACGGGAATCCGTTCCGTCGCCATCTTCGGCGGAGTCTCCTACGAACCGCAGCTGAAGGCCCTCAAGAACGGCGTGCATATCATCGTCGCGACCCCGGGCCGCCTGATGGACCACGTCCAGCGCGGTCATGTGGACTTCCTCGACATCCGCGACCTCGTGCTTGACGAAGCCGACGAGATGCTCTCGATGGGTTTCTATCCCGATATGCAGAAAATCCGCAAGTATCTGCCCAAGCAGATTGCATGCACGATGTTCAGCGCGACCATCCCGCAGACGGTGAAGAGCCTCGCCCGCGAATTCCAGCGTCCGGGAGCAGAATTCCTCTCGCTCAGTTACGACAAGGTTATCGCGAACAACCTCGAACACCGCTGGTATCCCTGCGACGTGATGGACAAGGATTCCATGACCATCAAGGTGCTGGAATACTACAATCCGGACAGTTGCATGATTTTCTGCAACCGCAAGAGCGACGTGAGCTACCTGGAGCAGGTCCTTTCGGGCTACGGATTCCAAGTCGGCGCCCTCAGCGGCGACGTGGCCCAAGCCATGCGCGAAAAGACCTTGAACGCCTTCCGCGAAAAGAAGATCCGCATCCTCATCTGCACCGACGTGGCCGCCCGCGGTATCGACGTCGACCACGTGACGCACGTGATCGTGTACGACCACCCCGCCGACCACGAAGTCTACGTGCACCGTAGCGGCCGTACCGCGCGTGCCGGCAAGAGCGGGCTGTGCATTTCGCTCATTACGCCTGTCGAAGAAATCGACATGAAGCAGACCGCCGCCGACTTCGGCATCAACTTCATCAAGATGGAACCGCTCACGGGCGAAGAAATCGCGAAGAAGGTCAGCGAACGCACGCGCCTGCGCCTGGAAAAGGAACGTAACCACTTTGGCGGACAGAAGGCGACCGAACGCATCAGCCGCATGCTCCCGCTCGTGAAAGAACTTGCGAACGGCACCACAGACGAACAGATGCTGCTTGCATACCTGTTGGACCGCTACGCTTGGAAGAAGGCATAAAATGGCCAAGATTAAAGTAAAATCCGCAAAAGAAATTGAACTGATCCGCGACGCGGGTGCGCTCGCCGCCGAAACGCTTATCCGCGCAGGCGAAATGGTCAAGCCCGGCGTATCCACGCTCGAAATCGACGAATTCATCGGCGACTATACCCGCCAGCACAAGGGCATTTCCGCCTGCATGGGCTACCACGGTTACCCGCGCTACGCCTGCATCAGTATAAACGAAGTTGTCTGTCATGGCATTCCTACCGCCGAAACCATACTCAAGGAAGGTGACATCGTGAACATCGACATCACCACCATCCTTTCGGGCTACCACGGCGATACGAGCGCCATGTTCTGCTGCGGTAAGGTTTCGGACCTCGCCCGCGAACTGGTCGATACAGCCAAGTTCTGCATGGAAGAAGGCATCCGCGCCGCCGGGGAAAAAGGCGCCCACTGGAACGACATCGGCTGCGCCATCCAGGACATCGCCGACGAACACGGATTCAGCGTAGTCGAAGACTACTGCGGGCACGGCATCGGCCGCGGGTTCCACGAAGAGCCTACGGTTTACCACTTCCGCAATTACGAACGCTGCCCGTTCATCGAAGTCGGCAACGTCTTTACCGTCGAGCCCATGATCAACGTGGGCCGTCCGGGCACCAAGACGCTCAGTGACGGCTGGACGGCAGTCACCCGCGACGGAAGCCTCAGCGCCCAGTGGGAACACACCGTCGTGAAGACCAAGGACGGAATCGATATTCTGACGCTTCCGCGATAGTGGATTCAAACCATGTCCCTGCTCGGCAACTTACGCAACAAGGCGGTCGAAGCCTTTGTCAAGAACAACGAACTTGTCAAGAGGTTCGGTGAAGTTCAATCGATTTCCATCGATTCCGACAAGGGAACCGCCGACGTGAGCGTCCTTCTGCACGGAGAAATCGCGCCCCTCAAGTTCTGCGGGTACTACTATTTTACAGATTCTGAATCCGGGACGGACATCGTGGTACGTAAAATCACCTGCGAACGTCAGTGGATCGATCAGGCGCTTTCGTACTGGCTCGAAGGCCGGACGCTGCGCTACAATATCCCGGGCATCGCCGGCGGCATCGCAAAAATCATTTTCTAGTAATAATGTATATTACTCTCGTAAGGAGAGTCTTATGAGCGATTGTACAGACGAAAAGATGGAAAAATTCAAGGAAAAGCTGGGCAAGCTGCTTTTTGAGCTTATTACCGACATTCCTGAATCCCTTTATACTCCCGCAGAGGATTCCGACGAGAAAATCAACAAGATCATCCGCCAGGCATCGCTCAAAGCGGCCGCCGTGAGTGCAACGCTTTCCGTCCCCGCCGGCTTTACAGGGGTCCTCACCTCTATTCCGGATATCGCCGCCATCTGGCGCATCCAGGCGCAGCTCGTTTCCGATATTGCGGCCTCATACGGCAAATTTGCGCAGCTCAGCCGCGAAGCCATGGTCTGGTGCCTGTTCCGCCATAGCGCCGCCCAGCTCCTGCGCGATATCGCCGTGCGCACCGGAAGCCGGATCGTGGTGCAAAAAGTCTCCTTTGCGGCCCTCGAAGCCCTTTTGAGGAAAATCGGCCTGAAAGTCTCAACCAAGTTCCTCGGCAGAATCGCCTTGCGGGCCATCCCGGCCATCGGAGCCGTCGGAAATGGGGCCTATTCCTTCTACGATACGACCGAGGTCGGCAAGACCGCAGCCGCATATTTCAAGGCTTTGGCCGACAATCCCGAGGAACCGGCCGCCGAAGACGCCGAAATCGTCTAATTAGGCCCACATCCAACCTTAGAGCCCTTGAGAACGGGGGCTTTTTTTTCTATCTTTGGGCGCAACTCAAACAAACATCAACTCCATTTGTGGAATAAAATATGAAAAACATTGAAAAGCACAGAAATATTGGTATTTCTGCCCACATCGACTCCGGTAAGACCACCCTTACCGAACGTATCCTCTACTTCACAAAGCGTATCCACGCTATCCACGAAGTTCGTGGTAAAGACGGCGTCGGTGCCACGATGGACTCCATGGAACTTGAACGCGAACGCGGCATCACGATTCAGTCCGCTGCTACGTTTGCAAACTGGACCCACACCAAGTCTGGCGAAGCCGACTCCATCAACATCATCGATACCCCGGGGCACGTGGACTTCACGATCGAAGTGGAACGTTCTCTCCGCGTGCTGGACGGTGCTATCCTCGTTCTGACCGGTGTGGAAGGCGTCCAGTCCCAGTCTATTACCGTTGACCGCCAGATGAAGCGCTACCATGTGCCGCGCGTCGTGTTCGTGAACAAGTGCGACCGCTCCGGTGCAAACCCGCTCCGCGTGGCTGTCATGCTCAAGGAAAAGCTCAACCACAAGCCCTGCGTCATGCAGATTCCTATCGGTCTCGAAGACCAACTGAAGGGCGTGGTCGACCTCGTCGAAATGAAGGCCTACTACTTCGAAGGCGCCAACGGCGAAAACATGGTCGAAAAGGAAATCCCGGCCGAACTCGTTGACCAGGCTAACGAATACCGCACCAAGCTCATCGACTGCTGCGCTGACTACTGCGACGAGATCATGGAAAAGGCCATGGAAGGCATCTATGGCGTCGATGAAATCGACAAGGCCCTCATCAAGAAGACCATCCGTGAAGCTACGATCCGCCTCGACATCACCCCGGTGTTCATGGGTTCCGCCCACAAGAACATTGGCGTGCAGAAGCTCCTCGACGGTGTCGTTGACTACCTCCCGTGCCCGACCGACGTCGAAAACAAGGCCCTCGACCTCGACAACAACGAAGCTGAAGTCATCCTCAAGAGCGAAGACAACGCACCGCTCGTTTGCTACGCGTTCAAGCTCGTGAACGACCGTTACGGCCAGCTCACCTACGTCCGCGTCTACCAGGGTACCCTCAAGAAGGGCGACATGATCACCAACATGGCCACCACCAAGAAGGTGTCTGTGGGTCGTCTGGTGCGCATGCACGCTGACGAAATGGTGGACATCACCGAAGCCGGCGCCGGCGACATCGTCGCCCTGTTCGGTATCGACTGCGCCTCCGGTACGACTTTCACCGACGGCAAGAACCACTACAACATGACTTCCATGCACGTGCCGAACCCCGTGATCGAGCTCGTGATCGAAGCCAAGAACCGTGACGACCTCGACAACATGTCCAAGGCCCTCAACCGCTTCACGAAGGAAGACCCGACCTTCCAGGTCGAAGTCAACAAGGAATCCGGCGAAACCATCATCAAGGGCATGGGCGAACTTCACCTCGACGTGTACATCGAACGTATGCGCCGTGAATACAAGGTCGACGTCCAGACCGGTGCTCCGCAGGTGGCCTACCGCGAAACCATCACTCGCGAAGCCAAGTTCGAATACACCCACAAGAAGCAGACCGGTGGTTCGGGTCAGTTCGCTAAGATGTCCGGCGTGATGCGCCCGATGGCTGTCGAAGGCGACTCCGACAAGGTTTACAACTTCATCAACTCCGTCGTCGGCGGCCGCATTCCTAAGGAATACATCCCGTCTTGCGACAAGGGTTTCCAGAGCTGCATGGAAGCCGGTTCCCTCATCGGCTTCCCGGTCGTGGGTATCGAAATGGAAGTCCAGGATGGTGCGTTCCACCCGGTCGACTCCTCTGACATGGCGTTCCAGATTTGTGCCCGTATGGCTTTCCGCGAAGCTTTCGCCAAGGCCGGAGCCCAGATCCTCGAACCGATCATGAAGGTCGAAATCGCCACCCCGACTGAATTCCAGGGTAACGTCGTCGGTAACGTCTCCCAGCGCCGCGGTTCCATTACCGGAACGAGCGAAGAAATGGGTACGACGACCATCACCGCCGAAGTCCCGCTTTCCGAAATGTTCGGTTACGCCACCGACCTCCGCTCCATGACTCAGGGTAAGGCCGAGTTCACCATGGAATTCGCGAAGTACGCTCCGGTGCCGAAGAACATCCAGGAAGAGCTCATCAAGAAGTACGGCGACAAGGCCAAGGCCCGCGCCTAAGCTAACACGACCGCTCGGCTCTTTTGCAGGCAATAAACCTACGAATGAGCCTCGCTCTCGCAACCGCCCCCGGTTAATACCGGGGGCTTTGTTGCTCACGGAGCAAGCACAAAAAACTGCTGATAAAAGAAGTCCGAGGCAAGCGCCTCGGACTTTTTTTTTGTGAATAGAAGAAGTGCTTCGAGTATGTCCTACCCCGCGGTTCGATCCGGCATCCCTTTTCTAGAACCAGGACTTACTTGAAGCACAACAATAATGTAACGAAAAAATTTAGGCCGGGAACGGCAAATGCCGCACATTCCTATTCCAAGGATTCATATTCCAAATTGGACTTCGCTTGCTTCCAGAGCTTCTGGAGGCCCTCTAATCCTATATCCTTCAACGGTTTACCTTCGCCCTGCGCCAACCGTTCCACCTCGCGGAAGCGCTTGTCGAATTTTGCATTCGCGCGGCGGAGCGCTACATCGGCATTGAACCCGCAATGGCGTGCGACGTTCACCAGGCTGAACATGATGTCACCGAATTCCTCTTCCAGGTGGTCGATGTTTGCATTCTCGGGCGTGACCTTTTCCATCTCGGCACGGAATTCATTGAATTCTTCCTGCGCCTTGTCGAAAACAGGACCGGGTTCACCCCAATCGAATCCTACCTTCGCGACCCGGCGGATAATATCCTGTGTGCGGGCGAGCGTAGGCATGCTCTTGCTTACCTTGTCCATAACGGACTTGTCCGCATCATTCCGGTGGGTCGCCTCCTGCGCCTTGATCTTTTCCCAGCGGCGGCTTACGTCGGAAGCCGTATCCGCATGCGCATCTCCAAAGACGTGCGGGTGACGACGGATCATCTTCTCGCAGATGCCCTGGACGACGTCGTCGATGTTGAAGTCTCCGCTTTCCTTACAGACCTGCGAATGGAACACCACCTGCAGAAGCACGTCGCCCAGCTCTTCGCACATGTGCGCCTTGTCGCCATCGAGAGCGGCATCGATAAACTCGCTGCTTTCTTCCACCAGGTAAGGCAGGAGTGAATGCGTATCCTGCACACGGTCCCATGGGCAACCGTCCTCGGCACGGAGACGCTTCAAAATGTCCACCAAATCTTCAAACTTGTATTTCATGGAGAGAAAGATAATTAATCCATCCCACACTCCACATTCCACACCTCACATTGTTACTATATTGCTTGTGGGCCTTGGTAAATTCAGACTCTTGCAGCAACCTGCTAGTCCGGGCGAGCGGCCGGCGCACGACACAATAGCGCCCCGCGGTTTATAGATTCCCTCCACAAGGCAGGGAAACATGTTCATCCACAATTACTCCCTTGTCGAAAAAGGCAAGTATCCTCTTTTGCTCAACCAATCCATCTATTGTCCCGCACAGCTGTTCGCCGCCGGGGCGCTCCCGCTTCCCGTCTCGCCGGACGCGACGCTCGGTACACATCCGGCAGGCGTAGCCATCGTCGGCACGAGGAGGCCCAACCGCAGCGCCCCCGAGCTTTGCCGCAGGCTTGTCGAATCCCTCCGGGGCACAAGCGCCGTCATCGTGTCCGGACTTGCCCAGGGCATCGACAGCCTCTGCCACGAGGCCGCCCTGGAAGCGGGCCTTCCCACGATAGCCGTCCTGGCCCAGGGACTCGCCACGAAGATAGAAGGAACCCGCGGAGCGCTCGCCCAAAGGATACTCGACAACGGCGGAGCCATCGTCTCCGAATACGACCCCGAAACGCCCGCCTACAAGGGAAACTTTCCCGCACGCAACCGCATCATCTCGGGAATCAGCTGCGCGACGATAATCGTGCAAAGCCGCGAAGAAGGAGGCGCCCTCATTACGGGGACCTTATGCCAAAAGGAGGGCAAGCCCGTCTTCGCCATACCGGGGGACTTCGACAACGAGGTCGCGAGCGGGCCGAACCGGCTCCTCGACAAGGGCCTCGCCAAGCCCGTATTCCGCCCCGAAAGCCTTCGGGAACTGCTCGGTTTCCCGAAAAAAGGAGGCCAGAGCCTTTCCGCACTATCATCCATCGGCTGCGAACTAGGCGAAAAGGCAAAGGCCCTTTTTGCGAAGGCAAACGGATTTCGTAAAACTTTTGACGAGCTCCAGGAGGAATCCGGCCTCAAGGCGGGCGAAGTTTTAGCTATATTGACAGAGCTGGAAATTGCGGGGCTGGTCCATACCGAGGACAACTTCCAATTCCATTTCAATGGAGCCAAATGATGCACAAGAAGATATACGCCATACTGATCGCTATCGCGTTATTGTTCAGCATTATGGTTGTACAGTTGGTTTTCGGACAAAACAGCATTCCGCGACAGCAGCAGGTCAAGGAGAACATCGCCCGCTACCAGGAACAGATCGACTCGCTCCAGAAGGTCATCGAAGAACACAAGCGCGAAATCGAGCGTCTCCAGACCGACTCCCTCTACAGGGAATCCATCCTGCGTACACGCTACGGGATGAGCCGGAAAGACGAAAAGGTCTACCAGCTGGTCCACTAGCTTTTATTTTTATTTACAGTTTTTCGGCCCTTTCTCTGTAAAAAAACGCGAAACAATATAGACATCGCCCCCTTTGGTGTCTATATTACCCTATGTGAGGTGTTTTGGGAAATCTCTCACACTGATTAGGGAGTGTTTGGAAATGGCAACAACGACATTGATAGCGTTGCTGGACTTGACCCAGCACGGAACGTTCTGCACCGCATTGGCTGCAGTCAAATACCTTTTTGCATTCGTCCTACTATTGGAAGTCACTCCACACGCCGTTTGGCATTAAGCCATCTTCGAAGCGTCGGTGCTCTTCATGGCATCGAGACTGACCTTACCCGCAAAGAAGCTGTAGGCCGCAGGCACAATAAACAGCGAAAGGAACGTCGCAAACGTGAGGCCTCCCGCAATGGCGATGCCCATCGCGATGCGGCTCGGGGTGCCGGTCATAATGAGCGGCACGGCGCCCAATACTGTCGAAAGGCTCGTCATGAGGATTGGGCGGAAGCGGCGTTCCGCCGCCATCCGAGCCGCTTCGAGCTTAGAGCAACCGGTATTCGCCGCAATCTGGTTCGCGAATTCCACAATCAGAATACCATTCTTCGTCACAAGCGCAATCAATAGGATCAGCGCAATCTCGCTGAAGATGTTGAGCGTCTGGCCCGTAATGAACAAGCACACAAGCGCGCCCGCCAAGGCGAGCGGGACCGTAAAGAATATCACGAAAGGCGCGCGGAAGCTCTCGAACTGACCCGCAAGCACGAGGAACACAAGAGCCAGCGCAAGCAGGAATACGATGTAGAGCCCGCTGGAACTTTCCTCGAACTCCTTCGACGAACCGCTCAACGCCGTACTCACGTTCGGGTAATCCTTCAGGAGGTGCTTCGCGATACGGCGCATCTCTTCCACGCCGTCGCCAATCGTCTTTCCGGGCACGAGACCCGCCTGAATGGTGGCCGCACTAAAACGGTTGTAACGCGGTAGCGACGGCGATGCGGACTGTTCGCTGAAAGTAATGAAGTTCTCGAGGCTCACGAGTTCACCCTTGCCGTTCTTGACGGTAAGCATCGAGATATTCTCGGGCATGCTGCGGTACTGGTAACCCACCGCGCCGATGATATCGTACTGGCGGCCGTCCTTGTAGAACTCTCCATAAGTCTGGTCACTAATCGCAAGCTGTACCGCCTGCGCAATGTCGTTCACCGAGACGCCTTCCTCGTTTGCCTTGTCGCGGAGGATTTCAATATGCAGTTCCGGCTTGGTAAAGCGGAGGTTCGTGTTCACCACGCTGAACACGGGACTATGGCTCGCTTCTTCTTCGAACTTGGGCACGAGCGTACGCAAGATTTCGATGTTCGGGGCCTGCAGCACAAATTGCACCGGAAGTCCACCGCGCTGCGTACTGATGCTCTGCGGTTCGAATACCATCACGCGCAAGTCGGGATATTCGTTACCGAGTACCTGGATAGAGCGGGCGATTTCGCTCTGCGGGCGACGAGCCTTCTTGTCGTCGTTCAAGAAGATGCGCATTCTCGAGTTGCCTGCATTCCAGGCGCCCGCCTGAATTTCGGTATACTCGTTGGTATCCATAAGCGCAATCACTTCTTCGGCGAAAGCATCGGCCATGCGCTTGGTACGCGTAAGCGTCACGCCCTCGGGCATGTTCAGGTTCACCATGACCGCGTTGGAGTCTTCGGTCGGGGCCATTTCGCTACTCATATTGTTGAAGCAGAGGTACGCAATGACCAGAAGCCCCACCACCACCGGGAACAACAAGAAGCGCAACTTGAGGAACAATCCCAAGAGCGCCGAGTAACCGCGGTTGAGCCAGTCGAAGAACGGCTCGGTAACGCGGAAGAACCATCCCTGCTTCTGGCGGCTCAAGAACTTGGAACAGAGCATCGGCGAAAGCGTAAGCGCGCAGAGCGTCGAAAGGAACACCGTACCGATCATCACCGCCACGAATTCGCGGAACAAAAGGCCCGTAGTTCCACCGAGCGCAAGCACCGGCACGAACACCGCCATCAAAACGACCGAGGTCGCAATCACCGCGAAGAAGATTTCATTCGTTCCCGCGACAGAAGCCTGTTTGGGCGTCATGCCGCGTTCAATCTTGTGGTAGATATTCTCGACAATCACGATGGCGTCATCGACCACGAGGCCAATCGCCAGCACCATCGCAAGCAAGGTCAGCACGTTGATACTGAACCCGCACAGGTAAAGCACGAAGAAACTTCCGATGACGGCCACCGGCACCACCACCATCGGGATAAGCGTCGTGCGCGCCTGGCGCAAGAAGGCAAAGATAATCCCAATCACCAGCAGGAACGCGATAAAGATGGTCTCCACCACTTCCTTGATGGAGGCACGTATGTTGATGGAGGTATCGCGACCGTAAAGGACCTGTACGCCTTCGGGTATCTCGCGGCGGATGTCTTCCACGCGCTTGTAGAATTCATCAGCGATTTCCACGTGATTAGAGCCCGGCTGTGCCATCAATGCCAGCGTGATGGAATTCTTGCCGTTGCGGCGGAACCCGGTACGCGTGTCCTTTGGTTCGTAATGGATGTCGGCCACATCCGAAATGCGGATGACGGTACCGTCGGCGGCTTTCTTCACCGCAATGTTCTCGAACGCCTTCGGGTCGAGGATGCGGCCCAGCGTACGGATGGAAAGCGTCGTCTCGCTACCTTCGATGGAACCGGAAGGCAGTTCCAGGTTACCGCGGCTCAAGGCCGCCGACATTTCGGCACCGGAAACTCCCAATGCCTGCAAGCGCACCGGATCAATCCACAGGCGCACCGTCGGACGCTTCTCACCCCAGATGGCGACCTCGGAAACCCCGTTGATGGTCTGCAGGCGTTCCTTCACAAAGTTGTTCGCGAGTTCCGAGACTTCCATCGGGTCGAGCTTGTCGCTCACGAGGCTCACCATCAGAATCGGGTCGTTATCGCTATCGGACTTGTAGACCGTCGGTTCGTCCACGTCGTCGGGGAGCCTGCGGCGTACGCGGCTCACGCGGTCACGGATTTCGTTCGCGGCCGCTTCCAGGTCCATGCCCGTTTCGAATTCGATGTTGATGAACGAGAAGCCGTCGCGGCTCGTGGAGGTTAGCGCCTTGATACCGGAGGCACTGTTGATGGACGCTTCCAAAATTTCAGTAACTTCGGCTTCCACCACCGCGGCATTCGCGCCCGGGTACGAGGTACGCACCTGAATCAAGGGATAGTCGACGTTGGGGTATTCACGCACGCCCAAATTGGTGGCACCAAACGCACCAAGCAGGATGATGACGAGCGCCATCACGGTCATAAGTACCGGGCGGCGTACGGATAGGTTCGCGACACTCATCGTCTACCCCTATTCCACTTCGTAATCGGTGTTGTGGCGGATTTCTCTGATACGCACCGGCGTTCCTTCGCGCAGGCTAATCAAGCCGGAGGTAATCACCGTATCGCCCTCGTCGAGACCGCCGGTCACATCGACCGCGATCGGCGTACGGAGGCCGGTCTCGACGTGCTTGATAGTCGCCTTGCCGCCGACGGCCACAAATACATAGGCGCCATCCTTGTCGAGCGTGAACGCTTCAGCAGGTATCGGGATGCTCTTGGCGGCACCCGCCTGCATCGCCACGTTCACCTTCGCATAGGAACCCGCGAGGAGTTCGCCCTTCGCGTTGTCGACTTCCACCAGCACCTGACGGGTGCGGCTACTTTCCGAAAGCGAAGCTTCCAAAGCCTTCACCTTGCCCGACTTGGAAACATTGCGTTCTTCGTCCTTGACATCCACCGCGTCGCCCACATTGAGTGCCGATGCATAGCGCTGCGGGAGCGAGAATTTCGCCTTCAATTTTTTCACTTCGCTGAGCGATGCGATAGGCGTGCCGGTCGTGAGCCAGGCACCCACGGAAACGTTCACGAAACCGAGCCTGCCCGCAAACGGGGCCCGCACTTCGGTCTTTGCAATCTGCGCCTTGATGAGTTCCACCGAGGCCTCCGCGGACTTGAGAGAGGCTTCAGCCGATTCCATGTCGGCCTTGGTGGCTCCGTCCTTTTCGTAAAGTCCCTTCGCGCGGTCGAATTTCTGCTGGGCGAGCTGCTTGTTCGACTCGGCCTGCTTGAGCTGCGCCTTGAGTTCGGAATCATCGATTTTCGCAAGGAGCGAGCCCTTCTGCACCTGGGCGCCGTCCTTCGCGTAAAGGTTCATGAGGCGTCCCGAGGTCGCCGCCGTAAGTTCTACGCTATTCAGGGGTTCGAGGGTCGCCATCGCGGAGAATGTCTTTCCGGAGGTATGCGCCTCGGCAATATAGCCCTCCACCGCAATCTCGCGCGCCTTGCGGCCACCCGGCGCACCGGCTCCGGGACCCGCTTTCGCACCTGCGGAACCGCCCTTTGCGCCGGGGGCGGAACCAGATTCACCGCCACAAGCGACAAAGAAAACAGCAGTCAGCAGGAGGACAAAAGGACGTTTCATATTAATTAGATGCGTAAGAGGGCCAACAAGTTGCAACTTTTCCTAGAATTTTACGTTCATGAGCAAGCCGCTCCCGTCGTCGTAGAACTCCGGCACGAACTCCATCCGCTCCGAGAAGGCCTTCGAGGAGGTCTTGCGATACACGCGGATGGCATCCAGCACGGAAATCACGCGGTTCAGCACCAAGGCGCCCACGGACGCCTGGAAAACGATGCGGCTGACGCGGTAATGACGCATACGGCTCTTGAATTCGTCTATATGGTCCGAGGTTTCGGGATTGTCGCTCGAACCCCAGTCCCACTGGATGCTTTCGTCAAATTCCTCGTCGATGGCCTTGCCCGACCTGAGTTGCGACTGGTTGTAATCCTCGTCCATGTCCGGCGAAGAATTCTGGCCCGCCACACCACTTCGGCTGCGGAAATCGCCCACCGTATTCAAGAGCGACACCTTCTTGCTCGAGGTCGTGAGGCCCGCGTGACGGACAGCGTAGTCGTGCGCGGATGTCAGGTAGCGTTCCCCGATGACATAGGAACTGAAGGTGGTGACCCACAGGGCGAGATCCGTCCAGAGGAAAGGCTTGACAAGCCCCTTCTCGCCGAGGTACATCTCGCCCATGCCCGGAAGCAAAGCCGAAGC
Organism: uncultured Fibrobacter sp.; assembly: GCA_946408125.1. Taxonomy (GTDB): domain Bacteria; phylum Fibrobacterota; class Fibrobacteria; order Fibrobacterales; family Fibrobacteraceae; genus Fibrobacter. The sequence continues at coordinate 19,198 of CAMJQW010000034.1, forward strand.
ACCGATCGCGAGGAAAACGTTCTTGTCCTTGTTCTTGCTCACGTTCTCGTCAACAGAGACGACGACCTGCGAATAGGCGCAGACCGCCGCGATCATGATGGCAAGAAGGAACTTCACTAGAAACCCCAGCTGGCCTGGACCCCGACATCCAATCCGTCGACGACGCTCATGTAGCTGTCGAAATGCAGACGTTCGTACCACGAGACGTCTTCGGAATACAGGGACTTGTTGTGGGAGTTTGCTGTGAACGCGGCGTCAACGGCCGAAACAATGTGGTTCAGGATGATGCCGCCGAAGAACCAAGCCTGCATGTCGGCGTAGTCGTTCGCCTTGCTGCGCATGCTGCGGTATTCGTCCATATTCGAAGAGGACCCGAGAGCGACCGTGCCGTTCGGCGGGTTGTCCGTTTCAAGCTTGAGGTTGATGGCAATGGCCTGGTCCTTTACATCGTCCCAGCCAAGCACATAGGCGTCGCTCGCAATTTCCTGATAGAGGACGGACACGTCGTAGACATCCTTCAGGCTTTCGATTTCGTCGCCCAGGGGCTTCTTGTCCACGAACTTGTTCAAGTGGTTCTTGTCGTTCTTGAAGAGCGTGCCCTTCACATAGCAACCGTAGCTGCTGGCCGTCCCATAGAGGGCCTCGCAGAAATCTTCCCTGGAGCTCATGTAGCGGTTCTCGAAGCGGGATTCTTCCGTCTCGTCGGAGAGCTGCTTGTAAAGGTCGCGCATGCCGATTTCGTAACGGCCGATGGAATAATGCTTGCGCGCAAACTTCTTGTACTTGTCCACCTGCTCGTTGTACTTGTGTACCGAGAAGTAAGCCCAGCTGCCCCAGAGAGCCGCTTCGAGGGCCAGGTAGAGACCGCCGCGCACGTAGGTGAACGAGGAACCGCCCACATAGAGCTGGCCGGAACCGGGAATCACGAGAGACATGAACAGCGCCTTGCGCGGGCTCTTGTACTTGCCCTTCATCTCGTCGATGCCGTGGACCTTGGAGACCTTGACCGGGCCGAGGAGGTCACGACGGCTCATGCTGCTCGAAGACGGGGCGTCGGTAGCGGAAGAGGAACTGACGGCAGCAACTTCAGGAGTCGCGGTCTTCGTGGAATCGGTCGCAGAGGAATCGACGGCGGCGGAATCCGCAACAGTGGAATCGGCCACAACGGAATCCGCGACGGCAACCGCGGCAGAATCTGCAGCGGAGGATTCGGGCGCACTGCTCGACGAAACTTCGGCAACGCTGGAGCTGGACACGACTGCGCTCGAACTCGATACCGGCGCACTACTGCTGCTCACGACGCTACTGCTACTCGCCACACTACTGCTGCTTACCACGCTGCTGCTACTTGCCGCGCTGCTGCTCGAGACAACAGCGGAACTGGATGCAGCTTCACTACTGGAAGCGGGCTGTGCCGCATCGGCCTCCGCCTCGAATTCCGCAAACAGGTCGCGAGGCTGGGCGAAGGAGTTGGCCACCAGGAGGCTTGCCACGCAGGCAACAAATGAAAGAGCAGACTTGCGCATACGTTTTTAAAATAGCAAATAAGGGTTAAAACATTCCACCGGGATACTAACGGCTGTTCAGGTATTCAAGGACCTTATTCGTGAGATCGTTTTCCTTTTTCCAGAACACGACCGCACCGGTAGCGCGGTCCACGACCATGTCGTAGCCTTCCTGGAGGGCAATTTCGTTAATCGCCTTGCGGATGAGCTGGATAATCGGGGCGCTCACCTTCTCGTTTTCGGTGATGAGTTCGCCCTTTCGGCCGTAAACGCGGTCGATGAAGTTCTTGAGTTCCGTGTCCTTCTTGTTGTACTCGGCCTCGAGCTCGCGCTTCTTTTCGTCGGAGAGCATCAGCACCTGCTTGTCGAGCTTTTCCTTGATGGCGGCAAGTTCCTTCTGGAGAAGGTTACCCTGCTGTTCCCACTTGGCCACCTGACGGTCGTATTCGTCCTGCGCCCTCTTGGTGCCCTTGTAGCCGTCGAAGATGAGCTTGGAGTCCACGTGCGCTATGCGGAGTCCGTCTTCCGCAAAAGACGCCGCAGCGAACGCAAGCACCATCACCAGAATCAGACGTTTAAGCATAAAGCCTCCTTAGAATCCCTGGCCTATGACAAAGTTGAACTGCATGTCGCCCACCTCGGTACGCTGCAGGCCCGAGTAGGTCTCGCCCACATCCATCGGCCATGCAAAGTCGAATCCGATAATGCCGAGCATCGGAACAATCACGCGGAAGCCGAAGCCCATATCCTTCTTGAGGCTTGTCGGATCCCATTCGTTGAGCGGGTTGCGGCTCGGCTTGGGCACCTTCGTGCGCGGATCGTAGCGGTCACCGAATACGTTACCCGCATCGAAGAAGAACGGCAACAGGTAGAACACCTGCGGTACAATTCCCAACTGGAGTTCCGCACCGATGTACTGGAAGCTGCGGCCCAGGCGGCGGTAACCGATGGAGCCCGAGCTGTAACCACGCATCATGCCTTCGTACCCGAGGACACCGCCCATCGTGTAGAGCGTACGGTATTGCAGCTGGTCACCGAAGATGACGCCGTATTCATTGGTAAGCGCAATCGCGAGGCGGTCGCGGAACAGCGGGAACCACCACTTGATGGTGAGTTCCGTCTTGATGAACTCGAAGTCGCTGAACAGGGTCTCGTCGGCCCACTGCACGTCGAGCACGTAGCGGGAGCCTTCCGTCGGGAACTGCGGCAAGTTCTTGTCGTCACGCACGAGGCGGAAGTTGAGCGCGGATTCGATACCGGTGTACACCACGTAGCTGTCGTCGATGTTGGGGCCCTGCTTGTTCATGAGCCAGCTGTAACCGATCTGGCCGTAGAAGTAGTCATCGGGCCACTTGAGGCGCTTGCCCAGATAGACGCTACCGCCGTAACGCGTAATGTCGGGGTCATCGTAGCGGGACATGTTCCACCAGCTATAGCTGAGGCTCGTACCGAGAGTAATCGGCTTGTCGAACAGCCAGGGTTCCTGGAAGCTGATGGCCGCGCTACGCTTGTCCTCACCGTATTCAAGACTGAGGGACGCCGCCTGACCGTTACCCATACAGCAGTTCGGGATGGAGATGCTTGCCGTACCCACGAGACCGTCGCTTTCGCTGTACGATACACCGAGGCTGAACTGGCCCGTACCCGCTTCCTTCTCCTGCACCGTGAAGTCGAGGTCCACTTCCTGCTCGCCCACGACCTTGATGTCCGGAGTGACCATGTCGAAGTAGTTGAGCTGCATGATTTCGCGGAAGCTGCGTTCCAACAGGGACTGGCGGTACGTATCGCCCGGATACAGGCGGACTTCGCGGCGGATCACCTTTTCGTTCGTCTTGGTATTGCCATGGATATGTACCTTGTGGATGCTGGCAGGCAAGCCCTCTCTCATGCGGTAGGTCAAGTTCACTATGGTGTCGTTCGTGAACGTACGTTCTTCGTCGAAGTTCGCAAACAGGTAGCCGTCTTCGCGGTAGGAGTCAAGCAAAGCCTTTCTCGAAGCGTCGTACTTGTACTGGTCGAACACTTCCCCGCTATCCAGACGGAACGCGTAATCGAGCAGGGCATCGCTCAAGACCTCGTTGCCCGAGAAATGCAACGAACCCATGTAGTAGCGGCGGCCTTCCACCATCGTGATGTGGATGCGCACGGCGCTCGACGTCTTGATTTCGTCGTACTTGTTCAGGACCGGGAACATGTCCTCGATCATATAGCGGACAAGAAGCTTTTCTTCGTAGTGCGAAAGCTTCTTCTTTTTCTTCAGTTCGTAAATCTTCGGGTTGTTGAACTTGCGGCCATCCACGATCTTGAGCCATTCCTTGCGGGACTTCTCGTAGCGGATGATGTCGTTAAGCGCCTTCAGGGCGTCTTCTTCGGACTTGACCTGCAGTAGCGGACGGGACACGAATCCGTGCGCACCGACGCGTTCCTTGCGGTAGTAATGCGTCACTTCCATCGTCGGCTTGCCTGCCATCTTGTAAAGCGCAGTGGCAGAATCACCCAGGGCACGGTTCAGCTGGTCGTACATGACTTTCAGGTCACCGCCAACCGGGACCATCCGTCCCAGGTAGAACAGGCACGAGGAGTCCGGCAAATATTCGGCATAGTACTCGGTCAGTTCGGCATCCAGGTAACCGAAATGGCGGATGGCGTTCAGCACGGTATCGCGGTCAGCCTCGAATACGGCTTCCTTGAATTCGCCGCCGCCCCACCACTGGTCGACTTTGGAAAGCATGTGTTCCTTGACATCCTCGGCCGGCACATGGTCGTTGCCCTTGATGACGATGTCGCGGACCTTCACCTTCTCGCCCTCGCGGATGATGAAGGTGACCTTGTTCATGTTCTCGTCCGTAGCCTCTTCCCTGTACCCGACCTCGGCCAACAGATAGCCTTCGGAGCGGTAGTAGTCCAGCAACGCCTGACGGTCTCGTTCCAGCTGGCTCTTGCTGTACACCTGGCCCGCAACCAAGCGGATCTTCAGGCGGAGGTCTTCCTCGGAAACCTCGTCACAGCCGTCCAGGATGGCCGTATCGAGTGCGGGAAGTTCCTTGATCTTGAAAATCAGGTCGACATCGGTACCCGTTTCCAGGTAATCGATCCAGGCGGTCACGTCGTCGAACAGGCCCGATTCATAGAGGCTGGTCACGGCGCTCTGGACCTTGTCGGTCAAAGCCGTCGGAGTGTAAGTCTGGCCCGCGCGTATCCCTATCCTGCTCAGGACGGAACGCTGGTCCATGTTTTGATTTCCTTCAACCCGGATCTGATTGATCCTATTTTCGGCCATATAATCTTGCGACAGCTGGGACATGTCGAGCAGCTGGGCCTGCACAAGTCCCACAAAAGCAAGCAACAGAACAAACAAACGAGAGCGCAGAATAAACCTACCTATAAATACAGAAATTTTGCCAAAATACCGCACAAAAATACAAAAAATGAAAAGTTCCGCCCAATAGAGGTCATAGAAAAACGCACTTACCACGCCATCTTTACAGCGATTGTAAAAAAAGTGTCATCAGGGAAAAATTTTTTAATTTTTTTCCTTTTTTCCCGCGCGTAAAAAGATTAAATTCTTCTCGTTAATTTAAACACACTCCCACTAGAGGATTATATGCGTTCAACCGCCTGGAATGACGAAGAAAACAAGGTCCTGCCCGAAATGGCGCTCGACTTCATGCCCGAAGAAAAATTGCGCGAACTGCAGCTGCAGCGTATGCGCGCCACCGTAAAGCTCGCCTACGAGAAAGTTCCGCTCTTCCGTGAACGCATGGACGAGAAGGGCCTCAAGCCCGACGACATCAAGACTCTCAAGGATGTCGCCAAGCTCCCCTTCACCATGAAGAAGGACTTGCGCGACACCTACCCGTACGGCCTGTTCGCCGTCGACCTGAGCGAAGTCGTGCGCTTGCACGCCAGTTCGGGCACCACCGGCAAGCCCATCGTGGTCGGCTACACCAAGGAAGACATGGACGTGTGGGCCCAGGTCGTCAAACGCGGCCTCCTCGCTTGCGGTTTCCGCAGCACCGACATCGTGCAGAACTTCTACGGCTACGGCCTGTTCACCGGCGGTCTCGGCATCCACGGCGGTTTCGAAGCCCTCGGTGCAACCGTCATCCCCATCAGCGGCGGCAATACCGAACGCCAGGTGATGCTCATGAAGGACTTCGGCGTTACCGCAGTGGGCGGAACCCCGAGTTACTTTGTACGTATTATCGACGTTGCCGAAAAGATGGGCATCAACATCCGTGACTTGAAGGTCAAGCGTGGCATCTTCGGTGCAGAACCGTGGAGCGACGGCATGCGCGACTACATCGAAGAAAAGACCGGCATCAAGGCATACGACATTTACGGCCTTTCCGAAATCGTGGGCCCGGGCGTGGGCTGCGAATGCGAGTGCCGCGACGGCATCCACATCTTCGAAGACCATTTCTACCCTGAAATCGTCGACCCCGAAACTCTTGAACCGCTGCCGGACGGCGAAGAGGGCGAACTCGTGCTTTCTACGCTCAGCAAGAAGGCCATGCCCATCATCCGCTACCGCACCCGCGACATTACCGCCATCGAGAAGACCAAGTGCAAGTGCGGCCGTACCATCCGCCGCATCCGCCGCATTGGCCGCCGTAGCGACGACATGATCATCATGCGCGGCGTGAACGTGTTCCCGAGCCAGATCGAGACGGCCCTCCTCCGTGCAGAGAAGGCATTGCCGCACTACCAGATCGTGCTCGACACCAAGAACAACATGGACACGCTCGAAGTCAAGGTGGAAGTTTCCCGCGACATGGTGAGCGACTCCATGAGCGCCATGGAACAGCTGAACAAGAAGTTCAAGCACTCCATCGAGCAGATTCTCGGCATTTCCGTCATCGTCACGCTGTGCGAACCCGATTCGTTGCCGCGTAGCGAAGGCAAGGCCAAGAGAGTTATCGACAACAGGAAGAAGATGTAAGGAGGAACAACATGAAGATTCCGCAAGTATCCGTATTCGTTTCTAACCGTCCTGGCCGTCTCCAGGCGGTGTGCCGCTCGCTTGCCGACGCCGGCGTGAACCTCCTTTCGCTCACGCTTGCCGACTCGGGCGAATTCGGCCTCATCCGCCTTATCGTCAGTGATCCGGAAAAGGCCGTGGACGTGCTCGCCAAGGCTGGCCTCAGCGCCACCATCACCGACGTGGTCGCCTGCCCCGTGAA